>JAFVVQ010000063.1 GCA_017502085.1 Clostridia bacterium | reverse complement strand
TCTGCAAGTGTTGATATGCTTGGATTCATGCAAAAACTCATTTTTTGTCCGTTTGTTAGAATTTTGTTAGAACAAACAATGCCGTCCTTTTGGCGCAGGATTTCCTGCAGAATGTAATTTATTAGGAAAAGTCAGTCTTTTTGACGGCCTTTTTTCTGTTCTGAATGATAATAACAAGCTGTTATCCAGATATAACCGATAATTCCTGCTGTTGCAAATGGAAATTTGTTTTGACCGATTAATAAAATATTTTATAAAATAATGCACCGCATTACTTTGTTAAAAGTGCAAAACTTTAAATCGGTAAAGCAAATAATTTTTTGTGAATTTTTGCAATTGACGGCAGTTTTTCACGGTGCTATAATGACAACAATTTAATAACTCATAAACGCAATGACGAGGAGCGGCAGATTAATCCCGCATCAGAGAGCCGATGGTTGGTGTGAATCGGCGGACGGATTTATCAAGGCTAAATCACCTCAGAGCGGCGAGCCTGAAAGATTTTTGAGTAAGGCAGACGGAGCCCGACCGTTACAGCGGGGAGCGGTGTTAGTCGTGTTTTTGTAGTGTAACTACCATAAAAGCTATGACGAGGAATAAGCGGTTTGTACCTGCTTCAGAGAGTTGACGGGTGGTGCGAGTCAACGGAAGGTCTTATTTGCAAGCTCTCCTCTGAGCAGCCTACCCGAACCAATCTTTTGATACATAGGGAGGACGGAGCCTGACCGTTACAGCAGGGCGCGATGTTGGTCGCAGTGAGTGGTCGCCTTTCGGGGCGGCAAGAAGAGTGGTACCGCAAGATTTTTAATTATTTTGTATTAGAAATCCTGTCTCTTTAATTATTTAAAGAGATGGGATTTTTTGTTTTTATTTTATCACGAATGGAGTGTAGTGAAATGTTGACGCTTGACAAGATTTTTGAAGCACAGGTGGTGCTTAAGGACATTATAAGAGCAACAAAGGTTGTTCCCTCAAACGGAATTGCCGCCGATTGCGGACTATATCTGAAACCCGAAAACCTACAGAAAACAGGCTCTTTCAAGCTGCGAGGCTCGGGCTATAAAATCGCTACACTTTCCGATGAGGAAAAAGCTAGAGGCGTTATAGCGTGTTCGGCAGGAAATCACGCACAAGGCGTTGCGCTTGCAGCGTCAAAACACGGAATCAAATCGCTGATTTGCCTGCCCGACAGCGCACCGATTTCAAAGGTTGAAGCAACGAAGAGCTACGGTGCTGATGTTTGCCTTGTCAACGGTTGCTATGACGATGCTTATGCAAAGGCACTTCAGCTTAAAGATGAAATGGGTTACACCTTTGTTCATCCGTTCGACGATGAAGCGGTGATTGCAGGTCAGGGCACAATCGGTCTTGAAATTGCAAGCGACCTAGACGATGTTGATGCGGTTATCGTTCCGATTGGCGGCGGCGGTCTTATTTCGGGCGTTGCTTATGCACTCAAATCAATCCGACCCTCAATCAAGGTTTACGGCGTTCAGGCGGCAGGTGCCCCGAGCATGTTCAATTCGCTGAAAAGCGGAAATATTGAATGTCTTGATTCTGTTTCCACAATCGCAGACGGCATTGCTGTTAAACAACCCGGCGAACACACCTTTGAGTTAATCAACAAGTATGTTGACGATATCGCTCTTGTTACCGAAGATGAAATCGCAGGCGCAATTCTTGAACTTATCGAAAAACAGAAAATGATTGCCGAAGGTGCGGGAGCTGTTTCCGTTGCGGCGGCAATGTTCAACAAATTCCCCATTCAGGGCAAAAAAGTTGTCAGCCTTGTTTCGGGCGGAAACATCGACGTTACAAGCCTTTCAAGAGTAATCAAACGAGGTCTTATCAAATCGGGCAGAACTTCGAGTATGCTCATTGAACTGATTGATAAACCGGGTCAGCTTAAAGACGTTTCAAGAATTATTGCAGACTGCGGCGGTAATGTTACGGGCGTTCATCACGAGCGTGCAGGCAGCACGGAAAGCGTGAACGGTTGTTATCTGCGAATCACAATGGAAACCCGTAATTATGACCACGTTCTTGAAATCAAAGAAGCACTTAAAGCAGAGGGCTTCAAAATAGTAGAATAAGGAGAATTACCATGAATGTTATTTATACAAAAAACGCACCCGATGCAATCGGCCCCTATTCGCAGGCTATTGTTACAAACGGATTTGTTTTCACATCGGGTCAGATAGCTATCAACCCCGAAA
This sequence comes from Clostridia bacterium, assembly GCA_017502085.1. Taxonomy (GTDB): domain Bacteria; phylum Bacillota; class Clostridia; order Oscillospirales; family Acutalibacteraceae; genus CAG-177. The sequence continues at coordinate 8,107 of JAFVVQ010000063.1, read as the reverse complement.
GCGGTGCGGTTGAAGCACAGACAATAACAGAGCAGACCGAGCAGGTTTGCAAAAATATAAAAGCCGTTCTTGAATCGGCAGGCAGCGGACTTAAAAACGTTGTTAAAACGGTTTGTTTTCTTAAAGATATGAGCGATTTTGCCGCATTCAATGAGGTTTACGGCAGATATTTCACGGGCAAGCCCGCACGCTCATGCGTTGCGGTTAAAGAACTCCCGAAAAACGTGCTTGTTGAAATTGATACCGTTGCGGAGGTATCGAAATGATGGATTCAACAAAATAGCGCGTGGGATATTACCCCGTATAAATATAGCTTGAGAGGAAGTGATAATGTGAAATTATCAGGTGCGGATATAATCGTCAGAACCCTGATTGAACAAGGGTGCGAAACAGTTTTCGGCTATCCCGGCGGTCAGATTTTGAACGTTTACGATTCGCTTTATAAATATCAGAATGAAATAACGCATATCCTCACCGCCCACGAGCAGGGTGCGGCACACGCCGCAGACGGATATGCACGCACAACGGGCAAGGTCGGCGTTGTTATTTCAACGTCGGGACCGGGTGCAACAAATCTTGTAACGGGCATCGCAACCGCTTATCTTGATTCAATCCCGATGGTTGCAATCTGCGGCAACGTTCCCACAACGCAGATAGGCTCGGACAGCTTTCAGGAAATTGACATAACGGGTGTGACCTTGCCGATTACTAAACACAATTATTTTGTTGGCGAGGTTGAAAATCTGGCGGATACAATCCGTGAAGCGTTTGTGCTTGCAAAGTCGGGCAGACCGGGTCCCGTGCTCATTGATGTTCCAAAAGATGTTCAGATTGCATCGTGTGAATATGAACCGAAACCGCCTGCTGAAAAAGAACAAAGCCACGCCGCAAAGGATATCAGAATTGAAGAAGCGGCAAAGCTTATAAACTCATCTGAACGCCCGTTCATCTATTTCGGCGGCGGACTTATAACCGCAGATGCGCAGGAAGAAATGCTTGCTCTCGCTGAAAAAATCGATGCTCCCGTCGGATGCTCTCTTATGGGACTTTCCGCAATCCCGACGGATAACCCGAGATTTCTCGGAATGCAAGGAATGCACGGGCACTATGCATCGTCAATGGCAATGCACAACGCAGACTGCATAATATCTCTCGGTGTCCGTTTCAATGACCGTGTTACGGGTAACCGCCGGAAATTTGCAACAGGCGCAAAAATCATTCACATTGACGTTGACGGCTCGGAGCTTTGCAAAACAGTCAATGCCGCCTGCGGGCTTCGGGGTGACGTGAAGCTTACGCTTCAAAAACTTATGCCGATGTTGGTTGAAAACAAAAAAACTGAATGGTCAGAAAAAGTGGCTGATTTTCTTAAAGATGAAGAACGCTTTACCGATAAGCGTGAAGGTCTCACACCGAGAAACGCAATTTTGACTCTTAACAAACATCTCGGCGAAAACACCGCCGTTTGCACCGATGTCGGTCAGCATCAGATGTGGTCGGCACAAAACCTTAATTTCAGAACTTCACGCCGTTTTGTTTCAAGCGGCGGACTCGGTACGATGGGCTTCGGAACGGGTGCGGCAATCGGTGCGGCGTTCGGAACAAAGGAGAGAAGCGTTCTTGTAACGGGTGACGGCAGCTTCGGAATGACACTTCAGGAGCTTGCAACCGCAGTTGCTTATAACGTTCCGCTTGTTATTCTGATTATGAATAACGGAGTTCTCGGAATGGTGCGTCAATGGCAGACCCTTTTCTATGATAAGCATTATTCAAATACCGTTCTTAACCGAAAAACCGATTTCGTTTCGCTCGCAAAGGCTTTCGGTGCAGACGGTATGGCGATAACAAACCTCGGTGAACTTGAAAATGCTCTTGAAAAAGCATTTTCATATAACGGAACTTTTGTTATTGACTGCTTGATTGATAAAGATGAATTTGTTCTTCCCATGCTTCCGCCGGGTGGCAGTATGGACGATATTATGACAGAATTGGAGGCGGTGAAATGAACAGATATACTTTGGCTGTGCTTGTGAGAAATCAATTCGGCGTTCTTAACCGCCTTACGAGTATGTTCAGAAGAAGGCAGTTCAACATCAGCTCAATAACCGCAAGCGAAACTGAATCGGCTGAATTTTCACGAATCACGTTCAGCTTTGACGGCGAAGAAGAAGGCAAGGTTCAGCTTGTGAATCAGCTTTATAAACTGCCCGATGTATGCTCAATAAAAGAGCTGACAAACGAAAATTCCTTAAGCTGTGAGCTGATGCTCATTAAACTTAAAAACGACCCTGCCGCAAGAGAAGAAATCCATTCGGCGGCAGAAGCGTTCAAAGCGGAAACCATTGATTATTCCCGTGATTCCATTGTTTTGAGGCTCATCGGCAACGGAACAAAAATGGACGATTTTATTTCTCTTATGAAGGATTTTACCATCCTTGAAATCTGCCGAACGGGTACGGCATCAATAGAAAAAGGCAGTTCAATACTGCGTCAAAACTTAAATCTTTAAAAAGGGGTAATTATTATGGCAAGAATATTCTATCAGCAGGATTGCGATCTTCAGAAGTTAAGCGGTAAAACCGTTGCGATTATCGGTTACGGCTCGCAGGGTCACGCTCACGCACTCAATCTCAAGGACAGCGGTGTTGATGTTATAGTAGGTCTTTACGAAGGCTCAAAGAGCTGGGCAAAGGCAGAAGCACAGGGTCTTAAGGTTATGACTGTCGCCGATGCAGCAAAGAATGCTGACGTTATTATGATTCTCATTAACGATGAAAAACAAGCAAAGCTCTACAAAGAAAGCATTGAGCCCAACCTTACAGAGGGCAAAACCCTTGCATTTGCTCACGGATTCAACATTCATTTCGGCTGCATCAAGCCTCCGAAGAACGTCAACGTTATTATGATTGCACCCAAGGGCCCCGGTCATACCGTCAGAAGCGAATATCAGGCAGGCAAAGGCGTTCCTTGTCTTATTGCCGTTGAGCAGGATGCAACGGGTGATGCGTGGGATATCGGTCTTGCTTATGCTCTCGGTATCGGCGGTGCAAGAGCGGGCGTTCTTGAAACCAATTTCAGAACAGAAACCGAAACCGATCTTTTCGGTGAGCAGGCTGTTCTTTGCGGCGGTGTCTGCGCTCTTATGCAGGCAGGCTTTGAAACTCTTGTTGAAGCAGGCTATGACCCTCGAAATGCATATTTTGAATGCATTCACGAAATGAAGCTCATCGTTGACCTTATCTATCAGAGCGGTTTTGCAGGCATGAGATATTCAATATCCAACACCGCAGAGTACGGCGACTACGTAACAGGTCCTAAAATCATAACCGAAGAAACAAAGAAAACTATGAAGAAAATTCTCAAGGATATTCAGGACGGCACATTTGCAAAGGAATTTTTGCTTGATATGTCCGATGCAGGAAGTCAGGTTCATTTCAACGCTATGCGTAAAATCGCAAGCGAGCATCCGTCGGAAGTCGTCGGCGAGGATATCAGAAAGCTTTACAGCTGGAACGGCGAAGATAAACTCATCAATAACTGATAAGGATTGATTTTTATGAAAAGTGATTCTCTGAAATTCGGAACACAGAATGCTCCCCACAGAGCTTTATATCACGCACTCGGTCTGACTGACGAAGAAACGGAAAGACCGCTTGTCGGAATAGTCAGCTCATATAACGAAATCGTGCCCGGTCATATGAATATTGACAAAATCGTCGATGCTGTCAAGCTCGGCGTTGCAATGGCAGGCGGAACACCGATTGTTTTTCCTGCAATTGCTGTTTGCGACGGCATTGCAATGGGTCATACAGGTATGAAATATTCGCTCGTAACCCGTGACCTTATTGCCGATTCAACCGAAGCAATGGCGCTTGCTCACGGCTTTGATGCTCTTGTTATGGTGCCCAACTGCGATAAGAATGTGCCCGGTATGCTTATGGCGGCGGCAAGGCTGAATATACCGACGGTTTTTGTCAGCGGCGGACCGATGCTTGCAGGCAGAGTAAACGGCGCAAAAACAAGCCTTTCTTCGATGTTTGAAGCTGTCGGCGAATACGGCGCAGGCAAAATCACCGAAGAAAAGCTGCGTGAATATGAGTGCAAAACCTGCCCGACCTGCGGCTCCTGCTCGGGTATGTATACCGCAAACTCAATGAACTGCCTGACCGAAGCTCTCGGTATGGGGCTCAAAGGCAACGGAACGATTCCTGCCGTTTATTCCGCAAGAATTGAGCTTGCAAAGCACGCAGGTATGGCAGTTATGGATGTCCTGAAGAAAAATATCCGTCCCCGTGACATAATGACCGAAGAAGCATTTATGAATGCTCTGACGGTTGATATGGCTCTCGGATGTTCAACCAACAGTATGCTTCATCTTCCTGCAATCGCACATGAATGCGGAATAGAAATCAATCTTGATATTGCAAACAAGATAAGCGAAAAAACTCCCAATCTCTGTCATCTTGCACCTGCAGGCAGAACATATATTGAAGATCTTGACGAAGCAGGCGGCGTCTATGCGGTTATGAACGAGCTTTCAAAGAAAAATCTTTTGAACCTCGATTGTATCACCGTAACGGGTAAAACCGTTGGCGAAAACATAGAAGGAAGTATAAATCTCAACCATGATGTAATAAGACCCGTTGATAATCCTTACAGTGAAACAGGTGGAATTGCTGTGCTCAGGGGTAACCTTGCGCCCGACGGCAGTGTTGTGAAACGTTCCGCCGTCCTTCCCGAAATGCATGTTCACGAAGGTCCTGCAAGAGTTTTTGACTGCGAAGAAGATGCGCAGGCGGCAATCAATGCAGGCAAAATTAAATCGGGCGACGTTGTTGTTATCCGTTACGAGGGTCCGAAAGGCGGGCCCGGTATGAGAGAGATGCTTAACCCAACGTCGGCTATTATGGGAATGGGTCTGGGCAACAGTGTTGCACTCATAACAGACGGCAGATTCAGCGGTGCAACAAGAGGAGCGTGTATCGGTCACGTTTCGCCTGAAGCTGCAAGCGGCGGTATGATAGGTGTTGTTAAAGACGGTGATATCATCAGCATCAACATCCCCGAAAACAAGCTTGAACTTAAGGTTGATGAGAGTATTCTTGCCGAAAGAATGAAAAACTTTGTTCCCAAGAAAAAAGAGCTTTCGGGTTATCTAAAGAGATACGCTGCACTTGTTTCAAGCGGAGCGGAGGGTGCAATTCTGAAATGATGAACGAAAAATTAAATGAGATATATTTAAAACTGAATTCCCTCTGCATTTTCAGAGCGTTGCTTTCGGATTCGGTTATAAGCAGGTTGATGAAATATCTGAAATCTGTTGAAAATGCAGATACGGCCGAAAAAATCAGCCTTTATTCCGAATTTGTTTCCGCATTATATGAAAATAACAAGGTCAGCCTTGCAAGACACATACACACCGTTGTCGGTAACAACGAAAATGCTTATGTTAAAATCATCGGCAGCGGAAAAGCAGGCTCGCCCACGATGAAAAAATGCGTTGATGCAGAGATTGAAATTTTGCAATCGGTTGCAGATTTAACTCCCGCAGAGCTTCAGAGTGCGATTGAATGGAACGGATTTCTTCCCGTGTTCAAATCTGAAAAGGTTGATTTGGCAAACAATTACGCAAAGAGAACAAGGAATATCGGTAAATACGGCTACGGCATTTATGCGAAAAATCATATGTTCCGAATTGACAACGGAAAAATCGTTCCCGTTCTTCATCCCGATGAAACAGCGCTTTCCGACCTTATCGGATATGAACGTGAAAAGAAAATTATTCTTGATAACACAAAAGCTCTGCTTGAAGGCAGAGCGGCGGCGAATATTCTTCTGACAGGCGATGCAGGCACGGGCAAATCCTCAACGGTAAAAGCCGTTGTGAACGAGCTTTATAAAGAGGGGCTGCGTATAATCGAGGTGCGTAAAGAACAGCTTCACGATATACCGTTAATTCTTGATGAGCTGTCGGAAAATCCGCTGAAATTCATCCTGTTTATTGATGACTTGTCTTTTCAGAAGGATGACGATAATTTCAGCGCATTAAAAGCCGTTCTTGAAGGCTCTGTATCAGCAAAATCAAAGAACGTTGTGATTTATGCAACAAGCAACCGCCGTCATCTTGTCAAAGAAAAATTCAGCGACCGTGAGGGTGATGATGTGCATTTCAACGATACCGTTCAGGAAATTATCTCCCTCTCGGACAGATTCGGAATTCATATCACTTTCAACAAACCGAACAAAGAGACGTATCTTGATATCGTTCGCAGCCTTGCAAATAAAAAAGGTATAAAATGCGATACCGCTGAACTTGAAATAAAAGCGGAACAGTTTGCTCTCGAAAAAGGCTCACGCTCCGCAAGAGCCGCAAAGCAGTTTGTTGAAAACATAATATAAAAGCCAAAGCAGGCAACAACCATTTAAGGATGTCGCCTGCTGAATTTGTTTTACCAACCCTGTCGGACAGATGCTCTAAATAACAATTCTTCAAATTACTGTTTTATGAACACCATGCTTAATCACTCGGTGCTTTTGTAAAAGATTGGGGGTAGATATATGATTCGTTATTTTAAAATTGAAACGGCATCGGAGATTGTTTTTTCCATTGCTTCTCTGCCGTATTTATCAACCTCGGACTTGTTCTTTTCGCCGTGAGTCAGACATCCTGCCCCGCCGATGCATCCGCCGATACAAGCCATTCCCTCAATGAAGTTTGCGTCAAGAACATTCTTGCTCTTTTTGAGAAGTGCCATTCTGCACGCCTCAATTCCGTCACAGACAGCAGGCTTGAGGTCGAACTCAATATTCTGCTCTTTCATTGCTTGCGAAACTGCATCCGAAAGTCCGCCGCTTCTTGCGAAAATTCTGCCGAAATATGATGCGTTATCAAGCACGTCCTCTTCAAGAGTTGTGATGTCAATATCCTTGCTGTCAAAGAGCGCCTGAAGTTCTTCAAAGGTCAGCACGCTGTCAACATATGGCTTGACCGATTCAAGCTGTGCCTCTGCTTTCTTTGCGGTACAAGGTCCGATGAAAACAACCTTTGCGCCTTCGCTTGTTTCTTTAATATACTTTGCAAGTGCCGCCATGGGTGAAAGATTATGCGAAATATGCTCTGCAAGTTGAGGGAACGCAGATTTTACATAAGAAACGAATGCGGGACAGCAGGAGCTTGTGAGGAAGCCTTTTTCGGCAAGCTCTTTTGATTCAGCCATTGCAACCATATCCGCACCGAGTGCAGCCTCAATTACGGTAAAGAATCCGAGTTCTTTAAGTCCGCTGATAACCTGACCGAGCTTTGCATAGGTGAACTGACTTGAAATCGACGGAGCAACAACTGCGTAAACCTTATATTTTTTGTTCTCTTCGCTCTTTTTGATGATGTCGATAACGTTTACCATATATGATTTATCCATTATCGCACCGAAGGGACACTGATAAACGCAGGCACCGCAAGCAGTACATTTATCGTTGTTGATAGTTGCCGCTTTCTGCTCATTCATTGAAATAGCTTTTATTTTGCAAGCACTCTGACAAGGTCTTTTTCGGCTGACAATCGCTGTGTAAGGACAAACCTTTGCACACGCACCGCACTCAACGCATTTTGATTTATCAATATGTGCAACGTGGTTATTATCGAATGTAATTGCGCCCTTTTTACATACATCCTCGCATCTGTGAGCAAGACATCCGCGGCAGGCATTTGTTACCTCATAACCGCCGACGGGACATTCGTCGCAGGCAATATCTATAACTTCAATGACATTGGGGTTAAGTTTATCGCCGCCCATTGCAATTTTTACTCTTTCGGCAAGAATTGCACGTTCTTTATAAACACAGCAACGCATAGTGGGTTCATTTCCGGGAACAAGGGTTTTGGGAATATCGAGAAGGTTGTCAAACAAGGTATCGTTCCACGCTTGTCTTGCAACCTCTCTCAAAACCTTATATTTGAGATGCTGAACTTTTGTATCAAACTTTCTCATATCAATTCTCCTTAAAAGTAACTCACTTTGATGCGTTTTCCCATCTTTTTGAGGCAAGCCGAAAGCTCCTCAACAAGATTCATTTTGATGCTGAAATTAATAGGCAGATCGGGATTCTG
>JAFVVQ010000062.1 GCA_017502085.1 Clostridia bacterium | reverse complement strand
TGCTCTACCAACTGAGCTACAGAGGCATAAGTTCAGCCTGTAAATAAAATTTACAGGCCGAAAAACAATGGCGACCCGGAACGGGCTCGAACCGTCGACCTCTAGCGTGACAGGCTAGCGTTCTAACCAACTGAACTACCGGGCCATTGGTGGGAACAACAGGGCTCGAACCTGTGACCCTCTGCTTGTAAGGCAGATGCTCTCCCAGCTGAGCTATGCTCCCACATTTCTGCGCTTCACTTTCGTCAAGCGACGTGCTATATAATACACTACTTTTTCGGAATTGTCAACCCTTTTTTTGAAAAAATTTAAAAATTTTTTGATTTTTTTATTATTCTTTTGAAGAATAATTTCCAGGTCGTTCCAAGGGGGCATACCGCCCGCAAACCGTCGGTCTGAGGGCGGTGTTTTTCCTTCTTATTCGGCAAGTTTCAGAATCTCTGCAGGAGCGAATCTGTATCGCTTGTCACAGAAATGACAGTTGACCTCCGTCACGGGATCATTCGCCATTTCTTTAAGTTCATCCTTGCCCAGAGTCAACAATGCCTTTGCAACTCTGTCTTTTGAACAGTTGCACTTATACTCGGGACTTGAACTGTCGAGCGCATCAAGCTCAAACAATTTAAGTACGCTTCGGCAAATCTGTTCGGGAGTCATACCGTCGGTAAGCATCTGAGTCACCGAAGGGATATCCTTGATGCATTCCTCAACCTTATCAATCGTATCATCCATCGCAGTCGGCAGAAGCTGAATGATAAATCCGCCCGCCGCTTTGATTGTAAGATCGGGATTAACAAGCACACCGAGAGCACAGACTGTGGGAGTCTGCTCGCTCGTTGCGTAATAACTGGTAATATCCTCTGCGATTTCGCCCGAAACAATCGGCACTTGACCGATATAAGGCTCTTTGAGTCCGAGGTCTTTCATAACGGTGAGTGTACCGTTTTTACCTATCGCACCCGCAACGTCAAGTTTGCCCTTTTCATTGAGAGGAATCTCAACAATCGGGTTTGCGACGTAGCCTCTGACGTTGCCCGAATAATCGGAAACCGCAATAACCGAACCCGCAGGTCCGTCGCCGTTAATACGCAGAGTTATGCTGTTGTCTTTTCCCTTGAGAACAGCACCCATCATCGATGCCGCCGTAAGCAGTCTGCCCAGAGCTGCCGACGTTACTGCCGAAGTCTGATGAATCTGCTCCATTCTGTTAATCATATCGGTTGAATCAACCGCCATAACGGTAAGAGTACCGTCCACTGAAATCATTCTGATAAGTTCACTCATAATATCACTTCTTTTTCGCTAAAAATACTGCGCGCTCCGTTTCCGGATGCACTTTTTCCATTGTCATATCGTCGAATATTCCGATAACCTCAAAACCCGATTCCTCAAGCCATTTTTCAATATCCGTGAGGTCATAGGCTTTTTCCGTAAAGCTTTCGCAAGAGCGGTAATATACGCCGTCTTCCTCCTCAAAGAAATCAAGCGAGATATCAACGCTGCCATCGTCCTCGTTGAAATTATTCTGCCACACGCAGTAAAGCTCATCAATGTCGTAAACAAACGCATTATCGGCAAGAATATTCTTATGTTTATATAATGTATTTACGTCGAACGCAAACGCCCCGCCGGGATTCATAAAGAGAGAAACCTTTTCAAACGTGCGTTTCACCTGCTCCGCATCGGAAAGATGATTGATACTGTCAAGCACACATACCGCACAGTCAACCGTACCGTAGAGGTCGATATCATCCATACTCTGATTGAGCAGAAGAATCTGTTCACCGCTTTCATATGACTTCTGCCTTGCCGCATTAAGCATACCGATGCTGGAATCGACACCGATCACCTCAAATCCCCTTTTCGCCATTTCAACCGAAATGCTGCCCGTACCGCAGGCAAGGTCAAGGAGGATTCCGTCTCTGATCCCGCACAGTGAAAGAAGCCTGCAAAAATAATCTGCACGCTTCTCATATTCCACGTTATCCGTCAGGAAGTCATAGAATCGGGAAAAATTATCATAGGGCATTATTCTTCCATCCTCTTGAAAATCTCTTCGTAGCCGTTGCATCCGTACTGCAGCGAACGGTTGACTCGGCTGATTGTTGCGGTACTTGCACCCGTTTCGTTCACGATATCGCTGTAAACCTTTTTATCGCGAAGCATTTTTGCAACAACGATTCTCTGAGAAATGGATTTAATTTCGGTTACGGTGCAAAGATCCTCAAAGAAATCGTAGCACTCTTCCATCGTCTGCAAATTAAGAATTGCTTCAAAAAGAAAATCAACGTTTTTATCTTTAATCTTGCTCATTGTTAACCGCCTTTCAGATTGCCGTATATTTACGCTTTTATACTTTAGCATTTTAACACGTGAAACGCAAAAAGTAAAGACTAAACGAAAAATATTTTATACTATGCGGATATAATCCCGGCACACGTCACAGTTAAGCTATCCCTAAACAGCAAGAATAAACGCAGACAATACTGTTATTTTTATCACATTGCCAAAATAATACAACATATTTTATAAAAAGTATACATTAAATCAATTTTATACTTGCACAACTGTTATAAAATGTATATAATATGAGTATCCTTAATGAAAGCCGAGGTTTGATATGGCAGACTCATATATCAAAGCTTTGATAAATTACGCAGTCAGCAACAAGCTGATTGAAGAATCCGACAGGGTTTACTGCACCAATGCCGTTATGTCGCTGCTGAAGCTTGATTCCTACAACGCATCGTGCGAAGCAGCTGAGGGCGAAATCAACGAGATTCTCGATAAGCTTTGCGATGTCGCTGCAGAAAAAGGAATCATTACAGATTCAATTACATACAGAGACCTTTTCGATACTGCAATTATGGGCGCACTCACCCCCAGACCGTCTCAGGTTATCGAAAAATTCAATTCTCTCTACGCTGATTCCCCCGAAGCCGCAACGGATTATTACTACAAACTCAGCGGAGATACCAATTACATCCGCAGAGACAGAATTGCAAAAATCCTCAAGTGGCGGCAGACGGGTGAGTACGGAACGATAGACATCACCGTCAATCTCTCAAAACCCGAAAAAGACCCCAAGGCGATTTCCGACGCAAAGAATGCGCCTCAGTCGGGCTATCCCAAATGTATGCTCTGCAGAGAGTGCGAGGGTTATGCCGGCAGAGTGGACTTCCCCGCAAGACAGAATCACAGAATCATCCCTATAACAATCGCAGGTTCACCGTGGTTTATGCAGTACTCGCCTTACGTTTACTATAATGAGCACTGCATCGTTTTCAACAGCAAACACACACCGATGACCATTGACAAGTCAGCCTTCGCAAAGCTGCTTGAATTCACCGCAAAATTCCCCCACTATTTCATCGGTTCAAATGCCGATCTTCCGATTGTCGGCGGCTCAATTCTCAGCCACGAGCATTTTCAGGGCGGCAGATACGAATTCGCAATGGAGAGAGCTCCGATAGAAACGAAGGTTGAATTCAACGGCTTCGGAGACGTTGAGGCCGGTATTGTCAAATGGCCGATGTCAACAATCCGCCTTCTTTCCGATAACCCCGAAAGACTTGTTGACCTTGCGGATAAAATCCTCACAAAATGGAGAAACTACACCGACGAAAGTGCTTTCATTTTTGCAGAAACAAAGGGTGATGCCCACAACACAATAACGCCTATTGCAAGACGCAGAGGCGAAAAGTTTGAGCTCGACCTTGTGCTTCGCAACAACATAACAACTGATGAGCATCCCATGGGCGTTTATCATCCCCACGCAGAGCTTCATCATATCAAGAAGGAAAACATCGGTCTTATTGAAGTTATGGGTCTTGCGGTACTCCCGCCCAGACTCAAACCCGAACTTGAAGCACTAGCCGATGCTATCGTAAACGGCGAAGACCTCCGTGCAAACAAACTGACCGCAAGCCACGCCGACTGGGCTGAGGAGTTCATAAAAGAGTATGACGAAATCAACGCCGACAATGCGATGGATATCATCCGCGACGAGGTCGGCAAGGTTTTCGCAACCGTACTCGAACACGCAGGCGTTTATAAGCGCACCGAAGAAGGCAAGGCAGCCTTCATCAGATTCATCGAATCCGTTTAATCAGTAAACTATGCCGATGGCATAACAATAAATTTCAAAGGAGTAAAAACCATGAAAAGAATTCTCGCACTCATGCTTGCAGTTGCAATGCTTCTCAGCTTCGCAGCTTGCGGCGGCAAAGAAGAAACACCCACAACCACAGCTGCACCCGTTGAAGAATCAACAGATGCTCCCGTAACAGACGCACCCGTTGTTGATCCTTCAGCACCCGTTGTTGATCCTTCAGCTCCCGCAGACCCCTCCGCTCCCGCAGTTGATCCTTCTGCTCCCGCAGGCAACGCTATCACAGCTGCTCCCGCAACATCAGAAGAAATCATCGCTCTCTACAACAAGACAATCAACGATGCTTATGCGGCAAAAGTCGGCTTCAACAAAGTCCGTTACACCGATAACGAAAAGCTTAATGCAGGTGCTCTTCTCAAGATGTTCGGCGATCTCGTTTATTCCTTCATGGGCATCGGCGCTGAAAACAAGTACACAATGGACGTTACAAAGGGTCAGTGGGAAGGCGACGTTCCTCACCACTACCTCCGCAAGAGCACTCTTACACAGGCTGACCTTACAAAGGATGCGGTCTGCACAGAGGCTAACGGCCAGTACACAATCGTTCTCAACGTTAAGGGCGGTACCAGCAAGGCTTCAAAGTCCGAAAGCTGGACAAAGGCTCCCATTGACAAGTGCGGCATCTGCGTAGGCGATGCAGACAAGAGCTACTTTGACCACAAGACTGCTCCCGTTATCTACAGTGCAGTTGGTCAGGTTGTTAAGGGCGCAGTTATCGAAGAAAGCTACAACAACGCAGTTGTTAAAGCAGTAATCGACGGCGCAACAGGTCACCTTGTAAGCCTTACCGTTGAATTTGATATCAGCGTTATTATCGATGCAGCAGGCGGCGGTAACGCAACAGGTTCAACACACATATCCTACAAGAACTTCAAGTATTGATCAGAAGCTTCTCAACAAAACTGAAAAGACAATGAATAATTAAGGAATCGGCTTGGGCAAAATCTTGCTCAAGCCGATTTTGTTATGTTGATATAAATCTGTCCCGACGATGCTCACCGTTATCGCAACAGGTTTTGCAAACGAGAATCGTATCGTTACCGATAACATCAATATCCTCCCAGCAAATACGTATTCTTTCCCTTTTGCCGCAGATGCCGAAGAATTTAGGTCTGCCGTAAACAATCAGCGCCGTTACCTTGCCGCAGCTTTTATCGACCTCGATATCGCTGACAAATCCGAGTCTGCAGCCGTTGGATTTATTAATTATCTCCTTGCACCGAAGCTCGGTGATACAACAGTTCATCCAATGATTCCCTCCATATAATATCATTATTATATCGTATGCGTTACACACCGAAAGCTTGACAAAAAAGCGCCCCGACCTTATCGGTCAGGGCGTTATTGTTTTATTATCCGAACAAATACACTCTTGTTTCGTATGGATTTGTGACGAAGCTATTAAGAGAGTTATCTGTAACCTCGTAGTTTGAAAGCATCAGTTTACCTTTGCTGAGTTCAAATCCCGCGGGCGCGGTGAAGTTGACAGGCTTATCAGTGAAAGAATTGATAACAAGCATTCTCTTTCCCTCATAATTTCTTTCGTAAACGAAAAGATTTCGGCTGTTTTTATAATGCAGTTTAAAATCACCGTAGATACATATTTCGTTTTCCTTACGGAATTTAAGGAGCTTACGGTAATAATTGAGAATCGAGTTTTCATCCTTTTCAGCGGCCTCAACGTTGATTTCAGTATAGTTGGGGTTAACGGTAAACCAAGGCTTATCGGCAGTTGTGAAACCTGCATTTTTCTCCGCACTCCACTGAACGGGAGTTCTCGAATTATCTCGGGATGCACGGTTGGCAACCTTAAGGAACATCTTATCCGAAAAACCGAGCTTTTTGAAAAGCTGATAGGTGCTTTTAACCTGAGTGTCGGTATAATCATCAACAGAATCAAAATGAATGTTGGTCATGCCGATTTCCTGACCCTGATAAATAAAGGGTGTACCGCTCTGACAGATATACATCGTTGCAAGCATCTTGCCGCTTTCAACTCTGTAATTCAGATCGCCGTAGCGGTTGATGACTCTGGGCTGATCGTGATTCTCAATATAGTTTGCATTCCAGGCAATACCGTAAAGTTTCTTCTGCCATCTGTTATATGCATTTTTGAGCTTTTTGAGACTGAAAGGCATAGGCACCCAGCTGACCATAAAGCTGTCTGCCTCCATATGCTGGAAATTGAACATCATATTGAGCGTCTGACCGGGACCCTCCTTAATGAATCGGAGTGCAAGCTTCGGAGTCATCATCGGGGCTTCACCGACGGTCATACAGTCGTAATCATCGGTAACTTTTCTGAATTCCGCAAGATACTCGTCAAGTCTGGGTCCGCATTTATAATGCTCCATACCGCAGGCAACGGGAATCGGGAATCCGTTGGGCAGACCGTCTTTCTTTGAAATGAAGGTGATAACATCCTCACGGAAGCCATCTACTCCCATGTCAAGCCAGAAGCGTATGATATCCTTGATTTCTTCACGCACCTTGGGGTTATCCATATTGAGGTCGGGCTGCTCTTTTGCAAAAAGAGTGAGATACCATTCATCGAGATTCTCGTTATAGTGCCAGCCCGGACCTGCAAAGGTCGAAAGCCAGTTGTTGGGAGGCTTTTTTCCGTTCGGCTTTTTGCCTGAACGCCAGAAATAATAATCGTGATAAGGGTTATCCTTACCTTTTTTGCTTTCAATAAACCATTCATGTTCATCAGAGGTATGGTTGATGACAAGGTCCATAATAATTTTGAGTCCCTTGCTGTGAGCTGCATCAAGCAGTTCTTTGAACTCTTCAACCGTACCGTATTCGGGCGCGATTGATTTATAATCAGCTATATCGTAGCCGTAATCATGCTGGGGAGATTTATAAAGAGGCGAAAACCAGATCGCATCAACACCGATACTTTTGATATAATCGAGTTTTTCCATAACGCCCTTGATGTCACCGATTCCGTCGCCGTTACCGTCACGGAAGCTTCTCGGCCACACCTGATAAACCGCCATTTCCTTATACCAATGCTTTTTGATTTCTGCCATAACTTTCTTCCTTTCATATATAAATCAGACGATACCTGTATCTGTCGTTTCTCCTGCAATGACGGTCAGTTCAAACGAACCGATTTCATCTCCCGATGCGTTTCGGATAACCGCTGTTCCGTCACCTTCATGAGCTACAAAAGAGAAACTGCCGTCACTGAAAACGGTATGCGCTATGCCGCTGAATTCAATCGTTGCCGCACCTTCCGCGCCGACAGCTCCGCTGACCGTACCGACGGCTGAATCCGTTCTTCTGATTGCTTCTTCAACGGCAAGCTTTGCGTTGAGCATCGGATAATCCGCAACTTCATCGCAATAAATATATTCCGCAAATTCACTCACTTTCGCCATTCTGTCAGTCGAATTCACAATAATCTCTCTGACCTCTCTGCCGGTAAATGACGGATTGACAGACCACACGAGACCCGCAACACCCGTAACACAAGGCGCCGCCATCGACGTACCCGATTTATAATCATAATCATTTATCAGAGGATATCCGCAACTGAAAACCATTGATCCCGGAGCTGCAATACCGACATATCTGCCGACGTTGGAGTACGATGCCAGTTCGAACTCACCCGAAAAACCGTCAGACGCGGCGGACACCGTAAGAATTCTTCCGAGGATTTCTTCCTTTGCAATTTTGTGCTTACCCGTATAAATATTTTTTTCTGTTACGGCGGCGAAATGACCGTTATTTGTTGAATCAATCGGTATGCCCATACTGTTGCCGTTGCCTGCCGACTGAACAACGAGAAAATCATAACCCTTGCTAAGAAGTGAAGCCATCGTGAGCGAGGTCGCCATCGGTTTCAGAACTCTGTCATAAAGACTTGCCGTACCGCCGCTTACCGAAGAAGCAATTCCAAAAGACATATTGATTACCTTTGCACCCGCCTGAACAAGCTCCGTGAAGCCGAAATAAATTGCAATTTCGGTAAACCAGAACTGAAACAGATCGGGATTCCAGTCTACACAGATAAGCTGAGCGTGGTCGCATATACCCGAAATACCCGTAGCATTATTCCGTTTTGCTGCTATAATACCTGAAACGTGGCACCCGTGGTCGGATGGACGGTTTTTCCTCGCCCTTTTTTCGTTCGGAAATGTAATCTGACCCTCAAGATCAGGATGTTCGGGATCAAAACCGCTGTCAAGAACACCTATATTGACGGGCTGAAAATACGACTCGTAATCCCACGCCTGCCTTGCATTGATTGCTTCAAGCCACCAGTTTCTGCCGTTGGGGTCGAGTTCATCCCAGACGACCGGATTTTCGGGATAGAACGCATCCTCCTCGAACATATAGTCAAACGGATCATCGGGAGTAAGCTGATCTGCCGTTTTGCTCAGATAGAGGGGCATTGCAAGTTCAACACCATCTGTCTCTCCGATTCTTTGGCACTTTTCAAGAGCTTCTTCGTGCGACATATCAGCAGTTCTGATGATATAAAGCTCCGCGGGAGCACACCAGCCGATAACCGCACCGCCGCAGTTTCTGAAAATTCCGAGTCTCTCAAAAAAGCCGAGACGGGGTTCAACAAAAACCGCAAGAGTGTTTCTGATATATCCGTTTTCGTTATCAATAAAGCCGATGTCATCAGCATCAAATTCGCTGAACAACTCATCCTTAACCGCAGACGCTGTATAAGGAATACCGCAGATAATTTCGGCTACGCTGTCAATTGCCGAGGCAAAAAAACTTGCCGCACCGCCTGAGACAGACATAATCAATGACAGAACAAACGAAATAATTCGCATCGGCATACTGACAACTCCTTATGATCAAACTTTTTTCTTTTTGAAATCAAACCATTCCTGCGGAAGCTGTGTGAGAATAACCGCAGTGAACATAATAACGCATCCGAGATAGCCTCTTGAATCGAGTCTCTGATCGAGAAGAAGCCAGCCAAAAATAACTGAAAATACGGATTCAAGGCAAAGCAAAACGGACGCAACCGTGGGATTGGTATATTTCTGACCGAATATCTGAGCGGTAAATGCAACGCCGCAACTCATAACACCCGCATAAGCGAGAGGAATCCATGCGCTCAGAATCTCATCGGTTTTTGGCTCTTCAAAAATAAACATACATACTATCGACAGCAAGCCCGCGAAGAAAAACTGTGCACAGGAGAGCGCCATACTGTCGACCTTCTGGCAGAAATGGTCGATAACAAGTACATGCGCCGCAAACGCGATTGAGCAGAGAATCGTTACCAATTCACCCGTGCCGACAGAGAAATCGCCCGGCTTGATGCTGAGGAAATAAAGACCGACAACACCAAGAGCAACACCTGCCCAGATATTGATTTTCAGTTTTCTTTTGAGGAAAATGCCAAAAAGCGGAACAATAACCATATAGAGTGCAGTTATGAATCCGACCTTGCCGACATAAAGATAATTAAAAGCGTGCTGCTGAAGATTGCCGCCGATAAAAAGCGGAATACCGCAGCAAATGCCACCGATAATCACGTCTTTAAAAGGAAATTTCTGTTTTTCAGCTACAGGCAACTTTGAATTTTCTTTTCTGAATCTGAACGCAACGAGCGGAAGGAGAACAATGCCTCCGAGAAGCGTTCTCAAACCGTTAAAAGTGAACGTGCCGATTGACGCACCCTCGCTCTGTGCAACAAACGAAAGACCCCATACCACTGCCGCGAGGATGCAATAAAAAGGTCCGAGAATTTTTTCCTTTTTGATAAACTACCACTCCAAACAAAACCGCCCACAGAAAAAACTGCGGGCGGCAAAAAACTTAATTATTCAGCAGCTTCTTCTGCAACTTCTTCAGCTGCAACTTCTGCGGGAGCTTCCTCAGCAGCTTCTGCTGTTTCGGGCTCAAGGAGAGCACGGATTGAAAGGCTTACGCGCTTCTTATCATAGTCGATACCTGTGATCTTGCAAGTAACCTTGTCGCCTGCCTTGAGAACATCCTGGGGCTTGCTGATGTGACGGTCAGCGATCTGTGAAATATGGATAAGACCGTCGATGCCGGGAATAACCTTTGCGAATGCGCCGAAGGTTGTGAGACCGACGATTTCGGTTTCGATAACTGTTCCTTCGGGGTAGTTCTTCTTAAGGATTTCCCAGGGATTATCTTCGTCTCTTCTGTAGCCGAGAGAAATCTTCTTGTTCTCAGCATCGAGAGCCTTGATGTAAACGTCAACTTCCTGACCGATTTCGAAAACCTCTGCAGGATTCTTGATTCTCTTCCAGGACATTTCGGAAATATGTACCATACCGTCGATGCCACCGATATCAACGAATGCACCGTAGTTGGTCATTGACTTAACAACACCGCTGTACTTCTGACCGACTTCTGCCTGTGCCCAGAAAGCTTCTGCTGCTTCCTTCTTAGCTTCCTTAAGAACTGCACGGACTGAGCCGACAGCTCTCTTGCGCTGCTTATTTACTTCGATGATGCGGAACTTAACTGTCTTCTTGAGAAGGCTTTCAAGATCTTCGTCACGGCGCTCGGTTGCGAGTGAAGCGGGGATGAAAACGCGGACACTGTTTGTAACAACAAGAACGCCGCCCTTGATAACCTCGACAACTGTGCCTTCGAGGATTCTGCCGTCTTCTTCTGCTTCAATGATATCAACCCATGCCTTCTGAGCGTCAAAGCGCTTCTTGGAGAGCATAACGGTTCCTTCTGCATCGTTTGTTTTCATGATGATGAGATCGATCTCATCGCCTACCTTAAGCTCTGCTGCTGCATTTGCTGTGGGGTCTGCGCTGTATTCATCCATAGGAACATAACCGGCATGCTTTCTGCCGATATCAACCTGAATTTCTGTGGGTGTGATACCCATAACAACGCCTTTGACCTTCTGGTCTGTGCTCATGCTGCTGAGTGATGCCTCAAGAGCTGCTGAAAAGTCCATTTCTTCGGTTGTCATTGCTTCAGAAGGCACCTCCTCTACCTGCATATTTGTGGTTTCGTTTACGATTTCGGACATTTTAAAAAGTACCTCCTTAATTATTGCGGAAGGGGTTGACGCCCCCGCCGTCACACCGATATCGGTGTATTGGGAAAAATCTATGGTCCTGAGCTCGCTGGCTCTTTCCACCAAAAAAGTATCGCAGTTTTCACTGCACACGGCTTTAAGCTTGACCGTGTTTGAACTGTGTCTGCCGCCGATGACAATCATGCAGTCGCTCTGTTTTGAAAGCTCGGCTGCTTCTTCCTGCCTTTTTCGGGTAGCAGAACATATTGTATCAAATATTTTTGCGTTTGTACAGTATATTTTTATTTTTTCTTTTATTTTTTTCCACTCATTTTGCGAAAAAGTTGTCTGTGAAACAGCGATAATTCTTTTTTCGCAAATTGATGCGTTTTCACCGAAAAATCTTTCAGCTTCATCCGCCGTGCTGAACACAAAACATTCGCCTTTGCAGTAACCGGTTATTCCGATAACCTCGGGGTGATTCGGGTCTCCGCCGATGATTACGGGTGTATCTTTTCCGGAATTCTCCTCAACGATATTATGAATTTTTTTAACAAACGGGCAAGTTGCATCGCAGATTGATGCACCCATATTTTCAAGCTCGGTGCAAACGCTCTTTTTGACTCCGTGTGCCCTGATAACGACAGTTTCGCCCTCGGCGGCATCGCAGGGATTTTCAATCACCCTCATACCTTTTGCCTCAAGGTCTTCGGTCACCGTAGGATTATGTATGAGCTGACCGAGAGTAACTGCTCTGCATCCTTTTTCTGCAAGTTCATATGCCATATTGACAGCTCTGTCAACGCCGAAGCAAAAGCCTGCGGTTTCGGCAAGTTTTATTCGCAATGTCCTGCCTCCCAGAGCTTGACAATTTCAGCCATAACAAGATTTGCCGCATCACTGAGATCCTGCTTTGTGCAATCGTCTCCGCTGATTCCGAGTTTTTCATAAGGAATGAGTTCGCCGAAACGGACCGTAAGCTTCACGCCTCTTGACATATCGGTTTCGGTATAAATCGAAACAGGAAGAATATCCGCTTTTGCAGCTCTGGCAATTACAGAAACACCTCTCTTGGCGTTCTTGGGTTTGCAGTCTTTGGAACGTGTTCCTTCAGGGAAGATACCGAGAACGTGACCCTCTTTGACTACTCTTGCGGCATAATCGAGAGCCCTGGTATCCATTGCACCTCTTGCAACTGGGAAGCCGTTTGCCTTTGTGAAAAGATATGCTACAAGCTTGTTTTCAAAAAGCTCCTTTTTACCCATAAAATGAAGCTGTCTGTTCGGAATACCGCTTCCGATAATAGCGGGGTCGAGAGCATTCATGTGGTTACTCGCCAGAATGAAACCGCCTTCTGCAGGAATATTCTCAAGACCAACGTAAGTTACTTTATATCTTCTCTTGTTCAGCAGAGGAGCAAAAACTCTCATTCTGTCATAAAGCTTACTGTTTGTTATTTCTTTATCGTAGTTGAAGCCTTTCATGAAATCTTCTCCTTTATGATGTTGATGATTTTCTCAACCTGCTCTTCCAGGGAAACGCCCGTTGTGTCAAGCAGAACGCTGTCTTCTGCGGGCTTGAGAGGTGCGATTTCGCGGTGAGAATCGTTATAATCCCTTTCAATCAGTTCGTCAAGAACCTGCTGATAAGTTGAAGAGGATCCTTTTGCCTGAAGCTCCGCAAATCTTCTCTGAGCACGTTCCTCCGCAGATGCAGTAAGGAAAATCTTGACCTGCGCATCAGGAAGAACAACCGTACCGATATCTCTTCCGTCCATAATGCAGCTGTTTCTGGATGCAATATCTCTCTGTAAATCAAAGAGAAATGCTCTGACCTCGGGAACAGCCGAAACATCGGATGCCGCCATAGATGCGGGAGGGGTTCTGATTTCGGTGGAAACATCCTCACCGTTGAGAAGAACTTTCTGTTCGCCGTTTTCAAAAACAAGATCAACGCTGATACCTTCAAGACTTGCCGCAACGGCAGAAACATCCTTCGTATCTATATTTTTTCTCAATGCATTAACACCTATTGCTCTGTAAAGTGCACCCGTATCAACATAAATGAATCCGAGTTCCTTTGCAGCGGCTCTTGCGCTGGTGCTTTTTCCTGCACCGCCGGGGCCGTCAATAGCAACGTTGATAACAGTATTGCTCATAGTAATCCTCCATTCACTTTAAAGACTCTGCGGCACTTATACCCGCAAGTCTGCCTGTTGAAAATGCAATCTGAAGGTTGAAGCCGCCCGTATAGGCATCGGCGTCGATAACCTCGCCTGCAAAATAAAGTCCTCCGACAAGCTTTGATTCCATTGTTTTGGGATTAATCTGCGAAACATCAACACCGCCCGAAGTGACTATCGCTTCGGCTACAGGGCGGAAACCCGTTACAGTGACGGTGAGATTCTTGAGGAGAATCGCAAGATTGCGACGCTGCTCCTTTGTGACCTGATTGACCTTCGTTGACATCGGAATACCGCTGAGTTTAACGATAACGGGGACAAGCTTTTTCGGAAGAAGCGAATTGAGCGCATTGATAAAATTTCTGTTGATATTCTCTGAGAAATCACGCAGAATTCTTGCATCAAGCTGCTCAACCGTCAACGCAGGTTTGAGGTCAATCGATATTATATATCTTCCGCTTTCCATATTACGCATATGTGCACTGGCGCTGAGGATTACGGGACCCGATACGCCGAAATGAGTGAAAAGCATTTCACCGAAATCGGAATATATTTCTTTGTTGTTTTTCTTGGTATCAATCACCTTCACGGCAATGTTGCGAAGCGAAAGACCCATAAGATTCGTGCAGAAACCTTCGTGGATTTCGAGAGGTACAAGCGAGGGTCTGATATCGGTTATCTTATGACCCACCTGCCTTGCGAGGTCATATCCGTCCCCCGTCGAGCCCGTACCCGGATACGAAAGTCCGCCCGTTGCGATAATCACTCTGTCGGCAAGAATTTCTTCGCCGTCTTCGGTAACGCAACCTTTTATTTTACTGTTTTCAACTATCAGTTTAAGTGCTCTGCCCTTGATGATTTTTGCCCTTCTTCGTGCAAAATCCGTCAGAGCATCAACGATTTCAACCGCGTTATCCGAAACCGGAAAAACTCTGTTTCCTCTTTCGGTTTTCAGGGCAACTCCCCTGCTCTCAAAAAATTCAATAACGTCAGCGGGCATAAATCTTGAAAATGCACCGTAAAGGAATCTGCCGTTCTGCGGCACGTTTGCAATAAGTGCATCAAGCGAAGCGCAGTTATTGGTGACGTTGCATCTGCCCTTACCCGTTATCATAACCTTGCGTGCGGGTCGGTCATTGCGTTCCAGCACAACGGTTTCAACACCTGAAGCTGCCGCAAATCCCGCCGCCATGAGTCCTGCCGCACCGCCGCCGATTACAAGCAAAGAGGTTTTCATTCATTTTCCTCCCTGTCGGTGCTGTAAACTCTGTATTCATCCCAGATTTCCTCAAGCATTCTGAGGTTATCGTAGACCAGATCCTTCTTTTCTCTTGCACACGCAGCAATGAGAGCATTGATGACGCTCAGCGGTGCAACGAGTGAATCCACAAAAGAAACCATACTGCTCTTTGCAACGAGCAGATGTGTTGCAAACGGAGCAATCGGAGAAGATTCGCCATCGGTTACAGAAATTATCGTCGCTCCCCTGCTTTTTGCAAACGAGAGGGCGTTGATTGTCTGGTTGGAGTATCTTGGGAAACTGACAGCAAGACAAACGTCTTCATCCGTAATTCTGAACATCTGCTCAAAAAGTTCGCTCGATGAAGAGGTGTCAATCAACACAACGTTATCGTTGAGGAATCTGAAATAAAACGCAGCAAAACTTGCTATCGCCGCAGAACTT
This sequence comes from Clostridia bacterium, assembly GCA_017502085.1. Classification (GTDB taxonomy): domain Bacteria; phylum Bacillota; class Clostridia; order Oscillospirales; family Acutalibacteraceae; genus CAG-177. The sequence goes on along the minus strand of JAFVVQ010000062.1, from coordinate 82,407 downwards.
CTGACTCCGAGAATATATATTTTTTTAGCCTTGTTGATTGCCTCAACGCTGCCCGCAAAAGCCTCTCTGGAAATGCTTTCTCTTGTCGCCTTAATAAGCTCGGCATCCCCCAGAAATGCTTTATCAACAAGGTCACTGCCCTCATATCTGGTTGCGGCAACCTCCATACGCTGAACGCTTGTAAGATGGCTCTTGACCATTTCCTGAAGGTATTTCTGAAGCTCGGGATAGCCGTCGAATCCGATGTTTGTGGCAAAGCGGACAACCGTTGATTCGCTCACACCAACCGTTTCACCGAGTTTGGCGGCGGTCATAAACGAAGCTTTCTGATAATGGCTGATTATATAATCGGCAATTTTTTTGTGACCCTTGGAAAGAGTACCGTAAACCGCCTCTATTCTGGTTTGAAAGTTTTCTGCCATAAATGACACCTCTGAAGACTCATATGTAGTTTATTTTACACCATTCGGCATCAAAATGCAAGTGCGATTTATTTTCATCCGAAAAAATGCAAGAAATATTTCATTGCTTTCGGATTGACCTTGCTTCCCTGATGTTGTATAATATAGTCATTATGTATATAAAGGAGATATTTTCCTATGTCCAACACATCGGTTTTATGGTACAAATCGCCCGCCAAAGCATGGACACAGAGTCTGCCCATCGGCAACGGTACTCTCGGTGCAATGATTTACGGCGGCGTTGAAAAAGATATCCTCTGTCTCAATCACGACGAGCTCTGGACAGGTACACCCCGAGACACAATCCGCAAAGGTGCACCCGAATCCTACAAAAAAGCCCAGAAGCTTGCTCTTGAAGGCAGACTCAACGAAGCTCAGACAGAAATTCAGGATAATTTCCAGAGTGTATTCACCAACGCATACGTTCCTTTCGGAAATCTTGAAATCACCCTTCAGACAAAGGGCAGAGTCAAGAACTACAAGCGTTCGCTCGACCTCAGAACAGCTGTCGCACATACTGAATACACTTGCGGCAAAGTTACATACAAAAAAGAATATTTCGCATCGAATCCCGACAATCTTATTGCTGTGCGTATGACCGCAGACGGCGGAAAAATGACCTTCGAAGCACAGTTTTCAACAAAGCTCCGCGGTGCAAGTATCGTTTCCGACAAAGATGCCATTGTTTATCTCGACGGCGAATGTCCCGGCATACCCGACGTCGACGGATTTGAAGAGAACTTCGGTTACTCCGATGATCCGCAGAACAGAGGTATCCGTTACAGAGGCGGTATCAAGGTTGTTACCGACGGTGAAATCCGCAGAGCAGACGACCATCTCATCGTCAAAGAAGCAACGTATGCGGAAATCTATTTCACTGCCGCAACATCATTCAACGGTTGGGACAAGCACCCCTACCTCGAGGGCAAGGAATATAAGGCTCCCGTAGCCGAAATCCTCGGTAAGGAATACGATTACGAAGCTGTAAAATCCGCTCACATTGCCGACTACACCGAGCTTTATAACAGAGTGAATCTTGACTTGGGTAGCGATGACGAAGACATCCCCACAGACAAGAGACTCCAGCGTTTCAAGAAAAAGAAGAACGATGACGGCCTCATCGAACTCGTATATAACTTCGGCAGATTCCTTGCGATCACTTCCTCAAGAAAAGGCACTCAGCCCTCAACTCTTCAGGGCATCTGGAATGACAAAACCTGTCCTCCCTGGCGTTCGAATTACACAGTAAACATCAACACGGAAATGAACTACTGGCCCGTACTTATGTGCCGTATGCCCGAAGTCAATCTGCCCCTCATCGAGATGGTCAAAGATCTCAGCATCAGCGGCGAAAGAACCGCAAAGGGTCAGTATAATGCAAAAGGCTGGACAAGCCACCACAACGTTGACCTCTGGAGACAGTCCACTCCCGTTGCAGGTAACGCTCAGTGGGCATTCTGGCACGGCTCATCGGGTTGGCTCTGCGAACACGTTTATCAGCACTACGAATACACCAACGACATTGATTATCTTCGTGAAACCGCATATCCTCTTATGAAGAAAGCGGCTGAATTCTATCTTGATATTCTCGTCGAATACAACGGTATGCTTGTTCTTGCTCCCGGCACTTCACCCGAAAACGATTTCTGGTACGAAGGCAAAGCCTGCTCCGTGGGTAAATACTCCACAATGTCAATGAGCATCGCAAGAGAGCTTTTCGAGAATTGCGTGAAGGCTTGTGAAATTCTCGGCACAGACGCTGAATTTGCCGCAACCCTCAAGGAAACACTTTCCCGCCTTGCAGGATTCAAGCTCGGCAGCGAAGGTCAGCTTCTCGAATTCGACGATGACTACCCCGAAAAAGAGATCCATCACAGACACGTTTCTCACCTCTATGCGCTTCATCCCGCAAACATCATCACGGTCGACGGCACTCCCGAGCTTGCAGCAGCCTGCCGCAAAACTCTTGAGCGCAGAGGCGATAACGGTACGGGCTGGAGTCTTGGTTGGAAAATCAATTTCTGGGCAAGACTGTTTGACGGTGACCACGCACTCAAGCTCATCGAAATGCAGCTCCGTCCCGTCAAGAGTGTCGGCATCAACTACACAAGAGGCGGCGGCACCTACGAAAACCTTTTCGACGCACATCCGCCCTTCCAGATTGACGGCAACTTCGGTTTTGTCAGCGGCATTACGGAAATGCTTATGCAGAGCCGTGACGGAAGAATCTATATTCTCCCCGCTCTTCCCTCAAAGTGGAAAAACGGCAGCATAAAGGGTCTGCTTGCAAAAGGCAACGTTATCGTTGATATCGAGTGGAAAGATGGCAAATTCGCAAGCTGCACCCTTGAAGGCGAAGGCAACTTCACCCTCATCATTGACGGAAAGGAAAAAGCCGTTTCTCTCAACGGAAAGAAGAAAACGGTTAAAGCTTAAATGAAATTCGACCTTTATGATTTTGACAAAACGGTTTATCCCGTAGATTCGGAGACGGTGTTTCTTTTCTACTGTCTCGCAAGAAGACCCTATCTGATTCTTCTTGCACCCTGGCTTCTGCTGAATCTGATTCTTTTCTTTCTCGGCTTCGGCGACAGCTTCAAGGGGAGATGCTTCTCTTTTCTCCGCTTTGTTGACGGCGAAAAGATGGCAAGAGAATTCTGGGAGAATCAGCAGAAAAAGATCTATCCGATATTTGAAGAAAAAAACAGAAGCGGCAGACCCGTTGTTGTCTGCTCCGCTTCTCCCGAATTCTTTCTTAAACCGATTTGCGAAAAATACGGCGTACACACACTGATTGCAACCCCGATGAATCCGAAAACGGGAAAAATCAACGGCAGGAACTGCAAGGATAAGCAAAAACCGATAAGACTTGCAGAAACCCTGCCGGATGCCGAATTCATCAACGTTTATTCGGATTCATTCAAGAATGATATCTATATTTTTGAGATGGGGCAGAGATGTTTCCACGCCGAAAAAGGAAATCTGACAGAAATGACAATCGAAGAAATCAGAGCAAAAGTGAAGAAATAAGGACCTCTCACGCTTTGCGTTCGAGAACCTTGTTGCACAGCAATAAAGCAGAGGATGCAGCCCGAAGGTTGCATCCTCTTTTTATATATCAGCAAACAATCTCAAAAAATAAATCCCCATCAACTCTGAACGGAAGGTCAATATATTCAATCTCCACATCTGCGGTTTTGATATCCTTGCCGACAGCAACAAACGCCGCCTCATACCATACAGCATCTGTGTGAATGCCCGGCTCATAAGCCGAGAAAAGCTTGATTTCCGCATTGTTGCCATCTTCAATACAATCGGAAAAATAAAGACTGTATCCGCCGCTTGAATGCGTTGTTATCGCCACAGCAAGGTTTGAATTTTCAAAGAAATTCTTTCCGATTTCAATACTGTTGCTGATTTCCCATTTGCCGTTATCAAGGAAATTCAACCAACTATCATAATCTTCAAATACGAAGCACCCTTCAAAGCACCCGTTTTCATCAACATAACAGGGGTCAATCCGATTTATAGTTCCTATCTGACAACCGAACATCGAATCCCTCGGGAAGAAATCCATCTTTTCGGTCTCACCTTTGTTCAACTCAACCTTTTTGATATGTTTATCCGTGACGAGAATGAGGGTATTGTATGAAATCACACACGCGGTAACCATATTTCTGAATTCCGCAAGAAAATAATCAAGGCTGAGAGTTTTTCCGTCATATTCAGCAGAGGTAACATAAGCTTTATAGGACGGGTTGGGAACCATAAAATTCACTGCAACAACACAGTAATCATCAAACAAATCACGATTGATTTCCGAGAGATATCTCTCAAGCTCTTTACTGTTGCTCGACTTGCAGAACAACTCAAATTCACCATAGCTTCTGCAGATAACAGGTGTATTCACGCTCGGACGTGAACCTGATCCCGATGATATAACTTCTCCTGCGATGTTAAGAACGTCAATCTCAACAGGCGAAATAATGAAGCTGAAAAGTGACATAATAAGTGCCATTATTGCGGAAACAATTTTTTGTAAAATTGCCATAATAAAACTCCTTCCGATGATGGTTTACAAGTTCTGCACCGCGCCGATAAAAATCGGCATACCGCTCGCTGTGTCTATTACAGCATAAATGAACGGTCTGTCAAAGGTCAGATATTCGATTTCAACGGGCGCACTTTCGGCATCCATCTGCACAACGGTTGCCGCCCCCGCCTTTGTTCCCTTTTCATCAAAACGGATAAAAGTATTATGATAAACTTTCCCTATATAGATATTACCGAAGGGCGAAACCCCGAGATTCGTGAAATCGGCGGCTGACGAAAACGCCGTGGGCATACCCATTGATCTGAGGGCATCGTTAAGCTCGAATTTGCATTCAAGGTTGAATTTCGGGATATTGACAACAACCTTCATCGGTTTCGGATTGTTGACCGCATCAACAAAATTCTCACCGTTGAAAGAAGCAAGTGCTTCGCCGACGGTCACGCCTTCATTCGGCAGAAGTCCCACAAAAGCATAATCGCAATCATCATACCGCTTGATGAAGCCCTTGGTCTTGCCGAGTTCAACAAGACCGTATTCACCCGAAGCGAGCATCGTCACCTTCTGCTTTTCACCGTTTGCATTGGTGAAAACCTGATTTTTCCTGACTGAATTTCCACGGTAAGGATTCTGCCATTCAGCTTCAAAAAGAACGGTGTTGATGATATAAGAGACGGTTGACGACGGTATTTCGGAAAGCATTTTCCTGATTTCACCGTCGGTATTTTCACTTATCCAATAATTGATTTTTCTGCAGGTCGAACTATTGAACGGCTCGCTGAAAACGTCGGCACCGTAGGCTTCAACCGTTCTGTCAACAAAATTCTTGTTGACCTGAAGAGCACCGTCGTTGCGAAGCCACAGAGAATTCGCAAACTCAAGCTGTTCATCCGAATTGGCGGGATGAACGTAACTGCCGTAATTCTTGCGCAGATTCTCGTTTGTCATGCCGAGAACAGCTTCCATTTCGGCAAGAGTCTGACCGTTGGCACCGTCTGCGGTCATGGCAAGTGCTGCCATAACCGAAACGGGCGAAATAAGCGCATTGCCATCCGACTGAAGCGCATATCCGAAAAGTTCAAAGCCGAAATCTGCAGTTGCATCGGCTATATTTTTGTTGCTGATTCTTTCGTTCATCGGACCCTTCACGGAATCCTCGTCATCTTCCTTACCAAGCGGTCTGAGAACAACGTTTTCAAACGTATCAACAACCTTGTTGATTGCATTTGTTGCATCGACAACGGTGGTTGTGATATCGTCTATAATCTTTTCTCCGTTGCACGAAGCAAGAATCAGTAAAAGAAACACAGAACAGATAACTGCAACAAATTTTTTCATTCAATCAACTCCTTTAAAAGTGCAACGTACGTATCTCATTCAGTTCCGGATCCATCTGAACCGTAATGTGTTCTGCAACAGGACTCTGAAGAGATTCTGTCACGGTAAAAGTAACCTCATATATTTGCGTACCGTCAGCATATCTCGTAACGGTTGCCACTGCATTGTCTTTTATGACACTCTGTCTGTCCTCTTCGGACAGAATACCGTACGCCGCTTCAATTATTTCTTCGGTCGAGGACATCGGTTTCTTCGCAGGTAAAGACTGTGTTGCCGATACTGAATCGCCACCCGAATCAGGAATTTCGGGAGCGAAACCCATTTCACCGTCAACTGACGATATGTCTTCAGCAACAACGGTCAGCACCTCAGGTTTTGCAGCAAACTGCTCCTGCTGAGTTTTGTTATCCTTTGCGTTTTCCGACGAGAGTTTTGTCGGCTTGGTATAAATCTCAGCCATGGTCAGGTGTTCGTCATCCTCAGGCGCAGAGGTTGAAACTTCACCCTCTGCATTTTCAACAGCCGGCTTTTCTATGCTGTCGGTCTCGGGACGGGTGAATGCCGCACCTGATTTTCTGATATCGTTATAGAGTTCAATAACAATATTCGGCTCTTCGGAGTTGAACGCTCCGACGGCAACAACAATGCAGACAGCTGCACATACTGTTGTTGCGATGGCGGAAATCCTCTTTTTTCGCTTTTTCAGCAGAGCGCTGTGTTTATCATAAATTCCGTCAAGAAATTCTTCATTGGTCTTCAATTAAGCTCCGCCTCCTTCTCCAGTTCTTTTTTTAATGCCTTTTTGGCTCTGTAAAGTATGTTTTCCACTTGCTTTTTACTCTTTTTCATTACCTTACCGACCTGCTCGTTACTCATCCCTTCAAAATAAACAAGATGGAGCGCAGTTGAATAATCATCCGCTATCGCACCGAGTGCCTCGTGGAGTCTGCGTCTTTCTTCCTCTTTGAGAAACTCATCCTCCAGCAGCACCGCATCCTGTTCATTTTCAATGAATTCATAAGCGCATTCCGGTTTTCTTGCACATTTTCTGACGTAGCTGACAGCAAGATTTCTGCCAATAGTGAAGATATAAGTCTTCAGCGACGCTTTGAAATTGTATCTTCTCTTATGAAGAAGAATTTCAACAAAAACATCCTGTGCCAGCTCCTCTGCAACCGCAAGGTTATGCACATAGCGGTTGATGAAGAATATCAGATTATCTTTATAGATTGTGACGATTTCGCCGAAGGCGTCACCGTCACCGTCAAGAAAACGGCGGTAGCTACTTTCACCGTTATCCATAGGTTTTAACCTCCGTGTCAACACTTTCACTCTTTAGTCGCAGAATTCCAAAAAAACTCTCACATATTTCAAAAAACCTGTGCAGATATTTTTCCGCACAGGCTTTCTTTTCAATCAATATTTTCTGCTGAGCATTTTTTCTGCTTCTTCACGGGTAATTTTACCTGCATTGCAATCTGCCATAATCTGAACGTCTTTGTCATTAAGTTTATAGAACATCCAGCAAATATATGCAAGAAGACATCCGATAGCGGGAACCATAACGTAGCTGAACCAGAGAACGTTAAGTGCGTGCTCACTCTGAACGACACCGAGAGTCTGGAGTTCTTCAAAGCTCTGAACCTCGACGGTAACCCAGCCCGTGGACTTAAGACCGAGAATACCGATACTCAACGCACCCGAAACTGCAGCGGTAAGCTTGACCATAAAGGTCTGGATTGCAAATGTGATACCTTTTGCATCAATACCCGTCTTGTATTTACCGTATTCTGCACAGTCAGGGGTAAAGATGAACATAATAACACCGATAACCGAAAGAGGAATCGAGCGCAGAACATAGAGTACGATATGAAGAATAAGATTGTTATAGCCGACAACCCACATAATAACGCTGAGCACCACCATAAGCACCGAGCAAAGCTTATAGATCTTCATCTTATCGAATTTTCTCATAACGTGGGGTACGAGAAGCGAGGCAATAAGCGAGGGAACGGTTCCGCACGCACCGACAACAAGCGAAAACAGAGTGTCGTTGAAAAGATAATACGAAACGAAAAGGTTGAGCGCACCGCTGATATTGGCGGCTGAATAAAAGAAATATCCGAAATAATAGATAAGGAGATATTTGTTCTTGAAAAGATAGCTGAACATTCTGCCGAGAGTGAAGGCTTCCTCTTCCTCGGGAACGTGTCTTTCCTGAAGTGTTTTCAGAACGGGCACCATCGTCACAACCGCAAATATTGCAACTGCAAGAGCAACCCAGCTGTAGCTCATACCGACGTGTTCGCTGACAAGAACGGTACCTGCAACGGTAATAAAAACAATGCCGACGCCCGCCCAGATGCTCTTGTACGAAAGCATCGTGTTTCGCTCGTCAAGGTTGAGAGTCATTGCGGTGATAGAACCGTAAATCGGCACGTCACAGAGTGTATAAACCGTATCCCAGATAATGTAGGCAACCGCAAACCAGATAAGCTTGACAGTTTCGCCCGAGCCTCTCGGAATGCAGAAAAGCAAAAGCGTTGCTGCCGGAGTGAGCGCAGTTGAAATCTTGAGCCAAGGCAGATATTTCTTGCCGCTCTTAAATTTGACAGAGTCGAATATCGCACCGAAAACCGCATCGTTGATTGCATCCCAGATTTTGACTGCAAGCATAACACCCGCGGTTTTGAGCGGATTGATGCCGAGAAAAATCAGATAGGTATTGAGATAGTTTGCAAGCAGAAAATAGATGGCATTCTGACCCGCAAAATAAAGATAATAGCTTTTTCTCTCAAGCGGAGAAGTTTCCCAGCCGTCGGGAGTATATTTAAGTTTTTCAAGAAGTTTCATATAAATCCTCCGTTAATATGTGAACATAAATCTGCCGCCCGGTGCAACGTCACCGTTCTGATAAAAATCCATAATATCGCCATCTGTCTGCATATTATCTGAAAGCTTGAAGTTGAAATGGACTTCATCGCCTTCGGCAAGACCGAGGGCACTTCTCGGAATGCTGACCTGCATCACGTTACCGCTGACGGTATAAGTCGCCGTGCCGGTTTCTTCAAACTGCCAGCCGCCCGTTGATTTTTCAACACCCAGTGCGGAATCGGTTGCAGAATCACGGTTGATAACGTATTCAAAGCCTTCCCAGTTTGCACTGACACCGCTTGAATCTGTATCAATGAGAATTCTCATCCACGCAGAATCGGTATAAGGAGTGATATCATCAACGGTTTCAATTCTGAAATAGATGTTTTCATTGTCGTTGGTCACCTTGACACTTCTGAAATCATTACGCATCGTTGTGTTTTCATAGTGCAGACCTACCCAACCGTCGGCATCTCTGTCACGGGTGCTTCCCGTATAGTGGAAATATTCATTCGGAACCGCATTCCACTGACTGTCGGCACCGTTTATATTGATTGTCGTTCCGCCGACCGTTTCCGTCGGTGCGCCGACACCCTTGAAGCGACGGATATTCGCACAAAGCTGATAATAATAATGATCCTTGAGAATGCCTGCCGAAGGTTCGATATCGCGGCTGTATTCATCGCAGAACTGATCGGGGAAAGCATTTGTTGTTCCCTGCCATTCACTGAATCTGCCCGCAATCCATTCGTTCCAGCCCGTTACAAAAATGAAATCGGGATCGCATTCGATCGCATAATCCCATTGTTGCTGGAAATTAAGACCGTAAAGAATTGCGTTTTCGGTTGATGCGTCAACGGTAACGGTTTCCGCACCCTTCTGATAAGTATATGAGTAATTCCCCTTTGTGAAGCTTCGGCCCTGAACGTTACCGCCGTTATTCATTGCAACAAGCTTACCGTCCGCCGCATTCTGCGCAACGGAAACGCACATCTGCTCGGGATTGCCGAAAGGAGTTGTGCCGAATTTCATCTGCGGATAGTCACTGCACCAGCCCCACGCACTTTTCGTCATACTCTGATCTGAACCGAAATATGCGGCATAATTTTCTCTGAAAGTGAAGAATTCCGATATTGCCTTGTCGGTTGCATCCTTTTTGTTCAGTGCATCAGCATGCGCCATAATAAGCGGTTTGCCATCCCACATAAACCACAGGTGCTTATATCTGCCCTTGGAATATACATTGTTATACAAGTCACGCATCGAAACAGCCGCTTCATCCGATGCTGCGAAAGGAAGCATAAATGCAATCTGCGGCACGTTGACACCTTCTGCAATTGCTTCATCAAACACCCTGAAAAGGACTTCGTAGGCAGGCTGCCAGGTGTAGCTGCCGTTGGTGCAGTCAAAAATTATAACATCAACACCCGCATCGGCAATCATCTCGGCGTGTTTTCTGACAACGTATTCATCGAGATTCTGATAGTAGCCGAAAAGAGGCTTGTTCCAATGATATGGCTTACCGTCATATGTATTTTCCCAGACGGGATGGTTGAAATCCCAGACGGCTTCGGGAGTTTCGCTCAGGATTTCCGTAACGTTATCCGCTTCGTTGGTTGAAGCGAAATTATAATGCCAGGTCCAATAAAAAAGACCGACGAATTTTTCTTTATCAGTTTCACCGACCTCGGTATAAGTCGGCAGGCTTCTGCCAAGACCGTCAACGGCTACCCAGGTGTCGGGTCTGACTTTCCCGTATTCGTTTTCATTGATATTGTTTGTGCCGAAAAGATAAACGTTCAGCATTGACGGAATCATACAAATCGCCGTAAAAAATGAAATTATCGCTTTGATAAACGCTGACATCAGACCACCTCCGATTAATATAATATCATTATAAATTTTAAGCGGGCAAAAGTCAACAAAATAAAAAGACGGTTGATACCGTCTTTTGAGTGAAAAGTGAATAGTGAATAGTGAATAGTTTCGGAAGAGCTTCGCCCTTGCCCATTTTCAGTGAAGAGTATATTGAGTGAAAAGCGTAATTTTCGGGACAAATTCTGCCCGCATCCCGTTGAACTTATCTGCCGTAAAGTCTTGTGAGCGACAAAAGTTTTTCTGCAAGAGCGGGTGAAAAATCGCTTTTGAGCGCACGCCACCGCCAATTTCCGCAGGGCTGCGACGGGGTATTCATTCTCGCCGCGCTTCCGAGACCGAGCAAATCCTGCATCGTGAAAATCACCGTTTCACCGACACTTGCCATTGCGGATTTTATAACTCCGTCAATCATCCCCTCGCCGTTGCTCAAACGAAGATACTTTTTTGCAAACTCCACGTCCTTTTCGGGCGCATTATCAAACCATCCCGCAAGGGTATCGTTATCGTGAGTGCCGATATAAACCACACAGTTTTTTCCGTAGTTATGCGGCAGATAGTCGCTCCCTTCACGACTGTCAAACGCAAACTGCAGAATTTTCATTCCGGGAAAACCTGTTTTTTTCATCAGGTCCCGAACTCCGTTATCAATAAAGCCCAGATCTTCGGCGATTATATTAACCTTGCCGATTTCAGACTCGATTGCCTCGAAAAGTTCTGACGACGGACCCGCCCGCCAAAAGCCGTTAACCGCATCCGTATTGCCCGACGGCACGGAATAATAGCTTGAAAATCCTCTGAAATGGTCAATCCTGATTCTGTCAAACAGTTTCATCGAATGACTTATACGTTTTATCCACCAGCGGTAACCGTTTCTGCGCATATAATTCCAGTCAAAAACAGGATTGCCCCAAAGCTGCCCGCGGGGACTGAATCCGTCAGGCGGTACACCCGCAACGCTGACGGGATTACCGTTTAAATCAAGTTCAAAAAGTTCGGGATTTCCCATAACATCAGAGCTGTCGTGCGCAACGTATATCGGCAGGTCGCCGATAATTTGTATACCTTTGGAATTGACGTATTTTTTCAGGTCATACCATTGAGAATAAAAGATAAACTGCAGTATTTTCCAGAAATCGCATTCCTTTTTGTCAGGGTCAGGATACGGTTTTTTCCATTCAAAAAAAGGTCTGCCCGAAAATCTTTCCTTGAGAGACATAAAAACAGAATAATCCTCCAACCAGAAGGCGTTTTCGGAACAGAAAAGCTCAAAAGCTTCGGTTTTTTTAAACCTTTGGGCAACATTGCGCAGCACCGCCGTTCTGTTTCTGAAAATCTTACCGTAATCCACCTGACGGGATTTTTCACCCCAATCGATATCAACATATTCTTCCGGTCTGAGCAGTTCCTTTTCGCAGAGCAAATCCAGGTCGATCATATATGGATTGCCTGCAAATGCAGAGAAAGCCTGATACGGCGAATCACCGAAGCCCGTATGTCCGACGGGAAGTATCTGCCAATATCTCTGGCCCGATTTTTCAAGAAAATCCGCAAAATCATATGCCGACCGACCCAGTGTGCCGATACCGAAGGGAGACGGCAAAGAGGTTATGTGGAGCAATATTCCGCTTCCTCTCATATACCGATCGCCTTTGATGTGACTTTATCAAAAAAATGTGCCGAATTGCCGTCAAACAGAAGCGGCACGGAGTCCCCCGCAGATATTTTCTTTTCGGTACCGATACGGGCAATGCATCGGCTTTCACCGAGGTTGAAATAAACGTTCACGTCACCACCCGTCATTTCTGCAATATCCGCTTTTACGGTAATCACACAGCTTTCACGTGTGTTGATGCCTCCGGTATATGCGGAAATATGCTCAGGTCTGATTCCGAGAACAACATTTTTACCCTCATACGGCTCAAGCATTTTCACCTTTGCAGACGGTATCCTCAGCCTGTTTCCCGCAAATTCCGCGCAAAGCGATTCGCCCCGTCTGACTATCAGACAATCAATGAAATTCATACCGGGTGACCCGATAAAACCCGCTACAAACATATCGGCAGGCTCCGACCACAGCTTCTGCGGAGTATCAAATTGCCTGACAACACCCTTATCCATAATGACGATTCTGTCTGCCATCGTCATCGCCTCTGTCTGGTCATGAGTAACGTAAACAAAAGTGGTCTGCAGCCGTTTATGAAGCATCGTTATCTGACTGCGCATTTCGGTGCGGAGTTTTGCATCAAGATTGGAAAGAGGCTCGTCGAGCAGAAACACCTTCGGATTTCTGACCATTGCCCTTCCGAGAGCAACTCTCTGCCGTTGACCGCCCGAAAGAGCTCTAGGTTTGCGGTCAAGATAAGGCTCAATCTCAAGCACGGACGCAGCCCAGCGGACCTTTTCATCGATTTCCTTTTTCGGCATTTTACGAAGTCTGAGCGCAAATGCCAGATTCTTATAGACGTTCATATGCGGATAGAGTGCGTAATTCTGAAAAACCATCGCAATATCCCTGTCCTTCGGTGCAACGTCATTAACCTTCTTGTCGTCAATAAAAAGTTCGCCGCCGCTGATTTCTTCAAGCCCCGCAATCATCCGCAGAGTCGTTGACTTGCCGCAGCCCGACGGTCCGACGAGCACCACGAACTCCTTATCTTTTATATCAAGTGACAAATCCGGAATGACAGTCACCTTACCGTCATCAAAGCTTTTGACCACGTTTCTGAATTTTATAGCCGCCACCTGACCACCTATCCTTTGACTGCGCCTGCAACAACGCCTCTTATAATATATTTCTGACAGAAAAGATAGAACACGATTATCGGCACAATAGCAAGAACAAGCATCGCCATCAACGCACCCATATCCTTGTTACCGTAACCGCCTGTCAGCGCCATCTGAACCGCAACGGGCAGAGTTCTGTTTCTTCCTGAACCGAGAATCAGATACGGCAGCAGATAATCATTCCATATCCACATTGCATCGACGATAGCAACGGTTATCGCCGTGGGTCTGAGAATCGGAAAAACAATCAGAAAAAACGTTCTTATCGGGTCACAGCCGTCAATGACTGCCGCTTCCTCGATTTCTGCAGGTATGCTTCTGATAAAACCGCTGAACATAAACACAGACAGTCCCGACCCGAATCCGACGTAAAGAAAAACCATACCCCATATACTGTTAAGGTCAAGTTCAAACGCAAGATAAGTCACCGTATACATAACCATCTGAAACGGCACTATCATACTGAACGTGAACGCATAATAGAGCATTTTTGTTAAACGGTTTTTTACCCTTACGATATACCATGCCGCCATCGAAGTCAGAACGACAATGCCTGCGACTGAAAGAACCGTTATGATTGCTGAATTCATAAATGCCTGCAAAAAATCCGACTGTGTAAAGCCTTTCAGAAAATTATCGAAAGATACGAATTTTTCTCCCAGAGGCAATGAAAACGGTTCGTCAGAAATATAAAAATTCCCCTTCACCGAGTTCATCAGAATAATGAATATCGGAGCAAGAAATACCGCTGTCAGAAGCAGAAGCACCGTATATACCGCCACATTGAACACTTTTTGTTTCGCTTTCATCAATGCTCTGTCTCCTTTCTTCCCGTTGCCCGAAGCTGAATAAACGCAATCACCGCCACAAGCAAAAAGAAAATAACCGCTTTCGCCTGACCCGTTCCGTGCCATTCAGCAAGTCTGAGACCTGTATGGTCATAGAATGTTTTATAAATATCGAGCGCGAGAAGCGAGGTATCGGGTGATTTACCGTTGAGCGCAAGATTCTGGTCAAAAAGCTTGAACGAATTTGCCAGTGTCAGAAACGTGCAAATTGTGACCGACGGCATAACCATCGGAATTGTTATGCTGAAAAGTGTTTTAGCGGGAGAAGCACCGTCGAGTGACGCCGCTTCATGAATCTGGTCCGGAATATTCTGAAGCCCCGCTATATAAATAATCATCATATATCCGATCATCTGCCAATTCATAAGCACCACAAGACCCCAGAAGCCGTAGCTCGGGTCATATGTGATGTCAACTCCGAAAAAGCCCAGAACACCGTTGATAATAAGGCTCCAGATGTGACCGAGAACAATTCCTCCGATGAGATTCGGCATAAAAAACACCGTTCTGAAAAAACCTGTCGCTTTCAGCCCCCTTGTAAGAAGCAGCGCAAGTGAAAACGCAATTACGTTAACCGAAATAATCGAAACAAAAGTAAATCTGACAGTAAGCCACAGAGCGTTCAAAAACGTTTCGTCTTCAGTGAAAATTCTTATATAGTTATCGAGACCGACCCAGGTGCTTGTGTCAACCGTTCTGAACTCAGTGAACGAAAGGTAAACACCTGCTGCAAACGGAATCAGAAACGAAACCGCAAACGCCGCAAGTACGGGAAAAACAAATATCGGAAAATATTTTTTCAGGGATTTATGCATTCAATCAACTCCGTTTCGGGGCTGAAATTCAGCCCCGATTTCAGCTATATTATGCTCCGAATTCCCTCTTCCATTCGTTGACGGCGTGTTTTTTGAATTCATCCCAGCTCATCACACCCTGCGCATATCTCAGAAGCGCCGTACCGAGGCTGTCTTTATAATTCTGGCTGGGAAACACCGTGAAATTCCACGGAATATTCGTTATACCCTCTCGGTTCATCCACCGCATAACTTCTTTTGCGAGCGGGTCATCGGGACCTTCGTTTTCGCCGAAGGTGTCAAAGGGTGCAATGAAGCCGAGTTCTTCGGAAACATATTTTTTGCCCGTTTCCGAACTGAAAAGCCACCAGAGAAAATCTGCCGCCGCCTGCTGCTGAGCTTCGGATGCCTTGGCATTGATACAGATGAAATTCTCCGTTCCGATACAGAGACCAAGCTTTTCTTCGCCCTGAGTTCCCGTATAAATCGGCATAAATCCGATTTCATCGGCGGAAACGGTATTGCCTGTCACACCGAGAATCTGCGATGCGCCCCAGTTGCCGTTCTGCACCATTGCACATTTGCCGAGAGCAAACTCTGCCATAGAGGTAGTCACGTCAACTGTACCGAGTTTAGTTTTGTCTGTTGTGGAATTATTGATATACAAATCGAAGATGTTTCTGAAATTATCGGAATATTTGAAATCAATATTCTTATAACCGTCACCTGTAAGATCGATTTTTTTATCGAGGAATTCGAGCGTGACGGGGATATTCATAAGATGGGTCTGCCAGCGCCAGTCTTCACCCGTTTTGAGAGACGTTGAAGCAAAAACACCTTCAATGCCAAGCTCTGCTTTATGCTTCTGCATATCTTCGACTACCGCCTTAAGAGCGGCAAATGAGGTTATTTCATCGACGGATTTGTATGCGGTTGCCTTCGTGGACAGAGCAAAATACTTTGCAAGAATTGCCTTGTTGTAGATAATCCCGTAACCTTCAACAACATAAGGAATACCATAGACCTTACCGCCTGAAGTAATCGCAAGGGACTTATCATTGAGGTGCTTATATAGCTCGGTGCCGCTCAGGTCAGCACAGTAATCCGACCACGATGCATAGCCGACAGGACCGTTAATCTGAAATATTGTGGGAGCTTCGTCTGTTGCCATACGGGCGGTGAGAGTGGATTCATAGGTGCCTGAAGCAGCAGTTTCGACAATCAGTCTGACACCCGTTTCCTTTTCGTATGCTGCGGATACCCTTTTATAAACCTCGGCAATCTCAGGCTTAAAATTGAGATATCGGATTTCGGTAACCGTTGTGCCCGGGCCGTTGTTTTCCGACGGTTTCATACGGGTGCAGGATGCAAAAAGACCCGCCGCAACAACAACTGCGGTAAGAACTGCAATAATTCTTTTTTTCATAAAATTACCTCCGTAATTCCAATCATAATTGCTATTATTATGCACATAAAAATCACGGTTAATTCAAAAACGAAAAAAATCGGTTTCATCAGGCATAATATCCGACAAAACCGATCTGAATTAATTTTATGAAATTATTTATCCGTTGAATCTCTTATCAAGCCAGCGTACGCTCATCTCAACCCAGCACTTGACGTGAGCAAGATAATCCACGTGCTCCTGACTGTCGTAAACATAGTTGTTTGCGATTGAGAAGCCGTGATAACCCTTCTCGAAAATATGCATTTCAAAGGGAATGCCCGCTTTTGCCAGAGCCGTACCGAATGCAAGAGAATGCTCAACGGGTACGCAGTCATCCTCTGCGGCGTGGAAAATAAACGCAGGAGGGGTATTGGCATCAACCTTTTCATCGAGCGAAGGCACGGGCTCGGCAAGAATATGGCTGATTGATTCGAGGATGCAGGGATATCCGAGAATAACGGCGGCAGGTCTGATTTTTCCCATCGTTGCCAGTGCCGCACAAAGGTGACCTCCTGCAGAAAATCCGATTGCCGCAATTTTATCGGTATCGACGTTCCATTCCTCGGCATTCTCAACTATCTTCTGCATTGCAAGATCGGCATCCTCAAGCGGTCTCGGAAAAGCCGCCTTTTCTTTACCGACTGTGTAACGCAGAACAAAAGCGTTGTAACCCTGAGCATTATAGGCAAATGCAATCGGCTCAGCCTCTCTGTCAGAGCAGAACATATATGCTCCGCCCGGAAGCACAAGCATCGTGGGACGCTTTGTCAGATGCTTCATTTCGGGGGAATAATCGGGCAGATAGGCGGTTAAGGTTACGCCGTCATCCGTTAGTGTTTCAGTAAATACTCTCATATAATTCACCCTTTAATAGCTGATTTTCAAAGTCTTGATTTCAAAGGGACGGAATTCAAGAAGATTGCCTTCAAGTTCGCCTTCAACCTCTTCAAGCATATTGGTAACTTCAATTTTCGCTGCACCGTCGAAGAACTTAACGGGACATCTTGTATAAGTACCTTCAGCCTCATAGAGACGGGCAATGAATGCTTTTTCGTTATCCTCGCAGGGCTTGATTGCCTCAACAATAACGTTTTCCGCCTCGGGAACAACAAGTGCAATCGCCTCAAAATCGCCTCTGCCCGCAACAACGGGAAGATTCAGCTCATATGCGGGTCTGATAACGTTTCCCGCACCGAAACCTCCGATGTGGGGAAGGAATGAATAAACAGTTCTGTGAACGCCTCTGTCACCCTCGAAGTCGGGTCTTGTGCCGCCCTTATGGAGAGAAAGTCTCATCTGACCGCCGTTAACGGATATACCGTATTTACTGTCATTGAGAATTGCAACACCAAAACGGGTTTCGGAGAGGTCGGTATATTTATGATTGACAACCTCAAATTTTGCTTTTTCGACTGAATCGTTTCTCGTTGTGGGACGCATAACGTTACCGAACTGAATCTCAAATCGTGCAAAGCTGCTCTGAACCGCAGTATCAAATGCAGTCTTGAGGAAACGGTGGTTATCCTGCCAATCCATAACTGTATCGAAACGGATTTCAGGCGAATCTGCAAAATAAATCGCATCCTGAGTAACTGTCGATTTCTTCGAGATTGCATATCTGCTTCTGATTATCAGTGCAGCAGCACCGTGCGAAATAACCTCTCTGGAGATAAGAACGGAATCATCGGCAAACTTGCTTTCGAGGTCAGCATCTATATCCCAGTTATCCCAAGCACTCGGAAGATCCTCCGCCATAAGGAAGGTATTGAGCGCATAACCTTCACCTCTGACCTCACGGTTCACACGCTTGTCAAAGAAGGATTCCATATAACCTTTTTCGTTGAAACGGATATCTGCGAACGGAGTTGAAACCGCATCATCAGAAACCGTAATCGCACTCTTTTCATCGGGAACACCTTCAACAAGTCTGATTTTTACTGTTGAGAATGCAGGAACGGACACACCGCTGATGATAAGAATATTCTTGCCGTCGAGGTTTTTATATGTCTGCTGTCTGCAAGGAATATCTGCGACAAGTCCCTCTTCGCATTCGAGGAAAATCGCATCGTTTCTGTCAAACGAAAGAGTGTTGGTTACGGAAACATAATTTTCGTTGCCGTCAACCGTTTCAGCGATATATTCCGCCGCCTTTTTAAGCACCTCTCCCGTTTCTTCAAGCGAAAGCTTATGTGCAGACGGGATGCACGTGCCCGGAAGAATATCGTGGAACTGGTTGAGAAGAAGCTTCTCATAAAGCGGACGGATTCTTGTATCCTCTGCAACCGCTCCCTCGCTGACCGCCTTGCTGACAGTCAGATATTCAAGGTCATGCAGAGCTAATTCCGCTTTTCTGTTATTATGTTTTATATTATGCTGATTGGTCAGAGTACCTCTGTGAAGTTCAAGATAGAGCTCGCCCGCATAAGTCGAGGGATTCTTCACGTCGGCTTCAATCTTCTTCATATAATCGCCGACAAACGAAAACTCCGCCTTTGCACAGCCGTTGAGATCCTTGATTCTGCGTGCGGTTTCAACCATTTCGAACTGCGGTCCTCCGCCGCCGTCACCGTGACCGAAAGCACAGATACGTTTTCTTGTGACACTTCTTTCATTGAGCGAACGCATACCGTCTTTAGTGTCTCCCGTTACTGCGTAATGCAGGTCTGCAGGTGAAGGCCACGCAGGAATTTTGTTGAAATGTGTAAACACCGTTGTACCGTCAATGCCCTTCCAATAGAAGGTATCGTAAGGGAAACGGTTAACGTCATTCCAGTCGATTTTTGTCGTGAGGAAATAATCAACCTTGCACCCCTTCATAATCTGCGGAATTGCGGCGCTGTAACCGAAGGTATCCGGCAGCCAGAAACAGTTTGAAGTGAAATCAAAATATTTTCTTGTAAAACGCTGACCCCAGAGGAATTGTCTCACCATTGCCTCGCCTGAGGTTATGTTGCAGTCGCACTCAACCCAGACAGCACCGTTGGGTTCATATCTGTGCTCGGCAACTTTTTTTCTGATATCTTCAAAAAGTGAGGGATAGTGTTTGCGGATCATATCGGAATGACAAGCCGAACTCTGCACAAAAAGGAATTCAGGGTACTGCTCCATCATCGAAATCGCATTTGAGTAGGTTCTTGCACTCTTTTTGATTGTTTCGGTTGCCTTCCAAAGCCAGGCGGTATCAAGATGCGAGTGACCGATTACGCAGACTTCTGCTGCTTCGGGACCGTTTTTGACGGCAAGCATTTCCTTGAGGAAGGGATGAGCCGCCTTGAGACACTCACGGAACGTTTCTTCATCAACGTCTTCGGGTGCATAACAAACTCTCTTATGCACCTCATAGAGTGCATTGACAAGGTCTCCTCTTCTGAAAGAGCTTCCGGGCAGACTTTCAACAAGTTCATTGATGACTTTGAGGTCAAAATAGAAATCATTTATAAGCTCATCTTTGACGCAGATATCCATTCCGCCGAAAGTATATCTGTATTCTTTGATAAGTCTGTTTGTTTCGAAAGGCTGTGTACCGAGATGGGTATGACCCGAATAAACCTCGAGGGCAATATCGATTTTTTCGCCCGACTTAACATTCATTTTCAGCAGATCACAATAGTGATTGCCGTGACCCGTGAAAACGATCTTTGTACAGAAAGTACCGAAAGGCTTTCCGTTGACCCAGAGCAGAGTTTCATATCCTTCGGTGTGCGGCATAAGATACAGATTCTGACCGTCAAGCTCTTCAGGTACGGCGAAATCCGTTTTAAACCAGCAGAACGATTCCTCTGCGCCCCATACCCATCCGCTTTCAACAGGAGACATCATTGCCGGATCGGGGATTTCGTAAAGTCTGTCGAGCGTTTCATAGGCAAGTACGTTATCAATGCGTCCCACCTTTTTGAAAAGCATCGGATTGAGTGTCTCCTCAAGCCTTTTGAGTTTATTGAGCATTCGCTCAACTTGTTTTTCGGCAAGCATAGTTTTTTATCTTCCTTGTAATGATTTATCTTTTGTTCATCGGGCAGACGCTCATACATATTCCGCAAACGGAGCCTCTGCCTATTTTCTGAAATTTTGTTTTCATAAAGGTACTGCAGGCTTCGGGATCAAACACTTCTTCCCTTGGGATGCCCGGATACCAGTCAATACCCTTGATTGCCTTTGCAGGACAAGCTTTCACACACAGATCGCACCCGTTGCAGATATTCTTGATTTCAACATCGGAAACGTCAAATTCACAGTCTGTGAAAACTGTTCCGAGACGCACGAAGCTGCCGTATTCCGAATGAAGAAACAACGAATTTCTGCCGACCGAGCCAAGCCCCGCAAGGCAGGCTGCTTTTTTGTGGGAATATCTGCCCGAATAATTCCAACCGTCCTTATTGATGCTCTGCGATGCCGCTACCGTTATATAGCGATAACCTTTTCTTTGCAGAAAAAGTCCCGTTTGCAGAAGCATTGCATCGATAAATGCGTTGATGTTGCGGTAATGGTTGAAATAGGTATGCGTCGGCTCATCTTCGATCTCCTCTATTATCGCTTCGGAAAGCCTGACAACAATACTCACACCGAAAGGGAGCGGCCCGTCATCCGCAACAAAGAATCCGACGTCGGAAACTCCTTTTTCAAGCAGGAACTCCCTGAGTTCATCCTGAATACGCATCAGCTTTTCACCTTTGTTTCGAAGCAGAGCCATCCGCCGCTTTCGTGACGTGCGATAACCTCAAAACCGTTCTTTTCGAATGCCGCAAGAACATCATCCTCACGGGGCACAATGATGCCCGAAGTGATGAATACCGCATCGGGATTCATATAATCCTTGACGTTTTCACAGAGCATAACGATGATATCTGCAACAATATTTGCGGCAACAATATCAAATCTGCCGCTGACCTTGTCGGTCGTCGAGCCTTGCAATACGGTATACTGCGGCTCGGTGAAGCCGTTTGTTTCGCCGTTTTCCCTTGCGGTTTTAACGGCAAGAGCATCAATATCAACACCGACTGCAGAATCCGCTCCGAGAAGAAGACCGGCAACGGAAAGAATACCGCTTCCGCAACCGATATCGAGCATAGTTTTGCCGTTTTCCGCATATTTCTCGATACTTTCAAGGCAAAGTCTGGTTGTGTCGTGAGTACCTGAGCCGAATGCTAGACCAGGCTCAAGATGTATAACCGCTCTGTTGCCCGCTTCAAATTCCTGCTCCCAGATGGGACGGATAAGAAGACGCTCACCAACGGGCATAGGCTTGAAATATTTCTTCCAGTTATTCTCCCAATCCGCATTTTTGCACACGGCTTCGTCGATTTCGTAGCCAATGCCCTCTGCCGTAAGTCTTTCCGAAAGGAACGAAACTGCTTCGGCGGGATTTTCTTCGGGAGAAATATAAATGTGAACGATACCCTTCGTTCTGTCCTTTGCAAGTAAATCCTCGTCTATGAGGTCGATTCTTGCAATCTGCCATGCTTCTTCTTCAAGAGTTCTGTAATCCTCTATGTAAATGCCGTAGGGCACCACCATATGGGCGATATCCCCCGCTCTGTCAACATCGTCTGCGTTGACTGTTATTTTAATTTCTGTCCAATCCATACTGTTCTCCAAATCAATATTTATTGTGTACGTCTTCCGCAAAACAGAGCATATTCTTGACCTCGATAACCTTGCCGTTATCAAGCACCACCTTACCGCTGAGTCTGCCGAATACCTGATGCTGGTCTGTGATGATGACCTTGATATCAATCTTTGCAGCTCTGTCGATAATCGGAACGAAATCCATTTCGAATCTGCCGTTATTCGAGGTGAATTTCCACGGGTCTGTATAGCTGTTTTCGGGAATGTGGAACTTGACGTCATCAAGCTTATGCGCAACACCGTCATAGAAAAGAATGTTTTCGCTTGCGGCAGTTGTATCGCCGAAACCGTAGCCGATATTGAAGCCGAAAGAATGACCGTCAATATCCATATTTCCTGATCCCCAGTACCATGTGTTATCGTAAGTCCATACGCCTCTGCCCCAGTCAAGAGTACCGAAATCGGTTGAGGGATCGAAAATATATTCCTTGCCGTCGAAATTAACCTTACCGCTTGCTCTCATACAGTTGATTTTCTGATTGTAGTAGAAAGCGGTTTTCTTTTCTTTCCAGGGAGTTGCGATAACCATTGTATCCATTTCAGGCTGTGCAAGTGTAATATCGCAGGAGAAGGTCTTGCCGTCAAGGAAATTCTTAAAATTGCAGACAATTCTGCGCTGACCCTCGGTGACTCTGAATTCCATATCAAGTCTCTTATCGTGATAAACGGTGTCACCTTTTTCGCTTGTGGGAGGGAGCTTGAATTTGCCCATCGGCAGGAAATTGAGGATTGTTTCGGTATGCTCCCAGGGTTTTGAAAAATCGAGAAGGCTGACTGACTGCAGACCGATATAGCCGTCATCCGAAATTGTGAACGCTACGCCGAAATTATTCTTTTCGGACAAAACAAGATAATAATCCCATTCCTTGATTCTGAACTTGGGAGCCTTGATTGCGTTGCGGTCATAAACCTGAACAAGCTTTCTTGACCAACCGGGTTCCCTGAGACTTCCGTCTTCTTTAAGAAGGGGCTGAACTTTTGTAACTTCGTGGTTTCTCATAATCGTTCCTCCTGTATATTCAAGTTTTGATTATTCTTCAATCAGATTGATTCCCTCGCCGCCGAATCTGCCGTGATTATACAGATTACGGTTTTCGAGCGCCCACTGACGGGGTGTGAACGAGCCGACTTCCACTTCGCTGACGGCATGATGCATTTCATAAAGCCTTGCATCGAGAAGGTCAAGCTGTGAAAGAAGCTCCGCTTCAATAAACATCGGCATTTTTGCAGCCCCGAATTCGGGGGTGCCGTGGTGAGAAATGAGCATATGCTCAACAAGAGTCAGGGTTTCGTCCGAAATGCCGTTCGCTCTGCCGATTCGGTCGATATTGACAGCACCCATAACCAGATGACCCAGAAGGTTGCCCTTGACGGTATACTCACCTGCAATGCCCGTTGATGCAACCTCAATTTCTTCAATCTTTGCAATATCGTGCAGAATTGCACCCGCACAAAGCAAATCATAATTAACGTAGCGGTAAATCGAGCAGACGCCCTTTGCAAGGCGGAGAATGGAAAGAGTATGCATCAGCAGACCGCTTCGCACGGCGTGATGGAGATTCTTTGCCGCAGGCCAGTAAAGAAGCTTCTCTCTGTATTCTTCAATCACCCTTGAAACAAGCAGTTTAAGCTCGCCATCGTCGAAATTCTCCACGATTTTTTCAATTTCTTCAAGCATCGCTTCACCCGAATGGCAGGCTGAAGGCACGTAGTCCTCGATTCTGACGTTATCCTCGGGTATTACGCAACGGATTCTTTCGACTCTGAACTGAATCATATCGTTAAAAGGCACGTAACTGCCTCTCACCTTAACAAAATCAAACTTTTCAAAAGTATTCGAGGGCGACTCCTTATAATCCCAGAGTTTCGCACTGATTTCGCCGTCATTATCCGCAAGGATGAGGTCGAGATACGGCACTCCCTTGGCGGTAATCTTTTTATCGACGGATTTGATCAGGCAGAAGCCTTCGTGCGACTGTCCCGAGCCGATTGCAGTGAAATTCATATGTATAACCTCCGATACAGAGCAATTATTTACAGTTAGATTTATTTTACCATATTAATAAAAAAATTACAAACAAAAAATCATTAATTACGCAACAAAATTTAACCTGAAACTATTGACAAAACATCCCGTCGGTTTATAATAAAATTAAGAAATTCTCGGGGCGGGGTGAGATTCCCCACCGGTGGTAATGGTTTTGAAAAACATGAGACCACGACTCATCGGAAGATTATTGATGCGGTGAGATTCCGCAACCGACGGTAACAGTCCGGATAAAAGAGAATGCCGATATTTTTCGACATTTATGCTCTGTTTTCACGGGGCGTTTTTTGTTTTTCAGCATACCGAGAGATTGGAGAGTAGTAATATGAAAAAACCGCAAAAGATCGTCGGCACCTCACTTATGGCAATGCTGACCGCAGTTTCGATCGTTCTTGTTTATTTTATTCATCTGCCGCTTATACCCGGCTTCGCATTTCTTGAATATGACCCTGCCGACATACCCGTTCTTATCGGTGCAATGATGCTCGGACCCGTTTCGGGGATCCTTATTCTCTTTGCGGTATGCGTGATTCAGGCGCTCACAGTCAGTGCGGCAAGCGGCTGGATTGGCTTCGTCATGCATTTCGTGGCTTCAAGCGTTCTCGTTCTTATTCCTTCAATCATCTACAGACGCAAGAAAACAATTCCGTCTCTTATCCTAGGTCTTGTTCTCGGCGTTATCGCTATGACGGCTGTTATGATTCCGCTGAATCTCATATTCACGGGCATTTTTATGGGTACGGGCGTTCAGACGGTTGCATCGCTTCTCATCCCCGCAATCATTCCGTTCAACCTAGCAAAAGCCGCAATCAACGCAGTTGTTACCTTTGTGGTTTTCACTCCCCTTTCAAAAATTCTGCCGAGATACACGGTGGTCTGATATGACAGTGCATCCTATTCCGCCACTCTTTGACGGCGAATCAAAAACTCTGATCCTCGGCTCTTTTCCCTCCGTCAAATCAAGGGAAACCGCATTTTTCTACGGTCATCCGCAAAACAGATTCTGGATTGTTGCAGCAAAAGTCCTCGGCTGTCCGAAGCCTGAAACCGTTGAAGAAAAAAAGAAGATGATTCTTGAGAATCACCTTGCAATGTGGGACGTTATCGAGTCCTGCGATATTGAAGGCTCTGCTGACAGCACAATAAGAAACGTAACCGCAAACGATCTCTCTGTCATACTGAAAAACAGTAAGGTTGACAAAATTATCGTCAACGGCAAGACCGCAGAAAAACACTATAACAAATATACTTATCCGAAAACAGGAATCAAAGCAATCTGTCTGCCGTCAACAAGCCCCGCAAATGCCGCATGGAGCATTGAAAAACTTGTTGATGCGTGGAAAATAATCAAGGAATAAACGGAGAAAAACTATGCTTGGATTTTTAAAGCATCTCATCAGATTCATACCCGCACTGATTTCAACCGCAATTACCTTCGTTTCGCTTTTTTCAGTTAATCCACAGAGACTTGAGGCGGATATCGTTTCTCAGATTGAACGCATTGAAGCGCTTACCCGAAGCTATGCCAACGGTGAAATCGCTTCCGTTGACGAGGCTTCGTTTTATGCGGGTGATCTCAACGCAGACCTCGAAGCGGGTCTCAGATTCAACGAATTGAGGTTCATCGCAACGCATAACAGTTATCAGTCGGAGGCAACTGAAGCCACAAAAAAGCTTTACCGTAATCTTTCCGACGTCACCTTCGGTCTTGTGCCCGAGGCTCTTGGCGAATTCAAAAGCGAAACCCTCACCGACCAGTTCAACAACGGTGTGAGGAGCATCGAAATGGATATCGAAACCTTTGACCGTAACGGAGAAGTTTCGTTCACCTGTATGCATTCGCCTTATCTCGAAATGACTACCACCTGCTACGACTTTTCACTTGCGATGAAAGAAATCGCAATGTGGTCTGACAACAATCCGAATCACTTGCCTATCACCGTTATCATTGAGCCGAAAAGCATTATCGTTCCGCTTGAAGATATGAAAGGTTTCAGCTATGACTATGCGCTTGAACTTGACTCTGCTCTGCGCGAAACTCTGGGTGACAGACTTTTCACTCCCGCAGATATGCTGGGAGATTACAAATCATTCGGCGAACTGAGGACTGACAACGGCTGGTGTGAAGTGAAAGATATGCTCGGCAAGGTACTGATTCTGCTTCACGATTGCGGTGCTACACAGGATTATATCGGCACTGACACATCACTTAAGACACAGGCAATGTTCCCGATGCTCCGTGAAAATGATGCAGAAAAGGATTATGCCTCATTTATCATCTCAAACAACCCGACGAAATTCCTGAAAACGCAGGATTATATCGTCTGCGAAAAGAACCTGATTGTCCGCACAAGAGCTGACAGTTACGCAAACGTCTCCGAGAAAAAAGCAGAAGATGCTCTCGGTTGCAAGGCTCATATCGTTTCATCCGACTATCCTCCGAGAACAGACAACACCGCCGAAAGCTACGTGCTCTCATTCGGTGAAAGAAAAACGGTCATCAGAATAAAATAAAAATTCACCCGTCGGTTGCCCGACGGGTGTTGTATTTTACACGTTATTTAATTATTTCTGCATTCCAGAAGAATTCGAAGGTTTCACCCTCCGCAAGTCTTTCAATGCCTCTCTTTTCGGAGATATCCGCTTTGACATCTCTGCCGTCATTCACGCCGTACCAGGGTTCAATGCAGACGTAGGGTGCACCGGGTTTCGCCCAGATGCCGAGGAAAGGACACTTGCCGAACGTGAATTCAATTTCGTTTTCACCCTTGATACGAAGTTTTTCGGACTTGATATCCGAGAGAATAAGAGCATCCGCCTTAAAAATATCCTCTGTGATTTCAATCTCTCTGCCGTTTTCAAGCAGGGGGAATTTTTTATCGATGATGAGGTTATCGCTGTCGATTCTTTCGGTTGCAAGAGTTTCGGGCATTTCGAATTCAATAACGTCGCCGACCGCACAGTTAAATCCGGGATGCGCACCGATTGAAAAATACATTTCGCCCTTGGTCTTATTGATAACCTTCATTGTGTTTCTGAGGGATTTGCCGATAAGCTCAAAAGTGATAAGCAGTTCAAAATCAAAAGGATAGTTTTTGAGTGTATTCTCATCGCTTTCAAGACTGAAAACCGCCTTTGCCCCCTCGCATTCCTTCACGTTGAAAAGAAGCTTTCTTGCGAGACCGTGCTTGGGCATAGTATATTCCTTGCCGTTATAACGGTATTTATCGTCGATAAGCTGACCGATAACGGGGAAAAGCACGGGTGCCTGACCGTACCAGATTTCAGTTTTGCCGTACCAGATATATTCCTTGCCGTTTTCCTTTGACTTGAGCGAATGAAGCTGGGCACCCATATCGTCGATTTCGCAGGTGAAAAATTCGTTTTCTATTTTGTAAAACATATTCATTATCCTTTCATTGCTTTCTGCAGATAATTCTATCACAAAACGCCCGTATATTTCAACTATTTTCGGATGAAATCTTGCCGTTTGAGAATATATATGATAAAATAAACGCATATATCCGACATTACGAGGTGATACCGTGAACAGTATATTTTATACAATCCCTCTTCCCGATGGTCTGCCTTTCCGCGAATACGACTGCGGCGACAACACACATATGCTTCTTTATTCAGACGTCGAAAGAGATGTTTTCGATAAACTCTGCCAACGCTTTGAATACGAACATTTCAAGCTTTACGATTCTTTGATAATCGAGAACTCGATACACAGAACGTATGCAACGGGAATGATGGTTCACGTTTATTATTGCGGAATCGAAAAAGCTCTGCGCATCGTTGCATCCGACAGATTTGAAAAATACCCGAATAAGCCGATAAGCTCCGCAGACACCGCCACACTCTGGCAATTCGAGGTTGACCATTCGCTGATCGACTGCGGTATGTGTTACATAATCAGGACCGCAAGCGGAAAGTTCTTCGTCATTGACAGCGCACACCCTTATTCCGTAAGAGATGATTTCAGAATCATTGATTTCCTAAAAAAACATTCCGACGGTCAAAAACCCGTTGTTGAAGGATGGTTTATCTCTCACGGCCACGAGGACCACGTCGGAAAAATCAAGGATATTCTTAAATATCATGAGGATGAACTCGAAATCAGAGCCGTCTATCATAATCTGCCGTCACTTGAACTCAAGGAAAGCAAAGGCTGGGGTGATGCAGGCAACAACATTATGAAAGACTTTCAGAACGAACTTGAAAGAAGAACCGATATCAAAAAATACAAGATGCACACGGGGCAAAGATTCTACGTCGATAATCTTGAATTCACCGTGCTCTGCACCCACGAAGACGTATTTCCGAGAAGTCTCGAGAATTTTAACGACACCACGATTTCGCTGATGATGAGGGTCGGAAACTGCAAGGTTTCGTTTCCCGGCGACAGTATGGGCGAGAGTGACAGAGTTCTTATCAGAAGATATTCCGCAGACACCCTGAAATGCGACGTTATGCAGATGTCACACCACGGTCATACCGGCACTTCTCCCGAATTCTACCGCAGATCGGCTGCGGAATGTCTGCTTTTCCCGATAACGGAAATCAAGTTTGACGAGGAGCTTCCCAGGCAAGAGGCAAACCGTGTCGCAATCTCAATCGCAAAGGAATATCACATCGCATCCAACGGTGCGGCAGAAATTCTCCTGCCCTATAAATTCGGTCAGACGAAAATTCTGCCCGATGAAACCTTCGAGGATTTCAACGGAATTTTCAATCTCTGGTGCTATGAATACACCGATGAATATAAAGAAAAACTTTACAAGGAGTTCCTTGCAAGAAAAAACTCGGGAAGAACACAGTCTGAGTGGGAATAATAACAAAAAATCCGCTGACCGTCAAAGTCAGCGGATTGCTTTTTATATTCAGATATTTGCAGCAGCCTTGATATCGTCAACTCTGTCTGTTCTTTCCCAGGGAAGGTCAACGTCTGTTCTGCCGATGTGACCGAGAGCCGCAATCTGCTTGTAGATGGGCTTTCTCAGATCGAGAGTCCTGATAATGCCTGCGGGGCTGAGGCCAAAGAGTTTCTTGATGATTTCAGCAATATCTGTATCAGCCATCTTACTTGTACCGAAAGTATCAACGAAAACGGATACGGGCTGTTCAACACCGATTGCATACGCAAGTTCAACCTCACACTTTGAAGCAAGACCTGCAGCAACGATATTCTTTGCAACGTAACGTGCGGCATAAGCTGCGGAACGGTCAACCTTTGTGGGGTCCTTGCCGCTGAATGCACCGCCGCCGTGACGTGCATAACCGCCGTATGTATCAACGATAATCTTTCTGCCTGTGAGACCGCTGTCACCCATAGGTCCGCCCGTTACGAATCTGCCTGTGGGATTGATATGGAAGATTGTATTTTCATCCATCATTTCTGCGGGAATTGTTGCCTTGATTACCTTCTCGGCAATATCCTCTCTGATCTGCTCAAGAGTAACGTCTGCAGCGTGCTGTGAAGAAATAACAACCGTATCAACTCTGACGGGCTTGTTGTTTTCGTCATATTCGATTGTAACCTGGCTCTTTCCGTCGGGACGGAGATAAGGAAGTGTTCCGTTCTTGCGTACCTCGGTAAGCTTTGCGCAGAGCTTGTGCGCAAGGGAAATGGGAAGAGGCATAAGTTCGGGAGTTTCGTCACACGCAAAACCGAACATCATACCCTGGTCGCCTGCACCGAGTCTGTCAACACCCATTGCAATGTCGCCTGACTGCTTATCAAGAGCAGTCATAACGGCACAAGTGTTGCAGTCAAAACCGAATTCGGCGTTGTTATAGCCGATTTCATTAACTGTTTCTCTAACAAGCTTGGGAATGTCGATATCAGCGGTTGTTGTAATTTCGCCCATAACAAGCACCATACCCGTTGTGCAGCAGGTTTCGCAGGCAACTCTGCCCATAGGGTCCTGAGCAAGGATTGCATCAAGCACCGCATCGGAAATCTGGTCACAGATTTTATCGGGATGACCGCCGGTTACGGATTCGGAAGTAAAGAAATAATGTGCCATAGTGTTTTTTACCTTTCTCTTTTTAACTATCAACCATAAGTCCTCAAAAATTAAGCCGCCGAAGGAGTCTTCAGCGGCAGAAAACACCTTATTTTCCGGATTTGATCCGCAGGAATTAGCACCTTGCTTAACACAGGTTGCCGGGCTTCACAGGGCCTGTCCCTCTGCCTCTCTTAATAAGGACATATTCTATTGACTTAATAATTATATAACGGTAAGGGTGTTTTGTCAACACCCGTGGAGTTGCGCAAACATAGAATTATTGCAGACAATCCACGATTTTTTCGGGCGAATCGACGATAAACTCGGCATTATTTTCCTCAAGAACTTCTCTTGCACGGAACCCCCACGTTACGCCGATACAGGGCAACCCCGCATTATGGGCGGTCATACAGTCAACCTCCGAGTCGCCGATATAGACAGCCTTATCCCTTGACGCACCGAGCTTTTCGAGAGCAAGCCATACGCCGTCAGGCTCAGGTTTCTGTGCAACGCCGTCAATCTGACCGATAATAACGTCGATTTTGTCGCCGAAGAAATCAGTTATGATTTCGATAGCAGCATCCTGAATCTTGTTTGTAACAACCGCAGTCTTGTAGCCTGCCGTCCTGACACCCTCAAGCATCTCCTGAATGCCTTTATAGGGTGCGGTTTTGTTTTTTGAATTGCCTTTATAATGCTCCTTGAAAATTTCAAGGCATTTTTCGCTCGTTGCCTCATCCGTACCGTCAGGTACACTGAGATAAACAAGTCTTTTTACTCCGTTGCCCACGAAGGAACGGATTTCATCGATGTTTCTTGACGGGAATCCGAACTTGGCAAGTGCAAAATTCACACTGTCCATAAGGTCATCGAGAGTATCGATCAGAGTACCGTCAAGGTCAAAAACAACAGCATCAAATTTTCTCATAATATCACCCGAAAAGCCGCATCAAAAAATGACACGGCTCCTTTTTAATTCTTGAATTTATCAAAAAATCCGCTCTTCTTTGAGTTTGCGGGAGCACCACGCTTGATACCCATCTCTTTTTCGAGTTCGAGCATAAGTTCTCTCTGGCGCTGGGTCAGATTTTTAGGCACCTCAACGATGATTTTGACAAGCTGATCGCCTCTGCCTCTGCCATTGAGAATCTGGATACCCTTACCCTTCAGGCTGAACACTGCACCGGACTGTGTACCTGCCGGCAGATCAAACTTAACATCGCCGTCAAGAGTCGGAATTCTGATGCTGTCACCGAGTGCCGCCTGAGTGAAGCTGACCTTTTCTTCGAGCCATACGTTGTAGCCGTCACGCTCGAAACGGGGATGGGGTCTGACGAAAACAGCAACCTTAAGGTCGCCCTTGGGACCTCCGTTAGTGCCTGCGTTACCTGCGCCCCTGACACTGAACATCTGTCTGTCATCAATACCTGCGGGTATGTTGACCTCCACCGAGGTTTTTGTTGAAACTCTTCCCGCACCGTGACACTTTGCGCAAGGGTCGGTAATAATCTTACCCTTACCTGAGCAACGAGAACAGGTTTTCTGAGTCTGCATAACGCCGAAAGGAGTCCTCTGATCAACCGTCACGTAGCCTCTGCCGCCGCATTCGGGACAGCTTTGAGCGGTTGTGCCCGTCTTTGCACCCGAGCCGCCGCAATCCGTACAGGTATCAACACGGTTGATATCAACAGTTCTCTTGCAGCCCTTTGCGGCATCTTCGAACGAAATTGTGACTCTTGTCTGGATATCTTCACCTCTGCGGGGAGCATTGGGGTTAGACTGTCTGCCGCCTCCGCCGAAACCGCCGCCGAAAAACGACCCGAATATGTCACCGAGGTCAAAGTCAAATCCACCTCCGCCGAAACCACCGCCGTAACCGCCTGCTCCGCCCGCACCGTAATTAGGATCTACACCTGCGTGACCGAACTGGTCATAACGGGCTCTTTTCTGGCTGTCGGAAAGCACTTCGTAGGCTTCGTTTGCCTCTTTGAATTTGGCTTCTGCCTGAGCATCGCCCGGATTAAGGTCGGGATGATACTCTTTGGCTTTTTTTCTGTATGCTTTTTTTAATTCATCCTCGGTTGCGTTTTTTGATACACCGAGGACTTCATAATAGTCTCTTTTATCTTCCAAGGGAGTTTTCTCCTTTTAGACAGTTTTCGGGCGGCACGAAGCCGCCCTTATTTACCGTAAATTACTGCTGGTCGCCGTCAACCTCTGTGAAGTCTGCCTCTGTGTAGCCTGCATCTGCACCGGGTGCTGCGCCGCCCTGAGCTGCAGCAGCTTCCTGAGCAGCCTTATAAAGCTTCTCCGAAACCTCATAGAACTTCTGTGTCAGCTCTTCCTGACGGCTCTTGATGAGGTTGATATCCTCGCCCTTAAGAGCTTCCTTAAGTGCATCAACTTTCTCATTGAGAGCAGTCTTTTCATCTTCGCTGAACTTATCGCCTTCTTCGCTGATAAGCTTTTCACACTGATATACCATCTGGTCAGCGTTGTTGCGTGTATCAACGTCTTCACGGCGCTGCTTATCTTCCTGAGCAAATCTTTCAGCTTCCTGAACAGCCTTTTCAATGTCTTCCTTGGACATATTGGTGGATGACGTGATTGAAATTGACTGCTCCTTCTGAGTGCCGAGATCCTTTGCCGAAACGTGAACGATACCGTTTGCATCAATATCAAAGGTTACTTCGATCTGAGGAACACCTCTGCGTGCAGGCATGATTCCGTCAAGGTGGAAAATACCGAGAGTCTTGTTATCCTTTGCAAATTCTCTTTCGCCCTGAAGAACGTGAACTTCAACTGAAGGCTGATTGTCGGCTGCAGTTGAGAAAATCTGGCTCTTCTTAACGGGAATTGTTGTGTTTCTGTCAATAATCTTGGTGTTGATGCCGCCCATTGTTTCAATACCGAGTGAGAGAGGAGTAACGTCAAGAAGAAGGAGACCCTTGACCTCGCCGCCAAGAACGCCGCCCTGAATTGCTGCACCGATTGCAACGCATTCATCGGGATTGATGCCCTTGAAGGGTTCTGCGCCGAGATACTTCTTGATTGCTTCCTGAACGGCGGGGATTCTTGATGAACCGCCTACCATAAGAACCTTATTGATTTCGCTTGTGTTGAGACCTGAGTCGCTCATTGCCTGACGGACGGGACCCATAGTTGCTTCAACAAGGTCAGCGGTGAGTTCGTTGAACTTTGCTCTTGTGAGAGTCATTTCAAGATGCTTGGGACCTGTTGCATCAGCGGTAATGAAAGGAAGGCTGATGTTTGAGGTTGTTACACCAGAAAGCTCGATCTTTGCCTTTTCTGCAGCTTCCTTGAGTCTCTGCATAGCCATCTTATCGCCTCTGAGGTCGATACCCTGCTCTGCCTTGAAACCGTCAGCAAGCCAGTCAATTACTCTCTGGTCGAAGTCGTCACCGCCGAGACGGTTGTTACCTGCGGTTGCAAGAACTTCCTGAACGCCGTCACCCATTTCGATGATTGAAACGTCGAAAGTACCGCCGCCAAGGTCATAAACCATAATCTTCTGGTCTGTTTCCTTATCGATGCCGTATGCAAGAGCAGCTGCTGTGGGTTCGTTGATGATTCGCTTTACGTCAAGACCCGCAATCTTACCTGCGTCCTTTGTTGCCTGACGCTGAGCGTCTGTGAAATATGCGGGAACGGTGATAACTGCCTCTGTTACCTTCTCGCCGAGATATGCTTCAGCATCTGTCTTGAGCTTCTGAAGAATCATAGCAGAGATTTCCTGAGGAGTATACTTCTTATCGTCGATAGTTACCTTGTAGTCTGTACCCATCTGTCTCTTGATGGAAGAAACAGTCTTATCGGGATTGGTGATTGCCTGTCTCTTTGCTACCTGACCAACCATTCTTTCGCCTGTCTTGCCGAAAGCAACAACTGAAGGAGTTGTTCTTGCGCCTTCTGCGTTTGAGATAACTACGGGTTCGCCGCCTTCAATAACTGCGACGCATGAGTTTGTTGTACCTAAGTCGATACCGATTACCTTTGACATAAAATTTTTCCTCCTGTATGGTAAATGATAATTTAAAACTTATTTATGAATTTGCTACTTTGACAACAGCTTCACGGATAACCTTATCGCCGAGTCTGTAGCCCTTTGAAAATACCTCTGCAACAGTGTTTTCACCGAAGTTTTCATCCTCAACGCTCATTACGGCATTGTGGATATTGGGGTCGAATTCGTCGCCGGGTTCACCGAAGCTTTCAACACCGTTCTTCTTGAGAATATCGGAAAACTGCTGAAAGATAAGATCGATACCCTTTGAATATGCTTCGAGACCTGCGCCCTTATTGCTTGCGGCTCTGTCGAAATTATCGAGAACGGGAAGCAGATCCTTGAAAACATCCGCGCGGGATGATGAATAGATATCCTGCTTCTCTTTCTGGGAACGTTTGCGGAAATTGTCGTATTCAGCACAGATGCGGAGAAACTGATCGTTTTTTTCGTCGAGCGCCTTCTGAAGTTCTTCTTCCTTCGAAACCTCGGGCACAGCTTCTTCCTTCATCTCTTCAACTGTTTCGGGAGTCTTTTTTTCCTTTTTCATTATGCATCCTTTCTGCCTCAGTCATCCAAAGCCTGAGTTATCAGCCTGCCGACAAAATCGGTCAGATATCTGACGCTGGGTATTATATTTTCATAATCCATTCGGGTAGGTCCGATGATACCGATTGTACCTGTATCACTGCCGCCCAAGGAATATTTTGCCACGATAACGCTTGAATTTTCAAGCTGACGGTAAAGATTTTCTTTACCGATTTTAACATTAAGCGGTCCGTCTGTATTATTCATAACCGCCGAAATAGGCTCTTCTCTGTTGAGAAATTCGAGAAGCTCAACCGCCGATGATCCGTAATCCTTATGCGAGAAGATATTTGAACTGCCGCCGAGGACTATTTTCGATTTCGCCGTGCTGCCCGCAAGCTCACACACCGCCGCAATCAGCGGAAGCATCGCAAGAGGATCGCTGTCCACGGAAGCAGCTACCGTCTGCATCGAAACAATGTTGATATCCGATGCAGATTTGCCGATTATCGAAGAATCGACGATTTTGTAAAACTCCTCAATGATTCTCACGTTAAGCTCACTGTCGAGTCTGCAGAGACGGCTCTTGAGGAAGCCGTTTGACGTGAGCAATACAAGCATCGCCGTATGGCATCCGACGGGAACCAGCTCGATTTTGCGGATAACCGTTGAATCGCCGCATTGAGTGGCTGAAACACACGCACATTTCGTCAGGTCTGCAAGAACCTCACCCGCCTGAGCGATAAGCCTTTCGGGGTCGCCCGCCGCAGAAGAGATACCCGCTTCAATAAGACGTTTGTTGAGCTCATCGATTTCGCGGTTTTTCATCAGGTTATCAACGTAATATCTGTAACCCTTCTGAGATGGAATTCTGCCCGCAGAAGTATGAGGCTGTTCAAGGTAGCCGAGAGATGAAAGCTCGCTCATCTCGTTTCGCACCGTTGCCGAGGAAACCGACATACCCGTGAGAGTAAGCAATTCTTTGGAACCGACGGGCTCACCGGTTTTGATATACCGCTCAATAACAGCCGCCAATATTGCTTTTTTTCTGTCACTCATTTCTGCCATTTCCTCACCACCTTTTCTGCGAGTGCTAATTTTAGCACTCAAAAAGCAAGAGTGCTAACCACAGTTATTACTATACCCCCAAAAACAGGATTTGTCAATATTTCAATTGTAAACACTTTGTTAAAATATGGATGAATTTTCAAAAAATCAGACCCTCACCGATGAAACAACGGCAAAGGTCTGAATTAATTCGTATAAACAAAAACAAATCAGTTCTTTTTATCAAGCTTATAAATAACAACCGAAAGCAAAGCAATGACAACTCCAAGCAGTCCCGCTAAAATGCAGTGGGCAATTTCAACCTCCTGCAACGGTCCGATAACCATAAGCAACGCAAAACAAACGAAGCTGACAATCGATATCAAAGCATATTTCATTCAGTTTCCGCTCCTCTCGTTATTATGCTGTTTATTATACCATAGAAAATGTCAAAAAACAAGATGAAGCGCGGGATTTCATTGCATTGCAACATTATCATTGAAAAGCCGTAAAAAATATGCTAATATTATTTCACAGCATAAAACGGAGGTTTTTAATATGAACGGTATGACAAGACGCGAAAGAGAAGTTACGGATATAAATGAAATAATAAAAATACTTGACGAATCGAAGGTGCTTCACCTCGGAATGGTTGACGGCGACGAACCTTACGTCGTGCCGATGAATTACGGATATACTCTTGAAAACGGCAGACTTACAATCTGGCTTCACGGCGCAAAAAGAGGCAGAAAGCTTGACGTTATCAGAGCCAATCCGAAGGTGTTTTTTGAAATGGAATGCGGCATCACTCCTTTTGAAGGTGAGGTTGCGTGCAAATACGGAATCACGTACGCATCGGTTATGGGCAGAGGTGTTGCCGAAATCGTTGAAGATATTGAAACAAAAAAATCCGCGCTTTCAATCCTGATGAAAACGCAGACGGGCAAGGATTTTGAATTTGACGATAAACTTGCGGAGGTTGTAAGCATCATCCGAATTGACGTTGCGGAATTCACCGCAAAGCACAGACCTGCACCGAAAAAAGGATAAAAGAAAAGGGATTGCGTTTGCAATCCCTTTTTTGTTAATCGTCTTTGTCATCAAGGTGTTCCTTGAGAATATAAATTGGTCTGTTCTTGACCTGAACGTACATTTTGGAAAGATATTCACCGATGATGCCGAGGCTGAAAAGAATGAGTCCGCCGAGAAGAAGAAGCAACGTAACAATCGTTGCGTAGCCGGGCACGTCGATTCCGAAGAAAATCTTCTGAATGATAACAACAAGAAGATAAACTATCGAGCAGAATGACGTAAACAATCCGACAAACGTTGAAATTTTAAGCGGCATTGTCGAGAAAGCAAAGATACCCTCAAGCGCATATTTGATAAGCTTTCTTGTGCCCCATTTGGTTTCACCGCTTTCTCTTTCGGCAACCTCATAGGGAATATACTGTGTGTTGAAACCAACGTAACTGAAAATACCCTTTGAGAAACGATGAAATTCGCTCATCGAGAGAATTGCGTCAACCATCGGACGTTTCATAAGTCTGAAATCGGATGCGCCGTTCACAAAATCAACGGCAGATATTTTATTGATTATTTTGTAGAATGCGGATTTCACAAAAGAAATTGCCGCATTCTCTTTTCTTTTCTCCTGATACGCAGTCACGCAATCATATTCTTCGTCGGAGTTCAGAACGTCAAGCATTTCAAGAACAACCTCGGGTCTCTGCTGCAAATCCGCATCTATAAGGCAGACAAGGTCGCCCTTCGCCTTGGTCAGACCCGCATAGATTGCGGATTCCTTACCGAAATTACGGCTGAACGTCAGCACCTGAACGTTATTCTTTTTGTTAAGCTCACTATAAATATATTTCAGTTTTTTATATGTGTTATCGGTGCTGCCGTCATTGACAAACACAAACTCATAGTCCTCAACCTTATTTTCAAAAACACGGTTTACCTCGCTGAAAAATTTTTCGACGTTGCCCTCTTCGTTATAACAGGGAACAATCAGCGATAATCTCATTGCAGTCACCTCTTTGTCTTATACGGTATATCCTCTCTGATTATTTTGGTTATATATTTGATAATTATAACAAATAAGAATCACAAAGTCAACCGAAAGGCTTTTTCGCAAAAAAAGCAAAAAAGCAGAGCACCCGAAGATGCTCTGCACAATTCTTAATACCAGAGGAAGCCGAGAAGAAGAATACGGATTATCATCTGCCACCACGCATATGATACGTTGACGGTGAAAGACGTTGACATTCCGTCATATTCAACGGTCAGCTTCTGTGCGCCGACTTTCTTGGGATTGAAGCCCGTTACGGTCATTGCGGAAGTATCGGTAACTGTTTCGGTCTCACCGTTTTCATTTATGAATTCAAGTTCAAGGCCGCTGATATTGAAGCTTTCTTTATAGTAATAAGAAGCCTTTGCGGGCTGAGTCTTTACACGCATACCCGAAGGTACGAAAACATCGAAAGTTCCGAATTTATCCGTCTTAAAAACAAGTTTGCCGTCAGTTACGGTTGCGTTGACCTTTTCATATGATCCGTCAGCTTTTTTAAGCGCAATAACGATTCCGCTTCTGTCTGCATAGCTTTCACCGAGAGGAATGCTGATTTCAACCTTGCCATCGGGTGTTACGGTTGAGCCGTTTTTGTTGAATCCGATACCAAAACTTGCAATCTGCTTATGGTTTGCACCACCGAAATCAGTGCCGCCCTGTGCGGGAACAAAAGACTTGGATGAACCGATGAATTCAACTCCGTTTCCGTTGCTGAACGCACCTTCATCAAAAGTCGCGGTGATTCCGTCGGCACCTTCGAAATTATATTTGATAACAGCGGTGAAACTGATATTCTTCTCGGGCATTGTTTCGGGAAGTTCGGTTCTGTTGCCGTTTTCATCGAGCCAATAAAGGATTTCGATGTTTTCCATTCCCGTCATATCAACCTCGGGGAGAGCCGAGCCGACAGCTACACTGTGGGTGAATTTTTCACCTCCGACGCTGTACGTAAGAATGTGTGAATTGATAAGCCAGTTTGCGGTGAGCGTTATATTCTTTGCAGGCATTGTGAATTTCTGACCCGCTTTGAAGAAATTGGAGACACCCATTGTCCAGTAAGAGAATTTATATCCCGTTTTTGTTGTTGAAGGCAGAGTGATTTCCTCGCCGTAGTCGAGAATCTGCGATTCGACGGGGCTTCCGCCGTTCGTGTTGAAAGTAAGTGTATAGCTGTTGACACTCCAGTCTGCAGTGTATGAATTATCACCGTTATCCGTCCAACCGAGGAAAGTGTGTCCCTCTTTGTCGGGTACAACGGAATCGGGCGCCGACTCATTACCGATAAGCACCTTTTCGATGTATTCACTCTCTCCGTCGACCGTACCGCCGCCGAGGTCATACTTATATTCCGTATAGTTTTTTACCGAACCCGCTTCATAACTGAACTCAATGTTGACAAATGCCATCGAAACAACGTCTTCATTATAGCCGCCCTCTTCACCGAAGGAAACATTGAAACGACCGCCTTTGTTTGCGGGGCTCTGGATTGTTGAGGGGAGAATATCGATCGCACCTTCTGATGCACCGATATCCGCCTTTGCAGTCAGTTCAAATTCAACAAACCATTCTTCACCGTTGAGCCTGATATTTGTTTTATCGGGTGCAAGATAATAAACTGTGGTAACACAGGTATGATTATCAATGTATTCACGGTCAAAATATCCCTTGTTGATAAAGTTTTCCATCGCCTTGCTGTCCGATGAGAAGAAACAGGTTTCAAGACCGTTGATACCGCCGAGATTCTTGTAATAATCGTTTGAGGGCAGAAGAATAACCTTATCCTTCTCATATGAATCCTCAAAGAAATCGTTGTTATAGAAGAAAATCAGATCACCTGTATTGGTGTAAAAGCTGGTATCGAGATACAGTCTGACTTTAACTTTTTCACCGTTGGCAACAGTATCCGCCTCAACCCATGCACCGTCAACCTCGCGGAAGAATTTTGTTTCAGCTGAAAGTGTACCGTCAATCTGTGATGCAAAAACCGTCATTCCCATTGCTGTAACGGTTATGGCAACCGCAAGAAGCAACGCAATAATCTTTCTGAGTTTCAAATCAATCACAATCTCCTTTTTAAAATATATGCGGTTTATTATATCACTTTATCAAACGCAATTCAAGACGATGAATAAAATTGACGCTGAAAAAAACATTAAAAATCTTGACCTTGCTATTATAATTTGTTATTATAAAGTGATATAATTTTGACTACAAGGAGGAAAACTATGGGATTGGGTAATAAAATCAAAGATGCCGTAGGCATTGAAGGCAATACCGTCGAATACCTGAGACCAATCATCGGTTATAACGTTGCGTGTATAACAACGGGCGGTGTCACAAACCCCATCAGTATGTACCATCAGCAGTTTCTCAATTTCGTTGAAGGTATGAGCACGGGTATGTCGGGTCTCATCAGCACTATCGGCGGTGTTTTTGATGCTATAACAGACCTTTCCATGGGATTCATAACAGACAGAACAAAATCACGCTTCGGCAAACACAGAGTATGGATTCTCGCAGGTCTCCCCGTGCTTCTTATCGGCTATTTCATGAAGTGGTATTCCTTCGGCATTTCGGGTACGGGCAACTCAACCGCACTTTTCATCTATTATCTTATGGCTTCGCTTATCTACAGCTCAGGCTATACGATGATAAACATCCCCCATGTTGCGATGCTTCCGTCCATTGCTCCCGGATATTTTGAAAGAGCGCAGTATAAAATAGTTGAATACATCTTCAATATGTTCGGTATGCTGCCATCCTTTATCTTTATGAGTATCGTTCTGGGCGGCACGAATATGGATAACCCCACCCCTGCTGACAGAAACAAATATCTGATATGCGGCATTGTGTTCGTTATTTATTTCTGCTGGGCACCGCTTGTTACTTTCTTCACCACAAAAGAAAAAAGTTCCCTCGACCTCAAAAACCCTCCCATTGATTATAAATATTTCATCAGAGAATACATTCAGGTTTTCAGAAACAAGTCTTTCAGGCAATATTTCCTTATCAACCTTTTCTACGGCTTTTCAAAGAGTTTTTACAGCTACGCCGATCAGTTCTATATCAGAAGCATTGCAAACAGATACAATCATTTTGCAAACCTCAACACCATCGGCGGCGTTGCGGAAATAGCGGGCGGTCCCGCCAACTATTTTCTCACCCGTTACCTTGATAAGCGTACGTGCGGTCTTATTATGATGCCCATGATGGTTGCCGGCCTGTTTATCAACGGATTTGTCACCCCGGGCACTCCCGTGTTTATCCTTTACGTTGCAACAATACTTTATAATTTCGGATTCTCAGGTCCCGGTTTTGTTATCAACAACATTCAGCCCGACGTCACAGATGTTGACGAGCTTATCACGGGCAGAAGACGCGAAGGCGTTATCACCACATTTTATTCATTCGTCAGAAAAACAATCAACAGCTTCGTTACCGGTTTTCTCGGCTTCTTCCTGCAGTTTGTCGGCTACGACACAACCGACCTGAGCAAAGTCGAATACGGTGCACTCAGTTCACAGACTGAATTCGGTCTGAGACTTATCGTAAGCTGGCTGCCCACAATATTCGCCATTGTTTCTCTCATTCTCATCTTCCGTTTCAGAATGAAGAAGCATGACCACGAAGTTATCCAGTCCGTTATCGCCCAGAAGCACGAAACAGGTACCTGCGAAATTTCTTCAGCCGATAAAAAACGTCTTGAAGAAATTGCGGGTCACCGTTGGGAAGATATGTGGATAGGCAGAAGCAACGTCAACAGAAACCTCGAAGAAGCTTTAGATTTATAATATTAGGAGAATACAAATTGGCAGTTTCAAAAGATAAAATCAGAAATTTTTGCATTATTGCACATATTGACCACGGCAAATCAACCCTCGCCGACAGACTTCTTGAA
This sequence comes from Clostridia bacterium, assembly GCA_017502085.1. Lineage (GTDB taxonomy): Bacteria > Bacillota > Clostridia > Oscillospirales > Acutalibacteraceae > CAG-177. The sequence goes on along the minus strand of JAFVVQ010000062.1, from coordinate 40,675 downwards.
AAGACAAAGTCTGTTGCATTGCGCGAAATGACCGCTCAGCTTCTCGACAAGATGGACCTTGAAAGAGAAAGAGGCATCACCATCAAGGCTCACGCAGTCAAGCTCAACTATCTCGCAGAAGACGGCGAGGAATATATCCTCAACCTCATTGACACTCCCGGTCACGTCGACTTCAACTACGAGGTATCGCGCTCACTTGCAGCCTGTGAAGGTGCGGTGCTTATCGTCGACGCATCTCAGGGTGTCGAGGCACAGACACTCGCAAACACATATCTTGCGCTCGACCACAACCTCGAAATTGTTCCCGTTATCAACAAAATCGACCTTCCCTCCGCAGAGCCTGACAGAGTTGCCGCAGAGGTTGAAGAGGTTATCGGTCTTGACTGCTCCGAAGCTCCGAGAGTTTCGGCAAAGACGGGTATCAACATCGAGCAGGTGCTTGAAAGCATCGTCAAGAATATTCCCTCTCCCGAGGCAAACGATAATCTTCCTCCCCGAGCACTGATTTTTGACTCCGTATATGACAGTTACAAAGGTGTCATTGTTTACGTAAGAGTTAAGGAAGGCAAAATAAAACCCGGTGACACAATGAGAATGATGGCAACGGGCGCTGAATTCACAATCGTTGAAACCGGTTATATGCGTGCGACCGTACCCGAGCCGTGCAGTGAACTGACAGCAGGCGAAGTCGGTTATATCACCGCATCAATCAAAACCGTCGGCGATGCGAGAGTCGGTGACACGGTTACAATCGTTGAAAATCCTGCAAAAGAGCCTCTCCCCGGTTACCGCAAGGTCAATCCTATGGTATTCTGCGGCGTTTATCCCGCAGACGGTGCTGACTACGAAAATCTCCGTGATGCGCTTGAAAAACTTCAGCTAAACGATGCGGCTCTGACATATGAACCCGAAACTTCGGGCGCTCTTGGCTTCGGTTTCCGCTGCGGCTTCCTCGGTCTTCTCCACCTTGAAATTATTCAGGAAAGACTCGAAAGAGAATATGATCTCGACCTTGTAACAACCATCCCGAGTGTAATTTATAAAATCTATCTCAACGACGGTACGATGATCGAAATAGATAACCCTACCCATTACCCCGACCCCGCTCACATCAATTACTGCGAAGAACCGTTCACCGATGCACATATCTATTCCCCCGCCGAATACGTCGGTGCGATTATGGATCTTTGTCAGGAGCGCAGAGGTATTTTCAAAAATATGGATTACATCACGCCTGACCGAGTTGATATCCATTATGAGCTTCCGCTGAACGAAATCATCTACGATTTCTTTGATTCACTCAAATCAAGAACCCGAGGCTACGCTTCCTTTGACTACGAAATTTCCGATTACCGCCGCTCGAATCTCGTCAAGCTCGACGTTCTTCTCAACGGCGATCTTATCGACGCACTTTCATTCATCATTCACAACGACAAGGCAAGAAGCAAATCAAGGAAGATTGCCGAAAAGCTCAAGGATAACATTCCGAGACAGATGTTTGAAATCCCGATTCAGGTTGCTATCGGCGGCAAGGTTATCGCAAGAGAAACCGTCAAGGCTATGCGCAAAGACGTTCTTGCAAAATGCTACGGCGGCGACATCACAAGAAAGAAAAAGCTGCTTGAAAAGCAGAAGGAAGGCAAAAAGAGAATGCGTCATTTCGGTACTGTCGAAGTTCCTCAGGAAGCATTTATGGCTGTTCTCAAGCTTGATGACAATGATTAATTCAAACCCCATCGGACTCTATCTTCATATTCCGTTCTGCAATGGCAAATGCCCTTACTGCGATTTTTATTCCGTAGCTCCCCAAAAGGGAGTTACGGATTCTTACGTTGCGGCTCTTTGCAAGAAAATCGACGAAGAAAACCGCATATATGACACCGTTTATTTCGGCGGAGGTACTCCGTCTCTGATCGGGGCAGATAATATTTCGCTCATACTCTCACACGTACAGACAACCGAAAACTGCGAAATCACGCTCGAGTGCAATCCATCCGACACAGGCGGAATCAACTCCGTTTTTGATTTTGTGAAGGTCGCAGAAAGCGGAGTCAACCGCATTTCTCTCGGTCTGCAGAGCGCCGTTGATACCGAGCGAAAAGCCCTTGGCAGACGTGGCGGTTGCGATGACGTTGAGAGAGCAATTGCAAGAGCAAGAGCTGCCGGGATAACGAATATTTCGCTTGACCTGATGCTCGGAATCCCGAATCAGACGAAAGAAAGTCTGCTGGAATCCGTTGAATTCTGTCGCAAAAGCGGTGCAACGCACGTGAGCGCATACATTCTCAAAATCGAGGAAGGCACATTCTTTCATAAAAAAAGAGATACTCTGACGCTACCCGACGATGACGAAACGGGTGAGCTTTATCTTGAAGCTGCCAGAGCACTCGAAGAATCGGGGTTCATACAGTATGAGATTTCCAATTTTGCGAAAGAGGGATACGAAAGCCGCCACAATCTGAAATACTGGCGATGCGAGGAATATCTCGGTATCGGTGCGGCGGCACATTCCTTTGCAAACGGAAAAAGGTTTTATTATGAGCGCAGCATTGCCGACTTCATAGCAGAAACACCGCCAATTGACGACGGTGCAGGCGGCGACGAAGAAGAATTCATTATGCTCGCACTTCGCCTGACGGAGGGCTTGAATTTTGCAAGATTCGAATCCCTCTTCGGCAAAAGCGTACCCGACGGTATTGTTGAAAAAGCAAAATTTCTCAGGGACCACGGTCTTGTTACTGTCGACAGTGAAAAAATATCACTCACAAAACAGGGCTTTCTGCTCTCTAATTCCGTTATCTGCTCACTCCTTGAAATTTACTGATGTATATGGTATAATGTAAAAAAAATAAAACGGAGGACTACATTATGAAAAAGTTTTTAAGCATTCTTCTTGCAGCCGTTGTGATGATGACTTCGGTATTCTGCGTAAGCGCATTTGCCGCCGAAACGCCCAAAGCCGACGCACTTCTCGACAGACTCGAAACCGAAGATGAGGTACTCGTTACCATCAACTCAGGCAGCACAATGCTTTTCGGATTCCTTCCCTCTGACATCAAGAACACCGTTGCGGTCAAGGGCAACTCCATCGCGTATGAATACACCGCAGGTTTTCTCAAGGTCAGAGTCATCGCTTCGGAAGACGGCATCTACGCTTTCGTACCGACTCTCCCCTTCTTCTTCGTAAAGCTTGACCGCAATCCGCTTGAGGGCGCTGATATCTGGCAGCTCGTCAAGGATGCCGCAAACCTCACTCAGGGCTTCATTCAGTATATCGACAGCTATAACGAAACCGTTGACGGTAAGGAATACTTTGTTGAAGAATATAACGACAGAGAGTTTGTGACAAGCAAATTCTATTTCGACGGTGACAACCTTGTTATGCTCAAGGTTGAGGATTCATCCACACATTCAATTCAGTACACCTATTTTGACGAAATCAGCTTCGACGTTGCAGACGATTTCTTCAAGGTGCCCGCAAACGCATTCGACCTTTCGCCCATCCTTACGGGTCTGATTCTTTCAATCATCTCTGTTGCATAAAACCGCATAAAAAGTTCAAGGAGCTGCATAAAAGCAGCTCCTCTTTTTTTTCGGAACAGTACGGATTCACACTGTTTTCATCTGCAATTTGAGATTATCGCTTATCATTGCAATGAATTCGCTGTTTGTTGGTTTGCCTCTCTCATTCTGGATCGTGTAGCCGAAATATGAACTCAGCACGTCGACGTCGCCTCTGTCCCACGCAACCTCGATTGCGTGACGGATAGCCCTCTCAACCCTCGACGGTGTGGTTTTGAACGTTTTCGCCACCGTCGGATAGAGGATTTTTGTCACAGAACTGATCATCTCACTGTTATTCACAGAAAGAATTATCGCCTCACGCAGATACTGATAGCCTCTGATATGGGCAGGTACGCCTATCTGATGCATTATGCGGCTGACAACAACCTCAAGGTCCTTGAGTCCGTTTTTGCTTTCGGATGCGTTGTGAATACTCGCAAACTGCACGATTCTCTCCGCAAGCATAGTGGGATTATACGGCTTGAGAAAATAATAATCCGCACCGTTTGATAAGATTTCGCTCTCGATTCTTTCGTTATCGGCAGATGAAAGCACCATAACCATCGGTCTTTTTTCAAGGTGCATCGAATCAATTTCGCGAAGCACTCCGAGTGCGTCGAGACGGGACATAAAGCCGTCCATCAGAAGCACGTCAGGTCTCTCCCCCGCACGCAGTTTTTCAATTATCTGCGTGCCGTCCTTGATGACGGTCGATACCTCGCAGCCATTGCCTCTGAGTATCCCCGCAAGCTCGTGCAGGGTTTCGCTTCCGTCCTCGGTGAGCATAATTTTCAACACTTTTGTCATAGTTTTACCTCCGTAATTCAAGTTACGGGAGCAGAACAACCATTCTTTTAAAGTTCGACTCCCGTTGCCCTTATTTCACGAAGATGTTACCATATGCCATTAAAATTGTCAATAATTCCCAATTATTATTTTGCCATTTTCTGCCATTTTTCGTCGCAAAGTGCGACACTTTAACTGCAATTCATATGAGTTTCAAGTGTTTTTTGCCGCATTCACGCGGCTTCGTCAATTGATGCACCCGAAATATGCTCCGCAGTTTCAAGCATCCGCTCGGCAAAAATGCCATAGCCCTGCGACGGATCATTGACAAAAACATGGGTTACCGCACCAACAAGCATTGAATTCTGGATTATCGGGCTGCCCGACATACCCTGAAGAATTCCGCCCGTTTTTGACAAAAGCTCCTTATCGGTAATTTTCACTATCAGATTGCGTTCGCCGTCACCCGATGCAGGATAAATTTTGGTTATCTGCGCATCATAATAACGCGGCAGTCCGTCATCAACTGTTGCAACAATCTGTGCCGCACCTTCCCGCACCTCCGATTCAAGTGCAACGGGCATCTGCTTGGCGTTTACTCTCTTTTTCAGCTCGCCGTAGATACCCGTTTCACCGTTAACACGAAGGCTGCCCAATACAGTTTCGGAAAACGAACCGCATAGTTCACCGGGATCACCCGGACTGCTTTTATAAAAGCCGTTGACCGTTGCTCTGACCGCTTCACCGCCCGAGAGCAACATAATTCTGCCCGTGTCAACGTCGCATACTCCGTGGCCGAGACCCGCAAAAATTCCGTTTTCGTTATCATAAAACGTAACCGTTCCGATGCCTGCAGAACTGTCCCTGACCCAAAGACCCGCTCTGTATCCGTTTTCAGACGGGTTTGGTCTGAGTCTGAGCGAAATGGTTTCTCCGTCTCTTTCAACGGTCAGCGTAAGCTCTTTGCCGCCCGAACTTCTGATGGTTGAAATAAAATCATCCGCATTAACGATAACTGAACGGTCAACGTGGGTTATGCTGTCTCCGATTCTGATGCCCGCAAGCTGGGCAGGGCTTTGCATCCCCGTTGAAACATCAAGAGATTCTATCTTAACCACCATAACACCTTTCGTATAAAGCTTGATGCCGAAAACTTCGCCGCCTATGCCAACATACTTTCTCTTGACGGCATTGGCACTCACCTCTCTTGCGGAGAACATATCAAAAGCTACCGATTCTGCTTTATTTCCGCTGTCCGGATTCGTAAAGCTCGATACCTTTACAGCGCCATCCGTTACTGACGAAAAAATGAAAATTCCCGCCACCGCAAGCACCACACTCAGGTTTTTAAAAAAACGTTTCATCTTTCACCTCCGTGTCTGAATTTTACTCCGTTTCGGAAAATCCGACACGAAGCACTATTACTTTGCCCGATACGACAATAAAAAAACGGCGGATAAATCCGCCGTAAATGTTTTTCATAAATTCAAATTTTATGTGAATTCTGTTTCATCGCATTAATATAATGTTTTAAAAAAATTATTCGATACCGTAAAAATCGAGAAGCTCAGGCAGAAGAACCGTATGGGTCTGATCGAAGCAGGTGCTGTGACCGCCGCCGATAACCATCAGTTCTCTTGCGCCTTCAACTGATTTTGTTATTTTCTTTGAATGCCAGCGCTGAATCATATCGTGTTCACCGTATATGTTAAAGAACGGCACTTTAATGGCAGAGATATCCTTGAATGTAAGGCTCGGCTGACCAACCATCATACCCTTGATATCGCGACGGATTTTCGTTTCATCGTCACCCTTGAGCCATGCCTCGATGACAAGCACGATATACTGATAGGTTATCTGAATCTGGTCGAAAGTGTTGGTGCCGAGAGTATTGATATTGGAGCCCATAACCGTCAGCGAAAGCACTCTTTCCTGATATTTCAAGGTGAAAACAAAACCGAGATTTCCACCATCACTGAACCCGAAAACATGAGTTTTTTCAACCTTGAGATAGTCGAGCACAGCGGCAACGTCATCGGCAAAGGTTTCAAAATTCATTGTACCGTCAACCCATCCCGAATTACCAGTGCCTCTGGGAGAAACGGTTATAACCTTGAAATGCTTTGCCATTTCAGGAAGAATACTGCCATCAAAGCAATGCATATCACCGCCGTTGGGAGGCAGAAGCAGAAGTGCTTCGCCGTTAAGATTACCGTATACACCGTATTCGATTTTTACATCTCCGCAGTCAACAAAACCGTAATCCTTCAATTCGTGCATCTCCTTTTCATATGCAAGGCAGACGGGCATAACGCCGAAGGCCAAGCAGAATGCAATAATCAATGCAACTATTTTTTTCATAACGAAACTCCTTTCGCCGCCCTGTACGCGGCTTTATAAAGATCTTCTTTGCAGGTCGGCAGAATTTCAGAAAGCGTTTTTTCACCGTCAGCGGAAAAATGCATTTCCGAGACTCCGCATCCGAGGATTTTTTCAGCGCCCTCTCCCCTGCATCCGCAAACGGCAATAACCTTTTTACCGAGCTTTGCCGCTCTTTCGGCTACGCCCGAAATAACCTTGCCGTCAGCCGACTGAAAGTCGAGTCTGCCTTCACCCGTTACAACCAGGTCACATTCTTTTACCAGAGTGTCAAATCCCGATTCATCAAGAATGATATCAATCCCTTTTTTTAGTTCTGCATCCAGAAACGCCAGCGCTCCCGCACCCATTCCGCCTGCCGCACCTGAGCCTTTGACAAAAGCTACGTCTTTGCCGATACTGTCTCTGATAACCCCGGCAATACTGCGCAAACCGGAATCAAGTCTCTTAACCGCATCAGAATCCGCACCCTTCTGCGGTGCAAACACATATGCCGCACCGTTTTCGCCGTAAAGCGGATTTTCGACGTCACAGGCAGCCGTCACGGGCAGCCCAAACGCCTTTTCGGGCGGAATAATGTTTGTTATTCTTGAAAGAGAAGAACCGCAAGGTGCAACGGTTTTGCCTTCAGCATCAATAAATTTCCAACCAAGTGCCGTTGCCATACCGATACCGCAGTCATTTGTTGCACTTCCGCCGAGACCGAGCAGAATCGACTTTGCTCCGCTTGACTTTGCGTGAAGCATCAGTTCACCGACTCCAAGGGTTGTTGCCCTTTCGGGGTCTTTGTTTTCACCGGCAAGAGGTAATCCCGCACAGGATGCCATCTCGATAACTGCGGTCTTATTGCTGAGCATATAATACTCTGCCACTGTTTCTTCGCCGAAAACACCCGATACCGTTGTGCTGATTCTCCTGCCCTGCGCAATGCTTTCAAAACAGGCGCAAAGCCCCTCGCCGCCGTCAGCAACGGGGAGCTTTGTTGTTCTGATATCTTTGATTGCGTCAGTGAAGGCTCTTTCCGTAATTTCACACACCTCTGCTGCAGAAAGCGTACCTTTGAAGCTGTCGGGTGCAATTAAAACAGAAATCATCTTATCATCCAATCACTTTTCGGCTGATGCCTTTTTGATGTATCTCTTGAAGAATGCAACTGCGGGTTCAATCGCAGCAACGGGAATTCTTTCGTTGGTTGCATGAGTGCAGCGAAGAAGCTCAACGCTGACCTTATAAGGTGAATAGCGGAAAATATTTTCACAGATAGGCTCATAGTAACAGGCATCAGTGCCGCCCATTACAAGATAGGGTGCAACGATTGCATTCTTGTTTTCCTGCACGCAAAGTTCTTCAATGATTTTGAATACTCTTGAATCCGTGGGCGAGAAATTCGATGCTTCCTTTGCCTTAAGCACCTTGATTTCGATATTCTTATTTCGGCATACCTTACGGATATGGGCAATAACGTCTTCAACCGTTGTGCCGGGCATCTGTCTGAAGTTGACAACAACACTTGCCTTCTGAGGAAGAACATTTGCCGCAGGGCTGCCCTCAGCCATAGTGACCGCTGTTGTTGTTCTTATGAGACACGCTGTGAAGGGAATCTTCGTCATACCGTATCTGAGAAGCGGCTTGAGATAAGGCAGATTGCAGGTCAGAAGTCTTGCGGGATAGGTGCAGCTTCTGCCAAGATTTGAGAAAAGGTCGCTTACAAAAGGCATAAGCTCTGCCTTGAACTGATTGCCTTCAAGATCTCTGATAACTTCAGCAAGATCACCGAGTGCAGAGTGTACGGGAGGCTGAGATGAGTGACCTCCTTTTGCGGTAACGGTGATTTCAATATCGGTATAGCCCTTTTCGGCAATACCTACACCAATGAGTTCCTTGTTTTCAATAAGACCCTTGACGTCAATGGGGATGATTGCACCGCCTTCGTCAACGATACTGTCAAGATGAATACCTCTTGACTTGAGAGTTTCCATTATATTCTTTGCACCGCCGTTACCCGAAGCAACAACTTCTTCATCCTGACCGAAAAGAAGATAAACGTCTCTATCGGGTTTAAATCCTTCTTCAAGAAGAGTTTCAACTGCTTCCATAACTGCAATGAGGTGATTTTTCATATCGAGAGCACCTCTGCCCCAGATGAATTCACCGTCGTTTTCTCCGCTGAATGCGGGATGAGTCCAGTCCCCTTCAGTACCCGCGGAAACGGGTACAACATCCTGATGAGCAAGAAGAGCCATCGGCTCGAGGTCGCTTCTTGTACCTTCCCATCTGTAGATGAGACTTGCTTCCATAACAACCTCCTTGGTGAGATTCTTATGAATCAGAGGATATGCCTCTTCGAGGAACTTGTGGAATTTTTCAAACTGCGTGAAGTCAACCTTCTCCTTCTCGGGATAGCTGACAGTGGGGATAGAAATCGCCTTTGAAAGGTTATCCATTGCTCTCTGAAGATCAACCTTTTCAGGAGAGGGATCACCGTAATTTTTCTTTTCAGGTACATACTTTGCGGCTCTGACAGCATTGATACCCGCCATAACACCCGCTGTTACACCTGCTGCAATTGCAAGTTTTTTGCCCATAATCCAAACATCCTTTCCGATATTGATAATATTATATAAAGAATTTTCTTTGAACCCAAGCTTTCATACGCTTGCTCTTTTCAAGAACGATGAAAAATATCATCAACGAAACACAGCAGGCGGTCATTACCAGCGAAATAACTATCTGAAGTTTCTTCAGGAAGAAAACACTCATTGTCATTTCGATAACAAAAGTCATCACGTTTATCGCCCCAAGCACCGCAACAGAAATTGCGGATTTGCTTCGGGGTTTACGTTTCCAGAACAAAAACAGATTTGCTATCGCCCACAAACAGATGACGGTCGGGAAAGCTATACCGTAAACCCAGCCCGTATCGTCACCGCAGAAACGGTAGAACCAGAAATATGCCATCAGCGTAAATGCATCGAAGAAAACTGTTACAGCGGGAATCGGCTTTTTCCAGAGCAAAGGAAAAAGAAACCATACCCACGCAACGACAAATCCGCCGATGATATATTTAAGCACGGGATTGCCGAAAAAGACAGTGTTGAGAATAATCAGCACAAGCGACGGAATCAGTATAATCAAAGAAAGCACAAAACAAAGATAAGGCTTGTTGGTTGATTTCGGGATTGAAAGATTTGTCGGATAAGCGGGGATTTCATTATCCATTGATTTTTCCCTCGGGTTGATGACGGGTGTATCGCAGAGCGGGCAAGCCTTACAGGCTTTTTCAAGTTCCACGCCGCAATTGACACAGTATGACATCAGACTTCACCTCCGTTGATTGCACTTCTGTTGCTTTCAATTCTGACAGGAATGCCAAGTTTGACGAGGGTTGTGAAGAGTTCACGCTGCACCCTCGTGCTGTCGTAGATATTGGTGATGCTCAGAGCAAGTATGCCATTATAAGAAACCGCACCGCAACGAGCGGCATTGACCATACCTCTGCAGAGCACAAGAGCCATATCTTCGATATACTGCTCCATTTCTTTCGGAGCCTTTATCACGCCGATGTTGGAAATCAGCGCGCTTGTCGCCTTTTCGCCGACGAATTTATAGAGGACATTGATACCGAAATCCTTGAGGAATGACGGAATCACTCGCATAAGAGGATTTTTTTCAATACCTGCATTGCCCTTCATCATCGACTGAAGCGTTTTTTCGTTATTTATAAAACGAAGATAAAGTGAAAGCTGCTTGAGAATTTCAGGAAAAGTATATTCGCCCATTTTGGGGTCAATCTGAAAAGAATAGCAGAGCATAAAGTTACGCAGAGTATCCGTATCAAAAAACTGACGCACGTTGACGGGAATCTGAATTCCGACGTGCTTTTCCCGATTGAACTCCTCCTGCTTCTGAAGGTTATACATAGTCCACAGAAGCACGCCCGCAATAAATTCCGTTATTGTCACGCCGTATTCCTTCGCTTTCGCCTTGACAACGTCAACGGGCATATATCCGGTTGTAACGTTGGTGACGTGCTTGGGCAAACGTTTATCCTTTGCCTGATATGCAAATTTTTCAACACGTTTTGCCTTTGCCCTGGATTCGACGAATTTGAGATATGCATCTTCTTTTTCGGTTTCCGTCGGTTTTTCATCAACGTCAAGCACCGCATCACCGCAAGGGATTTCCTTGCCCGTCATACGAAGATAGACTGCAATCAGCGTCATAAAGAAGCGCGACGCACCGAAGCCATCGGTTATAACGTGATAAAACTCAACGGCAATTTTGTTTTCATAATAAAAAACTCTGATAAGGTACCCCTTGTTTTCCTTCCACTTGACGCGAAGGCACGGGTTTGCCGAATCCGGACAAACAGGCAACGTACCGTGGGGATTCTTTTCAAGATAATGCCAGAAAAATCCGTTTCTCATTCTGACGTCAAACGACGGAAACCGGGGCATAGTCTTTTCAAGTGCCTTTTCCAGCAATTCGGGATCAACCTTCTCCTTAAGTCTTACAGAAAGTCTGTAAACGTTTGAATAGGAGGAGGTATTCTGACCGGGAAAAACCTTCGCGGCATTATCAAGCTTATACCATGCTCTCTGATTGATTTTGAGTTTCTTTTCAGCTTTCATTCTGACTCCTTGAGCTTCATTGATAATTAAAAGAAGCTTATCTGAGTTGATTTCGGCAGCGAGCCGAGCGCACCGCTCTCTTCAAGCGAGGTGAGAATGGATTTTGAAACACCGGAACGAAGCTGCAAATCTTCGATTGAAAGGAATTCGCCGCCACCGTCATTTCTTGCATCCTCAAGACTCTGTGCCGCACTGCCGCCGCAACCTCCGAGAGCGGAAAACGGAAGTCTGATCTTGCCGTTTTCAACAACGTAGCGGTTTGCGGTTGATTTATAGATATCGATGGGAAGAATCTCAATTCCTCTTGCCATCATTTCGTTGATAACCTGAAGCGATGTGAAGGTGCCTTCTTCCTTGGCTGTGGCGGTTTTGGTTGCCATCTTCTTCTTGATTTCTTCCATCTTTGCCATAACGGCTTTTCTGCCACCGAGAACTGCTACAGTATCGATATCTTCACCGCGAACAGTCATATAGGTTGCATAATATTCAAGAGGTTTATACAGCTTGTACCACGCAAGACGCATCGCGGCACTAACGTAAGCTGCCGCATGAGCCTTGGGGAACATATACTTGATTTTCATACACGAATCAAGATACCACTGCGGTACGCCGTTATCAAGCATCGTCTGTTTATGTTCATCGGTCAGAAGTGACGTTGCCTTGCCCTTACGGACAATTTCCATAATCTTGAATGCCATACCCTTCTCAACGCCCTTGTTGATGAGGTAAACCATAATATTATCACGGGTACCGATAACTTCGGAAATTGTGCAGGTGCCGTTTTTAATAAGCTCCTGAGCGTTACCGATCCATACGTCTGTTCCATGTGAAAGTCCTGAAATCTGAAGCATATCCGAGAAGTTCTTCGGTTGCGCTTCAATAAGCATCTGCCTGACAAACGGCGTACCGAGTTCGGGCAGAGAAAGCGTACCCGTTTCGCAGTCGATATCCTCCGGAGTCAATCCGAGAGGCTCTGGACTCGTGAGAAGTTCATAAAGCTTCGGGTCACAGATGTCGATTTCCATAACGTTTGTGCCGGTCATATCCTCGAGATGCTTATAAAGAGTAGGAACATCGTGGCCGAGGTTATCCAGCTTGAGAATTGTGTCATGAAGTGAATGGAAGTCGAAGTGCGTTGTTCTGTGGATGGATTCCGCATCATCGGCAGGGTGCTGAATGGGTGTGAAATCCTCCGCGTCCATATCGGCGGGAACAACAACCATACCGCCGGGATGCTGACCCGTTGTTCTCTTGACACCTACGCAGCCCTGAACAAGTCTCTCCTGCTCAGCATTGGAAAGTGCAAGACCCTTTTCTTCCATCCACTTTTTGACAAAGCCAAATGCGGTTTTATCAGCAAGTGTACCGATTGTTCCCGCTTTGAAAACGTGGCTCTTGCCAAAAAGTTCTTCTGTATATCTGTGGGCATAGAACTGATATTCGCCCGAGAAGTTAAGGTCGATATCGGGCTGCTTGTCGCCGTAGAAACCGAGGAAGGTTTCAAACGGGATATCGTGACCGTCTCTGTGCATATCTTTGCCACAGACGGGACAGTTCTTGGGAGGCATATCATAACCTGAGCCGTATTCACCCTTATAGAAAAATTCACTGTGCTTACATTCTTCGCAGATATAGTGAGGCACAAGCGGATTAACTTCAGAAATACCTGCCGCAAAAGCAACGAACGACGAACCGACAGATCCTCTTGAACCTACGTAATAGCCGTTATCCATTGAATTCCAGACAAGCTTCTGTGCAATGATATAAAGAACCGCGAATCCGTTTTTGATGATGGATTCAAGCTCCTTATCAAGTCTTTCTTTGATATACTCCGGCAAGGGATTGCCGTAATAACCCTGCATTCTTTCATAGCAGATGCGTCGGAGTTCCTCATCCGATCCCTCGATTTTGGGCGGATATGTGCCGTCGGGAATCGGCTTGATTTCTTCGCACAAATCTGCAATCTTGTTCGGATTTTCAACAACAACCTCGTACGCCGTATCCTCGCCGAGATAAGCGAACTCTTCAAGCATATCCTCGGTTGTACGAAGATAGAGCGGAGCCTGATCTGACGCATCGCTGAATCCCTGACCCGCCATAAGTATTTCCCTGAAAACCTTATCGCTCTCGTCAAGGAAATGCACGTCACCCGTTGCAACAACAGGTTTGCCGAGTTCATCCGCAAGATGAATTATCTGACGGTTGATTTCGCAAAGCTCCTCCTCGGATTCAACCATACCGTTACGAAGCATAAAGGCATTGTTTCCGTTGGGCTGAATTTCGAGATAATCGCAGATTTCCGCCATTTTGCGGAGTCTTTCTTTCGGTTTACCCGAGAATACCGCCTGATAAAGCTGACCCGCTTCACAGGCACTGCCGACAATCAGACCCTCTCTGTGTTCAAGAAGCTCGCTTCTGGGCACTCTCGGATGGCGGTGGAAATATTCGAGATTTGATTTTGTGATAAGACGGTAAAGATTCTTGAGTCCGACTTTATTTTTTGCGAGAATAATCATATGATGAGTCGGAAGCTTTTTGGGATTGGGCTTGATTTTGCCGTTGATTTCGCTGACGTCTTCAATGCCCATATCGAGCATCATTTCTCTGAGTTTGCTGAAGATACCGGCAAGAGCACCCGCATCCTCATCAGCTCTGTGATGATCGAATTTCGGAAGCTTGAAGTGACTCGTAAGACTGTCCAACTTATAGTTCTTGGCGTTGGGAACAAGTCCCTGCGCAAGAACAACAGTATCGATATGAGAATAGTCGTAGGCAATTGAGTTCCTCTCACAAGCCGCCCTTAAAATATCGGTATCAAAAGTAGCGTTGTGCGCTACAAGCACTGCATCCTCGCCGCAGAATTCAAAGAATCTGCGTACTGCTTCGCCCTCTTTGGGTGCGTTCGCGACCATACGGTCATCAATACCCGTAAGCTCCACAATTTTCTGAGGAATGGGTCTTTCGGGATTGACAAAAGTCTGGAATCTTTCCTTTTCCGCACCGTCGACTATTCTTACCGCACCAATCTCCGTAAGACGGTCCTTACCCGTACGAAGACCCGTTGTTTCGGTATCAAAAACAATGAACGTACCGTTCAGCGGCATGCGGCTGTCACCCGTTACGGGAGTGACGGAGTCGTCAACATAATAAGCTTCCATACCGTAAATGACCTTGATGCCTGTTTTCTTTGCGGTTGCAGCGGCTTCGGGAAATGCCTGAACAACACCGTGGTCAGTGACGGCAACCGCCTTGTGACCCCACTTTGCGGCTCTGCCTATAAGTGCAGCCGCACTTGAAAGTCCATCCATTGCGGACATATTGGTATGCATATGAAGTTCGACACGCTTGACTTCAGCATTGTCGGATACAGGCATTTCTTCAACGATCATGATCGAGGTCGCCTTGATAACCTCACAGCCCATATATTTATCCATTTCAAAGTTGCCGCGTATCATAACCGCAATGCCGTTTGTGATATATTTCACAAGCTGCTCACAGTTGACCGCCTGCTCGAAAACTCTGACTGTGTAGGAATTTGTTTTATCCGTAATATTGAATTTTATGATTTTAAATTTCCCGTCCTTGGTATCTCTGATATCAAGACCGAAAATTTTGCCCCATACTGTAAAATAGCCGTCATCTCTTGTGATGTTGCTGAGCGGTACGGGTTTTGATTTTATCTGATTGCCGTAAATAACCTTTGCATTTGTGAGCGAAATGGGAAGATCGTCATATTCCCTCTTTGGCTTTTTAGGTTCTTTGGGTTCAGGCTTCTTGACCTCAACGTTGACACTTTCCGCCTGCATCTTAATGTATTCAGGCGAATCTATATTGATGTTCGCCTGACCGCTGATATTGACCTTAACCTTTTTGCCGAAATACCTGAGGATATATTTCTCAAGGAAATCGGGAGCCCCCGCCTCCTTGAGAATTGATGCACCGTCCAGAAGTTCAATGTGAACTTCATCCTGAGTAACAGTAACATCCGCATTCTCAAGATATCCGTTTGCGGCGGCGATATTTTCCTTGAGTATGCGCAAAATCAGAGGTACACATTCATCGGTAAGATCCGATGATGGGTAAATTCCGTTAAAAACCACTTTATTGATGCCGAGTGCTTTTTTGAGTTCATTTCTCGCCATCACAATATATTTATCTTCAAAATATCGGTCGAAACGCGCAGTCATAAAAAGCTGAAGAGTTGTGTCGTCAAAATTGATATAAGCAACCTCTCCGTTTGCAAATATTTCTCGTAATCCTGCGTTTATATATTCACCGATAAAGCTTAAAAGTCCCGGTTTATTCTGCATTTTTTATTCTCCGTATACTACTCCGTCAGATAAAAGTAACCGCTTTGATGCGGCTACAATTATGCGTTATTTTTGTTGATTATAAGCTTTCGATTTCCGCCATAAGCCTGTCAACCGCTTCGTTTTCGGGAACCTTGCAGATTGTTACACCCTTCTTGAAAATGAGCGCACATCCGTCACCGCCCGCAATACCGATATCAGCCTCTCTAGCTTCGCCCGGTCCGTTGACGGCACAGCCCATAACGGCAACCTTGATATTTTTTCTGCACCCCGCAAGACGCTCCTCGACCTCGTTTGCAAGAGAAATGAGGTCAATTTTCGTTCTGCCGCAGGTGGGACAGGCAACGATATCGGGACAATCGGTTTTGAGTCCGATTGACTGAAGAATATCATTTGCCGCTTTGACCTCCCTGACGGGGTCATCCGTCATGGAGACTCTGATTGTGTCGCCGATTCCCTTGAGAAGCAGCGAACCGATGCCGATTGAGGATTTTATAAGCGCCATATTGTGCGTGCCCGCCTCAGTTACACCGAGATGCAGCGGATAATCACATTTCTGAGCTATAAGCTCATATGCCTCAACCATTGTGGGCACCGTTGAAGATTTGATGGAGATGACCGTATTGCCGAAATCACATCTTTCAAGAAGTTCAACGTGTGTGAGTGCGCTTTTAACGAGCGCCTCGGCACAGGGTGAGCCGTATTCGGCAAGAATCTCCTTGTCGAGTGAGCCCGCATTAACACCTATTCTTATGGGTACACCCTTGTTAGCGCAGGCATCAGCAACCGCTTTGACTCTGTCAAAACTGCCGATATTACCCGGATTGATTCGGATTTTATCTACGCCCGCATCGATACTTGCGAGCGCAAGTCTGTAGTCAAAATGAATGTCCGCAACAACAGGAACACTGAGATTCTCTTTAAGCTTTTCAATAAGCTTCACCGCCGCCATATCGGGCACTGCGGCTCTGATAATTTCACAGCCCGCCTTTTCAAGTTCAACCGCCTGTCTGACGCTTCCATCTATATCCGATGCAGGTTTGTTAAGCATCGATTGAACGGCAATCTTTTCACCGCCTCCGATGAAAATGTTACCAATCCTTATTCTTTTACTGTTGCGGATTGCCATTGAAATTCACCTATCCTTTGATAAGTTTCACTATATCGCTGAAAGAAATTACAACCATCAGCAGAAGAAGAAGTCCGAGACCGATTGCGTGAATCCAACCCTCATATTTTCTCGGAACAGGTTTTCTGAATATCATTTCGATAAGCAGAAAGAACAGTCTGCCGCCATCAAGCGCGGGTAACGGAAGCAGATTAAAAAGACCGATGTTGATTGCAATCAGCGAAAGCATCATAAACAGCGGTGTATAGTCCGTCTGTGCAACGGCATTCTGTGCTGTGTCTGCAATAATCGAAACCGTGCCGATAGGACCGCTCAGGTCACTCAGACCGTACTGCCCCGTTATGAGGTCAAACAGACTTATCCATACGATTCGTGCAATTGATACTGATTCAAGTGCTGCACCTTTGATGACGTTCCACACATTTGCCTTTACGCCGACAATAACAAAATCGTATATTATCGTCAGAGTACCGTCGGGATTCTGCTTCGTGTCAAACTGAACGCCGTCAACGTTCACTTTTTCGCCGTTTCTTTCTACAACAAAATCAAAAACTCCGTCTTTATCCCTCGCCATAAGGAAGCTTATGTCATATTCACTGAAAACGGTTTTACCGTTAATTTTTTTGATGACGTCTTTTTCCTGAAGCCCCTGAGTTGCAGTTGCGGCATTTTCGTGAAAAAAATTGATCTGAGGAGTTCCGATGAGTTCACCGCTTGTCGCAAGCATAACCGCCACAACAATAACGCCCATTATCAGGTTTACAACACCGCCTGCAGCGATAACGATGAAACGCTTCCACGCCTTGATATTGCAGAATGCCCGCTCATTTTCGCTTTCTTCATCCTCGCCCTCCATACTGACAAAACCGCCGATGGGAAGCAGACGAATTGAATACTGCGTTTCGCCTTTTTTCTTTTTAAAAATCGCAGGTCCCATACCCAATGAGAATTCGTTGACCTGCACGTTAAAAAGCTTGGCGAAAAGAAAATGACCAAGTTCGTGAAACATAATGATAAAGCCGAAGAAAAGAATGGCAAGTAATATCGGCCATACTTTTCCCCAGACCGCCGCTGCGGTCACAAGAGGAATTGATGTCATACAAACAACCTTTCTGTCTGACGGCGAATCAGTCTGTCGGTTTCAAAAACATCATCAAGACTGTAATCGTCGTTCTGCTCTGCGGTTTCAAGTGCATTCTCAACCGCACGGGCAATATCGAGAAATCGGATTTTACCCGCTCTGAAAAGTTCATTCGCCTTTTCGTTGGCGGCATTGACCGCCGCAGGATATAATCCGCCCTTTTCAAAAGCCTTTCTGCATAAGTTTATGCAGGGGAAGGTTTCGTAGTCGGGTTTTTCAAAAGTAAGTGTGCCGAATTCGGTTAAATCAAGCTGTCTGACAGGACTTTCAAATCTGTCAGGATAAGTCAGCGCATACTGAATCGGAATCCTCATATCGGGCACTCCAAGCTGAGCGATAACGGAATTATCCGCATACTCAACGAGCGAATGTACAATGCTCTGACGGTGAACAACGATATCGATATCCTTTGCGGGCATATCAAAAAGCCATGCCGCCTCGATAAGCTCGAGACCCTTGTTCATCATTGTAGCAGAATCGATGGTTATTTTTGCTCCCATACTCCAGTTAGGATGGTTGAGTGCCTGCTCAAGAGTAACGCCCTCAAGATCCTCTTTTTTTCTGCCGAAAAACGGTCCTCCCGAAGCTGTAAGAATCAAACGCTTGATCTGATTTTTATCTACGCAACCCTGAAGCGACTGAAATATTGCGGAATGCTCACTGTCAACGGGAAGGATTGCAACACCCTTCTCTTTTGCAAGATTCATTACAAATTTTCCGCCTGCAACAAGAGTTTCTTTATTTGCCAGTGCAATTGTACTGCCCGCCTCGATTGCGGCAACCGTCGGTGCAAGACCGGCAATACCTACAATACTGTTAAGCACGTATTCTGCACCTATACCCGCACATTCTCTGACACCGTCAGCGCCCTGAAGCACCTTCGTAGGTGTGTCCGCAATACGGGTTTTAAGATCCTGTGCCGCCTTCTCGTCTGCAACCGCAACAACGTGCGGAGCAAATTCTCTTATCTGATTTTCAAGAATATCAATGCGGCTGCCTGCGGTGAGAGCCTCGATTTTAACGTTATGGAGTCTCGCAACCTCAAGTGCCTGAACACCGATTGAACCTGTTGAGCCTAAAACAGCAAGGGATTTTAACATTCAAATCATCCTTTTGTCAGTATTATGCTACGATTGCAACAATGACCGAAAGAAGAATATAGAAAGCGGGCATTGTGAAAAGGAAACTGTCGATTCTGTCGAGCACACCGCCATGACCGGGGAAAATATTGCCGAAATCCTTTTCGCCGAAGTTCCTTTTAATAACCGAAGCTGAAAGATCGCCGCACATTCCGATAACGCAAAGGAAAATAACGGCAGGAATAACCATCCAGACTTTAATTGTACCGTTTGTAAAGAAAAAGATTTCACAAATTACGTATGCAATAACACTGCTGACAGTTGTACCTGCAACGCCGCCGATTGCACCTTCAACAGATTTCTTGGGGCTGATTTTCGGGGAAAGCTTACGTTTGCCGAACTTGCTGCCGAAGAAATACGCAAAGGTATCGCAAAGCCATGCTGAAAACATTACGCAAAGAAGCATAAACACAAGCTGTGAACGTTGAAAAATCTCGGGATGTGCAGCGCAAAGTTCGTCAACTTTATAAAGAGTCATTATCGAACTCGGAATTGCGAGCGAACCGAAAAGAGCAAGGGCAACGTGTTCAAATCTTGTCTGCTCATACCATTTAAGCATTATCAGGAGCATTGCAATAACGAGAGCCGCAATGATAACCCCTGTTGACACGGGCAGAAAGCTGCCGATATCGAATGCAATATAAAACGGTGTTATTGCCGCAACGGCACAAGCCGCGCCGACAAGCACTTTGTTTTTGCACTTTGAAACACGCATCACCTCATATGCTGCTATTGCGCTGAAAACAGCAGCAACAACACTGAGAACTTTGGCGTATCCCAATCCGATGATAACAAGAAGAGCAATTGCAAACAACGCTGCAAGAATTCCCGTTATAATTCTTTTTTTCATAAATCTCACTCTCGGTTCTTCTTATTTTTTGCCTGCATCATACTCCGCCGAAGCGTCTGTTTCGCCTGCAATATTCTATGATTGCCTTATCAAAATCTTCCTCTGTGAAATCAGGCCAGAGTATATCCGAAAACCAGAATTCGGAATACGCCGCCTGCCAGATAAGAAAATTGGAAAGACGATATTCTCCACTGGGTCTGATGATCAGATCAGGATCAGGCAAACCAGCAGTAAAGAGATTATCCTCTATATCTTTCAAATTAATATCCTCTGCCTTCAACTCGCCATTTTCCACCTTTGCGGCGATTTTTCTGACAGAATGGAGTATTTCATTTCTTCCGCCGTAATTAACAGCAATATTGACGACTGTTTTTTTATCCGCCGAACCCTCCTCAAGAGTATCAATCAGCGCAATAATATCGTCATCTAAACCCTCTCTCTCGCCCACGTAACGGATGCGAAGACCTTTGCTTTCGTTTTCATCCTCTCTGTCGTGAGCTTCATTCAGATAATCTCTGAAAAGATTCATGATTGCCTCAACCTCTTTGACAGGTCGCTTCCAGTTTTCGGTTGAGAATGCATAGAAAGTCATACACTCGATGCCAAGCTCTGCGCCATAATCGCATATTCTTCTGAATGTGTTTGCGCCCGCCTTGTGACCCTCACTTCTTTCAAGACCTCTCTGCTTCGCCCATCTGCCGTTACCGTCCATAATAATTCCGATATGACGGGGAAGGGTCAGTTTTTCACGCATTTCTTTTGTCATTCCTTGCACCTCGTTTCTGACTTTTCTGTTATGTGCAGCAGAGAGAATTTCCCTGCTGCACATAAAACGGAAAATCAGATTTCCATGATATCCTTTTCTTTTGCTTCGGCAGCCTTATCAACTTCCTTGATGTACTTATCAGTGAAATCCTGAAGCTTCTTTTCAGCAATCTTGAGATCATCCTCTGTGATTTCGGATGCCTTTTCCATCTTCTTTACTTTGTCGATACAGTCACGTCTGATTGAACGGATTGCAATTCTGGATTCCTCGGCAAGTTTCTTGACATCTTTGCAAAGATCGCGGCGGCGTTCCTCCGTAAGCTGAGGGAAAACAAGGCGGATCATTCTGCCGTCATTCTGAGGATTGATGCCGATATCCGATGCCATAATTGCTTTTTCAATGGGGTGAAGTGTTGATGTGTCCCAAGGCTGAATTGTGAGAATTCTTGCCTCTGCAACGGAAATTGCCGCCATCTGATTGATGGGAGTGGGTGTTCCGTAATAGTCAACCTTGATTTTGTCAAGAACAGCGGCGTTTGCTCTGCCTGCTCTGATTGCGCCATACTCGGAAACGAGAACGCTTACGGTTTTGGTCATTTTTTCTTCTGCTGTTTTGAATACAGTCTGCATAAAATTAGCCCTCCTTAACTATTGTACCAATGTTTTCGCCGAGAATTGCCCTTACGATGTTTTCGGGGTCTTCAAGGTTAAACACAAGAATAGGTATATTATTGTCACGGCAGAGTGATGCTGCCGTTGAATCCATAACTTTAAGGTCTTTTTCGAGAACCTCACTGTGAGTCACAACGTCATATTTGACCGCATCGGCAAACTTGTTGGGGTCCTTGTCATAAACACCGTCAACGTTTGTTGCCTTGAGAATAACATCCGCCTTGATTTCAGCCGCTCTGAGTGCTGCACAGGTATCGGTTGAGAAGAAAGGATTACCCGTACCGCTGCCAAAGATAACAACTCTGCCCTTTTCAAGATGACGGACAGCCTTGTTTCTGATATAGGTTTCGGCAATCTGATGCATTTCAATAGCGCTCTGAACTCTGACAGGAACACCGAGTTGCTCAAGAGTGTCGCAAAGAGCGAGTGAATTCATAACAGTTGCAAGCATACCGATATGGTCGGCTCTGGTTCTGTCCATACTGCCGCCTGAACGGCCTCTCCAGAAATTGCCGCCACCGACAACAAGACCAATTTCAACGCCGAGATCGGAAACCTTCTTGACTGCAGAACAGATGGAATTGATAACTTCGAAATCAAAACCGTGACCCTGACCGCCTGCAAGAACCTCGCCGCTGAGCTTGAGGAGAATGCGTTTATAAACAGGTTTCATAAAAACACCGCCTTAAAATAATTATTCGGCACGGATTATAAACAGACTGCCGCAGTCTATAATCGTACATAGTATATTTTACTTTATTTGTTGCCAAGTGTAAAGCATTATTTTAACAAAATTTATATTTTGCAGTATTATTCTATCCTGTACGAGCGGTTAATTAATCAACAGTATGTTAATTTTTTAAAACACTTGCCTTATTATTCTTATTATAGTATAATAATAGGGTTATGATAATATCCGACATACAGGAGCGATTAAATGAAGAATCTTATTTTAAGAAACACTCCCGAAATTGCCGATGCGTTCGAGTTGCGCACAATAGAGTGCGTTGACGGCAAGAATACCTTCGATGTATTCTGCGAAAACGATAAAATCGTTATCTGCGGCGACTGTAAAATCAGCCAGGCAATGGGTTATTACGAATACCTGAAAACATATTGCGGTGTCAACATTTCTCATTGCGGCAACAGAGAAATCAACGTCAGCTCCGCACCTCTTTTTGAGGGTAAACTTTCGAAGGTCATTCCTCAGAAAAAAAGAGCGTATCTCAACTACTGCACCTTCGGTTATTCCTTTGCATTCTGGAAATGGGATAAGTGGGAAAAAGAAATCGACTTCATGGCAATGAACGGCATAAATATGCCGCTTTCGGTTGTCGGCACAGAAGCGGTATGGTACTATACGCTGCGTGATTTCACATACAGTGAGACGGGAGCAATGCAGTATCTCACGGGTCCGGGATTCTGGCCGTGGCAGCTTATGACAAACATCACGGGTTATTTCAGCCTGACCGACGTTAAATATATCGAAAGCCGTCTTGAGCTCGGCAAGAAGATTATTGACCGTGAGGTTGAACTCGGTATGACACCCATTCAGCAGGGTTATACGGGTTCCGTTCCCCAGAGTGTCACAAAACTTTTCAAAAAGGCAAGACTTCGTCTTATCCCCTCATGGTGCAACTTCCCATTCACCTATCAGCTTGACCCTACCGATCCCCTTTTCAAAAAATTCGGTATGGCTCTGCTTGAGAAGCAGCGTCAGCTTTTCGGCGCACACCATTATTACGCCTGTGATCCCTTCCACGAGAATGCGCCATCAGTCAAGACAAAAGATTACCTTTTCAAGGTCGGCTACGCCATCGACGCAATGTATAAGGAATTTGACAAGGATTCCGTCTGGGTTATGCAGAGCTGGTCACTGCGTGAGCAGATAGTCAGAGCAGTCCCCAAGGACAGACTTCTCATTCTCGATATCGACGGCACAAAGCACCTTGAAACCGATAATTTCTGGGGCTATGATTATATCCTCGGTACTCTCAACAATTTCGGAGACAGAAACACACTTCACGGCAGCATCAAGGCTCTTGCCGATAACAAATACCTCACCGATGGAAGTGAAAACTGCGTAGGTACGGGTCTGTTTATGGAAGGTGTTATGCAGAATCCCCTCTATTTTGACCTTGCATTCAAAATGCTTACAGAGGATAAGCCCGTCAATCTTGAAGAGTGGCTCCGCAACTATGCATACCGCCGTTACGGAAGCAGAGAAAAATGCCTCGTTGATGCTATGCTTCTGCTGAGCGAAAGCTGTTACAGCGAAAACTGCACCGGCAGAGAAACCGGCTCGGTTATCTGCGCAAGACCCGCAACGGAGCTTCTGCACACCGCACCCAACGATTTCAGGGAATTCCGATATGACCGTAAAAAACTTGTTCAGGCGGTTGATCTTTTTCTCAGTGCCGAGAACGCATCAAAAGACGGCTATGAATTCGATGCCTGCGATTTCGTAAGACAGGTTATCAGCAACTATGCCGCTGCTCTTTGCGACAGTGCAATTCACGGCTACAAAACCAAAGACGTCAGAATCTTTGAGCGTTCTTCAAACGCATTCCTCAAAATTTGCGACGAACTTGACGACCTTCTCCAGACAAGACCGGAGCTGACTCTTTATGAGCATCTCAAAGAAGCGGGTGAACTTGCTTTCACTGAGAAGGATAAAGAGAACTTTGAACTCAATCTGCTCACTCAGCTTACAATCTGGGGACCGTTCACAAAGAGCGTGAACTACGATTATGCCTGGAAAGAATGGGGCGGACTCATCAAAACATATTACTCAAAGCGTTGGCAGAGTTTCTTCGAACGACTCGCGTTTGAATTCCCAAAGAGAAGAATTTTCTCCACAACCACAAAGAAACAGCATTGCGAAAGAAACGAATATATGGGCAACGAATTCTACAAGAGATATGCGGAATTCGAAAAGAAATGGCTTTCAACAGTCAACCCTGAGCCTCCCGTTGAGGCAAACACCGTTGAAGAAGCCAGAAATCTTTTCAATAAATACAGAAACGCAATGCTCGATATGTAAAAAATTGAATGGCAGAGGTTACCGATCGGTCTCCTCTGCCGTTTTTATTTTTTCATCAACCGTACTTCAACAGACACAGACAAAAGGGCCCCCGACCGAGGTCGGGAGCCCCCTTTTTAGTTTAAGTCAACTGATTATCAGTCTGTAAATCAATACTCAAGAACCGCTGTTACCTGGTTGAGTGCTGCAAGACCGAGAACGTGGTCGATAAGGATGGTTCTGTCAGGATGGCTGATTACGTCATCTGCGAAACGAAGGTTTGCAGCCTTAACAACGTAATGAAGTTCATCTTCATATGACCAGCCTGTTACACCCTGGCATTCATCAGTCATAATCGAAAGGTCGATGCCATTGATGTAGGAGTCACCGTTGAGATCGCCGAAAATAACGATTCTGAAGCTCTCAACGAGTTCGCCTGTTACGTTATCGTAAACATCGATGATTGTGCCTGTGCCGTAGCAGCTGAAATCAGTGATCTTTGTTACATCGATGCGTCCGTCACCGGAAACGTCAATGAAGTTATTGAGAAGATTGTTGAGAGTGAGGATTTCCTCAAGACCGTAAACATACCATTTGCTGCCGGCAGTGTAATCGTCAACTGTGAGACCTGCTCTGTCGATTACGGTTGTGCAGGTATCGTTCTTGGGGATAAGCATAACCTTGACTCTCTCGTACGTTGCGTAGATATCAAGATCCTGAGCAGGAACTGTTGCGCCTGCTTCAACAGGCTTACCTTCAGCATCTACCCAACCGGTGAATACGTAATGATCTTCATGGTTTGCGATTACGGGATCAGCGGGGAATACGATTTCATCGCCGAACTTATAATCTGTTACCTGATCATATACATATGTCTTCTGGCCTTCGGGAACTGCGGGACCCTTATCGGATGTAAGGTAGTTATAGAATGTTACTACAACTGTTGACTTACCCCATACTGCGATGAAGGTTTCACCGTTATCATCCATCTTGCCGAGGTTAGTGAGAACATTTTCGCCGTCCTTTGACCAGCCGAGGAATTCGAAGCCTTCCTTAGCGGGATCAGCGGGAGCGGTGATGTTATCGAGATAAGGAACCTTAGCTGTTGAGGTTGATGTGCCGTCTGTGAATGTACCCTCACCTGCATCGAAAATAACGTCATAGCTGTTCTTTGTGAACTGAGCTGTAACTGTTACGTCTTCAGCGGGCATAACGTCGGGATATTCGGGAGTCCATTCTACGAATGTGTAACCCTTCTTGACGGGATCTGCTCTGTCTTCAATAGCCTGACCGTAATAGTAAACTTCTTCAGTTACAATACCGTCTTCGTCAATGTAGAGAGTATACTGATCTCTTGCAAAATATGCTTTAAGAACGAGTGTTCCTGTTGCAGGAATCTTACCTGTGAGTTCACTCTTTTCGGGAGTCATTGATGACTCAACGTCAAGTGTGAATCCTGTAGGAACTATGGGAGTGACTGTTCTGTCGTCACCGACAATACCGTCGTTGAAGTTGTAAACTGTTGTGGGCTTATCCTCTGCGGGATATTTGCCGTCTGTACCCATTTCGTAGACATTAAGAACGTAGCCTACGTTTGAGTTTGCAGTCCATACAACCTCGAATACGAGATCCTTGTTAGGCATACCTGCATAATCTGATGGCTGTTTGCCGTCAGCGTCCTTCCATGCTGCGAATACGTAGCCGTTCTTTGTGGGAACAGAAGGAACTGCAATGGGTTTGTTGTAATCAGTCTTTGTGGGACCGTCATAAACTTCGCCGTCAACCATGAACGTTACGTTGTAAGCGTTGATGGTGTAATCTGCCTCGTAGGTTTCGTTGCCTTCGGGCATAACTGTGGGAAGACCTACGATATTGCCTTCGTCATCCTTCCAACCGTTGAAGGTATAACCGGGCTTATCTGTTTCGGGGATCTGATCAGCAGGAACTTCTGAACCGAAGATACCCTCAATAACTGTTTCTTTGCCGTCAACTGTGATGACAAGCTTTGTGGTGTTTCTGTCATAGTAAACTTCAAGAACCGTTGTGCCGTCAGCTGCTACAACTGCTTCAAGAACTGACTTTTCAGTGTTGACAGTGTAGTTTTCAACGTCAGCGGGAACTACCTTTGCAGTTTCCTCTGTCTTAGCCTTAACGGTTGTATCCTTGGTTGTGTCAGCAACATAGTTGCCTTCAGCATCCATGAAGTAATACTTAACGGGAACATCCTGCTCTGCGGGAACCCATACTGCTACGAAATCCATACCTTCTTCGGTCATGAATACGTCGCCGCTTGCAAAATCAAGGGGATTTTCGCCGTCTGTTGACCAGCCGCCGAATTCATAGCCTTCCTTGGTGGGCTCTGATGCGGGAGCACTGATAGCACTGTCAAATTCAGTGTTGATTACGTCGAAGGGAGCTGTTGAGTCAGCTTCTTCAAAGAACTTTGCATCATAGGGATTGGGAGTGAACTTTGCATAAACATTGATATCAGCTGCGGGCATTGTTGCGGGGAAGGTGTAAGTGCCACCTGCAACATTTGTCCAGCTCTTGAATGTATAACCCTTCTTGACGGGTTCTTCATCGGTAACTTCAAGGTCTGCGCCGAAATCGAAAGACTCTGTTGCGAAAACAACGTCTTCAGCTTCAGTTGCGCCCTTTACGATGTAGTTGACATCATAGCTGTTTACTGTCCACTTTGCCTTATAAGTAACAGCCTTTGTTGCTTCGCTGTCAACTGCGGGTTCCCAACCTGCGAAGGTATAGCCTTCTCTGTAGAGATCCTCATCAGCGGGAGCTGTTACTGTTGAAAGGTAGAGATAATCTTCGCTTACAGTTGCCTTGCCGTCGATTGTACCGTTGTTACCGTCGAATACAACTGTGTAAGCAAGTCTGTCAAAGTATACCTTGTATACTGTTGTGCCGTCTGCAGCGATTGCAACGTCCTTGCCGTAGTCACCTTCGTCTTCGCTGATTTCGAAGCCGTAAGGAGTAGCGACAGCAACGTTGATAAGCGAATTTGTTTCGCCTGTCATAGCGATAACTTCATCGGGATCTGAAGGATATTTTTCTTCTGTATCCTGATAATAAACCTCTACAGTGTAGGGAGTATCCTTTGCAGGATTCCAGATTGCAGTGTAAGTTGCATCTTCAGTGGGAAGAGTTTCGGGAAGAGCAGGTTCCCAACCGCCGAATACATAACCCTGCTTTTCAAGCTTGGTTGCATCGGGAGCTGCTATTGCATCACCGTACTTGCCGGCGATAACGATATCAGCCTCGGAACCGTCATACTTACCGCCGTCAAGTTCGAGAGTGACGGTGATATCCTTCTTCTCGAATACAGCAGTGTATTCAACATCACCTGCGGGCATTGTTGCGGGAACTGCGGGATCCCATTCTACGAAATTATATCCGGGAAGAACGGGGTCAGCGGGAATTTCCATATCAGCGCCGAAGGGAATGTCATATTCTTCATATTCTTCGCCTTCAACAATGTATGTTGCTGTATATGTGTTTGCTTCCCAGGTTGCAACGAATTCAGCACCTTCGGAGCCCATAATACCAACCATGGGATCCCAGCCGATAAAGGTGTAGCCTTCCTTTACGGGGTTGGCGGGAGCCTTGATCTGCTGATTATAGGGGGTGTTGACAATTACGTCTGCTGTGTTGCCGTCAATGTTACCGCCGTCAAGCTTGAATGTTGCGGGATATTCGTTTGCAACGAGCTTGTAATAAAGCTTAACATTGTTTGCGGGCATTGTTTCGCCGTCTGCAAGAGCTGACTCTGCTGCGAAGGTTGTATCCTTATAAGCAGGTGTCAGAACAAAGCCTGCGGGAGCGGTGAATGTGGGAGGTGTTGCAAGAATAACATCACCGTATACTGTGTTTGCAGTTGCGACTCTTTCATAGTTGAGAGTGTCGGGGTTGAGAACGTAGTATTCAACGATGAATGTGTATGTCTCAAACACTGCGGAATAGGTTGTATCCTTTGTGGGATAAACGTCGGGAAGTTCTTTCATAAAGTTGCCTTCACCGTCAACCCAACCTGCAAGATAACTGCCTTCCTTGGTGGGATTTTCAGGCTTATCAAATGCTTCGCCTGCAGTTACTGTGTTTTCGATGACAGGATCACCGTTCGAGGGATCGATTGTGATCTTGACTTCATTTACCCAAAGGGCAACAAGTTCGAGTTCATCAAAGGGAATAGCATCGGGAACTTCAACTACATCTGCAACGGTGGGGTTTGCAATCTCAGCGGGAACCCAACCCATAAATGTATAACCTTCCTTTGTAAATACAGGAACTGTTGTTGCGTCTACGGGATCATTGATATCGCCTTCGATGACGAAATCGGGATCAGCCTGACCTTTTTCTTTGAAGAATTCGATCCTGCTGATTGTTGTTACGGGATGGCTTTCAACTTCTGTGTTGACGTTAACTTCCCAGAGTGAGTAAGCATCTTCATCGCTTCCACCCTCTTCACCAACAGGAACGTTGATGAAGCCCCTCATACCGGCTTCGCTGGTATTCTGGATTGTTTCTTCAACAACGAAGAAATCGCCTTCGCCTGTTGCTGTATCCTTAACTTTGAGTTCCCATTCAGCAAAGTATTCAGCGCCGCTGAGTTTCTGGCTGACTGCGGGATCAAACTTATAGGAGAATGTGTAAGCTTCATGTGTGTCTGCGAAATCCTGAGTAATATGACCTGCGTCAATAAGTCTCTTGACTACTCTTGACGTTGCGGGAACGTATGTGCAAACACCGCTTGCCTTTGTGTCAGCCGCTGAGCCGACAGTGTTCATAGTAAGATTCTTATATGAACCGGGAACGAAGGATGTATCTGCATCCTCAAAGAAATCGCTGTCATAGAAAACGATTACGTCACCTGCATTGGTGAAATAAGTTGTGTCAATATAAATTCTTGCCTTAACTGTTTCACCGGGGATTACCTTTTCAGTGTAAACCCATTCACCGTTATCATTCTGTCTGTAGATATCGGTCTTGAAGCTGACTGTCTCATCGTATTTGTCGGTAGTTGACTTCCACTGAGCAACATAAGTTGTGTCTGCTGCGGGGAAGAAACCGATTGATTCGTAAACGTCATCAGTACCTTCAGCTTTCCAGCCTTCGAATACATAACCGGCAAGAGCGGGTGTTGCGATTGTAAGGTTTGAACCTGCATCGCCGCTGAGAACCTTTGATGAAGTGTTGTCGGGGAAAATACCACCGTTAGCATCAAAAGTAGCTTCAACGTAGTTGGTATAGAGAGTTACGGGCTGGCTTACAGTTGTGACAACTGCATTCCACTGAGTCATATCAACAACATCTTCGTTATAGCCGAAGGAAGGTCCTTTGGCAATATTACAAATGTTGCCCTTGACTGCACTGCTTCTGAACGATTCTTTTATTGCAAAGAAATCGCCTTTTACGCCGACGGGAGCATCAGCCTTGACTGTGAGGTCAAATTCGCAAAGCCACTTGTCGCCGACAAGAACATTATTCTTTTCTTCGCCGTTAAGATTGAAGTTAACGTAGAAGAAGTTGTGAGCATCTGCAAAAGCCTGATCGATAACATCGAGTCTTACAAGCTTTGCTTCTGCACCTGATGATGACAGGTTATTATAGAAATTACCTGTGATGCGGTAACCTTCGCCTGTATAGAAAGCGGGGTTAACAGCAAGGGTGTTTTCTGTTTCTTTGTAGTTATCCGAGAAGAAATTGTTATTGTAGAAGAACAGGAGCTCGCCGCCGTTTGTGAAATAATCGGTGTTGAGATAAACTCTTGCCTTAACATCTTCACCGGCTTTAACTTTTTCGGTTTCGATCCATTCGCCGTCTACTTGTCTGAAAATCTTTGTGCTCACGTCAAGAGCAAAACCGTCAGAAACGGTTGCATCCCAGGCTGCTGCATAAGCAACTGCTGAAACGGAGCCTAAGATCATCATAAGAGCAAGGACAACAGCGACTAACCTTTTCATTTTTGTCATGAGAGAATCCTCCTTAAATTTCCCCTTCCAGTGTGCTTCTGAAAGGAGCGTTTGTGGAGTGGTGTGCTGAGCCACTCCTACCTGACATAACTATTTTCATACACCGCAGGGAAGGGTGAACTCCCCTCCCCGCGGAAATGTCAAATTAGGTTAGGAACGGATAATCTTGCCTGTTGTCTGGTCGATGTCAACAACACCGTGAACATAGTTTCTGATGTTGCCTACGTCAGTTGTGTTAATGAATCCGTTATGGTCGAGGTCTGCTGCGATTACCTTGTAAGGAGCATAGGTCTCGTCTGCCTCGTCTGACCAGAAGGTCTTAAGGAAGGATTCATCGGATGCGATGGAGATATCAATACCGTTTACATAGGAGTCACCGTTGAGGTCGCCGAATACTACGATTCTGTAAGACTCAACGAGTCTGCCGTCAGCGTTGTCATAAAGTTCAACAACAGCGCCTGTGCCGTATCTGCTTGTGCTGCCTTCAACGGGATTGATAACAAGTCTGCCGTCGCCTTCATAATCAAGGAAGATCTCGTCAAGGATCTGTTTTGAGAGAATTTCCTGGAGACCGTAGATAACGCCGTTTTCTCTGTCGATGACAGTGCTTGAGCCTTCTGCGGGAATGAGGCGAACTTCGATAGCTTCGAATACGGGAGTGATGGTTACGTCATGGTTGGGCATTGTTGAGGGAGCTGCTGACCATGAAACGAACTTATGGAACTCCTTGGTGGGAACTTCTGTGGGAACAGGAAGTTCTGCACCGTAAGCTACGGGATATGATGCGAATACATCGCCGTTTGCATCAAGATATGTTACCTTGTATGCTGCTGCCTTAAATACTGCTGAAACAACAAGGTTTTCAGCGGGCATTGTTGCGGGAATTTCAGCTGACCAGCTGTCAAATACAAGACCTGCGGGAGCTGTGGTTACCTCGTAAGCTGTTACTGTTTCACCAAATGTGTATTCGTGAACGATTTCGTCACCGTTTACGATATAAGTGATAGTGTAAACAACAGGTTCCCAAGTGGAGGTGAATGTAAGATCCTCTTCGGGCATTGTTACGGGAACAGCAGGTGTCCAGCCAAGGAACTTCTGACCTTCGTCTGTGGGATCAGCGGGTACGGGGATAACTGCGCCTGCATAAACTTCAGTCTCAACACCGTCGAAGCTTACTGTGTAGAGGCCTCTTACGAAGTAGAGGTTGATGGTTGCTGAGTTGTCAGCAAGGATTACGCAGCTTGTGTTACTCTTAGCTGTGTCAAGAGTGCAGCATGCAACTGTGCCGGGAACAACAGACTGAGTTGTGCCGATTGTTGCTGTTGCTGTGTATGAGCCTGAAAGCTCTTCAACACCCTGTGTATTCATAACATAGATGTTGACTGTGTAGGTTGCTTCGTCGTTGCTTGCATAGAATGCTGTGTAAACAACGTTCTTAGCGGGCATCTTGCCGTCGAAGTAAGTGTTGGTTGTCTTATCGAGCCAACCTCTGAAGGTCTTACCTTCGGGAGCTTCGGGAGCTTCGGGAGCAGTGATTGCTGCTTCAAATTCAGCAACTACGTCTTCACCGATCTGAGTGCCGTCTTCAAGCTGGAACTTAGCTGTGAATGTGTCCTTAACGGTTACGGGTACGAATGTCTCGCCGCCCTTAATTGCAACGGGGAACTTAACTTCGTTGCCTTCAGCGTCTGTCCACTTTTCAATCTTATAGCCGGGTTCTACTTCAGCATCGAGATCATCTTCTGTGATTTCTGTGCCGTAGGGAACGTCAACTTCTTCGCCGTCAACAGTGATCTTAACGCTATTTCTTGTGAAGTAAACATTAAGAACTGTTGAACCGTCGCCCTTGATAACAGACTCTGTTACAGAGTTTGTTGTGTCAAGAGTGAAGCCTTCAAACGTGCCTGTGTACTTAGCGGTTTCGCCTGCTACACCGTCTTCAAGAGTTGATTCAACTTCCCAGCCTGAACCGTCAAGTTTCTCAAGGTAAACGTTAACGGTGTAGTTAACTGTAAGACCCTGATACTTTGCAGTGTAAGTTACATCTGCATTGGGAACGGTTGTTGTGCCTGCAACGTACTTGTCGCCGTCAGCAGTGAACCAACCGAGGAATTCGAATCCTTCAACATCGGGAGTGCCGGGGTTGGGAATCTTTGCAGTGTACTCAAGAGTCATGGACTTGGTTGTACCTGTAAGAGCATCAATGAACTTAACTTCGAAGGAGTTGTTCTTGAATGAGGGTTTGATTTCAACAACTGTGTCTGAATCGGGAACGGTGTAAGGATCGCTTACTTCCTTGCCGTCTGCGTCAACCCACTTGTCGAAGGTTGTACCTGCGTCGTTGTCATCATAATCATCGGGAAGGTCAATCTTTGAACCGTAGGGAAGTTCAACGGGCTCGTTATTACCGATTGCAACCTTAATGTTCTTGCGATCGTAATAGATTTCGAGAACGGTTGAGCCGTCGCCTGCAACGAGTTCATCAACGATTGAATCTGCTTCGTTATAGATGAAGCCTTCTACGTCGGTATCTACAACGTAAGGAGCATTCTTACCTGTTGTACCGTCGAAATACTCTGTGGAGGATACGAGGTCGTAGCCGCCTTCAAGCATTTCTTCATAGATTTCAACTGTGTACTTAACAGTTGTCTTTTCAACGAGAACTGCGTAAACAGTTACGTCTGATGCGGGCATATTGCCAAGTTCACCGACTTCTTTTGCACCGTCAACAAGGTTCCAACCGAGGAAGTTATAACCTGCGGGAATCTGTTCTGTTGTGGGAGTTACTGTTGAACCGATAGCTGTTGTGTACTCTGTAGAAACAGTTGCAATAACTGTACCGTCAACATCGTACTTAACATCGAAGAACTTGTTCTTGTATGTGGGAGTGATGTCGATGGGTTTGTCTGAATCGGGAACAATGTAAGGATCGCTTACTGCCTTGCCGTCTTCGTCTACCCACTTGTCGAATTCCTTACCGGGATCGTCGGATTCGGGACCTTCGGGAAGAGGAATTTCAGTGCCGTAAGGTGTGTCGGGATAGGTTTCATCGCCGATGTTGACTGTTACGGTCTTGCGGTCGTAGTAAACCTTAAGAACTGTTGAACCGTCACCTGCAACGGGAGTGTCAAGAACTGATTCTGCTGCATTGTAGATGAAGCCTTTTACGTTTTCGTTAACAGTGTAAGGAGCTGCCTCACCTGCTGTACCGTTGCTGAATTCTGCGGAGGACTTGAGTTCGTAGCCGCCTTCAAGCTTCTCTTCGTAGATTTCAACCGTGTACTTAACATTGGTATGAGCCTCAAGAACAGCATATACCGTTACGTCTGATGCGGGCATTGTGCCGAGTGCACCGACTTCTTTTGCATCCTCTGCAAGGTTCCAGCCGAGGAATGTGTAACCCTCAGGAGTTTCGCCTGTAGCGGGTCTTACAGTTGAGTCAATAGCCTTTGTATACTCTGTGGAAACAGTCTTGATAACTGTACCTTCAACAACGTACTTGACGTCGAAGAACTTGTTCTTGTATGTGGGAGTGATGTCGATGGGTTCGTCTGAATCGGGAACGATGTAAGGATCGCTTACTGCCTTGCCGTCTTCGTCTACCCACTTGTCGAATTCCTTACCGGGATCGTCGGACTTGGGTCCTTCGGGAAGAGGAATTTCAGTGCCGTAAGGTGTATCGGGATATGTTTCATCGCCGATGTTGACTGTTACGGTCTTACGGTCATAGTAGATTTCAAGAATTGTTGAACCGTCGCCTGCAACGAGTTCATCAACGATTGAATCTGCTTCGTTATAGATGAAGCCCTTTACGTTTGTATTGACAACGTAGGGAGCCTTCTTGCCGGCAGTACCGTCGAAATACTCTGTGGAGGATACGAGATCGTAGCCGCCTTCAAGCATCTCTTCATAAATTTCAAC
Organism: Clostridia bacterium; assembly: GCA_017502085.1. Taxonomy (GTDB): domain Bacteria; phylum Bacillota; class Clostridia; order Oscillospirales; family Acutalibacteraceae; genus CAG-177. Next base: position 6,382 of record JAFVVQ010000062.1, on the reverse strand, counting down.
TGTGTACTTGGTGTCGCCCTTTGCCTGAAGAACTGCGTAAACGTTTACATCAGCAGCAGGCATTGTGCCAAGGTTACCGGGAGCAGTTGCACCGTCTGTAAGGTTCCAACCAAAGAATTTGTAGCCTTCGGGAACTGCATCAGCGGGATTGATTGAAGAATCGATGGGAGTGTTGTAAGCAACTTCCTTTGAGGTGTATTCTGCACCGTCAACAAAGTACTTAACAGTGAATTTCTGAGCGGTGGGAACAGCTGTTACTGTTACTGTGCCGCCGTTAACCATTGTTTCGCCCTTTTCATTCTTAGCGGGGATTGTCTCGAGATCGATATCCCAAGCGAAGCTATAACCTGTTGCTGTGGGAAGAGCGGGAGCTGTAAGCTCAGTGCCGAACGTACCTGTAACGGGTGTGCCGATAACTTCATTTGTGAGACCGTTTACATACTTAACTGTGTAAGTATTCTTCTTCCACTGGATGGTAATTGTCTTTTCGATATCATCCATCTCTGTGGGATACTCATCCCATGACTGGAAGGTGTGGCCTTCATATTCGGGAACTGCAGGATACATATCCGATGTGATTTCGTCATAAACCTTGAGTTCAACATCGATTTCTTCTTCGCCGTTAGCAAATGTTGCGCCGCCTGCGTTGAAGTGGATAACTGCATCCATGGGTTCGAGTTCTACTTCGATTGTTACGTTATCCTTAACTGCGATAACCTGACCATCAGTGATTGCTGCGCCATTGTACATCCAGTTCTTGAATACATAATAATCAGCTTCGTAGAGTTCGTTGATTTCGTCTGCTGTGGGAAGGTCGCCGAGAGTGATTCTGTCACCGTAAACGGCGGTCCACTCGTCAAGAACAACGCCGTCCTGACCGAGAACCTTTACTTCATAGGGGATAGCAGTGAATGTAGCGTAAATATCAAAGTCTTTCTCTACTTCGATGCCTGCGTTTTCGCTCCATGAGTCGAAGGTATAACCGGGCTTGCTGGGCTTCTCTGTGGGATAAACAAGCTTATCACCGTATGAGTAAGTCTGAGTTGTGAAGAGGTTTGTGCAAGCCTCATCTGAGAAGTAGGAAACAACGTAGGTATTCTTTGTCCAGGTTGATGTTACAACAACGTCGGATGTGCCGACAATGCCGTTTTCTGCACCTGAAATTACCCAATTGCCTATCTGATAGCCTTCAACCTCGGGAAGTCCGGGAAGAACTACCTTATCGCCGATATAAGCTGGGTAGCTTGCGGGAGCTGTCTGACCCTCAGGAGCACCTGCGTAAACGTAGGTAACTGTTCTGGGAATCTTTGAATACTTGGCTGTGAAGGTAACGTCGCCTGTGATAACTGTTTCACCTGCAACTGCCTTTACGTCGCCGTTGTACCAACCGTCAAACTGATAACCTGTTTCTGCATCAGGAGCTTCAGGAAGGGTTGCGAGTTTGTCATAGTAAGCAACAGAAACAGAACCGGGGTTACCGTCTGTGAATGTTGCTGTGTAGTTGACAGCCTTGAACTGAACGTCAACGTCTGCACCTGTTGCAGCAACTGTACCCGTTGCGGGTGTTGCGGAACTGAATGCATAATGCTCTACGTTGAGGATTTCATCGTAGGTGATATAAGTTGTGTTTGCTGCGGGTTCTGCGGGAACTGACTCAACGATAGCATAGTTAAAGCCTGTGAGTGATTCCTTTGTGAATGTGCCGGAAACGATTTCGCCTGTTACCTTATCAATATATGAGTACTTGACTCTGATGTTGGCTGCAGCGGAATCGTACTGAGCAGTGTAAGTGCCTACATTCTCGTCGAATGTTGCGGGAACGGCGGGGCTCCATGCTGTAAATGTATGGCCAACCCATTCAGCGGGTGTGGGAGCTTCGAGAGCTGCGCCGTACTTACCTGTCTTTGTTACCTCTGTTGTGCCGTTTGCACCGCTCTTGAATGTTGCAGTGTAGGTCTTTCTGTCGAGGTAGATGTTGAGAGTTTCAACTTTATCTGCAGATACAATGATCTGAGCTGTGCTCTTCTCTGTGTTGAGAGCAAAGCCGTCGGGAACTACGTAATCAGCTGACTTGATAACGTCGCCGCCGATTGCATCGATTTCTGCTGAGTAGCCTGTGCTGAGGGTATACTCATCATTTTCGATGTTCTGAACGTAAACGTTCTGCTGATACTTAGCGGGTGACTGATAAACAGCTCTGAGGGTTACGTCGCTGTAACCGAAGGTCTGAGCCTTGAGGTCACCGATGAGACCTGCCTGGTTGGCGTTGCCTGCTTCAGCAGCTGTTGCAGCGTCAACATAGTAGATACCGCCGTAGGGATCGTAGTATTCTGTGCCGTCATCAGCAACGTACTTGTTAGCAACTCTTTCCCAACCGAGGAACTTGAGTTCTGTTGCGGATTCACCTGAACCGACAACCTTTGTGGGGTTAGCAGGAAGAGTGATGAGATCGTCGCCAACAAAACCTTCTGCATCTGCAACTGTTGTTGCATCGTCGATTGAACCGCCGTTGAGGTTATACTTAACCTTTGTCTTAACGGAAAGAGCTTCCTTTTCAGCCTGCTCTTCGAATGTCTTCTTAGCTGCTGCGAGTTCAGCATCGGAAGCACCTGCAAGGTCTGCATCATAGTCGAAGTTAGGACCACCAAGGATATAATTGTATTCATAGTCCATAGCATCAAGAAGACCTACATCGTAAGAACCGCCGTCACCAGCAGGCTGCTTATTGAGGTACATAATTGACCAGTCATAAGGATAAGGTCTCTTGATAGCACCTTCAGGAGTGAACACACCTGCGTAACCGTCAGCAGTATCCTTAACCACAAAGGGGATTTCATACTGCCAATAATCACCACTATAGGTTATTGCTGTACCTGTTGAGTGCATTAAATAAACCCAGTCATACTTATCGAATTCAGCTTCATCAACATAAGGCGGATTTATACCGTCATCGTAGATAAGACCTTCAGCAATTTCAACCGGATCTGCTTTATAGTCCATACCACCGCTCAGACCTGCTATCGCAGCCTCTGATTTAGGATCAGTGTTATAAGGAATCAAGTACTGAATATCACCAGTGGAAAGAGCCGAGGGATCAACTGCAAGGAAATTCTGATGATAGAAGAAGAAATGGTCTGATACGCCAACCGCATAGTTTGTTTCTACAAACAATCTTGCCTTGATTTTATCACCACGGCTGATTCTGTTTGTGGGTATCCAAACCTTTTCAGTGATGACATTACCGTCTGCATCCTTCACGTAATTGCCATCTGCATCTTTGGTAGCAACCTCTGCCTGACGATAGTATTTCCATGTTGTTTTCCAGGACATACCGTCATTACCAAGATCTGCAGAAGCAAGAAGGGACACGCTGGTAAATACCATCATGAATGCAAGAAATAACGAGAGTGTTCTCTTAAACAATTTCATGCAAATTTTGCCTCCCTTTTAATTTTGAGTTTATATATAAACAATCGGATTTCACTCCGTTTATTGCCTATATTATAGGGATTTTTTCGGGGTTCCCCGAGGGCAGTATTCCTCTGCCCTCAGGGAGAAAATTAATTACTGCGCTCTACCTGTTACCTGATCAATTGTAATCTTGTTTGAAACAGATCCGCTAAGTCGTGATGCGTCAACAGTTGTAATACGCTTGTTACCATCAAGGTCAGCTGCCTTTACAAGGTAATCGACCTGCTGTCCTCTCTTTGACCAGTTAGGCGCTTTGATTTCAGTCTTTATGGCTGAAACGTCAGCTGTTGTGTAACGACCGTCACCGTTGATATCGCCATAGTAGATAATGTAGAACTGTTCTACGGGTTCAGAAGGATCAAGATTATCAAATACCTTAACAATTGCACCTGTACCTATTCTTGTATTACCAGTAGCAGGTGTTACGGTGAAGTAACCATCACCTTCGATGTCAACGAATCTGGTATCAAGAATGTTATAGTTAAGAGTAAGTCTTGTTCCTGTAAAACCGCTCAGATAATGGTTGCTGTAATCAGCCTTTGCGCCTCTTTCGATAACAGTTGTTGAGCCTGCCTGAGCTACAAGCTGAACTGCAACTCTGTCATACTTTGCATAGAGAACGATGTCGTTAGCGGGCATTTCTGCACCGTCAGCCCAGACATTGCCGTCTGCATCTTCCCAATGCTTGAATGTGTAGTATTCGGTATGCTCAACGCCGTTCTTATTAACAACTACTACGGGTGCTGCGGGATGAGCGATTGCATCGCCGAGGCTGTAAGTGCCTGTGATTGCATTGCCTTCAGCATCTGTATAAGCTTCGTATGCGGGAGCGGGATCGCCCATGGGACCGAATTCGGAAGCTTCATAGTTGAAGTAAGTTACGGTGAATGCTGTTACTGTGAAGATAGCATCGAATTCTGCATTTTCAGCAGCAACTGTGAGTGTTCTGATATCAACGATATCAGTTGTTCCCTTAACTGCCCAGCCCTCAAACTTGTGACCTGCCTTATAGGGATCTGCGGGAATCTCGTATTCGCCGCCGAAGGTCTGGTTGTCGAACGCCTCATAAACTTCGCCGTCTACATAGTAGGTGACGATAATGTTGTCCATTTCATACCAGATAGCTACGAAATCCTTGCCTTCTTCATCCATAACGCCAATGTTTGTATCCCAACCTGCGAAGATGTAGCCTTCCTTAGTGGGTTCCTTGTATGCATCAGGAAGAATGATTTCCTTATCAAAGGGAACATTGGTTGTGTAATGAAGTTCAGTCTTAGCATCGTCGAGGTAGAAGTTTGCAGCGTAGGTACCGATTGTTTCCTTAGCATAAAGGTTGATACCGTCAGCGCCGACTGTTGTACCTTCAACGAACTTGATTGTGCATTCAGCGTCTGTGTACCAGCCGTCAAATACATAACCCTTGGGAACTGTGTAGCCGCTGTTTTCTGTGCGGACTACTTCACCGAACTCTGCACCGTAACCTGTGAGGTACTTACCGTTGATATAGTAATTAACGCCGATAACGCTGATTTCATATACTGCGGTGAACTCAAGGTCTTCTGCGGGCATTGTTTCGGGAACTGCGGGTGACCATGTTACGAAGTAGTAGCCTTCCTTAGCAGCTGCTGTGGGAACTTCGATGGGATCGCCGTAGATAACGTCAACTGTTGTTGTGCCGTTGTTGTCGGTCCAGGTTACTGTGAAGGTATCCTTTTCCCACTGTGCGGTATAAGTAACCGTTGCATTATCTGCGCCAAGGTCGCCGATTTCGGTGGGAGGTGTTACATCCCAGCCTGTGAATACATAACCTGTCTTTGTGAGATCGGTGGGAACAACGATTGTGTCACCGAATGTTACGGGCATTGTGATGCTATCGCCTGCATCGTTTGTATCAGCAAAGATGATTGTGTATTTTTCGTTTGTCCACTGTGCTGTGTAAGTAACTGTTGCCTTGTCAGCGCCGAGGTCGCCTACTTCAGCAGAGGGAGTTTCATCCCAACCTGCAAATACCTTACCTGTCTTTGTGAGACCGGTGGGGATTTCGATTGTGCCGCCGAATGTTGCGGGAACAGTGATGCTGTCGCCTGCGTCATTTGTATCGGCAAAGATGATTGTGTAAGTCTCGGGTGTCCACTGAACTGTGTATGTTACAACAGCCTTGTCTTCACCGAGGTCACCGACAACTGCGGGAGGTGTTACATCCCAGCCTGCGAATACGTGACCTGTCTTTGTAAGATTTGTGGGAGCTTCGAGAGTTCCGCCGAATGTTACGGGAACAGTGATTACTGTTGCAGCATCGTCTGTGTCAGCAAACTTAACTGTGTAAGTCTCTGCTCTCCAGAGAGCTGTTACGGTCATATCTTCTGCGGGCATTGTTGCGGGGATTGTGATGCTCCAGTCAACGAATACATTACCTTCCTTGACGGGTGCTGTGGGCTGCTCAACTGCAGCGCCGAAGTCCTTTGTGATAACGATGTCATCAGTGTTGCCGCCGATGTTACCGCCATCAAGCTTGATTGTGATTGTGAACTGATCGAGTGTCCACTGTGCAGCATAAGCAACTGTGTCACCGTTGTTGCCAAGGTCACCGATTGTTGATGTGAGAGCTTCGCCGTTTGCGTTCTTCCAGCCTGCGAATACATAGCCTTCTCTTGTGAGACCTGCGGGAACTGTGATTTCATCGCCGTACTTTGCAACGATGTTTTCAACGGGATTACCGTAGAGATCTGTGAAGGTGATTATGTATTCTTCAAGAGCCCACTCTGCTGCAATTGCAAGATCGTCAGCGGGCATTGTTGCGGGAACGTTGAGCCACTTAACGAAGTAGTTACCTTCCTTTTCGGGTGTTGCAACTGCATCGGGGATTACGTCACCGTAGAATACCTGAACTGCTGCGTTGCCTTCGTATGTG
>JAFVVQ010000061.1 GCA_017502085.1 Clostridia bacterium | reverse complement strand
TCTTTTCCATTCAATTCCTCCTTTTTGATTTTTGGGTATAATATTCCTTATTTAGTGTCGGAATACTTTCTGGCCGCCATCCGATTTGCCCGGGCGGATAAATCTTCAGCGATATGCTTGTTAGAGGTTTGCCCTCTAACTTAAACATATTCGTTTAAGTTTACAGCATCATTATACTAAACAAATTCCGTTATGTCAAGAGGCTTTGGAGAAAATATTAAATATTTTTGTTTAAGCTATCTTGACAGGAGCTAAACATTTATGTTATACTAATGGCAACAATCCGAAAGGGAGAGAAAACTATGGCAATCGGTGAAAGAATCCGTTTTATGCGCAATCTGCGTGGCATCACGCAGAAGTGGCTCGGTCAAGCCGTGGGATTTCCCCAAAAGACCGCTGATATTCGTATGGCTCAGTATGAGTCCGGCTCCAGAACGCCCAAGGAAGATTTGGTGAAAGCTCTTGCGAATGTTCTGGAGGTTTCTCCTTTGGCTCTGAACATTCCCGACATCGACAGCGATCTGGGCTTTATCCATACTCTTTTCGCTATCGAGGATATTCATGGTGTAAGAACTGAAAAACAGGGAGACGAGGTACATATCGTCTTTGATGGCAGCAAGCGCACAATGGACGAGTCCATTTTCAAAATGCTTTCCGCATGGGCTGACCAATCTGAAAAACTCAGAAAGGGCGAGATCAGCAAAGATCAGTATGACCGTTGGCGTTATACATTCCCGGCAGAGGACACCACTCAGATCTGGGCGAAAGTTCCGTCCCAGGCACTCAGCGATATGCTGATTCAAGCGTTGAAAGAGGAAGAAAAATAAACCATCTACTTACCATCTTTTTCAGCTCCTTTTTTCAGGCTGTTTCTGGCATTTCTCCGAATCGTTTATAAAAACTTCACAGTTGCAGCTAAAATGAACGACAAAAAGCCCGTACTGACATCCGATCAGTACGGGCTTAAATGCTAATATGGGATTTTTGTGAGATGGTTGAAATTATTCTTTACTCACAAGCCACTCGCAACGCAGAATAATCGCATTGGAGGGCATTCTTATCAAAACCTTATCAGAGAGAGTGGGCGAAGTCCGAAAAGCCTTGTAAACACTGGGTTTTTCGGCTTTTTCAAATTATTCCCACTCGATTGTGCCGATGGGCTTCGGGGTGAGGTCGAGGAGAACTCTGTTGATGCCTTCAACCTCGTGGGTGATTCTGTCGGTGATATGGTGAAGGACGGGGTAGGGGATTTCTTCGATTGTTGCGGTCATAGCGTCTGTTGTGTTGACTGCGCGGATGATTGCGGGCCAGCCCTCATAACGAACGTCGTTTCTGACACCGACGCTCTTGATATCGGGGATGGCGATGAAATACTGCCAAACCTTTTCTGCAAGACCGCACTTGTCGAATTCTTCGCGGAGGATTGCGTCTGCTTCGCGGAGAGCTTCGAGTCTGTCTCTTGTGATTGCACCGAGGCAACGTACACCAAGACCGGGGCCGGGGAACGGCTGACGGTAAACCATTGCGTGGGGAAGACCGAGAGCTTCGCTGACAACTCTGACTTCGTCCTTGAAGAGAAGTGCAACGGGTTCAACGAGATCCATTTTCATATCTTCGGGAAGACCGCCGACGTTGTGGTGAGCCTTGACACCCTTGGATTCAATAATATCGGGATAGATTGTACCCTGAGCAAGGAACTCAATTCCCTCAAGCTTCTTTGCTTCTTCATCAAAGATCTTGATGAATTCGTTGCCGATGATTTTTCTCTTTGTTTCGGGATCTGAAACGCCCTTGAGAAGTTCAAGATAGCGATCTGTTGCATCAATATAAATAAGATTTGCGTCGAGTTCTTTGCCGAAAACTTCGATTACCTGCTCACTTTCGCCCTTGCGCATAAGACCGTGATTAACGTGAACGCAGACGAGCTGTTTGCCGATTGCTTTGATAAGAAGAGCCGCAACAACGGATGAATCAACGCCGCCGGAAAGAGCAAGAAGAACTTTTTTGTCGCCTACCTGAGCTCTGACTTTTGCTACTTGATCTTCAATAAAAGCATTTGCAAGCTCGGGAGTTGTGATGCGAGCCATTGATTCGGGACGAACAACACTTTGCATAATTTTTACCTCCGTTTTCTGTATATGATGAAATTAATTATAAACTAAATCAGTTGGTGTAGTTATCAAAATAACCCTGAACAAGAACAACGGGAGTACCCTTGTCACCGGAACCGCTGGTAAGGTCGCAGAGTGAACCGATGAGGTCGGTAAACTGGCGGGGAGTTGTACCCTGAGCGGCCATATTTCCTACGAAGCTGCTGCCGTCTTTTTCTTCGATTTTCTTGGAGATAGCTTCCTTGAGTGCATCTCCGCTGAGGTCTTTGAAATCATTATCTGCAAGGTACTTGAGTTTGAGTTCGTTGGGTGTGCCGCTCAGACCTGCTGTATATGCAGGAGAAACACAGGGGTCGGCAAGTTCCCAGATCTTACCCTGAGGATCCTTGAATGCGCCGTCGCCGTAGACCATAACCTCAATGTTTTTGCCTGTTGCTTCCTTGAGAAGTTCCTGGGTTTTGTAAACAAAATCGGTGCAGTCTCTGGGGAAGAGCTTGATTGAATCCTCGGTGGATTTGTTGGAACCGAGAAGACCGAATTTCTCGTTGCAGCCGCTGCCGTCAACGGGAGAAGTGAGAATATCGTCAAGACCGCAGACGATTTTTGCGCCCGCTGCTTTGAGAAGTCTCTTTGTTCTTGCTCTTGTATGAATGTCGCAGGTCAGGATGCAGTCGGTATAGTCGAGGATTGCTTTTGCTTGATTGGCAAAAATAATTTCAGCCTCTGCGCCTGCGTCTGTGATAATCTTTGAATAGTAGTCAACATAGTCAATGCCTGTGAATTCGTGCTTGTTTTCGCCGAAAAGTTCACGGTATTTTTCGAGGGAAAGAACATCGCTGTAGGGATTAACACCCGCATCGTCAAGCTGGTCATAGGTGAGAAGGTGATTGCCTACTTCATCACTGGGGTAGCTGAGCATAAGAACAACCTTCTTTGCGCCCATTGCGATACCCTTGAGGCAGATTGCGAAACGGTTTCTTGAAAGGATGGGGAAAATAACGCCGATTGTTTCGCCGCCGAGTTTTGTTTTGACATCCTTTGCGATGGCATCAACGTCTGCGTAATTACCCTGGCTTCTTGCAACGATAGATTCAGTGATTGCAACAACATCCTTGTCACGGAGTTCGAAACCGTCGATTTCAGCGGCTTCAACAACACTGCTGCACACTATCTGTGCGAGATCGTCACCCTGACGGATGATGGGGCAACGGATGCCTCTTGAAATTGTACCTGTTCTTCTTTCCATAATTGAAAGTCCCCTTTAAAAACATTCGGTTTTCACCGAATGAAAAATTTTTTTACAAGATATTTTATCACTCTTTGAAATGGAAATCAAGTATAATGATGAATAAATATAGAGGAAAATTTGTGCCGTATTTTTTTCTGTTTGACGGAAAAAATAGTCTCGGGTGATGTTTTTATGGTATATACGGCAATTTCAGCCGCTTTCGGGTATCTTATCGGAAGCATCAGTTTTGCTGTGATTATTTCAAAGACGGTGCACGGTGAGGATATCAGAAATTCCGGCAGCGGAAATGCAGGAGCAACGAATGCGGTAAGAATTTTCGGGTTTAAAACGGGAATAGCCGTGTTTGTTTGCGATTTTTTGAAGGGCATTCTGTCGGTAGGTTTTGCAAAACTTCTTGTTGTTATGTGCAATGCACCGTATGAAGCGATGCTTTTTGCGGGTCTGTTTGCTCAGCTCGGTCATATTCTGCCTTTATATCACGGATTCAGAGGCGGAAAGGGTGTGGCAACCGCAGTTGGTGCGGCGTTTGCACTGATGCCGTTAACGGCGGTGATTCTGCTGATTCTGTTTGCGGTGATACTGTTTGTTACAAAATATGTTGCGGCTGCATCGGGTGTATGTTCGGCGGTTTATCCGATTCTCGCGTATTTTTTGAGCAGAGAAAACGCGCTCGAAAACTGCATTTTTGCCATTGCCTGTGCAATGCTGATTCTTGTTAAGCATATCCCGAATTTTGTGCGTATGTGCGGGGGCACGGAAGGTAAAATCAAGTGATATAATTATATAGAATTTTAAGGATTTATATTGACAAATGTCGGAATCGGGTGTATTATTAGCAAAACGCTTTAGTGCATAAAAGCTTTAAAGCTTTAAATGTTTAAAGAACTTTGTCGGATTCGCACAAATTCAAGGTCTTTAAACGGCGAAAATCTTCATTTACAATTTGTTATAAATATGTTATTATATATAACTGTATTTTTGAAGCTTTTATGCAGAGCGGTATCGCTCTGAGGACTGCGGCGGATAATTATTGAAAAGGATTGAAAATAAAAAATGCCTATCACAAGTTTTCTTGAAAAGAATGCCGAACTCTACAAAGATGACGTCAGCCTTGTAGAAATCAACCCCGAATTGCAGGAAAATGCAAGGGTAACCTGGCGTGAATACTCACTCATTGAACAAGGCTCGAAGGGTGACGGCAGAAGTGAAATTACCTGGGATGAATTCAACAAAAAAGCAAACAGATTTGCAAACTTCCTGCTTTCCAGAGGTATCAAAAAGGGAGACAGAGTTGCGATTCTCCTGATGAACTGCATTGAATATCTGCCCATCTATTTCGGTATTCTCAAGACGGGTGCTCTTGCAGTGCCGCTCAATTACCGTTATACTGCGGAAGAAATCAAATACTGTCTCAAGCTTTCGGAGAGCGATGTTATTGTTTTCGGTCCCGAATTCACAGGCCGTATGGAGCAGATTTCCGACAGAATTCCCAAGGTCAAGCTTCGCCTTTACCTCGGTGCCGACTGTCCCACTTTTGCAGAAAGCTACAATAAACTTGTTACATACTGCACGTCGAAAAATCCCGGAATCGAGCTTTCCGACGACGACCACGCCGCAATTTATTTTTCGTCAGGTACAACCGGATTCCCCAAGGCGATTCTTCATGCACACAAGGCTCTCGTTCATTCATGCCTCGTTGAGCAGAATCACCACTCACAGACTAAGGATGACGTTTTCCTCTGCATTCCTCCGCTTTATCACACAGGCGCAAAGATGCATTGGTTTGGCAGTCTCCTTGTCGGAGGCAAGACCGTTCTTCTTAAGGGTGCAAAACCCGAGAGAATAATTCAGACGGTTTCTCAGGAAAAATGTTCAATCGTATGGCTTCTCGTTCCGTGGGCTCAGGATATTCTCGATGCCATTGACAGAGGCGATATTGAAATTGATAAATATAATCTTGACCAGTGGAGACTTATGCATATCGGTGCTCAGCCCGTACCGCCCAGTCTCATTAAGAGATGGCTCAAGGTTTTCCCGCATCATAAGTACGACACCAACTACGGTCTGAGCGAATCTATCGGTCCCGGCTGTGTTCATCTCGGCGTTGATAACGTTCATAAGGTCGGCGCGATCGGTAAGGCGGGTTACGGTTGGGAAACAAAAATCATTGACGAAAACGGTAATACCGTTGAACGCGGAGAAGTTGGTGAACTTGCTGTCAAAGGTCCCGGCGTTATGCTCTGCTACTATAATGATGAAAAGGCAACCAACGAAACCCTTCACGGTGAATGGCTGTTCACGGGTGATATGGCTCAGGAGGATGAAGATGGCTTTATCTATCTTGTAGACCGTAAGAAGGACGTTATCATTTCGGGCGGTGAAAATCTTTATCCCGTCCAGATTGAAGACTTCCTTCGTAAGCACGATGCAATCAAGGACGTTGCGGTTATCGGACTTCCCGATGCAAGACTCGGTGAAATTGCCGCTGCTGTTATTGAACTCAAAGAGGGTTGCAAGGCAGACGAAGATGATATCAACGATTTCTGTCGCGACCTTCCCAGATACAAGCGTCCGCACAGACTTATTTTTGCCGAAGTGCCCCGCAATCCCACGGGCAAAATCGAGAAGCCGAAGCTCCGCAAAATTTACTGCGGTGAGAGTCTCGTAGCAACTCAGGTCGAAATGAACGTTAAAAAAGAATCATAATAAATATATTGCTGATCAGGAGGAAAAAGCTTTGAAAAAACTGCTTTTAGGTAATGAAGCGGTTGCCAGAGGTCTTTACGAAGCAGGCTGCCGCGTTGTTTCAAGCTATCCCGGTACACCCAGCACGGAGGTAACGGAATTTGCTTCAAAATATGACGAAATATTCTCGGAATGGGCACCCAACGAAAAAGTTGCCATGGAGGTTGCATTCGGCGCATCGGTTGCAGGTGCACGTTCATTCTGCGCAATGAAGCACGTCGGTCTCAACGTTGCGGCTGACCCTCTCTTCACCGCATCCTATACGGGCGTTAATGCAGGTATGGTTATCCTTGTTGCGGATGACCCCGGCATGCATTCATCACAGAATGAGCAGGATTCCAGACATTACGCAATGGGCGCAAAGGTTATGATGCTTGAACCCTCGGATTCTGCAGAATGCCTTGACTATACCAAGAGAGCATTTGAGCTTTCCGAAAAGTTCGATACTCCCGTTATCATCAGAGAAACAACAAGGGTTGCTCACTCAAGAAGCACCGCTGAACTTGCTGACAGAGTTGATAACGGTCTTAAAGAATACATAAAGAATCCTCAGAAATACGTTATGGTACCCGCAAACGCAAAGGGCAAGCACGTAGTTGTTGAGCAGAGAATCCTTGACCAGATTGCTTACTGCGAAACGGAGGCTGTTGAAAACGGTCTCAACAAGGTTGAATATAACAGCAAGAAAATCGGTGTTATAGCATCGGGTATCTGCTATCAGTATGCAAAGGAAGCGCTTGGTGAAAACGCATCATACCTCAAGCTCGGTTGCATATATCCGCTTCCCGTGGAGCTCATAAAGAACTTTGCTTCAGAATGTGAAACGGTTTACGTTCTTGAAGAACTTGATGATTATATCGAAACACATTGCCGCAAAAACGGTATCGACGTTATCGGCAAGGATGCTTTCACGCTTCAGGGTGAATATTCACAGAGCCTCATCGCAAAGGTTATTCTCGGCGAAGAGAAGGATACTCTCAAGACGGACGTGAACATCGTTCCCAGACCGCCTGTGCTTTGCGCAGGCTGTCCCCACAGAGGTCTTTTCTATGCCCTTAAGCAGCTTAAGGTTACCGTCAGCGGTGACATCGGTTGCTATACTCTCGGTGCATCACAGCCTCTCGGTATGATTGATACCGTTCTCTGTATGGGCGCATCTGTTTCGGGTCTCCACGGCAGAAACCTTGCAGACCCCGCAAACGCAAAGAAGAGCGTTGCGGTTATCGGTGACTCAACCTTCATTCATTCGGGTGTTACGGGTCTTATCAATATCGCGTATAACGCCACCGATTCGGTTGTCATAATTCTCGACAACTCAATCACGGGTATGACGGGTCATCAGCAGAATCCCACAACAGGCTATAATATCAAGGGTGAACCCGCTGCAGCAGTGAGCCTTGAAAAGCTTGCGGAAGCAGTCGGCATCAAAAACGTTATCGTTGTTGATCCCTATAATCTTGAAGAAACAAAGAACGGCATTCAGACTGCTCTTGATGCAGACGGTCCCGCAGTTGTTATTTCAAGAAGACCCTGTGCACTTCTCAAGACGGTCAAGCATAATCCTCCTCTCAAGGTCAATAAGGATAAGTGCAAGTCCTGTAAGATGTGCATGAAGATAGGCTGCCCTGCCATCAGCATGAAGGACGGCAAGGCTCAGATTGATTTCACACAGTGCCTCGGCTGCAACGTATGCAGTCAGCTCTGTAAATTCGGCGCAATCGAATAAGGAGGAGAAGAGATATGAACAAGTCAATTATGATAGTCGGTGTCGGCGGTCAGGGTACTCTGCTTGCCAGCCGCATTCTCGGCTCTGCTCTCCTTGATTGCGGATATGACGTAAAGGTTTCCGAAGTTCACGGTATGAGTCAGCGCGGCGGCTCGGTTGTAACCTATGTTCGTTGCGGTGAAAAGGTTGCTTCTCCCATCATCGAAAAGGGTGAGGCAGATATTATCCTCGCATTTGAGCAGCTTGAAGCTGCAAGGTGGATTGAATACCTCAGAACTGACGGCAAGGTTATCGTGAACACTCAGCAGATTGATCCCATGCCCGTTGTTATGGGTGCGGTTGAATATCCTGATGGTGTTATAGATGCTCTCAGAGCGACGGGAGCATCCGTTCAGGCTGTTGATGCTCTTCCCCTTGCGGTTGAAGCGGGCACGGCAAAAGCAGTCAACGTTATCCTTATCGGTGCGATGGCAAAGAATATGGAGCTTGACAAGGAAGTCTGGATCAAGGCGCTTAAAGAGAGCGTTCCTCCCAAATTCCTTGAGCTCAACCTCAAAGCTTTTGAGATGGGCTACAATTCATAATTCACCGCCGCAACAGAAAGGACTCAATAAAATGAAAAAGTATTTTCAGCCTGAAATCGAAACTGCTTCTCTCGAAGATATGAGAGCATTGCAGAATGAAAAGCTTGTAAAACAGGTAAAACATGTTTATGAAAATGTTGAATATTACCGCAATCTGATGGACGAAAAGGGTGTTAAGCCTGAGGATATCAAGGGAGTTGAAGACCTTCACAAGCTTCCTTTCCTTACAAAAGCTGACCTCAGAGAAGCATACCCTTACGGTCTTCTCGCAACAGACCTCAAGAACTGCGTCAGAATTCAGTCAACAAGCGGTACAACCGGCAAAAGAGTGGTTGCATTTTATACACAAGGTGACGTTGACCTCTGGGAGGATTGCTGCGCAAGAGCAATCACCGCGGTCGGCGGCACAAACGAAGATGTTTGTCAGGTTGCCTACGGCTACGGTCTCTTCACTGGCGGTGCAGGTATGAACGGCGGCTCACATAAGGTCGGATGCCTTACTCTTCCGATGTCATCGGGAAATACGGAACGTCAGATTCAGTTTATGCGGGATCTTCACGCAACAATTCTTTGCTGTACACCTTCGTATGCGGCGTATATCGGCGAATCCATCAAAGATATGGGCGTCAAGCCCGAAGACCTCGACCTCAAGGCGGGTATCTTCGGCGCAGAGCCCTGGACAGAAGAAATGCGCCGCGATATCGAGAAATCTCTCGGTCTCAAGGCATACGATATTTACGGTCTGACAGAAACAAGCGGTCCCGGTGTTGCTTTCGAATGTGAAGCACAGAAGGGTATGCATATCAACGAAGACCATTTCTATGCGGAAATCATTGACCCTGAAACGGGCGAAGTTCTTCCCGAAGGATCAAAGGGCGAACTTGTTTTCACAAGCCTTGATAAAGAAGCTTTCCCGCTTCTCAGATACCGCACAAGAGATATCTGTGTTCTTTCAAGAGAAAAGTGCTCCTGCGGAAGAACACTCATCAAAATGTCGAAGCCCATGGGCAGAAGCGACGATATGCTCATCATCCGTGGTGTCAACGTGTTCCCGTCACAGATCGAAACCGTTCTTATCAAAGAAGGTTATTCTTCAAACTACCTCATCGAAGTTGACAGAGAAAACAACACCGATACTCTCGATGTTTACGTTGAGCTTAATCCCGAGCAGTTCTCTGATACCGTCAAGAGTCTGACTGCTATGGAAAAGGCACTTGCAAACGCTATGAAGATTATGCTCGGCATCAATCCCAAGGTTCATCTCGTTGCTCCCAAGACAATAACAAGAAGTGAGGGCAAAGCAGTGAGAGTTATCGATAAGAGAAAGCTTCACGACTGATTCTGAAAGGAGACAATGAAATGAGCGTAAAACAGATTTCTGTTTTCATTGAAAACAAAAAAGGTAAGCTTGCAGAGGCAACAAGATTCATTGCGGATCATAATATCAACCTCAGAGCCCTTTCAATCGCAGACACCCAGGATTTCGGTATTCTCCGTATTATCTGCGATGACCCGAAGAATGCTCAGGCAGCTCTTAATGAAGGCGGTTATATCACAACCGTAACTGACGTTCTCGCTGCCGCAATTTCAGATACTCCGGGCAGTCTTGCAACAATCCTCGAGGTGCTTTCGGATGCCGATGTCGTTGTTGAATATACCTATGCTTTCAATTCTTCAAAAGCGGGTGCATATATGATTTTCAGAGTCGATGATAATCAGGTTGCCGCTGCCGCACTTGCCGGCGCAGGTATTGCAATGGCAAATCAGGAAGATTTGTTTTAATAGAATATAAAAAATAATCCCGTATCAACCATACTGTTGATACGGGATGTTCTTTTATTTATGATAGAGTTTCTTTGTTTGGTATCTTGGTTCGCAGGTAAGATTCATACCGATTTTTCTGTAAACATCGGAATCAACCTGTGAGAGGATAACGGTTGAATGAGCCTCACAGCCCTTGAGAAGCTCAATTGATTCGAGTGCCTTTTTTGCAACGGGATTCGTGTTGGCGCTCATTGAGAGGGCGATCAGGGTTTCGTCGGAGTGAAGTCTCGGATTCTTGCCCTTGAGAATGCCTGTTTTAAGTTCCTGAATCGGCTCGATGATTGTCGGCGCAATCATAAGCAAATCTTCGGGCAGACCTGCGATGGCTTTTGCCGCATTGAGAAGCGCCGCGGAGGATGCACCGAGAAGATTTGAGGTTTTGCCCGTAACAATTCTTCCGTCGGGAAGCTCGATTGCAACTGCGGGCTGACCTTCGGTCTCGTTGCTTTTGTCAACAGCCGCCTTGATAACGGCTCTGTCATCAATGCTTACGCCCGCCTGATTCATAAGGCTGACGATCTTATCAACGGCTTGTTGTTTGCCTCTGCCCATACGCAGATCGCACATAGCGTTGAAATAACGGCGGATGATTTCAGCTTTTGAAGCTTCTCTTGTAACCTCATCGTCGCAGATGCAGTAACCGACCATATTGACGCCCATATCTGTGGGTGACTTATAAGGGCTGACGCCTTCGATTCTTTCAAATATAGTATTCAGAACGGGGAAAACTTCAACGTCTCTGTTATAATTGACGGTTGATTCACCGTAGGCTTCAAGGTGATACGGGTCAATCATATTGACGTCGTTGAGGTCGGCGGTTGCCGCCTCATATGCAAGGTTAACAGGGTGTTTGAGAGGAAGATTCCAGATGGGGAAGGTTTCAAACTTTGCGTAACCGGCTTTGTTTCCTCTCTGATTTTCGTGATAAAGCTGAGAAAGACAAGTTGCCATCTTGCCGCTTCCGGGACCGGGTGCGGTGACAACAACAAGAGGTCTTTCGGTTTCGATGAAATCGTTTTTGCCGAAGCCTTCGTCACTGACGATATGAGCAACATTATAAGGATAACCTTCGATTCGGTAGTTGATGAAAACCTTGACACCGAGCTGCTCGAGCTTTGATTTGAATGAAAGAGCGGCGGGCTGACCGCTGAACTGTGCCAGAACAACACTGCCCACGAAGAGACCTGCACCTCTGTAAGCGTCGATGAGTCGGAGTACGTCGGCATCGTAGGTTATGCCGAGATCACGGCGTATTTTGTTGCTTTCGATGTCGCTTGAATTGATAACGATAACAACCTCAACGTCATCGGCAATATGTTTGAGCATCTGAAGTTTACTGTCAGGTGCAAAACCGGGGAGAACTCTTGATGCGTGGTAGTCATCAAAAAGCTTGCCGCCGAATTCAAGATAGAGTTTGCCGCCGAATTCGTTGATGCGTTTGCTGATTTGTTCAGACTGACGTCTGATATAAGCCGCATTGTCAAAACCGATTCTGTCCAAAATCAACACCCTTTCGTCAGCTTTACACAAAAAGCGTAAAACGGATTAACTAATTTTATATTATATATCAGCAGAATATTTTTATCAAGAGAAAAGATGAATTTTGTTATAAAAAAATAAGCCGCATCCCGTCAAGAGGGTGCGGCTTTGTGCTTGTCAATACGGTTTATCAGGCTTCGTCTGTGAAATCATCATCGGATTCTTCCGTATCACTGTCTGAATCTTCAGGGTGTTTTTCTTCCGTTTCTGAGGAGATGTCGGAATCGGTTGCTTCTGTCGGAGCCGCGTCATTTTCTGTGGGAGTAGTTTCGGGCTCATTGACTATATTTTCGACTTCGACGGGTGTATCGGTTTCGGCGTTGGCGGCGGCTTCTTCAGCAAGCTGTCTGTCAACCTCTTCAAGAAGCTCATCGGCAACTTGCTCGATTTCCTCACGGTAAAGTCTTTCTTTTCTCTCCTTGCGGAGTTTTGCGAAGAGAATTGCAACGAGTATCATCAGCACTGCGGTTGAGACTGATATTGTAAGGCCGATAACGAAGCCTCTCTGCTCGAATTCAAGCTCAATTGAATGATTTCCTGCGGGGATGTTGAAGCAAAGATATGCTTCTTCAAGTGCAATATAATCCTTTTCATCAATTTCTTTGCCGTCAATCTTTACTTTCCAGCCCTTGTCATAGGGGATTGAGGTGAAGAAAAGGCTATCTTCTTTTGCAGATACAGTACCCGTAATCTTCGTATCGTCGAATGACGTTACGTTGAGCTGGCCTTCCTTGAGTATTTCGTATCCCTTGTTGAGTGCCTCGTCGTCAACGTAGCAGGGGAAGAAATCAATGTAACCGTAGTCCTTATCCTTGACCTTGATGAGAACGGTTACGGTTTCTTCGGGAGTAACAATACCGAGGTCATAGATATAAGGCTCGCTGATATTCTGAACGTGACTCGTGTCGCCCTTGTTGATGGTGATTTCTTCAAAAGCCGAGGAGTCCACGAAAAGATAGCAATGGTGTGCCTCGGGAACGGTGAGGAAGAACGTTGCTTCACCTTCTCCCGTATCAGGCTTTGTAAAATAAATATCGCCCGTTTCAAGACCCGAAGTGATTTCGTCGAACTGGAAATATCTGACTTCGTCGATTGTCATTCGCTTGAAAACGTCGCTTACGCCGGTTGCATTTTCGAACCATTCGCCCTGAACTTCAAACGGATTCGTCTTGTCGGTATCCCATAGTCTGAGTGCCTTTCTTGATGTGAAACCGATGGGGAGATAATAATCATTCTGATATGCGGTGAATTTGCCCGATGTCATCAGTTTATTGTAGTAGTCATCCGCAAGGTCAACGTCGGTTGAATTGTCGACGATGTATTTGAGCGAATGCATCATATTGTAAACGGGAGTCTGCAGATGATAAGTGTAGCTGTTTATAAAGTTGCTGAACATACCCAGGTTGCTCTGCGCATTTGAAAGCTTTTCGTATGCCATTGACGAGAAGGTTGAAACACCGTTGAAGCCGTACCATGCGGGATCCATTCTTGCTCGGCTGTCAACAAGCTCCATGCGGTAGTCGTTGCCGCCGTCATATTCGTCAAGTTGTTCCTTGAGGGTGACAAACTCGCCGTAGTCACCCGCAAATGAGGATTTGGGCTGATTCATACTGTATCTGTCTGTGTTTGCACAGGCAAGTTCACCGATGATACAGCAGAGAAGAAGAACGGAAACGGCGGATTTCTGATATTTGCTGTCTTTCATAAGCGCAAAAACAAGGCAATATGTGACAACAAAAATCAGGCTTATGAGGATTGTGACCTCTTCGACGTTTTTGGAGCCGATTTCCTGAATAAGAATAATGGCAATCATAACGCCGAGACCCGAACCGAGAATGCCTCTGCCGCTGAATTCGTGGAGTCTTGTGAGAGCTTTGTAAGCAATGACAAGGAGAACGAATGAATACATAAATGAGAAGCGGTAGGGCAAGTCATTGGGATAATGGAAGCCGTGCCAGATATAGTTGAGGAAATTGATGTTGAAGCTGAAATAGAGAATGCCGAGAAGTGCAACCGTTGCTGTTTTTTCTTTTATGGAGATTGATTTTGTGAAAAGATAGAGAGGTACGAGTATCAACGTAGCCATACCGCAGTAAACGTTGGGAAGCACGTCTTCACCGCTGCTTCTGATAGTCGGGTCAACACTTGCAAGGTGGTTTGCAAGGAAATCAAATATTGAAAAATATGAGTTGTAGTTTTCGGGGAATGTGCCTGAAGTTGCCGAGCAGCTTTTGAGAATGAAATAAACAGGGATGAGTGCGAATGCAACCAGACAGGCGGCACCTATGCTTGAAAATGCGAAGGTGAAACCGCTCTGAAGGAATACGTTGCCGAAAAGCTTGTCTCTGAATTTATAAACTTTGTTGCCCTCGTCGTCGAGTTTATAGGGAGTATCTTCCGCAACGGATGTGACTTCGTGATTTCCGAAATAATAAACGAGAAAATAGAGCACCGAGAATATGCATGTCATATATCCCATATAGTAACTTGTCAACAAAGTCAGAGCAAGCATCGGGATATATAACTTCGGGCTTCTTTTATTGATGATGTTTTCAATGCCGAGGATGACGAGCGGGAAATATGCCATCGTGTCAATCCACATAACGTTCCAGTAGTATGCGATGAAATATCCGCACAGCGCATAGAGAATACCGAAAGCCGCTGTGCTGAAATCGTGTTTATCCTGAGATTTCTTGAGATAATATGTGAATGCGGCGGCGGCAAGTGCGGCTTTTGCAACTATCATTGTTGCAATTGCTTCGGGCATATTTTCATGGCCGAAGATGAGCATGAATATCAGGGAGGGACTGGAAAGATAGTTGAAGAAATTTCCGAGGAACGGTGAGCCGAGACCCGTGCGCCACGAGTAGAAGAAGTTTTCGCCGTTGACGATTCGGTCATAAAGCTCGGCAAAAAGCGGACCGTACTGATGGTAAAGGTCCATTCGGAGAATCGTTTTTTCGCCGAACGGAAAGAGGCTGTAGCAATAGAAAACAAGGATCATAATTCCGATTGTGCATCCCGCTGCAAGCCAGCAATAAGAATTATCAACAAAAAAACGGCTCAGAAGCGATTTTTTTCTGAGTGTCGGGTTTTCACTTTTCGTCATGGTATACCTCCGTTAACAGTTAGTATGTCAATCATATTTAAATATATCATAATATCTGTATTAATGCAAGTGAACAAACTGTTAAACCTCGGAATCGGTTTTGTTCATTTTTTTGTTCTAATCGGGGACAAGGAGCCATATATTTTAGCAAACGTACGAAAGGAACTGCAATGAATAATTCGGAAAGATTTGCGCAGGCGGTCAGGGTGTTCCCGCCCGCATTGACTCATCTTTTTCTCGGGCTTACGGACAGCGAAAAGGAATCTGTCAGGGAAATCCGGCTCCGGGCGGAGAAACCCGTTGTTGCCGTAACTGAATCGGGTTGTTGTTTCCTTCACTCATCGGGCAGACTGACTCAGATTTATTCCGGCCATACCGTCGCACTGAACAGCAGGGAGCTTGAAGAGATATTTCACCGTGTTTGTTCCTGCTCGGTACACACTTTCAAGGATGCCATAAACCGTGGGTTTGTGACCGTTGAGGGAGGACACCGTGCAGGAGTCGGCGGTACTGCCGTAACCGAAAACGGCAGAGTCGTTTCTGTTCGGGATATCAACTGCATAAATCTTCGCATCGCAAGAGAAATACGGGGTGCAGCTGATGAAATATATTCCCGTTGCTTTTCGTCAGGGGTTGGCGGTCTGATTGTTGCAGGGCCTCCGTCAAGCGGCAAAACAACGGTGTTGCGCGATCTTGCGAGACAGCTTTCGGGTGTTGAACGGGGAGTTCTTGCAAGGGTTTTCGTTTGTGACGAGAGAGGAGAAATAGGTGCGGTTCATTGCGGCAGAGTGCAGAATGACCTTGGCATAAACTGTGACCTGATAACATCATACCCCAAAAGCGAGGGTATACTTATCGGTCTGCGTTCGTTTTCGCCCGATATTATTATCTGCGATGAAATTGCAACCGAGGAGGAAATTCTTGCGATTGAGTCGGGTCTGCGGACAGGTGTTGATTTTGCCCTGAGTATTCACGCGGGGAGCGAAACGGAGCTTCGCTCGAAACCAACCGTAAGACGGCTTGTTGAAAGCGGATGTTTTGCGAACGCGGTTCTTTTATCGGGGAAAGAGGTCGGCAAGGTGGAAAAATACTTTTCGGCAGGTGATCTGATTGGCTGAATTTGCGGCTGCATTGCTTGTTGCGGCAGCGTTTGTTATCGGCGGCAGAATGCTCGCATCGGCGGCGTCCGAAAGAGTGGAGTTCATTAAAGAAATTCTGTTGATGCTGAATATATTTGAAACCCGTCTGCGCTATGCCGGAGCGCCCGTTTCCGAACTTCTGCATCTTGCGTCTGAGGGCGGATGCTCAAGGCTTTTGTTCCTGGAAAAATGCGGGATTCTTCTTGCGGAGGGAGAAATATTCAAGGATGCGTGGGAAAAATGCATCCGTGAACATACTGCCTTTTGTCGGTTGCTTCCCGAGGAATCGGAGAAACTTATCGGTATGGGTTCCGATATCGGCAGAACGGACGTTGAAGGACAGCTTTCGTGTTGCGGATACTATAAAGAAATCTTCGGAGCCTGCCTCCTTGAAAAAGAGGAAATATTCAGGCGCAGTGCTGCTCTGTATCCGAAGCTGGGCATAATGTTCGGTGTCTCTGCGGCACTTTTTTTGGCGTGAGGTGAAATATGGATCTTTCGGTTGTGATCAAGATTGCGGCGGTGGGTATCGTCGTTGCAGTGCTTAATTCGATTCTTGTGCGTTCGGGCAGAGACGATTATGCACTGATAACGATTCTTGCGGGAATTGTTGCCGTTCTGATGATGCTTCTGCCTCAGTTTGCGGAGCTTTTGTCGACGGTTAAAAGTCTGATGGATTTTTAGCGGATGGATATAGCGAAGATTGCGGCGGCAGGGATACTGACGGCGCTGGTATATTCTCTTGTTCGTCAGATAAAGCCCGAAATCGCACCGCTTGTCATTCTCGGCGGGTCTGCGGTGATTCTCGTTACGGTTTCCGGCAGGTTTGCCGATGCATCGTCTACCGTCAATTCAATGCTTGAACTTGCGGGACTGGAAAAGGAAAATATATCGATTTTGATGCGTTCACTCGGAATCTGTATCGTGACACAGTTTGCCGCCGATATCTGTTATGATAATTCAAGCTCGTCAATCGCATCTGCCGTTGAACTTGCGGGCAGGGTGGGAGCAATTATTCTTGCTTTGCCGATGCTTCAGGCGGTTGCTAAACTTGCTCTGGGACTGATGAAATGAAAAGAATTCTAGTGTTGTCTGTTGCGTTGCTTATTGTTATTTTTGCCGACGTTACGGCATATTCGGTTGATTATGAGCATTATTCACAGCAGTTTGAAGCTTCGGGAGCATCGGAGCTTAACGGCTATCTGGATGAAAATACAAGAGAATATCTCGGAAAGCTCGGCGTTGATCCGTCGGATATCGACGGTATGATGTCGCTCTCGCTCGGTTCGTTGGGGGAGATGCTGATGAATATGCTCCGTGTTAATTTATCCGCACCGCTTAAAGGTTGTCTGACTGCGTGCGGAGCGGTGATGCTCGTGAGTGTATGCGGTGTATTCTTTCCTGACAACGAAAAGGGCAAAAACACGATGAATCTTATTTGCGGATGCTTCGTAATAACAAGCGTGATGATTCCGGCAACCGATGCCGTCAATGCAGGCGTATCTGCAATGAAGCTTTGCGCAGGTTTCGGTAAAGCGCTTGTGCCTGTTCTTGCCGCAGTGCTTACGGCGTCGGGCAATCCGGCATCCGCATTGTCATATCAGAGTGTTGCTTTTGCGGCGGCGCAGACGGTCGAAGCCATTGCGAAGAATTTCGCTCTGCCGCTTGTTTATATCTCGGGTATTCTCGGTGCTGTCGGTGCGTTTTTGCCGACGCTCAGATTATCTGCGGTCAGCGACCTCATCCGCAAAACCGCAACAACAGTCGTTGGCTTGACGGCGGCATTTTTTTCGGGTTTCCTTACGCTGAAAAACGTCATATCCTCCTCGGCAGACGGTCTTGCCGCAAAGGGCATAAGACTTGCGGCGAGTACGTTCATCCCCGTTGTCGGCGGTGCGCTCAGTGAAGCTTATTCCGCCTTGTCGGGCAGTCTTTCCCTGCTGAAGGGGATTGTCGGTATATATGGCATAATTGCGGTGGCTGTTACGGTTGCACCGCCGGTGATAAGTCTTGCTCTCTGGCTTCTCGGAATGAGGGCGGCGGCGATGATGAGTGATTTGCTCGGCAATTCTCAATGTTCCGATATAATCAGGAATATCTCGTATATGTTTTCTATGCTGAATGCGATGCTGATTTTTTCGGCGGCGGTTTTCATCATATCGTCAGGTATCGTTGCTTCGATGAAGGCGGGAGGGTAAAATGAATATTCTCAGGCAATGGGCGGTCAGTCTGATAATCAGCGGAATGGCAGGTGCGGTCATAAGTCTGCTTTCACCGAGAGGCACGATGGAGAAAACCCTGCGTGCGGTTATCGGAATTTTTATGGTGTCGGCGGTATGCTCACCGCTGACGGATATACTTAAAGAAGACGTATTATTATCCTTGCCGGCAACGGAACATGTTACCGTTGAAGCCGATAACAGTCTGAATGAGTATATGCTTGATTCGCTCAATAACACGGTTGAAGGGACGGTGAAATCCGCTGCAGCGACACTCGGGATAGCGGATTGCGAAATCGGAACGGATGCATATATCGATGAATACAGTTGTATAATTATTCGTAATATTCATATAACCATACCTTCGGAGTTTTCAGAGTCGGCAGATGATTTTGCTGAAATTCTTGAAAAAAAGTTAGGTGTAACCGTCGGTGTGGAATGCAGATAAAAGGAAGGAAGCAGTTTGAAAATAACCGAAGCAATCAGCGGCTTTGTGAGGAATTTGTGCCGCAAAACAAGGCTTGATAAAAAGCAAATTGCCGTTCTTCTGATGTTTGCCGCAGGACTCGGAATTCTTCTCGTGTCGGAGTTTTCGGGTGACGTGAAAAAAGAAGATTCCGTCACAGAAACAACGGTGAATTACAATTCTGCGGATGCCTATATTCTAACACTTGAAGAGCGTGTAACTTCAATAATATCAAGCATAAGCGGTGCGGGTGCAACCAGGGTGATGATAACTCTCGAAAGCGGAAACGAGGATGTCTATCTGCATAACCGCAATTACGGTGAAGACGTTGACGGCAAGGGAGGACAGAACATAGAGATGAAAGATGAATACGTAATCGTTGACGGTGATAACGGTGAAGACGGTATTGTTGTCAGAGTCAGGGAGCCTGAAATAAGAGGTGTTGCCGTTGTCTGTCAGGGCGGCGGAAACGCAAGGGTAAAAGCGGAGATTATTTCGACCGTAACCGCCCTGCTCGATATCAGTTCGGCAAGAGTCAGCGTTGTTCAAATGAATTGAATATAAATGAATAATATTCAGAAAATATGCATCGGAGGATTTTACTTATGATTCTTAAAAAAAGACAGCTTCTGCTCGCGACCCTTGTTATCGCACTCGGTGCGGCGGTATTCATCAACTATTATTATACTTCTCCGCAGATTAATTCTGCGGCAACCGATTCCGTTCAGGACGTGACGAAGAAACAGACCGAAAAGGGCGGCAACCTCGGTGATGCACGTTACGTTATTTCAACAGACGTTGTGCTTGATGATGCAGCAGCGCAGGCGGTTGCAAGCGAATATTTTTCGAGCGCAAAGCTACGCCGTCAGACGGTCAGGGATGAAGCTGCCGAGGCACTCAACGATATTATCAAGGATGATGATTCAACTCCGGAGGCGGTTGCAAAAGCAAGCGATGCGCTGAAAGATATCACGAAAGCGATGACTCTTGAGTGCGACGTTGAAAACCTGATAACCGCCAAAGTCGGATGTGAGAATCTCGTCATAATCAATGCAGGCGTTGCGGAAATTATCGTTGAAAACGGCTCTCTTGATGACACCTCCGTGGTGAAGATCAAGGAAATTGTCGTCAACCACACGGGAATTCCGGGCGAAAAAATCACGCTTGTAGAAATGGAATATTAAAATATTCATTTTTTTGTATATATTCATAATTTATTCTTGTATAATTTATAAATAAGTGTTATAATTATTGAACATCAGTCCATCAGACGGAGGAATAATTATAATGCTTACAAGACGTGAAGAAAGAGAACAGGCTTTTTGCCTGATTTTTGAAAAGGAGTTCAATTCGGAAACAGAGTTTTCGGAGCTCTATGACCTTGCACTTGAAACCGAGATTATCAGTGACAGTAAGTTTGTTAAGGAGCTTTCTTTTAAGACCTGGGAAAACGTTGCTGAAATCGATCCCGTTATCGAGAAATACTGTGTCGGCTGGAAAATGAGCCGTATCTCCAAGGTCGCTCTTGCGGTGCTCAGACTTGCAGTATGTGAAATGCTTTATTTTGATGATATTCCCGTCGGTGTTTCAATCAACGAGGCGGTTGAGCTTTGCAAGAAATTTGCTTCTGATGAAGATAAGTCGTTTGTCAACGGTGTTCTCAGTTCTGTTTCAAAGGAAGAGAATTAATGCTCACTCTCGGTATTGATACAAGTAACTATACAACCTCCTGCGCTCTCTATGACAGCGAAAACGGTGAGGTTATTCAGAAGAAGCTTCTTCTGCCTGTCAAAGAGGGCGAGAAGGGGCTTCGTCAGAGTGATGCGGTTTTTCATCATACCGCAAGACTCTGGCCGCTTGTTGAAGAGCTTTTCGGAGGCAGAGATATCGGCATCGATGCAATCGGAGTTTCCGAAAAGCCCAGGGATGCCGAGGGCTCGTATATGCCGTGTTTTCTTGTCGGCGTGAATGCCGCAAAATGTATGGGATCGGCGCTCAACAAACCCGTTTACGGTTTTTCTCATCAGGCGGGTCACATAATGGCGGCTCTTTATTCGGCTGACAAAACGGAGCTTGTCGGTCAGCGGTTTATTGCGTTCCACGTTTCAGGAGGAACAACAGAGATGCTTCTCGTTTCGCCCGATAAAGACCGCACTTTCAACGTTGAGATTATCGGCGAAACACTTGATCTTAACGGAGGACAGGCTGTTGACAGGGCGGGAGTTATGCTCGGGCTGAAATTCCCTTGCGGCAAGGAACTCGAAAAACTTGCTCTTCAGAGCGCAGAAAAATATAATCCCAAAGTATGTGTGAAAGAGGGCAACTGCAGTCTTTCGGGACTTGAAAATCAGTGTATCTTGATGCACAAAAAAGGTGCAAGTGCAGAGAATGTTGCAAGGTTCTGTCTTGATTTTGTCGGCAAAACGGTTGAAAAAATGACGGAGTATGCTGTCGGCAGATACGGTGACCTGCCTCTGATTTATGCGGGCGGTGTGATGTCGAATTCCATTATCAGAAGCCGTATCGAAAGCAAATTCAATGCAGTTTTTGCAAAGCCTGAGTTTTCCTGCGACAATGCGGCGGGTGTTGCCGTTCTTGCGGCTATGAAAGGAGCGGAAAATGGCTAACGGAGTTGTTCTTTCGGTCAGTACGCTCAACCGTTATATCAAATCAATAATTGAGCAGGATATGAATCTGCAGACGGTATTCGTCAAGGGTGAAATCTCGAACTTCACCAATCACTATAAAACGGGTCATTACTATATGACCATCAAGGATGAAGCCTCATCAATAAAAGCGGTAATGTTCAAGACCGCCAATATGCGCCTTAAATTTATGCCCGAAAACTCGATGAACGTTATTATCAAAGGCAGAGTATCTGTTTTCGAGCGCGACGGACAGTATCAGTTATATATCGACGATATGCAGCCCGACGGCACGGGTGCATTGAGTCTCGCATTTGAACAGTTGAAAAAGAAACTTGCGGCGGAAGCTCTTTTTGATTCCGACAGGAAAAAACCGATTCCCGCATATCCGCAGAGGGTCGGTGTTGTCACGTCACCCACGGGTGCCGCAATCAGAGATATAATCAATGTTGTTTCAAGAAGATTTCCGTTGGCGGAGCTTATTCTCTGTCCTGTTTCGGTGCAGGGTGAATATGCCGCAGCGCAGATCAGTTCAGCCATTGAACTTTTCAATAAAGAAAAAGCGGCGGATGTTCTGATTGTCGGCAGAGGCGGCGGCTCCGTTGAGGAATTGTGGGCGTTCAATGAAGAAATCGTAGCAAGAGCCGTTGCGGCAAGTGAAATTCCCGTGATTTCTGCCGTCGGTCACGAAACGGATTTCACTATCTGTGATTTTGCTGCAGACCTCCGTGCGCCGACTCCGTCGGCTGCAGCTGAACTTGCAGTGCCCGACAAATTCCAGCAGGCGGAAATGCTTGCTTCGTATATGCACAGAATCAGTTCCGCTCTCGATGACAGATTCGCTTATGAAAAATCCCGTCTTGAGCTTCAGAAATCCGCACTCAGGCGGCTGAATCCGAAGAATTATATCGATACTCTGCGTGTCAGATGCGATAAGGCTGCAATGACAATGGATTCGGCGGCGAAGCAATACGTTGCGGGCAAAAGAGGAGAGTTTGCTTCTCTCTGTGCAAAGCTTGACGCAATGAGTCCTCTGAAAATTCTTTCGAGAGGTTACAGCGTTGCGATGAAGGATGGCAGAATACTGACAGATACCGCCCGGCTCGAAACGGGCGATAAAATAAACGTTAAGCTCAGTTCGGGCAGTCTCGGCTGCTCGGTGCTGAGTATACAAGAGGATAGTTGAAATGGAAAAAATCAGTTACGAAAAATCAGTTGCAAGACTTGAAGAAATAGTCGAAAAGCTTGAGAACGGCAACCTTTCTCTCGAAGAGATGATGAAGCTTTACGAGGAGGGTACCGCTCTTGCTGTCAAATGTGCAAAGAGCCTTGATGCCGCTCAGCTCAAAATCAGTGAACTTTCCGCAGAAAAGGGTGAGGACGAATGATTGATTTTGATGCAAGATTCAACGGTTACGTTGAAATGATTAATTCTGCGGCTGTGAAATATCTCGGCAAAGATACATTTGCGGGCAGAGAATCTTCGGGTCTTACCGCAATGCTTGATGCTATGGCTTATTCTCTTCATAACGGCGGCAAACGTATCCGTCCTATGCTTGCGCTTGAGTTTTGCCGTGTCTGTGGCGGAAACCCCGAAAAGGCGTTGCCGTTTGCTCTTGCGCTTGAGATGATTCACACGTATTCTCTCATTCATGATGATTTACCTTGTATGGATGATGACGATATGCGCAGAGGCAAACCCTCAAGCCACAAGGTTTTCGGGGAAGCAAACGCACTTCTTGCGGGAGACGGTCTGCTTACACTTGCGTTTGAAACTGCTCTTTCCGCACCCGATATGAGTGCGGCGCAGAAATCTGCGGCGGGTCTTGAACTCGCGAAAGCGGCGGGCTGTGCCGGTATGATAGCGGGTCAGGTTATGGATCTCGGAAATGAAAATAAACAAGTTTCTCTTGATGAAGTCAAAAATACGGACAGGCTCAAGACGGGCGAACTTATAATGGCGGCGGCATCTGTGGGATGTATTGCCGCAGATGCCGATGAGGAAAAAATCCGTGCCGCACGCAGTTACTGCGCGGATATCGGACTTGCCTTCCAGATTGTGGATGATATTCTTGACGTCACAAGCAGTACAGAGATTCTCGGCAAACCCGTCGGAAGCGACGGCGAGAACAATAAATCGACGTACGTTTCTCTGCTTGGTCTTAAAGAATCAAAGGCTCTCGCAAACAAACTGACCGAAAGAGCGAAGGAAGCTCTGTCGGTTTTCGGTGATGAAAAAGAATTTCTTATTATGCTTGCCGACAGGCTTGCGGACAGGAATAACTGAGGATATGGAAAATAATTCAAACAGATTTTCGGTTCTGAATTCTATAAATTCTCCCTCGGATCTGAAAAAGCTTTCGGATGCCGAGCTTGAGCTTCTCTGTGCTGAAATCAGGCAGACCCTCGTTGATACCGTTGCATCAACGGGCGGTCACCTTGCCTCGAATCTCGGTACGGTTGAGCTTACCGTTGCCTTGCACAAGATGTTCAACTCCCCGAAGGATAAAATCATCTGGGATGTCGGTCATCAGGCATATGCCCATAAGCTTCTGACGGGCAGAAGAGAAAGATTCTCAACCCTTCGCAAGGAGGGCGGAATATCGGGCTTTGTCAGACCGGATGAGAGTGAGCACGACAGCTTCTATGAGGGTCACGCAGGCACGTCGGTTTCTCAGGCGGCGGGTATAGCTGCGGCGAACACAGCCAGAGGCTCGAAGAATTTCGCAGTTGCCGTTATCGGTGACGGCTCATTCGGTAACGGTATGGTTTATGAAGCGCTCGATCACGCAGGCTCGACGAGGTCGAGACTTATCATAATTCTCAACGACAACGAAATGTCGATTTCCGAAAACGTCGGAGCAATGGCAAGATATCTTGCCGTTGTCAGAGCAAAGCCCGAATACTACCGCTTCAAGGCAGGAACGGAAAAGACATTAAAGAAAATTCCGCTTATAGGCAAGGGGCTTTCAAACTATCTGTTCAAGCTGAAAAATGCGCTCAAGAATATGATTTATTCAAGCTCATTCTTTGAAAATCTCGGCTTCAGATATATCGGCCCTGTTGACGGTCACGATATAAGCCGTCTTTGTGATGCTATGGACAGTGCCAAAATGTTTGAAAAGCCCGTTGTGATCCATATCAATACGATGAAGGGCAGAGGTTATGACTATGCCGAAAATGCTCCCGAAAAATTCCACGGTATTTCAAAATTTGATATCAATACGGGTGAGCCGTTGCAGTCAAACGGCAGTTACTCCTCCGAATTCGGCAGAATTCTCTGCGATTTTGCGGCAAAGGATAAGCGTATCTGCGCCATAACCGCCGCTATGGCACTCGGCACGGGTCTTGAGGATTTTTCAAAGGCTTACCCCGAGAGATTCTATGATGTCGGTATTGCCGAGGAACACGCAGTGACTTTCGGGTCGGGACTTTCGGCAGGCGGTATGATTCCTGTTTTTGCGGTTTATTCAACGTTCCTTCAGAGATGCACCGATCAGCTTATTCACGACGGTGCGCTCCAGCGAAGAAAACTGGTTATTGCGGTTGACAGAGCGGGTTTTGTCGGTGAAGACGGCGAAACGCATCAGGGATTGTTCGATGTTGCTTTGCTTCAGAGTATGCCGAACACCACCGTCTATTCACCCGCAACCTACTGTGAAATGAGTAAGGCTTTCTATAATGCTTTCTATAAAGACGATAATCTCGTCGTTGTCCGTTATCCCAGAGGCAGAATGCCCGAAAACAATGAGTATTCCGAGCTTTGCTCAAGCGATTACGAGGTTATCGGAAACGAAAACGCAAAAATTGCAATCGTAACCTACGGCAGACTGTTTTTCAATGCCGTCAGGGCGGTTGAAATTGCGGATAAAGACGTTAAAATAATCAAGCTCAACCGAATCAAGCCTCTGCCTGCGGAGGCAATTGAATCGGCTATCGGCTGCTCCGACGTTTTCTTCTTTGAAGAGGGAATGCGAAGCGGCGGAGTCGGTGAAAAATTCGGCTGTGAGCTTCTTCTCAAAGGATTCGGCGGCAGATATAAGCTGACTGCGGTTGAGGATGAATTCGTACCTCACGCATCCGTTGAAAGCCTGATTGACAGGTATAATATGAGCCCCGAAAAAATGGCTCAGATGATAAAGGAGGCGGCAATATGAGTGAAAAAATCCGTCTTGACGTTGCCGTTTTCGAAAGGGGCTACGCCGAAACACGTGAAAAGGCGAAGGCTCTTATTATGGCGGGCAGTGTGTACGTCAACGGTCAGAAAGCTCTCAAGGGCGGAGCGACCGTCAAGGATACCGATGTTATTGAGGTCAGGGGTGCGGTGAATCCCTACGTCAGCAGAGGCGGTCTCAAGCTTCATAAGGCGGTATCGTCTTTCGGTCTTGAACTGAAAGACTGCATCTGTATGGATATCGGCGCATCAACGGGCGGTTTTACCGACTGTATGCTTCAAAACGGCGCATCGAAGGTATATTCGATTGACGTCGGCTATGGTCAGCTCGCCTGGAAGCTCCGTTGTGACGAGAGGGTAATCAATCTCGAAAGAACTAATTTCCGATACGTAACAAGGGAACAGGTTCCCGACGAAATCGATTTTGCATCGGTTGACGTATCGTTCATTTCTCTTAAGCTGATTCTTCCCGTAATGCATACTCTCCTCAGAGACGGCGGCAGATCCGTATGTCTGATCAAGCCGCAGTTTGAGGCAGGTAAAGAAAACATAGGCAAAAAAGGTGTTGTCAGGGATAAATCGGTACACGCCGACGTTATTGCGATGATAACGGAATTTGCGGCAGAAAACGGGTTTGCCGTTCTCGACGTCGATTTTTCACCCATCAAAGGACCCGAGGGCAACATAGAATATCTTATGTTTATCGAAAAGCGTGAAAAAGGTGAGATGCTCTGGAGCGGCTCCGCAAAGGAACTCGCAGATAAATCTCACGAATCGCTCGATAAACCTTCAGAGGAGGCGGCGGAATGAAAATTGCTCTTATGCCGAATCTGACAAGAATAGAGGCTCTTTCCGTAACTTACGGTATCTGCGAAAGTCTCGATAAACTCGGTGCGGAGTATTTCTTTGCACCCGAATATAAAGCGGATTTCGGTTCAACGAAAGCCGTGTTTATGCATGAAAGAGAATCGCTCCCCGAATGCGATGCCGTTATCGCCGTCGGAGGTGACGGCTCGATTATCCACGCCGCCAAAACCGCCGTCGGATATCAGAAACCCGTTCTCGGTGTCAATGCGGGCAGGCTGGCTTTTATGGCGGGTCTTGAAGATAATGAACTTCATCTTTTGTCAAGGCTGATTGAAGGGGATTACACCCTCGATAAACGTCTGATGCTCAAGGCCAACGTTATGAAAGGTGATGAAATAATCAGCACCGATTATTGCGTCAATGACTGCCTTATAACCAACGAAGAAAAGCAACGTATGAGCGAAATTGACGTGTCGCTTGCGGGCAGCCGTTTCAACAGCTATCTTTGTGACGGTGTGCTTGTTGCCACTCCCACCGGCTCAACCGCTTATTCGCTTTCGGCAGGCGGTCCGATAGTCGATCCTGAGCTTGAAAGCATTCTGATGACTCCGATCTGTCCTCATTCTCTGATGAGCAGATCGCTTGCATTCAGACCCGATGCGGTTATCGGTGTCTCGTCGACGGATGACGTTGCGCTTTGTCTTTCGGCAGACGGAACTCAGCCGCAGATTGTTGAACCGGGATGCAGAGTTGAGATTTCCAGAGCCGAATTCACGGCAAATTTTATCAGAATCAAATCCGAGAATTTTATTGATATATTATACAGAAAACTGGCTCAGCGCCGCTGATATGAAAGGATGATCAACGTGAAAAAGAAAAGACACGAAACTATAATCAGACTTATCGAACAGTATTGCCTTTCCACGCAGACGGATCTTCTTGAAAAGCTCAGAGAAGAGGGGTTTGAAACAACTCAGGCAACGATTTCAAGAGATATAAAGGATCTCCGCCTCATCAAAAAAGTCGATGAACTCGGCAGAAGCCGTTATGCGGTTGACAGCGGTGATTCGGGTGAACTCCTCGGCAAATACAAAAGCATTTTCAATCATTCCGTTATTTCCGCAGACTATGCGGGCAACACAATTGTCATCAAATGCTATACGGGTATGGCTCAGGCTGCCTGTGCCGCTCTCGATTCAATGCAGTGGGAGGGTCTTGTCGGTACTCTCGCGGGTGATGACACAATCTTTGCACTTTGCAAAACTCCTGAACTTGCGGCAAAAATGCAGGATGCAATCAACGATATTATCGGTTAAGGAATAAAACTTATGTTAGTCGGTTTGAAAATTGAGAATATTGCCGTTATTGAAAACGCCGATATCGTTTTCGATAAGGGTCTTAATGTTCTGACGGGTGAAACGGGTGCGGGTAAATCAATCGTCATTGATTCTATCAATGCCGTTCTCGGCGAACGTACCTCCAGAGAACTCATCAGAACGGGTGCGGAGAATGCATCCGTCTTTGCGGAGTTCTGCGACGTTCCGCCTGCAATCAATACTGTTCTGGATGAAATCGGCATTGAAAAAATGTCCGATAATTCTCTGACTCTCAGCAGAAAGCTCAGTGCATCAGGCAAAAATTCCTGCAGGGTCAACGGCTGTGCGGTTACCGTTTCCGTGCTTAAGGAAATCGGCTCAAGGCTTATCAATATTCACGGTCAGCACGATAATCAATCCCTGCTTTCACCTGAAAAGCATTGCGGATTCATTGATAAACTTGCCGAGAACGATGACTTGCGTGCGGAATACAGAAGAGTTTTCACCGAGCTCGTAGCTGTCAAAAAGGAGCTTGACGCCCTCTATGATTCAAGGGATGAAAAAGCTGCAAGGCTTGATTATCTGAATTATCAGATTGAAGAAATTACAGCCGCAGACGTAAAAATCGGTGAACGGGATGAACTCTCGAAAGAAAAGAATCTTCTTGCTAACAGCGGTAAGGTGGTTAAAGCGCTGCAGAGAGCGTATGCGATGCTTTCGGGTGACGGAGGTATTCTTTCGAGTCTTGAAGAATGCGTTCAGGATACCGAAACTGCGGCAAAATATTTTTCTGAAGCGGAAAAAACTGCAGAGGGAATCAGAGGTGCGACATATGAACTTGCCGATTTTTCGGCGGAACTCGGCAGACTCAAGGACAGCTTCGACTATAACCCCGCAAGGCTTTCCGAGATTGATGAAAGACTTGATTTTCTCTACCGTCTTTCGATGAAATACGGTGCGGAGGAAACTGATATTCTTGCATATCTCGAAAAAATACAGAAAGAAAAATCCGAAATAGAGATTTCGGATGAAAGAATCAGTGAACTTGAAAAGAATCTTTTTGCTCTTTCTGATAAAATCAAAATTCTTTCCGCAAACCTGACCGAAAGCAGAATGGCCGCCGCAAGGGCATTTGAAAAATCGGTCAAAGCGGAGCTTGAATTCCTCGATATGCCGAAGGTTGAATTCGTCGTTGACCGCAAGGCAACGGCGCTGACCTCAAAGGGTGCGGATGCGATTGAATTTCTCATCAGTGCCAATCCCGGTCAGGATCCCCGACCTATTGCAAAAATCGCATCGGGCGGTGAGCTTTCGAGGATAATGCTTGCAATCAAAAACGTGCTTTCAGATAAAGACGATACAGGTACACTGATATTCGATGAGGTTGATGCGGGTGTCAGCGGCTCTGCAGCTGAAAAAATCGCACTGAAGCTTTATCAGGTTTCGGGCGGCAGACAGGTTATCTGCGTTACCCATCTCGCACGTATTGCGGCGCAGGCAGACAGACATATGAAAATAACGAAATCTGTTGAGAATTCAAAAACATATACGAGCATCATACCGCTTGATTTTGAACAGAGAGCGGCGGAAATTGCAAGGATAACCGCAGGCGGTTCAGTAACTGCACTTCAGCTTGAGACCGCAAAAGAGATGCTCAGAAAGGCGAAGGGGGATTTGTGATGAAATTCGGTGTTTGTTGCGGCACGGATATTGAGAAAATCAAATATATTAAGGAACTCGGCTACGACTTTGCGGAGTCGCACTGTCAGGAAATTGCAAAAGCCGACGATGAAAAACTTGAAGCAATCAAGGCAACGGGTATGCCGATTGTTGCGGCGAATTGTTTTATTTCCCTTCGTGTGGTCGGTGAAGAAAAGGACGAGGCGGCAATTGGAGAATATCTTGAAAGACTTTTCTCAAAGGCAAAGTATCTCGGAATTAAGTATCTTGTTTTCGGTTCGTCGGGGGCAAGAAGAATTCCCGACGGTATGACCCTTGAACAGGGCAGAGATGAAATTGCATATTTCCTCAGAAATCTCGTTCTTCCGTTTTGCGAAAAGTATGATCTTCCCGTTGCTATCGAGCCTTTGAGACCCGAGGAATGCAATGCGATCAATACAATCACCGACGGCGTTGAAATGGCTGAAAGAATCGGCTCACCCTATATCAGAGTTCTTGCCGACGTTGCTCATATGTTTGTGCAGAACGAACCTGTTGAAAGTTTGTTGAAATACAAAGATTTCATCGTTCACGCGCATACCTCAAACCCCGATCCCGATCCTTCCACGAATAAAAAAAGAACCTATCCCACGAAAGACGACGTTTTTTCTCAGGCAAATTTTATTGAAACGCTCAGGGCGGTCGGTGTTGAGCATTGTTCAATCGAAGCAGACGTCATTGATTTTGAGAGCGATGCCGCAGGTGCGTATGAAGTCCTTAAGGAATTAAGGTAGAATTATGGAACTTAACAAAAATGATGTAGTACTTTTTTCGGGTGATTCGATAACCGACGGTAACCGTGGCAAGTCAATGGACTGCAACCATATTATGGGTCACGGATATCAGTATATCGCAGCTTCGAGATTAGCTCTTGACAATGCGGAGAATATGCCGAAATTCATCAACAAGGGATATTCTGGAGAGACTGCCAAAGAGCTTCTTGAGAAGTGGCAGGCTGACGTTATCGATAACAGACCGACTTTGCTGAGTATTCTTGTCGGAGTCAATGACGGCGGCTACGGTTATTTTGCAAAGATTACTCCCGAGGAGGCAAAAGACCGTCATGAGACGAATCTCCGACAGATTCTTGAAAAAACAAGAAAAGAGCTTGGCGATATAAAAATCATACTTATGGAGCCGTTTTATTTTCCGCTTGACAAGTCGGATTATTCCTATAAATTAACGCCTCATCCCGACGGAGTTGAAGGTCCTTTCAAGAGACCCGACAGCAACGATCCCGAGGATTCTGTTTCTTACCGCGAGGAGACAAACAGACTTATCAGGGCTGCAACAAAAAAACTTGCAGAGGAATTCGGTTGTGTTTTTGTTCCTCTTTATGATAAAATCAAGGAACACGCAGAAAAATCGAGAATGGAATATTTTATCTGGGACGGCACTCATCCGAGCATTGCGGGACATATGCTCATTGCGGAAGAATGGCTGAAAGCATACGGTAACCTGTAATTGGAAAAATCCGGTTGTCGGTTACGCAATTCTCCGTTTAATACTTGACAAATTATTTAATTATAATGTATATTCAAATGAATGTTAATTTGTAAACAATATCGAAAGGATGTTTTAATATGCAGATTTATGAAGAACTTGTCGCAAGAGGACTTATTGCGCAGGTTACAGACGAAAAAGAAATCAGAGACCTCATCAACAACGGTAAGGCGGTTTTCTATATCGGCTTTGACCCCACTGCCGACAGCCTTCACGTTGGTCACTTTATGGCTCTCTGCCTTATGAAGAGACTCCAGATGGCAGGCAACAAGCCCATCGCTCTTCTCGGCGGCGGCACAGGTATGATCGGCGACCCCTCGGGCAGAAGCGACCTTCGTCAGGTTATGACAAAGGAAACAATCGAGCATAACGTTGAAT
Organism: Clostridia bacterium; assembly: GCA_017502085.1. GTDB lineage: Bacteria > Bacillota > Clostridia > Oscillospirales > Acutalibacteraceae > CAG-177. Next base: position 235 of record JAFVVQ010000061.1, on the reverse strand, counting down.
GCTTCAAAAAGCAGATGAGCCGTTTCATTGAATTCGGCGAAGGCAAGGCTATGATGATTAACAACGCTGACTGGCTTCTTGACCTTAATTATGTTGAGGTTCTCCGTGAAGTTGGTACCTGCTTCTCCGTTAACAATATGCTTCGCGCCGAATGCTACAAGCAGAGAATGGAGAAGGGTCTTAGCTTCCTTGAATTCAATTATATGATTATGCAAAGCTATGACTTCTATCACCT
>JAFVVQ010000060.1 GCA_017502085.1 Clostridia bacterium | reverse complement strand
ATATCAGAGTGTTTGTATTGCATACGAACTTTCAGTTATCGGCGGTGAACTTTATTGCGATAACAATGAAACTCTTGAACTTAGATATTTCCCCATAAACGACACTCCGAAACTGTTTTGCAAACAGCACGAAGAGATGTTGGAAGATATAAAAGCTGCTTTATTGGAGGTAAAATAATGAAATTCAAATTCAACCCTTTTAATAAAGAAAAATGTGATATGTGTAATGTTATTGAGCAAATTAAAAAAGGTAAAAATCCGTGGTTTGTAAAAGAACTTGAAACCGGATATGTTATCTTAGGTTGGAATCATCATTTTTACGGATACTCATTATTCATTTGCAAACAGCATGTTGTAGAGCTTTTTGATTTGGATATTGATTTCAGGACAAAATATTTACTTGAAATGACTATTGTTGCTGAAGCTGTTAAAAATGCTTTCGGTGCCGAAAAGATAAACTACGAATGTCTTGGCAATGGTGATATTCATTTACATTGGCACATCTTCCCGAGAAAATCCGGTGATTTGTTGGATTATGGAAACAAAGGCAAAGGCCCCGTTTGGTGGTTACCAAAAGAAATAATGTGGGCTGAAGATAACAAACCTTCTCCTGATGAATTGGAAGATATGAAAGCAAAATTACTTGTTGAATTGGAAAAGCTCTTATGAAAATAGAATTAAAAAGTTAAATGTTTATTGAAGCTTATGAGGATTTGAAGAAGGGATAAATGGGAAACTGCTACATACTGTTATCCAAGAAAAAGAGATAGACAAATGAATTTGCAAGGGATTGATAATATGCAATATAATATCGAATTTTGGAACGCATTAGACGAATTGGTGAGCAATTCAGAAATTGTGATTGACAGACCAAAAGGAACTGCACATCCCAAGTATCCTGATTTCATTTATCGGGTTGATTATGGATATTTGAAAGATACAACCTCTATGGACGGTGCAGGAATAGATGTGTGGGTAGGAAGTGGCGAGAAAAAGGTTGATGCAATAATGTGTATTGTTGACCTAGTAAAAAAAGATTCTGAAATCAAAATATTGATTGGATGCACAGACGAAGAAAAAAGGATAGTATATGAAACACATAATGAAACACAGTTTATGAAAGGTGTTTTAATTCATCGTTAAAAATGGTGGTGATCGAATTTGAATATAAATTTTATTGTCAGAAAAGCCGTAATCTCCGATGCGGAAGATATTTACTATATCAACAAAACAAGTCTTGGTTACGAATATGATTTTGAAAAGCAAAAACGTAAAATCGAGGCGGTACTGAATGATGAAACACAAGTTATCTTTGTGGCTGAAACCGAAAACAAAGTTGTCGGCTACATTCATCTTGTAAATTACGATGTAATCTATGCCGATAATTTCAAAAACTGTTTGGGGTTGGCTGTTGATAACGATTACAAACGAAACGGTATTGGTTCTGCTTTGCTGAAACAAGCTGAAATCTGGGCAAAGGAAAACGGTGCAGTCGGAATCAGGCTTTGCTCAGGTGCGGAGCGAGTAAATGCTCATAAGTTTTATGAATCACAAGGCTATGAAGTAACAAAATTACAAAAGAATTTGAAAAAGATTTTTAAATCCTTCGGCGGATAATCCGTCGGAGGAGAATTTTTTTGAATAAACCCTTTTTGACTCTTATGCAAAAATGTAGTTGACAACTATATTTATTTGTGCTACAATGGTTACACAATATAATATGGGAGGTGAAACGATGGAAATCATCAGCAAAAGGCTGAAAGCGCTCCGTGAAAGTGTGGGTCTTTCTCAGAACAAACTTGCTCAGATTTCGGGAATGAAGCAGTCGAGCATCAACCGATATGAAAACGGCTCGGCAACACCGTCACCCGAAAACATGGTTAAGCTTGCAGATTACTACGATGTTTCTCTTGACTATATCTACGGCAGAACGGATAATCCGCAAGGCAGACTTTATGAGCACAAGCCAAAGTACAGCCCCGAAATGGAAAAGTTTGTTGAAATGTGCTTTGACCCCAACTCCAGAGCAAACCATCAACTAAAGGCAACTCTTCTAAAACTTCTGAGTTCTGAGGGGGTGACAGATGATTGAAAGCAGTTATCTACGCACGATATTCTTCAGACAGTCAGCGTGAAGAATCAATTGACGGTCAGATTCGTGAATGTACGGAATATGCCGAGCGAAACGGAATAATCATTCTCGGCAGCTATGTTGACAGAGCACTCTCTGCCCGTACCGATGACAGACCCGATTTTCAGAGAATGATTGCCGACAGCGAAAAGAGATTGTTTGATGTTGTACTCGTCTGGAAGCTCGACAGATTTTCGAGAGACCGTTATGATAGTACACACTACAAACACATTCTCAAAAAGAACGGTGTCAGGGTTATGTCAGTCAAAGAAAATATTTCCGACGGTCCAGAAGGTATCATTCTCGAATCAATCCTCGAAGGTTATGCGGAATATTATTCGGCAGAGCTTTCGGAGAAAATTCAAAGAGGGCAAACTGAAAACGCTCTCAAATGCAAAACCAACGGAGGAACACTTCCGCTCGGATATTGTTCCGACAATGAGCAGAATATTTTGATTGACCCGATAACAGCGGCGATACCGATCGAGATTTTCACACGGTATGACAACGGAGAATCAATCAAAGAAATCTGCGATGAACTTAATTCAAGAGGACTCAAAACCCGCAACGGTAAAATATTCAAAGTCAACGGAGTAAGTGTCATTCTCACAAACAGAAAATATATCGGCGAGTACAGATACCGTGATGTGGTTACTCCCGACGGCATACCTGCAATCATTGACGAAGATATGTTTGAGAGAGTTCAGGAAAGAATGGCAAAAAACAAAAGAGCTCCTGCTCATAAAAAGGCAGAAGACGAATACTTACTCACAACGAAATTGTTCTGCGGAACCTGCGGCAGAATTATGGCAGGCGAATCAGGAACAAGCGGAACGAGAAAAGTTAAGCATTATTATTACAAATGCGGCGGCGCAAAAAGACATCTCGGTTGCACAAGAAAAGCAATCAAAAAGGATTGGATTGAAAAGGTTGTGGTTCTCCAGACTGTAGCCAGAGTTTTAAAAGATGAGGAAATTGAGAGGATAGCGGATGCGCTTCTGAAAATGCAAGAGCAGGAAGATACAACAATTCCCGCAATGCAGGCTCAGCTCAAAGAATGCGAAAAAGCGATAGAAAATATGCT
>JAFVVQ010000059.1 GCA_017502085.1 Clostridia bacterium | reverse complement strand
TTTAACATAATGAAAAGCAAGTGAGCTGTAAATGAAATCGAACTTTTCGTCAAGCTTTGAAATGTCCGTCATACTCATATTATGGTATTCAATTTTGCTGTGTGCGGATTCTTCTTTGGCAACGGCAAGCATCTTTTCGGATATATCAATGCCGACAACCCTTGCCGCACCTCTGCCCACAAAATCAATGCAGTTGTGACCGTAACCGCAACCCAGATCAAGAACGGATTTGCCGTTCAGATCGGGCAGGAGTTTACGCATTGCAGGTTGCTCAATCAGATCGTTGGCGTTGCAATCGCTGTCACGCAGAGCTTTGTAGCCACTGAAAAATGTTTCGTTGTCAAATATGTTTTGCAAGTTCATCGTTTTTCTCCTTGTTAAGCTTTTACGCAAAGGTTGTTTTGCCGATGCCGGGGCAACCTGTTACTGGAACTTTTTTCATTGTTATTCCTCAACAAAGTTTTTCTCCATTATCGCACTTCCGCCGTGGTCTTCAATTACTTTAAATCCGTTTTTATCATACATCGCGTATGAAACGGGAGTATGCTTGAAAACGTTAAGAACCATTTTTGAAAAACCTTTTTTACGGGCATCTTCCTGAATCATTATAAACGCACTTTTTCCGTAACCTTTGCCCCTGTATTCCTCTTTGATAACGTTCTCTGTTACAAATGCGGCATTTTCTTCAAACGGACTTTTCTGATAACCGATAACACCGATTTTCTCGTTTTTTTCATTCATAACGATGTAAAGATAGTTATCGGCAGAATCTGCACCGTCGGGGAATACGTCACGAAACTCGCTTTTCGCTGCTCTCAATGCTTTGAATCTGAATTTTTCATCGCCCGATTTTATCAGGTGGTCGGCATAAGCTTTTGCTGACCATTTTGAATATACTTTGAATTCCTCGTTGTTCATTTTTTTGAAGCTGATTTGTTTTAACCCGTTCTTCATAACTCTCACCTTAAATGCTTTTCAAGAATTTATCAACCTGCCGTTGTGATTTAAGCACAACGGTTTTATCATTATATTTCTTTGCGATACCGGCATAGGTCTGTCTTCTTTCTTTGTTTCTGCATCCGAATAACGTAAACTTTATAAACCACCGATTCAAATCATTTTTGTAGCCGTCTTCCTTGCGTGATTTTGTTCTCTTGACAGCACGGTAAAAGCAGGTCAGACGAGGCAGAAGAAGTAAAACTATCAAATCTGCATCTTCAAGTCGCTCGTTATAAAACAGATAATCGTAGTAGCCGTCGATTATCCATTCATCATTCTTCATAAACTCCGAAACCTGCGGTAATACAAGTGAATTGTCAATCGGTTTCCATTCCTTGTCCCACTTAATCTCATCAAGATGAAGAACAGGAATATTTTTCTTTTTGGATATATAATCGGACAGATATGTTTTACCGCTGCCTGCATATCCCAAAACTGCAATTTTCATAAATGAATCCTCGTTAAAATTAAAAACACCTCCGAGAAACACGGAGATGCCCGTAAGTTCAGAAAGATATTTTACATCAATCGCAAACGGACAAAACGGCTCTCCGAGTTGTTGTTCTCATCATTGTCATCTTGTCCACCTGCCTTTCGTGATGACCGTATTGTAAATTTTTATAGGTGTAACCGTTATTCTCCACACTGCCATCCTCGAGAGAAACGCAAAAAGCGATGAAAAGAAAACGGTTATCGCTGCAATATATGCCATAAATGTTGTCCACATAAAATCATCTTCTGTATTTTTATATATCTATAATACATTCTTCCTTTTGCAATGTCAACGAGTTGTTGTGAATTTCAACGCAAAAACGTATTGACTGTATAATCTGAAATATTTAAGCAAAGTGTTTCAGCAAATCCGTTATTGTCAATCATACCGCATCGGAGAAATCCGAACTTAATTCCAATCGGCAAGGGGGCGGATTTTTTGCTTTTCTTCAGATACCGATTGATAAATCCTGAAGATATGGTATAATTCATCTATAGGCAATAACACGGTTTGAAGGGAGATTGAAAAATGAAGAAAGAACATTTTTTTCACAATGCAAAATGGATCTGTGCAGAAGGTTGCACCGAGAAATCTTTTTCCGTTCTCAGAGGATATTTCGACCTTGCCGATCCGACGGACGTGTCTGTCAGTATTCTCGGTCTCGGATTTTTCAAATGCTATATCAACGGTGAATGCATCAATCCCGATACTTTTCTGCCCCTTTCATCCGATTTTGAGGGTACGTGCGATCCTGTTGACGAAGTGATTTCAGGTCACAGAATTTACGTTGCACAGTTCGATATTACTCCGTTTGTCAGAAATGGCAAAAACAGTATCGCCATTCATTTCGGCGGCGGTTGGTATACCTTCCGTGACAGGGTTTTCGGTTTGCCGAAGGCGATTTATTGCATCAATGCAAAGACTGGCGATAACGCTGATTATTTTGTGTCTGACGAGACTTGCCGCATCGCTGACGGTTACGTTGTTGATTACGATTTCACGATGTTTGAACATCAGGACTGCAGTGGATACGGTAACGTTTTGGCACTTGATTTTGATGATTCTTCGTGGGATTATGCGGTTGAAACAGAGGGACCCGATACCGAATACTGCACAACGGATTGCCCGAAGGATGCACTTATCAAGAAGCTTTCCGTTGAACGGGTCGGCACAAGTCAGACAGGTGTTATATATGATTGCGGAGAGAATACAACCGGTTATCCGTTTCTTAAAGTTACTGCAGAAAACGGTGAAAGAATTACCGTTAACCTTGCTGAAGAACTTGCTTCCGACGGAGGTCTTGATCCGACTCACACTCACGGTCAGCAATTCACGTTCATTTCCGACGGCGAGGAAACTTATGCCCAACCTGAATTTACGTGGTTTGGCTTCAGGTATTTTGAAGTTATCGGTAATGCAGTGCCCGAATATGTCAAAGTTATTCATGCCGATGTGCCCGTAACCTCTACATTTGAATGTGATAACGAAACACTCAACTGGACATATAAAACCTTCCTTCATACGATGCTGTGCAATATGCATACGGGTCATCCGTCAGACTGTCCGCATCTTGAAAGGAGAGGCTATACGGGAGACGGTCAGGTGACCTGCAATGCTGTGCTGACCGCCTTCGATGCACGGAATTTTTATGAAAAATGGATGCAGGATATCGCTGATTCGCAGGATGTGCTCAGCGGTCATATTCAGTATACCGCACCTTATATCAGAAGCGGCGGCGGTCCGGGCGGATGGGGATGTGCGGTAGTCGAAGTGCCGTATCAACTCTACAAGCATTACGGCGACAAGGAAATCCTTATAAAATATTATTCCAATATGCGCCGCTATATTGATTATCTCGAAGCACATTCGGATTACGGTCTGGTCACAAGCGACAAGAAGGGTGAATGGTGTCTGGGTGACTGGTGCGGCCCCAATATACTCTATCCCGACAGAGACATAACCTCACATAATCAGCAGGTGTTTCTTCCCGCACCGATGGTCAACACCTATTTTATGGTCAAGTCTCTTGCTACGATGCGCAGAATTGCTCAGATCATCGGACGTCATGAGGATATTGCCGAATACGATGAGAAAATCAACTACCGTAAGGGTGTTATTACCGCCGCATACTTCAACACCTTCGACGATAATTTCGTGATGAATGTTCAGGGCGCAAACTCCTTTGCGGTTGATATCGGCCTCGGCAATGAAGAGACCTATAACAATATGGTCAATTATTATAAAAAGCTCGGATTCTACGATACGGGGATTTTTGCGACCGATATCGTCACGAGAGTGCTTTTTGAGAGGGGAGACTGCGATCTTGCCGTTGCACTTATGACCAATAACGGCGATCAGGGTTATGAGCACTGGCGAAGAAACGGTGCAACCACCTTCCATGAATACTGGGACAGCAACCGCAGTCGTTCGCACAGCCATCCTATGTTCGGTTCAACCGTTGCCTACATCTTTGAATATCTGCTTGGTATCAGACAAACGGAGGATTCCGTCGGTTATGCCTCTGTTGTGATTGCCCCTCAGGCGGTTGACCGTTTCGGCTGGATGAACGGCAGTATCAGAGTTGCCGCCGGAGATATTGCGGTTAAATATGAAAAGGTTTCAGACAAGGTGAAATTCAGGGTTTGCGTTCCCGAAGGCGTTAAAGCCACGTTCCGTTTTGCGGGGGAGGATACCGTGCTTTCGGCCGGTCTGAACGAAATAACGAGATAAGCGGGATTGATTTATGAAAAAATGGATAATCGGAGTCGCAGTGGCAGTCTTCGGAGCGTGGATGGTATGGTCGAACAAAACCGTTGGTCTGACGCAGATGAAGATACAATGCGACGGACTTCCGTCATTATTTGACGGATTCAGAATAGCTCATATTTCCGATTTGCACAATGCGGAATTCGGTAAGGATAACTGCAATCTTCTTGCAACAGTAAGGGACTCAAAACCTGATATCATTGCAATAACGGGTGATATTATCGATTCACGCAGAACGGATATCGACAGTGCGTTGCGCACTGCCGAAAGTCTTGCGGAGATTGCTCCTTGTTACTTTGTGACGGGGAATCACGAGTCAAGAATTGCGGAATATCCCGAGCTTCGCAAAGGTCTTGAAGCGGCGGGAGTTACTGTGCTTGACGGCAGAAGTGTAAGGCTTGAGAGGGGAGAGAATTCCATTATTCTTGCGGGTTTTGATGATCCGAGCGGTAAAGCGGTTTTGGTTTCGGACAAATACGCTGAAATTGCCGAGTCGGAGCTTTGTGCACTGGATGAGAGTCTCGACGGCTTCAGCATTCTTCTTGCTCACCGACCGGAGCTTATCGATGTTTATGCAAATCATAACATCGCTCTTGTTCTCAGCGGTCACGCTCACGGAGGACAGTTCCGTCTGCCGTTTGTCGGAGGACTTTACGTGCCGAATCAGGGATTGTTTCCGAAATATGATTCAGGGATTTATAACTGCAAGGAAACAGAAATGATTGTCAGCAGAGGTGTCGGTAACAGCATTATGCCCGTCAGATTCAATAACCGTCCCGAGATTATTCTGGTTGAACTGAAAACGAAATAATTTTCAAAAGCACTTCTGCGGGAGTGCTTTTTTCTTTTGGAGCGAATAAATGATGAAAGGGGCGGTTGATATGAAGAAAATCATCTGCATTATTATTGTTATTTTTGTGGCGCTTTTGCTTTTTGGGTGTGAAAAGGCGAACATAACGGAGTCGCCCTCCTCAACGGAGTCACCGTCGCAAACCAAACCGTCGGCAAGTGATTCGGCGACAGAACTTTGTTCTGTGCCGCTTATGCCTACGGACAATGAAAGCGCTATGCTCCGAACGGCTTACAGGAAGATGAGCAAAAGCTTCGAGGGGGCAATTGTCAAGAATCACAAGGTTCTTCAGCTTGGCGATATCGGCGGAAAGTCCTGCAAAAGATATTTTTTTGAAACGGATAAGGGTGATTTTGTTGCGGTTGTGACAGTCCAATGCGAAATTCTTTCTGTCTGGAAAGAGGGGGAGGAAAAGACCGCAGAGTATTATTTTCCTCAATCGTGGGATGCAGCCGTTGCCTCTGACGAGAATCTGATGATTGCCTTTGACAGTTTTCACGGAGACGAGCATTATGCGAATGAAATTATACTTGATTTCAGACAGGAAATGTCGGATTTCACTGACGGAAGAACGGTGCAAAAAGTATGGTTTATCACCGAGAGCGGAGATTATGCGGTGTTGGTTTCGGAAGACGGAAGAATCGTTGGCAGAATAAAATAAAGAAAAGCGGATTGCTGACGGGTTGTGACAGCAGTCCGCTTTGGTTTTATTCTTTTGTCGCAACATATGCCGCACCGAGAAGGTTGGCATCGTTGCCCATTTTTGCTTTTTTGACCTCGATGCATCGGAAACTCTGCATAAGCTGAGTCTTAAGACGCTTGTTGATTTCATCGGTGATATACTGTTCGTTCATAATTCCGCCGCCCGCAACTATCAGAGAGGGGTTGAAGATATAAACGAGACTTTTGAGACCGACGACGATTTCGTCAATCCATCCGTCGATTATGTCTCGGATTGTCGGATTGTCAAATTCAGCAAATATTTCTCTGCCGTTAAGGTTTTTGCCTGTTTTTTCGATAACCGCTCTGACAAGCGCACCTGACGATGCATAGGCTTCGTAGCAACCGTTACCGCCGCAAGTACAGTTTTTGCCGTTTGCGTGAGTAATGAAATGGCCGAATTCACCTGCAGAGTATCCGCATCCCTTGAAAAGTTTGCCGTCAATGAAAATTGCACCGCCGATGCCCGTACCGTAAGTCAGACAGATGAAATTGCTTTCACCCTTTGCTGCTCCGAAATGAGCTTCGCCGAGCGCCGCGGAGTTGACGTCGTTTTCAACTGCACAGGGCACGCCGAGTTCGCTTTCGACAAGCTGTTTTATCTGTGTACCCGTATAGCCGGGGATGCTGTCCGTTGCATAGACAATCATACCCTTTTCACTGTCGACCTGACCCGCGGTTGAAATGCCGATGCGGTCAAAACCGTCAAAGGTTTTTGCGATTTCGACAACTCTTTCAATGATCCTTTTGCCGCCTTCGTGAGCGTTGGTGGGCACGGATTTTTTATCGGTCAGAGTGAAATTTTCATCACACAGAGCATATTTTATCTCCGTGCCGCCGATGTCAAAAACGAGGATTCTCATTTGCTTTCCTCCAGCGCTTTTACGAAACGCTTGGTGATATCCATCGGTCTTGTGATGGCTGTGCCGACAACTGCAGCGTGAGCACCGTTTGCAAAGGATTCAACGAGCTGCTCGGGCACCCAGATACCGCCTTCTGCAATTACCGTTGCACCGAGTTCTTCCTTATATCTTCTCATAAGAGTGAAATCGGGCAGAGGTGTGCCTTTGGTATAGGGCGTATAGCCGCTCATCGTTGTGCCGAGAAGGTCGAAACCGAGCTCGAGCGCAAGTTTTCCCTCTTCAAAGCAGCTTGTGTCTGCCATAAAGAGCTGGTCAGGATATTTCGCACGTACTTCCTTAAAGAATTCTTCAAATGAAATTCCGCCCGGACGGGTGCGGTTTGTGGCATCGACTGCGATGATTTCGCAGCCGATTTCGACGAGTGCATCAACCTCTTTCATTGTGGGGGTGATGTAAACATCGCTGTCGGGGTATTCTTCTTTGATGATGCCGATTATCGGCAGGCTGACTCTTTCTCTGATGGCAAGAATATCAACAACGGTATTTGCCCTGATGCCCACGGCACCGCCGAGGGATGCGGCATAAGCCATTTTGCTCATAATATAGCTGTCATATAATGGCTCTGTTGATAATGCCTGACAGGAAACGATGAGTCCGCCCTTGATTTGTTCAAGAATCTGAGCGTTAGTTAATTTTTCCATGACACGATTATATCACAGCAGTTTTCGGATTTCAATATTTAATATTACGTTTTTTGTGGACTATTTACAGAGTTTATGCTATAATTATTATGACAAAAACTTTCGGAGGTAAAATATGGAAGCATTAAAAGAAATTTTCGCAGTCAATATTCCTGCAAGCGTTGCGGTTATCGGTCTGGTTCTCTACTTTTTCGGTATGGCAATCGTGTTTGTGACCAGTCCTCTGAAAAACGCCGAAAGCTTTTCAATCAAGCCGGTTGACAATGCGGGCAAAACTGAAATCAGAGTCTATTACGGCGGCATTTCGTTTGCACTCGGAGCTTTTCTTCTTTATCTCACAATCGCACTCGGCACACTGGTCTATTCGCTTGTCGGCGGTCTGTTTTTCTCAACAACCGTATTTGTCACGAGAACAATTTTTCTTTGTGTTGACAAAGGCTGGAAATGCCCGTATACCAAACTTGCAATTCCTGCAGAGGCTCTTTTTGTTGTTGCGCTGTGGGTTTGTTTTGTGCTTTCAAAAACGATGTATTGATTGAGTTTGCGGCAAAGTCCGAATATTATGCCTCTTCTTCGGGAGAGGCATTACTTATTATATATATATTTTATAAAAGCTATGGACTTTTAGCATTACTTTTGATATAATAAAACGATAATATAAGTGGAAGAAGGCTCTTTTCTGAGTTTGTCATAACACATTTCGGAGGTGCTTGTTTTTTGAAAAACAATCAAAGCAACTTAACCCTGAATAAAGAAAGCTTTTTCCGTTCGAAGCTTTTCTGCTATCTTGCACCGTTTACGGTGCTTGCAGCATATTTGATTTATATCATAGCTGCGGATAAGGTCGAGCTTTCAAGAGGGTATTATGAATTACAATATCTTTTTACTTACGACCACGGTTTTAACTCGAAGGGCTTCATCGGTGAGGTTATCAGTTGGTTTGTGCCGACTCTGACACCGGATATCATTATGCTGGTAACTAATATCGGTTCGGTGCTTCTGCTCATTGCGGCGACTCTTTGTTTCGGCAGTGCACTCGACAAAACGAGAGATGACCGCGATGCTTTTCAGTTGGCGGCGATTTTTGTTGCAATTCTCTGTATAGCTCCGTTTACTTTCAGAAGTTTTTTCACAGAGATGAGAGTTGATAAATTCTTTTGGGCGTTCGCTCTTTTTGCAGTCTATTTTTCGCAATTCAAAGTCGGAATCTGGCTTGCACCCGTTTTCTGCTTTATTGCAACGCTTGTAAATCCCGTGTTCCTTCTTGGTGCGATGTTTCTTATTTCGATAATCCTGCTTCAGAAATGTGTTGAAAGCGGAGCATCAAAAAAGAACGTTATCATATGTGCAATTGCATATGTCGGTATGATTGCGCTTGGGCTTTATTCCGTCAGTTCAAGTTCCAGACTCGGATTCGCGGATGAATATGAATTGCTTGATTTTTATTTCAGACGATACAGTGAGCCTCTGATGCCTTCAAAAATTGAAACATTGGTGAATGTGCAGCTTGTTGAATATTTTGAAAAGAAAGATTTTGCTCTGGTAAAAGCCATGTTTGAAGATTTGGTGATTAATGGAAACCACGGTGCGATACTTCTGAGCAACGGAATTACTTTTTCTGTTCCATTGCTTGCTCTTCTGACGGCTTTCTGGGTGAAGGTTATAAAGGTTGAAAGCAATGTGTTCGAGAAATTTGTTTTCTTCCTTTGCCCTGCAACAATGGTAACGTTAATTTGCCCGATATTTTTAGGATGGGGATCAAGATTTTTCTTCTACAGCTACGTTGTTCAGGCGTGTCTCATCCTCTATTTTGTTGCAACCAAGAATGAATCTGTTATGACGGTTATCGGCAGAGTCAGAGATTACTGCAAATCGCATACTGTTGTGGCAGCTTGTATCGTAATCTATTTTGCAATTTTTATGAACGGAATGTTCATTTAATCAAATACCCAAAAAATGAGGGATATCATGAAGATAAATTCAAAATGCCCGGTAAGGGCTGAACAAATTGCCGTTGCGGCACTTCTGTTTATGAAAACGGTACTTACACTGCCGTTTTATGAAAAACTTTTCGGCGTCGGTGAACATGCAGCATTTTCGTTCGGTGTGAGCGAATTGTTGAGCGCAATCGGTGCACTTATACTTTCAGTGCTGTTTTCTGTGATGGTTACGAAGGCGTCGGAAAAACTCGGCTCAAAGATACTTGTGATTCTGCTTGTTGCCGATCCGTTTTTTGTTACAACAATCAGCAGTGCATTCCACGTACTTGCCTCTGTTATTACGGTTGCGTGGATGACAGTATGTTTTTCGGTCAGCAAAAAATCAGTTATTGCGGTGGTGTCGGTTGTTTCGGCGGCGTTGGTCTCGTTTCTGATGCCCTGTGCAATATTCAGCTATGTTTTTCTTGGCATAGCCGTTACACTCATTATGCTTTGGGATGAAAAAGTTACAGCGTTTATCAGTGCAGCAGCTTCGGCAGCGGTTTCGGTTGCGATTGTTTCGCTGATTGATGATCATGCAAGAATTTCAATGAAAATTGCCGGTATGTTCAGTGTTTACGGCGGCAATGAGTGTCACACTGTCAGCTTTGCCAAATTGACCGACGGTATGGTTTTATATAAAATGTTTTCAAAACTGTCGGAAGCGGTTGTTGCATCGCTTCCCGTTGTTGCGATTGTGATTTTTGTTATCGTCAGCGTGATAAAGCATAAATCCGATTACAGCGAAAAGAAAACCTCGGGCAAGGAAAAGGGAGCTATCATTGCTTTGCTTGTAATTCCGTATGTGTTATCCGTTTTCGCATCGGCGATGTGTGTCGGTAAGGGCGGTATTGCAGGCTTCAATCTTATTCCTCTTGCGGTTCTTCTTGCGCTTGAAGTTAAGGGTGACAAGAGTGTTGTTATCGCGATTAATTCACTTGGCGAATTCGTGAAGAAATATCCCGCTGTGGCTGTTGTTTCACTTGTCTGGTTTGTTTCGTTTACAATGGAATTTGTTTCCGTAAGCAAAATTTTCTCTTCCGCAACTCAGTTCAATCTGTAACAAGAAAAAGATGTACAGAAGAATTCAGGTGGTTGAATGATTATTTCCAAAACTCCCGTCAGAATGTCGTTTTTCGGCGGCGGTACGGATTTCCCTGAGTTTTACCGCGAATACGGCGGGGCGGTTATTTCGACAACCTTTGATAAATACTGCCACGTCAACGTCAGGGAGATTCCCGATGTTTTTGATTTCAAAACCGTACTTTCCTATGCACAGATTGAAAAGGTTAATTCGGTCGATGAAATCAGGCATCCCGCAATCCGCAACGCGATGAAGTGGCTTGGACTTGAAAGAATTGCACTTAATTACGATGCCGACCTACCCTCAAAAACGGGTCTCGGTACGAGCAGTTCTTTTTCTGTCGGTATGCTTAATGCACTTTACACAATGCAGGGTATAACCAAAACAAAGAGAGAGCTTGCCGATGATGCTATTTATCTCGAACGCACTCTCTGTGCGGAGGATGGCGGTGTTCAGGATCAGATTGCCGCGGCTTTCGGCGGCTTTAACAGAATTGATTTCAGCGAAAACGGGTATACCGTTTCTCCCGTTGATATCTCGGAAGAAAGAAAGCAGAAGCTCAATAATAATCTGCTGATGTTTTTTACGGGACTTTCGAGATTTTCGTTTGAAATTCAGAAAACAACAAAGGCGGCAATGTACGGAAAAACCGCAGAGCTTCTCGAGATGCTCAAAATGGTGGAAATTGCCGAGAAAATACTTGTTGATCCCTCCGCTTCGCTCGACAGTTTCGGAAGATTGCTCAATGAAACGTGGCTTCTCAAGAGGAGTATCAACAGCAGAATTTCGTCGGATTATATAGATTCCCGCTATAAGATGGCGGTGGATGCAGGTGCTTTGGGCGGCAAACTTCTCGGAGCGGGCGGAGGCGGATGTCTTCTGTTCTATGTACCCGAGGAATATCATTCAAGTGTACGCTCGGCACTTTCGGATATGTATGAAGTAAGTTTCCGATTTGAAAACGACGGTACACAGATTATTTGTAAAGACTGACGGTGCGTATATGATTAAGATTCTCAGACCCGACTTTGTTTTTGAAGACGAAAGAGGCAGTCTCGTTCAGCTTGTCAGGGAGGGATACAGACAGATTAACGTCGTGACCTCCAGGGCGGGAGTCGAGCGGGGCAGACATTATCACGCTCTCAACAGGGAGGGCTTCTACGTTGTTGAAGGGGCTTTCAGGGTTGAGGCAAAGCTCGGCGACAGAAAAGAGACTTTCCGTTTTGTCAAAGGTGATATGTTCATCATAGAGCCGATGGTTGTTCACACCTTCGATTACGAAGAGGATTCCGTTCTCGTTGCGTTTTATGACAGGGGAGTGGAACTTCCCGACGGCACGAAGGACATCATTGCGGAGGATAACGGATAATGGAAGCTATTATTCTTGCGGGTGGATTCGGTACAAGGCTGAGCGGTTGTGTGAGTGATTTGCCAAAGCCGCTTGCACCTGTCGGAGGCAGACCGTTTCTGCACTATATTCTCGATTATCTTTATGTCAACGGTGTTCACAGAGCTGTAATCTCAACGGGTTATATGGCTGAAAAAATCGAGAATACAATCGGCAACAGGCACAGAGGAATGGTTGTTGATTACTGCAGGGAGGATACGCCTCTCGGTACGGGCGGAGCAATCCGCAAGGCTCTCGGAATGTGCAGAGAGGAGTATGCGGTTGTTATCAACGGCGACACCTTCTATGACGTTGACCTTTTTGAAATGCAGAAAATCCACAGAGAGTCGGGTTATCCGATTACTCTGGCGGCAAAAACGATAAATAACGTTGAGCGTTCAGGTTTTCTTCAGATTGAAAACGGTATGCTCACGGGCTTCTGTGAAAAAGGAGCGTCGGGTGCGGGGCTCATTAACGGCGGTATTTATTTTATAAATAAAAATGCACTTGATTTTATTGATACGGAAAAATTCTCATTTGAAAAGCAGGTGCTTGAAACTCTCATTCTGCCCGTAAGGGTGTTTGAAAGTGATGCATATTTTATTGATATCGGTATCCCTGAAGAGTTCGCAAGAGCCGATTCCGAGGCGGAGATGCTGAAATCAAAAAGAAAAAGACGTGCTGTTTTTCTCGACAGAGACGGCACACTTAACGTGGATACTCATCACCTTTACCGTGTCGGTGATTTCCGTTTTATTGACGGTGCGGATGAAGCTGTTGCGTATCTGAAGAAAAACGGATACCTTGTAACGGTTATTACTAATCAGGCGGGGATTGCGAAGAATCTTTATAAGCCTGTTGACGTCGATATTCTCCACAGACATATCGATTCTCTGCTTTGCGAAAAGCATTCCGTTGTTCTTGACGGATATTATTACTGCCCCCATCATCCTCAGGCGGTTATTGAGGAATACAGATGCAGTTGTCAGTGCCGCAAACCCGAAGCGGGGATGATTCTCGGAGCGATTGCCGATTTTTCACAGATCGGTATTGAAATTGATACGGAAAATTCATTCACTGTCGGCAACCGACACAGTGATTTGCTTGCGGGTATAAACGCAGGTATAAAACATAACATCCTCGTCGGCTCGGACGAGCCTGATGCTGCCGATATTGCATCGGCATATTACAAAAGTCTCAAGGACTTTTCAGATTTGGAGCAGGTGTTAAAGCTTTGAAAAACGTTTATTTCATTCAGGTAGGGTTTGCGTTCGATAAATCCGTTTATCTGCCCTATGCAACGGGTACTATTGTTGCATATTGCAAGAGCAGACCTGAACTTGCAGAAGAATATGATTTCAGGGAGATTATTTTCCGTCGTGATGATATTGATAAAATCGTTGACGGTATGGAATCTCCTTGTTTAGCTGCGTTTTCAACCTATGTCTGGAACGTTGAATTCAATAAGGCACTCGCAAAAGCCGTCAAGGCAAAATATCCTGAGTGCATCATTGTTTTCGGCGGTCACAGTGTTTCGGACAGAATGGAGTTCCTTGAAAACGAATATATAGATATCCTCACTCTTGGGGAAGGCGAGGAGGTTACGGCAAATCTGCTTACAGCACTTAAAGACGGCACAGACCTCAGCGATTGTTGCGGAATTGCATTCCGTGATACCGACGGCAGCAAGATTCTGACCGCTCCGCACTGCCCCGAATCGGTGGAAAATTATCCGTCACCGTATCTGACGGGTGTTTTCGATTCGATAATCGAAAAAAATCCCGACACTATGTTTGACACTATCATCGAAACCAACCGAGGCTGCCCCTATAACTGCTCATACTGTGACTGGAGTAACCACAAAAAGCTGAGGCTTTTCCCGATGGAGAAGGTGAAGGGCGAACTCGAATGGCTATCGTCTCATCAGATTGAATATTGTTTCTGTGCGGACGCAAATTTCGGTATGTTTGACCGTGATATCGAGATTGCCGAATATATTGTTGAATTGAACAAGGCAACGGGATTTCCGAAGGTGTTCCGTCCCTGCTACGAAAAAAACAGTGCGGAAAGAGTTTTTCAGATATCAAAAATTCTCAACTCAAGAGGCATTGATAAGGGCGCAACGATGGCTTATCAGACCCTCTGCGATGAGGCATTGAAAAATATCAACCGTAAAAATCTCACAATGGAGCATTTCTCCGACCTGATGACAAGTTATACTCAGGCGAATATCCCCACGTATTCCGAGCTGATTCTCGGCCTGCCGGGCGAAACGGCGGAAAGTTTTTGTCAGGGCATTTGTAAGCTTCTGCGTGCGGGTCAGCACAATTCAATCAGCGTTTATTATTGTGAATTGCTGCCGAATGCTCCGATGTGTAACCCTGACTATATGAAAAAATTTGAAATTGAGCCGATGAAGGTGAAATTCAACCATATTCATTCCGCAAGCGGCAAGAAGGATATGATACCCGAATATTCATATCTGGTGCGCTCAACGAGTACGCTTTCGCGTGAGGGCTGGGTTTATGCAAACCTGTTTTCGATTTGTCTGCAGTGTTTCCACAGTCTTGGTCTGCTGAGATATTTTGCAATCTATGCATATTATGAACTCGGTATCGATTACTATGATTTCTATACGTCGCTCCTTGAGTTCTGCCTTGCAGATGAGGGGATGACGGGTGAACTATTCAGAGAAATCAAGAGAAAGCTTGATGGCTCCCTTGAGGGCGAATGGAATCATTCCAACCCCGTTTTCGGCAATGTGACGTGGTTTTTCGAGGAGGGTCTCTACCTTGAATTTCTCTATAATTTTGATGAATTCGGCAAACTGATTGACCGATTTGTTAAGCCGATGTTCAAGGGCGATTCTCTCTATGATGAGCTTCTTGTCTTCCAGCTTAATGCAATCAAGCGTCCGTTTGAGGAAGGAAAGAATTTCGAATGCGGCTATGACTTTGTGACGTATTTCAGAAATGCGGGCAAGGATAATGCTGCTCCGCCTGAAAAGAGTCTGACAAGATATGATTTCAGAGCGGCAAAAAAATATGAGGATTGGCCGAGCTTTGCCAAAGAAACCGTATGGTACGGCAGGCGTAAAGGTGCAACCCTTTACAACATCGGATAACAATCCGATAAAGCAAATCCCGAAAGGTCAGTGAATTTTGTTGAAACGGAAGATTTATTTTCTTCAGGTAAATTATTCATACGGTAAAGCTGCGCATATCCCCTATACGGCGGGACAGATTTCAGCCTATGCTTTTGCAGACAGTGCCGTTGCGGAAAACTATTCCCTTGAAAGAATTTTCTTTCTTCGTGAGAGTGTTGACCGCATACTTGAAAAAATCGATAACCCGAGTGTTGTCGCGTTTTCGACTTATATATGGAACTGCAATTTCAACAAGGAAGTTGCAAGAAGAATAAAAGAAAAGTATCCGGAATGCACCGTTATTTTCGGCGGTCATCACGTAGCTCCCGGCGGCGGTATGCTTGAGGAATGCCCCTATATCGATTATCTGCTTCACGGTGAAGGCGAAGTGATATTCCGCAGTCTTCTGCGTGCGCTCATCGGTCTTGAGGATGCCTCTGAAATTCCGGGTATCTCAATGAGAACGAAAGACGGAATCCTCACAAACCCGGAGATGATTTCAACCGAGTGCGATTTTCCGTCACCCTATACGGGCGGATATTTTGACACGATTCTTGCCGAAAATCCCGATAAGGAGTTTATGGCGCTTATCGAGACGTCAAGAGGCTGCCCGAATTCCTGTGCGTACTGTGACTGGAGCAGTATGAAATCAAAAATACGCAAGTTTCCGCTTGAAAGAGTTTATGGCGATATTGATTGGATAAGCTCTCATAAGATTTACGGTCTCGGCGGCGGAGATTCAAATTTCGGTATGTTCAGCAGAGATTCGGAAATTACCGATAAAATAGTTGAAGCCAAAAAGAAAACGGGCTATCCCGTCAAATTTCAGACGTCATACGAAAAAAACAGCAGCAAAAACGTGTTCGATATCGGAATGAAGCTCGAAAAGAACGGTCTGAGTAAGGGAATTACGCTTTCGTTTCAGTCAATGAATGATGAGGTGCTGAAAAATATCGGCAGACAGAATATCAGCACGGAATTTTTCTCGGAACTGATGCGATTATATAATGAAGCGGGCGTTGCGACCTATACTGAGCTTATCCTTGGTCTGCCGGGTGAAACCAAGGACAGTCTTGTTGATTCAGTCGATAAGCTTCTTGAGCTCGGTCAGCATAATGCAATTTATATCCACAACTGTGAGTGGCTTCCCTGCGCAATTATGGGTCAGAAAGACTACGTTGAAAAATATAAAATCGGTATTTCGCATATTCCTCTCAATCAGCCGCACAGAGAGGCTGACGACGTTGAGGAAATCCTTGAGGAATCCTCGATTGTTACGTCTACTTATTCAATGACAACCGATGACTGGAAAAAGATGAATATCTTTTCTGCAGTTGTTCAGGCTTGTCATCATATGGGTATTCTTGAGTTCTTTGCTCTTTATCTTTATAATGAAGGGCTCAGCACATACAAGAATTTCTATTGCTCGTTCATAGATAATTTTTATAATAAAACCGAAACTGTTGCGGGCAGAACGATTGCAGTTATCGAAAAACAGCTTGATGCCGTTCTTTCGGAAACGGGTACTCCGACGGTCTGCGATGACAGGTTCGGCAAAGTGCTCTGGTTGCTTGAGGAATATATTTTCCTCAGCTTCACCTATGATGCGGAAATCTTTTATGCCGAAGTGCGTGAGTTTCTGCTTGGTTTCGGTATAGATGCCGATATTTTTGAGGCGTTGATGCATTTTCAGAAAAGTATTATCAGACAGCCTTTCTCGGAGGAAACGTTATTTGTTTCCGATTATGATTTTATTTCATATTTTGAGAAGTGTATTGACGGCGACAAAGCAGTGCTGAAAAAAGAAAAAAATACGGTTTATCTTGATGCGCAGAGGTATGATTCCTGGGAAAGATTCGCAAGAATCACCGCCTGGTTCAGCAGAAAAGAGGGTACCGTTACTCATTTTAAACAAGCGATTTTGAAACGGAGAAGTTCAGAAAATGGACAATAAGAAGGTATATCTCGTTCAGGTTAACGTAACCTACAGCAAAACGATTGCATATCTGCCTTATGCTGCCGGCTGCCTTGCTGCATATTCATGGAGCGATGAGAAAGTCAGCAGCAGATACGACCTTGCAGAGATCCTCTGCGTGCGTCATAAGGTTGAGGAATCGTTCGCAATGATTGAGGATCCTGCGGTTGTGGGTTTCTCTTGTTATGTCTGGAATATGGAGTACAACCTGAAACTTGCAGAGATGGTCAAGCAAAAATATCCCGGATGCGTTATTGTTTTCGGTGGTCATAATGTGCCCGATGATACCTCGCTTCTTGAAAAGCATCCGTTTATTGACGTGCTGATGCACTCCGAGGGCGAAGAGCCGTTTGCGATGCTCCTTAAGGCGCTTGACGGTGACGGAGAAATATCGGCAATTCCCGATATTTCTTTCAGGAATAACGATGGCATTGTTACCACTGAGAAAAAGAAAATCTACGATATATCCGATTATCCCTCGCCCTATTCGGCGGGAGTATTTGACGGTATTCTTGAAAAATATCCCGATATAACTTTCCATGCGACGCTCGAAACAAACAGAGGCTGCCCTTACGGATGTGCATTCTGTGATTGGTGTTTCACCAAAAAAATCAGACTCTTCCCTATGGAGAGAGTAAAGCGTGATATTGATTGGATATCGGAGCATAAAATTCCCTATTGCTATTGCGCCGATGCCAATTTCGGCATAGAAGAAAGAGATATCGAAACCGCAGAATATATTCTTGAGGTCAATCGCAGAAACGGATATCCTCAGGTGTTCAAGCCCTGCTATGCCAAAAACAGTGACGAAACTGTTTTTGAAATCGGAAAAATACTTAACCACAGCGGTATCGACAAAGGCGTTACCCTTGCTTATCAGTCACTTGATGAGCAGACACTTGAAAATATCGGCAGAAAGAATCTGACTCTTGAACATTATTCGGGTCTGACCGCAAAATATGCGGAGGAAAAAATTCCGACTTATACGGAGCTTATTCTCGGTTTGCCGGGTGAATCATATGACAGTTTCTGCAAAGGTCTCTGCCGTCTTCTTGAAAACGGTCAGCATAACTCAATGACGGTTTATACCTGTCAGGTCTATTGCAATGCACCGATCGCAAGTAGGGAAATGGTTGATAAATATAAAATCCGTTGGGAACGTCAGCCGCTTCACGGAATACACTACCCCGCTGATTTTAACGGAGTGCAGGAATACTATGACGTAGTAGTTGAAACAAAGGATATGACCAAGGAAATGTGGGTCAAGGCGAATATGTTTTCGGTTTGTTTGCAAAGCTTCCACCATCTCGGTCTGCTCCGCTGTTTTGCAATATATGCGAGATATGAACTCGGCATCAGTTATTATGATTTCTATAACCGTCTGCTCGATTATATTTTCAGCGACGAAACAAAATATATCTATAAACTTTTTGAAGAAATCCGTTGGAAAACCGAGAACACCGAGGTTTCGGATTGGTGCTATCAGAAGGATATCTTCAGCAAGGTCGGATGGTATTTTGAAGAGGGTATTTTCCTTGACCTGATTTATAACAGAGACGTCTTCTGGAGGGAAATCAAAGGTTTTGTTGAAAATCTCGGCATTGAAAAATGTGTTTTTGACGAAATGCTGAAATATCAGAAATCCGTACTTCGTCTGCCTCGTACCGAGGTTGTTGAAATAGAAACGGATTATGATTTTTACACTTATTTCCAGAATATTTACGATGATAACTATCAGCCGCTCAAAAAGGTTAATACTCATCTTACAATAACTCTTGAAAAGAAGATTTCCGATTGGGCGGAATATGCCCGTGAAATCATCTGGTTTGGTAAAAGGAGAAGTGCAACAATCTGCACGAATTCAAGAGAACATATCTGCATTGAACACAAAAGATAAAACTGAACAATTATAATTCTTTATGTGCAAAATCAGTGAAGACTATTGATTCTTTGTGAGAAAAATGTTTTAATATAAAACAGACAAAGCGCACGAAATGTCTGCATTATGTGCGTTGGGGAAAAAGGAGAAAACAATGAGGAATTTGTATCTTGTACAAGCTTCAAATACCTATGTGGGCAGAGGCTTCAAGGCTGCATATCTTCCGTATGCGGTCGCTCTTCTCGCCGCATGTGCTTTTGAAGATGAAAAAATAAAAAATGAATATTGTTTCAAAAGATTTATTTTCACAAGAGAAATAACCGACGAGGCTGTGCAGAGCCTTGAAAATCCCGCTGTTATCGGATTCTCAAACTATATCTGGAATACCCAGTATAACCTTGTTCTTGCTGAAAAGGTGAAGAAGGCTTATCCGGATTGCATAATCATTTTCGGCGGTCACAACGTACCTCCCGATAATTCGTTCCTTGAGAAATATCCTTTCATCGATTATCTGGTTCACGGTGAGGGTGAAGAGGCGTTCAAGGCGCTTCTGCTTGAATTCTGCAAGGACGAAAAGGATTTTTCATCAATATCAAATATTTCATACAGAGTCAATGCGACTGAAAACAAAAAGACCGAAACAGAAATCCTTTGCCGACTCGATTACCCGTCGCCTTATCTTAACGGTTGGTTTGACAGTATTTTTGAAGAGAATCCCGATATGCAGCTTGATGCGATTATCGAAACTTCAAGAGGCTGTCCGAGAAGATGTGCATATTGTGATTGGGGCTGCAACAGTTCGAAAATCAGATTCTTCCCGACTGAAAGAGTTCTTGCGGAAATCGACTGGATGAGTGAGCACGGCGTCAAATTCATCTGGGGTGCGGATTCTAATTTCGGCGCCGCTGAAAGAGACCTGGAAATCGTTGATTATCTGATTGAGAAAAGAGAAAAAACAGGTTACCCCGAAAGACTCCGCATAAACTATGCAATGAACAACCCTCAGAGAGTGTTTGAAATCAGCACGAAGCTTGAAAAATACGGCCTGAGCAAAGAGGGAGCAACCCTTTCTTTCCAGAGTCTTGATCCGACTGTGCTTGAAAACATCGGCAGAAAGAATATGAGCATGGAGAAATTCAGCGAACTGCTCAAGCTTTATACCGAGGCGGGCATCACAACTTATTCTGAAATTATTGCAGGTTTGCCCGGAGAAACTTATGAAAGCTTCTGCAGAGGCATTGGCAAGCTTCTTGAGGCGGGTCAGCACAGACTGATTACCGTCTATAACTGCGAACTTCTGCCCAATTCACCGATGGCTCAGCCTGAATATATGAAGAAACACGGGATCCGAACGGCGGAGATTGATGTTTTGCTTGCTCACAGTGCGGTTGATGAGGAGGTCAGGGAAAAAACAATCTATGTCATCGGCTCAAATTCGCTCAGCACCGAAGACTGGATTGCCTGCAATGTTTTTACCTGTATGGAAGAATCGCTTCATCATCACGGAATTCTGAAATATATCGCAATATATCTTCATTATGAAAAAGGACTTTCGTATGAAGATATCTATAATATGGTTATCCGTTATGCGAAGAAGAACCCCGATTCTGTTCTTCGTCCGGCATATGACTATCTTTACAGCTACTATAAAGCTATTTCTCAGGAGAAACCGATTGAACTCTGGTCTCACCCTGTTTTCGGTGACGTCACCTGGCAGACTAAAAAAGTCGCTCATCTTATGACAATTATCCGTCTTGATGAATTTTATTGGGAAATCAAAAAATCAATGAGATATCTCGGGGTTGAAGATGATATGATTGAAGAACTCATCAAATTCCAGAAAACAATGCTCAAGCTTCCCTTCAAAAATCATTTTGCCAGTGAGTTCAATTATGATTGGGACGGTTATTTCAATAGTATTCTTTCAGGTACTTATAAACCCCTTGAAAACAGAAAAATCCGGATCAGGGTCGACAATGAGAAACATCAAACGAACTGGAAGGATTATGCTCTTGAAGCGGTCTGGTTTGGCGTGAACGGAATAACAATCAATCCCGGAATAAAAACCGAATATATCTGATCAGGGAAATGATTGATATGAATGGATTTAAAGGAGTTTCAATAGTAACGGGAGCCGTAACCGAAACAAGCTCTTTGCAAGGCACGATTGATTATATACTTGCAAACTGTGAAAAGTCGGATATAGCGCAGATTATCATCGGATATCCTGACAGGGCAACCCCTGAATGTCTCGGAACAATAAAACAAATTGAAGCCGAAACAGAGGGAGTTGAGGTCATAACGTTTCTGCAGAAGCGGGAGAAACTCGGTTTCCTTACCGAGGCTTTCGATAAGGCAAACGGTTCGCACGTAATAACTGTCGATTCCGATATGGCACTTGATCTGAGTCTGATTCCCGTTATGATTGAGAACGCAAAGAAAGAGCCTGAAACGATATTTTCGGCGTCAAGATGGCTTGGCGGAAACAAATTCTACGGTTATAATAAGTTCAGAAAGTTGCTTAACAGCTGTGCACAGAAGTTTCTTTCAGTGCTTTATGCGAGCGACCTGACGGATTTTACGATTCCGTATCAGATAATTCCGACACATATTCTGCAGTCAATCGAATTTGAGGAAACAAACTTCCCGATTTTTCTTGAAATGGTGCTCAAACCGTTGCGACTCGGTTATAAATTTAAAGAGCTGCCCACGGATTGCTATTCCCGTAAGGAGGGTAAATCGAGCAATTCCTTTGCACAGATTCCGCAATATCTCCGCACTGCGTTGCACGTCAGATTTATGTCGAAAGAGGATATATTGAAAAAATAAAACAGACCTGCAGGGGTTATCCTTGCAGGTCTGTCGCTTTTTATGAAAGGATTTCAGGTGAATAACAATCCGAGGCCCAGAGCGCCGCCGCCTGATTTCTGCCATACCATACGACGGAGCAGGCATAGTCAAGGAGTGTGTCGCAAGGGACGGTGCCGCTGACGGTCAGGATTGTTTTTTTCTTTTCAAGGGGAGCGTATCTGCCCTCGTAGATGCGTTTGCAGTAGTTATAGAAATCATAATCCGATTCGATTCTGATTCCGCTCTGAGCAGTGCGTTTTAGAATGCGTCGCTGATAATCAAAAACCGCGTGAATTTCATCGGCTTTTTCCGATTCGGATGAAAAAATTACTTCAAGCTCATCAAAAATGCTGTCTGCGTTTTCAAGAGCCTTCATAAAATATATTTCGTCAAACTGCCAGCATATATCACCGAGACCTTCGCAAGGGACAGCCCAGCCGTTTCTGCCCTGAGACATACCCGTTGCAAAGTCGGTGATCAGTCGGTAGACACTGCCGTTTGCCGAGTTCGGATTCTGTTTTGAAAAATGCTCAGTTGCAGAATAAATATCAAAATAACTTTTGCCGCACTCGTTTCTCAGCCACAGAGCAACCGTTCTGAAGAAGCCGATGTTATGGAATGCCTGAATCAGACAGGCAAAGGCAACGCATTCAATCCAGGCTTCCGTCGGAAGAGTATCGGTTTTTATGACAGCGGTATTGTATTCCTGAACTTCGTGCTTTTCTAGGGCACTGCAATGCGCCTGCATGAACGGTGCCCTGACGGTTTCAATGCCGAATTTTTTAACATATTCGGGTGCCCCCATCTCTGAATTCGGCAGCAAATCACAGGTGTATACCTGAATTGCTTTGTGCTGACCGTATTCGAGCAGATTACAGATGCCCTTTGAGAAGCTTTCTTTCGTTTCACCCGCAAGACCGAGAATAAGCTCGGAGGAGGTTGAGATGCCGCAACGGCTGTATTCATTCATCAGTTCCCTGAAATGGTCGAGGGAGATATTCTTTCTGCCGATATTTTCAAGCACCGTCGGATCAAGGCTCTGGAAGGAGAGCGTCTGTGCCTTGTCGAGACCGTATTCGTTGAACCGTGTGCATATCTTCTTGACGAAATCCGTTCTGTTTTTTGTGAAGCAGACACGGAAATTCTTCGGAAAGCCTGTTTTTTTCTTGGAAGAAATAATATATTCCGCAATTTCTTCATCACGGTCAAGAATACCGAAGTTGCCGTCGGCACAGTAAACGTATTCTATGCCGTGCGAAGCAATCCAGTCGATTTCAGCCCTGATTCTTTCCATCGGGAAAGGACGGATTCTGCTCCCGAGCGTACCCCAGTCACAGAATGCGCATTTGAAGGGACACCCTCTGTTTGTTTCGAGTATGGCGGAGAAATTTGTTTTGCCGTCGGTAATGGAATCAAAAATTCCCGTCAGATAGGGCGAAGGATATTCGCTCAGGCAGAAATCCTTTTCAGCGGTTTTGATATATTTGCCATCTTTTTTATATGCAATATTTTCAACGTTTTCGGGGGAGGTTTTTTCAATAAGGCAGAGAAGCAACGCTTTGAATGCCTCTTCGCCCTCACGGTAGATCAGATAATCGACCTCGGGACATTCCTCAAAAGTGCCGAAATCACGCAGTACGTTGTGGCCGCCAAAGATTATTTTGCAGTCAGGGTGCTTTCTTTTGATTGCCTTTGCGAGTGACTTGTTGTACTCGTAATTCCAGACGGAACAAGAAAAAGCAACGACAAACGGGTCATGCAAAAATTCAACTGCATCTGCAATCGGCATATGTGTATAGACGAAGCCCGCGAGTTTGCAGACTTCACTGATTTTTTTATCATCGAAGGCATAGGCGGCGATGCATCCCGAAGCGTAGGGGATATATACAGATCGACGCTCGTTGCCGTAAACGTTGTTCGCCTGAACAAAATAAATGTTTTTCACCGCAATACTCCTTCCCGTATCAATTAATCAACTTATTAATTATAACACCTGAGCTGTGCAAAGTCAAACACGGCAAAAAATTCTGCCTGTCATTGACTAAAGCTGAACAAAGTGATAAAATATAATGTAATTAATTATATGGAAGTGACGAAATGCTTAATATTCTTGTTACGGGCGGTGCAGGCTACATCGGTTCTGTTCTTGTGCCTCTTCTTCTTTCAAAGGGATGCAAGGTTACCGTGCTCGATAACTTTATGTTTAACCAGAGCTCCTTGCTCGAATGTTGTTCAAACCCGAATTTTGATATCTTAAACGCTGATTCCCGCAACGAAAATGCGGTCAGGGAGGCGATGAAAGGCAAGGACTATATCATTCCTCTTGCCGCTTTGGCGGGATTCCCTATCTGCGATAAAGAATCCTGTTCGGCATACTCAATCAATCTCGACGCAATCAAAATGATTCTTCGTCTGAGAGAGAAGGGGCAGAGAATTATTTTTCCCTGCACAAACAGCGGATACGGTCTCGGCGAGGGCGAAAATTTCTGCACCGAAAATTCCCCTATAAAGCCGATTTCAATTTACGGCAAAAGCAAGGTTGAGGCTGAAGCGGCAGTGCTCAGTGAAAGCGGTACAACTGCATTCAGATTTGCGACCCTTTTCGGTGCTTCCCCGAGAATGAGAACGGATTTGCTTGTCAACGATTTCGTTTACAGAGCGGTTTTTGACAGAACAATTGTTATCTTTGAGGGCAGCTTCAAGAGAAACTATCTGCACGTCAGGGATGCTGCAAATGCATTCTGGTTTGCAATTGAGAATTTCGAAAAAATGGAGGGTGGCACTCATAACTGCGGTCTTTCGGATTCGAATCTCTCAAAAATCGAGCTTTGCGAAAAAATCAAAATCCACCTGCCGAAGTTTGTCTATATCGAGGCTCCCGTCGGCGAAGATCCCGATAAGCGCAATTATATCGTTTCCAACGAAAAGCTTGAAGCTCTTGGTTGGAGACCCCGGTATTCTCTTGATGATGGCATTGAAGAACTGATAAAGGCATACAGAATCATCAAGAATAATCAGTATTCCAACATATAATTAAGGTGGGGTAGTATGAATATTGTTCACCTGAAATATGCAGTTGAGATTGCAAGAACAAAATCAATCAGCAAGGCTGCGGAAAATCTGTATATGGCTCAGCCCAACCTGAGCAGAGCTGTCAAGGAACTTGAGGAGATTCTCGGCATAACCATATTCAAGCGCACAAGTAAGGGTATCACCGTCACACCTGAGGGAGAGGAATTCCTGCGATACGCAAAGAGAATCATTTCTCAGGTCGAAGAGGTTGAGGCGATTTATCAGAACGGTAAAAAGCCCAAGCAGAGGTTTTCTGTCAGCGTACCCAGAGCCAGTTATATTGCTCAGGCATTCACGGAGTTTTCGAAAAATATCAGCACGGAACAGCCTGCGGATATTTTTTACAAAGAAACGAACTCGATGCGCACAATAAACAACATCATCAAAGAGGATTATAATCTCGGAATTATCCGTTATCAGGCAGCGTTCGAAAAGTATTTCGTTTCGATGTTCAAGGAGAAAAAGCTGACTCACGAAGTTATTACGGAGTTTTCGTATGTACTGATTGTTTCCAAGGACTCTCCGCTTGCGCTTTGCGAAAAAATTGAACCCTCGGATTTATCGGATTTCATTGAAATTTCACACGCTGATCCGTACGTGCCTTCGCTGCCGATGATTGACGTCAAGAGAGCGGAACTTTCGGAATCGGTCGATAAGCATATTTTTGTTTTCGAGAGGGGAAGCCAGTTTGATCTTCTTGAAAAAGTTCCGACAACGTTTATGTGGGTTTCGCCTATCCCGAAGGAGTTGCTTGAAAAGTACAATCTTGTTCAGCTCAACTGTGAGGGCAACGGCAAAATTTATAAGGATATTCTCGTTTACAGAAACGGTTATAAGTTGACCGATCTGGATAAAATGTTTGTTGACGAGGTTGTCAAAGCAAGAAAAAATCTTTCAGATATTTAAATCGGGTATGGTGCTATATCATCAGAGTTATAGCACCATACTTTTTTTATATTTTATCAAATGAACTTTTTTTGATATAATTATAATGCTAAAATGAGTTTCCCAAAAGGGAACAACAGGAGGTTAATAAGAAATGGCAAGATTCACATTACCCAGAGATCTCTACCACGGCAAAGGTTCGCTTGAGGTTCTTAAAACTCTCAAAGGCAAGAAGGCAATCGTTTGCGTTGGCGGCGGTTCAATGAAGAAATTCGGTTTCCTTGATAAGGTTGTTGCTTATCTTGAAGAAGCAGGTATGGAAGTTAAGCTTTTTGAAGGCATCGAACCCGATCCCTCAGTTGATACTGTTATGAAGGGCGCTGCTGTTATGCAGGAATTTCAGCCCGACTGGATCGTTGCAATGGGCGGCGGTTCACCCATCGACGCTGCAAAGGCTATGTGGATAAAGTATGAGTATCCCGAAATCACATTTGAAGAAATGTGTGTAGTTTTCGGTATCCCCGAACTTCGCCAGAAGGCTCGTTTCGTTGCTATTCCCTCAACATCAGGTACTGCAACAGAAGTTACAGCTTTCTCGGTTATCACAGACTACGAAAAGGGCATCAAGTATCCTCTTGCTGACTTTGAAATCACTCCCGATATCGCTATCGTTGACTCTGAGCTTGCTGAAACCATGCCCAAGAAGCTTGTTGCTCACACAGGTATGGACGCTATGACTCACGCTGTTGAAGCTTACGTTTCAACCTGCAACTGCGATTACACAGATCCCCTTGCTCTTCATGCAATTTCAATGATCGACGAAAATCTCGTTGATTCATACAACGGCGACAACGATGCAAGAGAAAAGATGCACAACGCACAGTGCCTCGCAGGTATGGCTTTCTCAAACGCACTTCTCGGCATCGTTCACTCAATGGCTCACAAGACCGGTGCTGCATTTGACGATTTCGGTGCTCACATCATCCACGGCGCTGCTAACGCAATGTATCTTCCCAAGGTTATCGAGTTCAACGCAAAGGTTGAATCCGCTGCAAAGAGATATGCAAAGATTGCTGATTTCATCGGTCTCGGCGGCGAAACAGTTGCTGACAAGGTTGAAAACCTCATTCAGTATCTCAGAGCTATGAACGATAAGCTCAACATTCCTCAGTGCATCAAGAACTACGGCGCAGACAGCTATTTTGCAGAGCAGGGCTTTGTTCCCGAGGAAGTATTCCTTGAGAGACTTCCCGAAATTGCAAAGAATGCAGTCGGTGATGCTTGCACAGGCTCCAATCCCCGTCAGCCCTCCGTTGAGGAAATGGAAAAGCTCTTCAAGTGCTGCTACTACGACCTCAGAGTTGATTTCTGATCAATATTTTATAAATTCAAGCGGATTGCTTCGGCAGTCCGCTTTTTTATGCAGAAAAATCCCCGAGGCACCGAGGTGCTTCGGGGATAATGTTTTTTATATGAGACGATTATTTCTTATCGTCGTAGAGACCTCTTGCAACGTAGTGAGTATGAAGTACCTCGTGTGCAATGTGGCTGCCGGGCTTCTCAAAGTATTCAGCATAGACAGTCTTGACTGCTTCGCTTTCGTGTGACTTTCTGACGGGAAGATTTTTATCTGCCTCGTAGAGAGCCTGTCCTCTGATAGCCTTGAGGTCAACAAAGTTGTGGACTGATGCGGGCTGAGTGGGCTGACCGCCGCCGTTTACGCAACCGCCGGGACATGCCATAATTTCAACAAAGTGATACTCTGACTTGCCTGCCTTGATTTCGTCCATAACTTTCTTTGCGTTTGCAAGACCGCTTGCTGCGCAAACCTTGACTTCCATACCGGCAACTGTGTAGGTTGCTTCCTTGAGACCCTGAGTGCCTCTGACCTCTGTGAATTCAAGATTCTTGAGTTCTTCGCCTGTGAGGGTTTCAACTGCTGTTCTGAGAGCAGCTTCCATAACACCGCCTGTTGCGCCGAAGATAACACCGGCGCCTGTGCCTTCACCGAGGGGATTGTCAAATTCTTCGTCGGGAAGAGCGTTGAAGGAGATACCTGCAGTCTCAATCATTCTTGCGAGTTCACGTGTTGTGAGTGCAAAGTCAACGTCGGCATAGCCGCTTGCAGACTGATCTGTTCTGCCTGCTTCAAACTTCTTGGCTGTGCAAGGCATAATTGATACAACAACGATATCCTTGGGATCAAGGTTCATCTTCTTTGCGTACCAGGTCTTGATAACTGCACCGAACATCTGCTGAGGTGACTTGCAGCTTGAAAGGTGAGCAAGCTGTTCGGGATAATAATGCTCACAGTATTTAACCCAGCCGGGTGAGCAGGATGTGATGAGGGGAAGAGTACCGCCGTTGTTGATTCTGTCAAGAAGCTCGTTTGCTTCTTCAAGAATTGTAAGGTCAGCGGAGAAATCGGTATCAAATACCTTGCTGAAACCGAGACGGCGGAGAGCAGCAACCATCTTACCTGTTACGTTTGTGCCGATTTCGTTGCCGAAAGCTTCACCGAGAGTAACTCTGATTGAGGGTGCTGTGTTAACAACAACAAACTTATCGGGATCGTTGATAGCATCGAATACCTTTGCGGTGTCGTCCTTCTCATAGAGAGCACCAACGGGGCAGTGAACGATACACTGACCGCAGGATACGCAGCTGTAATCATAGAGGGGAAGTTCAAAGGGAGAACCGATATGAGTATCGAAACCTCTTGCGTTTGCACCGATAACGCTGATTGCCTGATTGTCACAAGCGGCTACGCAGCGGCGGCAAAGAACGCACTTGCTGTTGTCTCTGATCATATGGGGAGCAGATGCGTCGAACTGGAATTCGGGATATGCACCCTCGTATTTCTTTTCGTCTTCAACGCCGTAATCCTTGCAGAGCTTCTGAAGCTCGCAGTTACCGCTTCTTACGCAGGAAAGGCACTCTCTTCTGTGAGTTGAGAGGATGAGTTCAAGAGTAGTCTTGCGGCTCTTTCTGACCTTTTCTGTGTTTGTGAAAATTTCCATACCTTCGTTTACGGGGAATACGCAGGCGGAAACAAGTGAACGTGCGCCCTTAACCTCAACCATGCAGATACGGCAAGCGCCGATTTCGTTGAGTTCCTTGAGGTAGCAAAGAGTGGGGATTTCGATGCCCGCATATCTTGCTGCTTCAAGGATTGAAATGCCACCGGGAACGCTCAGGGGCATATTGTTTATTTTAATGTTTACCATTTCCATTATATTATGCCTCCTCAATTATGCTTTGCTGATTGCGCCGAACTTACAGGAATCAATGCAAGCACCGCACTTAATGCACTTTGTTGTATCGATAACGTGGGGGTTCTTGACTGAGCCGGTGATTGCGCCTGCAGGGCACTTTCTTGCGCAGAGGGTACAACCCTTACACTTATCGGCATCGATGACGTAGTTAAGAAGGCTCTTGCAGACACCTGCGGGGCACTTCTTGTCAACAACGTGTGCAACGTATTCTTCGCGGAAGAACTTGAGAGTTGCAAGAACGGGGTTGGGAGCAGTCTGACCGAGACCGCAGAGTGAGTTTTCTTTGATGTAATATGCAAGTTCTTCAAGCTTGTCGAGGTCTTCGAGAGTACCGTTACCGTCGGTGATTTTCTCAAGGATTTCCATCATACGCTTTGTACCGATACGGCAGGGTGAGCACTTACCGCAGGATTCGTCGATTGTGAAATCGAGGAAGAACTTTGCGATGTCAACCATACAGTTGTCTTCGTCCATAACGATGAGACCGCCTGAACCCATCATACAGCCGATAGCTGTGAGGTTATCGTAGTCAATCTCTGTATCGATAAGGCTTGCAGGGATACATCCGCCGGAGGGACCACCTGTCTGAGCAGCCTTGAACTTCTTGCCGTTGGGGATACCGCCGCCGATATCGTAGATGATTTCGCGGAGAGTGGTACCCATAGGGATTTCAACAAGACCTGTGTTTTCGATCTTACCGCCGAGAGCAAATACCTTTGTACCCTTTGATCTCTCGGTACCCATTGATGCGAACCAGCTTGCACCCTTGAGGATGATCTGGGGGATGTTTGCAAATGTTTCAACGTTGTTTTCGGTTGTGGGTTTGCCAAAGAGACCCTTGACTGCGGGGTAGGGAGGTCTGGGTCTGGGTTCACCTCTGTTACCTTCGATTGAGGTCATAAGAGCAGTTTCTTCGCCGCAAACGAATGCGCCTGCACCGAGACGGATATGAAGATCAAAGTCAAAACCTGAATCAAAGATGTTTTTGCCGAGAAGACCGTATTCCTTAGCCTGTTCGATAGCAATCTGAAGACGCTTGACAGCGATGGGGTATTCCGCACGAACGTATACGTAACCTTCGGTTGCGCCTGTTGCGTAACCGCAGATTGTCATAGCTTCGATAAGGCAATGGGGATCGCCTTCAAGAACTGAACGGTCCATGAATGCGCCGGGGTCACCTTCGTCAGCATTACAAACAACGTATTTCTGATCAGCTGAGTTAGCTGCAGTGAAGCTCCACTTTCTGCCGGTGGGGAAGCCGCCGCCGCCTCTGCCGCGAAGACCAGAATCAATAACTTCCTGGATAACCTGCTGAGGAGTCATCTCTGTGAGAACCTTACCGAGTGCTGCATAACCGTCCATTGCGATGTATTCGTCAATGTTTTCGGGGTCGATGAGACCGCAGTTACGCAGAGCAACTCTCTTCTGAGTCTTATAGAAGTTGGTGTCGTTAAGAGAAACGGTTTTGCCTGCTTCTTCAACGATAGCTTCGTCAACATCTTTGTAAACGAGTCTGTCAACGAGACGGCCCTTAAGAAGATGCTCTGAAACGATTTCAGCAACGTCCTTCTCTTCAACTCTGCTGTAGAAAGTGCCTTCGGGGTAGATGATAACAACGGGACCGAGAGCGCAGAGACCGAAGCAACCTGTCTGAACGATTTTGACTTCGTCCTGAAGACCGTTCTTCTCAAGCTCTTTCTCGAAAGTGGTCATAAGTACCTTGCTGCCTGAAGAAGTACAGCCGGTACCGCCGCAAATCAAAACATGAGAACGAATCATATTACTTTAACCTCCATTATGAGATAGCGTTGGTGATTGTGTATTCCGAAACGGGAGCGCCGCCCTTGAGATGCTTCTCAATAACTTCTGCAGCCTTTTCGGGGGTCATCTTGATGTAAGTAACCTTTTCTTTGCCTGCTTCAAAGATTTCAACAACGGGCTCAAACTGGCAAACGCCGATGCAGCCTGTCTGCGAAACCATAACCTTGTCTGCGAGACCTGCGTTGCTTACGCCTTCAACGAAAGCGTTGAGAACGGGTCTTGCGCCTGCTGCGATGCCGCAGGTAGCCATACCTACAACAACTCTGATGTCGCCGCTGCCTTCGCGGAGGACAACCTTGTCCTTCATTTTTTCTCTGATGGCAGCAAGTTCAGCCAATGATTTCATAATATCTATCCTCTCTTTAAATATTAAACGGGTTTATATTGAATCATAGCCTTCGTTCAGATAGGCTTCAATCCATTTGATAACTTCATAAGTGTCAAGCGGAACGTCTCCGAGAATTTCCCGAAGTTCTTTGGTGTCAAGTTCAACCTTTCCGTTTTCAAGGTGATGTTCAAACCGCCATTCGATATCGGGTGAGCCCTGAATCAGAGCCGTAACGGTTGAAACGATATCACCAAGCGGAGTGAAATCGAGGTGATTCTTGTGAAATACCGCCGTGACTGTTGTTCCGCAGTTTGCAGGGTCAACCTGTTCACTGACGGATTCGATTTTTACCGAGCCTCCGGTCTGTTCTGCGGCAAGTTTGAGGAGCGGTATTCCGAGACCGACTTTCCGGGTAGTTCGGGTGGTGCAGAACGGGTTGATTACGTTTTCAACCATTTCCTCACTCATTCCGCAGCCGTCATCCCTGATTTCAAGCGTGAGCAGGGTGTCGGTTTCGGTAAGCTTTATGAGAACGTTTTTCGCCCTTGCCTTGACGGAATTCTGAGCGATATCGAGAACGTTCAGCGATAACTCTTTCATAAGCCTTTCAGCCTTTCAAAAAGTGCTTTGCGTATATCGTCGGGATTTTCACTGCATTCAAGAGCGAAGCAGTTGAGTCTGCCGCTGATATCCCACAGATAGTGGGCGTCGGATGAAACAACGTGAGGCTTTGCCTTAAGCAGTTCAAATCTTTCTTCATATTCGTGCCGCTTATCTCCGTCGTGGTATTCGGCGCAGGAGAAAAACGGAAATTCGGGGAAGATACCGAGCGTTGCAACGATTCCGTTTGCTTCTCTGTCGATGTGGGCAGGGTAGCAGATTCCTCCGAAGCTTTCGACAAGTGCGGGTGCTTCGTCAACGGTAATCAGCGTTGCGTTGGAGAGAAGGTTTTCTTCAATTCCGATAACCTCGTCATTTTCGTTCATTATTATCTGTTCGCCGAAGATATCTACACGGTTTCTGAACGGTATGCGTTTTTCGTTTACGGCAGCATCAAAATTCAGCGCATCCTCCAGCCTTTCAAAGAGGCATACGAGGTGGATATCCTCCGCTGTTGTCAGTTCCATACCTGCAACGGGAATAATACCGTTTGCTTTGGCTGCTTTGAAGAATGCGGGACAGTTGCGGCAAGTGTTATGGTCTGTGAGAGCCATAATGTCGAGCTTTGCAACGACTCCCATACCTGCGATGTTGTTGGGAGTCATATCGTCATCGCCGCAAGGGGATAAGCACGAATGAATATGAAGGTCATAATAATAATCTCTCATATCAAAGTTTCCCGAAAAATGTTTTTGCCGCCTCGTAAGCGGGCATCGTACAGGTGAGAATATTGATTCCCTTTGCCTGTGCGGTTTCGGTGATTGTCTTATCAATCTGAACACCTTCGGCGAGAATGATGCAGGCAACGTCGGCAAGTGACGCAACGGCAACAATGTTGATATTGGACATTATCGTTATCCATGCATCGTCAGCTTTTGCTCTGCCCATAACCCAGCTGAGCAGATCGCCGATATAAACACCGCAGATTTCTCTTTCCCCGTCAGGGAGAGAAACAATGCCAAAGCCTTCAGTTGAAGCAATTTCACTGACCTTCACTGTCATCACCTCCGCTGCGGTTTTCGAGATACTTTTTGAAGAGGTCTTTATAGGCGATGATGCAGTCGTTTCTGTCTGCATGACCGAGAACAATATCCTCGGCAAAGGCTCTGCAGGTGGGAGCACCGCAGGAGCCGCAGTCAATTCCGGGCAGGGACTTGCGTACCTGCTGAATCTGTGCCATCAGCCTCATCGATTCACCGATATTATCGCTCAGCCTGTTGAGAGGCTGATACTTGGGATAATCGGTGAAGAAGCGTTTTTCAGGAATGAAGTGTTCATTCTCGGGCATGGAATTGAGTGAAATCGGCATATAGCGCCTTAAAGTGTGAAGTCTGTTTTTTGCTATGTAGGGATTTTCGATGGTGAGAACACCTCCCACACAGCCGCCGGGACAGGCGTTGAGTTCAACGAAATCAATGGGCGGGATGTTACCGTCTTCGATCTGGTCGAGAACGGAGATGACGTTGTTGATGCCGTCAGCCGCCAGGATTTTATCATTCAGCAACGCGGAGCCTTCGCCGCCGCAGATTGCCCAACTCAGACCGATTCTGCCTGCCTGAGTGTTGAGCGTGATAGGTTTGTCTCTGTTCATAACATTGATCAGAAGGAAATAAACCTCACTCATTGAAACGACAAGATCAACCTCACTCTTATAACTTCCGAAACCGTTTTTTGCATAACTGGCTTTTGCGGGGCAGGGTGAAATGAAGCAGATTCCGATATCCTCGCTTTTAAGCTCGGGATGGGCTCTGAGGGTCATCTCTCTTGCCATTGAAGCGGCAACCTCCATTGGAGGAAGCAGAGGCATAAGGTTGTCTTTCAGGAAGGGGAATCGCAGACCGATGAGTCTTGTTATTACGGGACACGCCGTACTGATAACGGGTTTTTTGATACCCTCCGTCTGAAGATAGATTCTGGTGTAAGCCGAAACTATTTCAGCCGCCTTGGATACCTCGAAAACATCATCAAAGCCGATATCAAGCAGACCCTGGAGCACGTAGTCGATATTATCAAGGTTATCGAACTGCGCGAAGAGTGCGGGGGCGGGGAGTGCGATTTTATACTTGAACTTCTTGATTTCGTCAAAGGTGTTGCAAACGCTTTTCTTTGCGCTGTTATCACAATTGCGGATGCATTCACCGCAATCGATGCATCGCTCGGGATCGATTTCTGCACAGCCGTTGCGTACGCGGATTGCCTCGGTGGGGCAATGCTTCATACAGGTTGTGCAACCCGTGCATTTACTCGGATCGAGCGATACGGAATGGATATAGGTATTCATCTAAATACTATCCTTTCAGCGGCGGGGTCAATAATTGACTTTCATCGTTATTGTTGTGCCCTCGCCGACAACCGAATCAATATGCATATAGTCGGTGTATCTTTTCATATTCGGCAGACCCATACCGGCACCGAATCCGAGAGTGCGGATATTATCGGGTGCGGTGGAGAAGCCCTCCTGCATAGCCTGCTCAATGTTTGCGATACCGGGGCCGGTATCGGAGAGAACGATTTCGATGCAGCCGTCGTCAACCGTAACATCGGCGGTACCGCCGCCCGCATGGATAACCATATTTATCTCGCCTTCGTACATGGCGATTGAAACCCTGCGGATGGTTTCGGGGTCGAAGCCTAACTGACGCAGATTCTTTTTGACCTGCACGGAAGCCTGACCTGCCGAAGTAAAGTTTTCGCCGTCAACGTCGAAATGGAAAGTTAATGTATCAGACATTCGGGATACCGTTTCCCGTAAGACCGTTGGAGTAGAGGAGGCCGCAGGCATCGTACATACGCAATGGCGTAGTCATAACAGCGATGCCGCATTCTTCTGCGAGGTCAAGCATTTCCTTTGAAGGCTGCTTTGATCTTACGAAAACCACGCAGAGCATATCCATCATTTCTGCGGTTCTGATAACCTGTGCATTGACAAGCCCCGTGAGAAGCACCGCCTGGTCTTTGACGTAAGCCAGAACGTCGCTCATCATATCGCTGCCACAGGCTGAATGAACGTCTTTGCTCAGGTTTTCGTTACCGCAAAGCACCTGGGCGCCGAGCAATTCTTTGATGTTGTTAATTGTCATTTGACATCCCTCGGTTTTTCAGATTATTGACCGTTATCGGGGATTACTGATATTTTGCGAGAATTTCAGGAATTTCGTCGGGAGTAACTCTGCCGTAAACATCATCGTTGATTGTGAATACGGGAGCAAGACCGCAAGCACCGATGCAACGGCAAGCTTCAACAGAAAACTTGAGGTCGGATGTGCATTCGCCGGGAGCAATGCCGAGAACCTCACAAATTTTGTCGAGGATTTCCTGCGAGCCCTTAACGTAGCAAGCAGTACCGAGGCAAACCGAAACGTTGTATTTGCCCTTGGGGGAAAGTGAAAACAGCGCATAGAAAGTTGCAACGCCGTAAACCTTTTCGAGCGGAACATCCATACCCTCTGCAATCATCTTCTGAACTTCGATGGGCAGATAACCGTAGATGTTCTGTGCCTCCTGCATAACATGCATAAGCATGCTTCTGTCGCCCTTGCAGCCTGCCATAAGAGCCTTGAGCTGAGCTTCCTGCTCGGCTGTGCCGGCGAAGGGGATGTTACTGATTTTCTTAAGCATTTCGCCATTCCTCCTGAGTAGTATTTTAATAGCTGCTTTAAAAACTAGGATAAGAAATGCATAAACAATACACATTTATGCATTCTATAAGATTATATCATATAATATAAAAAAATGCTACGGTAATTTTACAAATTTTTAAGTCAATTCGAAATAATTTTGTATATTTTTTCATTTTACCATCCTGAATTTTACTGATTTGAGGATAGCTGTGAATTTTGTTGTTTTGACGGAATAAATCTTGCATCCGTCTTCGGTTGACAATGGCATTTGCAGTGTGATATTATTTAAATAATAATGCAGTGAAAGGTGTCCGATTTCAAACCGGGCGAATTTTTATTTTTATGAAATCCAAACGTAATTTTCCGATAGTTACCGTCACAAAAAAGGCGGAGGCGTCGCTCAAAAAAGGTCATCCCTGGGTATATGATGCTGAAATAACCGAGAGTTTCGGTGCGCCTGAAAATGGCTGCCTTGTCGACGTTGTTTCGCAGAAGGGTTCGTATCTTGGCACCGGATTTCTCAGCCTCAACAGTAAAATCAGAGTCAGAGTTATCTCGTCAAACGCAAACGAAAAATTCTCATCCGCATTCTGGGAGAGAAGAATCAGGTATGCAATCGAATACCGCAAAACCGTTATGGGCGATGATTTCGCTAGTTGCCGTCTTGTTTTCGGTGAAGCAGACGGTCTGCCCGGACTGACTGTCGACAGATTTTCCGATATTATCGTTACCCAGGTCCTTTCTTACGGTATGGATAAGATAAAGGATATCATCTACAAAGCCGTTGTGAAAACACTCACCGATATGGGTGAAAACGTCCGCGGTGTCTATGAGAGAAATGACGTTGCGATAAGAGCGCTTGAAGGTCTTGAAGAATACAAAGGCTGGTATGAGGGAATTCCTCATATCGATTCAACAGTCACCGAAATCTGTGAAAACGGAATTATCTACGGTGTCGATTTCGAAAACGGACAGAAAACAGGCTTCTTCCTTGACCAAAAATATAACAGACTTGCCGTTTCGAAGATTGCGAAAGGCAAAAAGGTGCTTGACTGCTTCACGCATACGGGTTCGTTTGCTCTCAATGCCGCTATGGGCGGTGCGGAAAAAGTAACTGCGGTTGATATTTCGGAGTCTGCAGTAGATATGGCAAGACAAAACGCAATCCGCAACAACCTTGACGGCAGAATGGAATTTCTTGCGGCGGACGTTTTTGATTTGCTTCCCGAGCTTGAAAAACAGGGCGGTAAACCCTATGATTTCATCATTCTTGATCCTCCCGCATTCACCAAAAGCCGTAAAACCGTCAAAAATGCGGAAAGAGGATACAAGGAAATAAATTACAGAGCAATGAAGCTCTTGCCCAGAGGCGGCTACCTCGCAACCTGCTCCTGCTCCCACTTTATGAGGAACGATCTGTTTGTGAAAATGCTTCACGATGCCGCTGCCGATGCGGGTGTTCAGCTCAAGCAGATTGAGGCTCGTCAGCAATGCTGTGACCATCCCGTTTTATGGAATGTTCCTGAAACGGATTATCTCAAATTCTATATTTTTCAGGTGGTGTAAAATATGTTCTATAAGAACTGGATGTCATATATCAAGGACGATACAAAGATAACAAGGATTGCAACTCCCGGCTCCCACAATTCTTCGACAATCCGTATGAACAAATTTGCGTGCTGTCAGAAGGACTCACTTTATGAGCAGTATGAGCATGGTCTGAGAATGTTTGACCTGAGAATTAAGGCCGATAAAAAGGGCAGACTTTTCGTTGCGCACGGTCTCGTGAAGGGCATCCCTGCGGAAGAAATGTTCCGTGACCTCAAAAGAATTCTTGACGAGAGCAATGAGT
The DNA here is from genome assembly GCA_017502085.1 of Clostridia bacterium. Taxonomy (GTDB): domain Bacteria; phylum Bacillota; class Clostridia; order Oscillospirales; family Acutalibacteraceae; genus CAG-177. The sequence continues at coordinate 85,999 of JAFVVQ010000059.1, read as the reverse complement.
TTTTTATCATCAGTCTCCAGACCTATATGAATCAGGCGATAGGCCCGATCAGACTCAGCTATAACAGTAACACAGCAGAGGCAAACCGTCTTATCAGAAAGTATCTTAACCCCGAAAAATACGCTCTTACCGACGTGTCGGATATTGCGAATCTCACCATAGGAGACTTAAGAAAAGCAGGTAAAAAGTACGTACTTATCAACGGAAAATCGGAATACGATTTCAGCGTGAACTGTCCTTTCGATTACCCCTGGGCAGCGGATGTTTACGGTTTAAGTCCCGAGAAGTTCTCGAAGGTTATTTTCAAATATTTCGATGAGGTCAGAGACGACAGTTTCTTTGGATTCCAGACGCAGCTTACTCCAAACCCGGGCACAGAAAACGGTTGGCTGAAATGGCCCGATGACCTCGATAAAATGATAAGACCGTATTTTTCGCAGATAATTTCGGACATTGCATCCGACCCCTTGAAGCTTGACAGGGCCAATATCATAGTCGGCGACTTTATGGCACAGGATTATATGAAGTCCAACGAAATCCTCTCCCTCAATCTTCTTAAGGGAATTGTCAAAGATGAACTCAGAGAAGAATACGCAATGGCAATCGGCAGATAACACGGATTATTCGGACTTTCAAATCTTAATAAAATATCTTATATATGTTAAAAGTGGATTCATAATGAATTAATATTTACGAGGTATTATCTGATTGTACCCGATGGGCGCCGCAACCCTCGGAGTACGTATAGCAATACCCCTCCTCAATTCAACCCCATGCAGAAAAAGATGCTGCCGCAAGCATCTTTTTCTTGCGTTATGGGATATTTGTTAAGTGAATAAACAGCAAAGGCAGGAGTCAGACTCCTGCCTTTTGGTTTTGTTTAAGTATCTTTTTCTTGACGAATAAATAGAGCGTTGACTGAATGACAAACGTCACAAACCACGAAATCGGGTATGCCCAATAAAGAAACATCAGCGTTTTATTCAGTGGCAGAATTGCATATATCCAGAAAAGGCGCACTCCGCAGGCTCCGAGCAGAGAGACTATCATCGGGCGTAAAGACTCACCCATTCCTCTCAACTGACCTGCCACAACGTCCATCAGCGAACAGAAAACATAGAACGGCATTACCATTGCAAGTCTTTGTGCTCCGATTGCGATAACGTTTTTGTCGGTTGAGAAAAAGCTGACAATCGGTTCACTGAAAACCGTACCGACCAAACCCATTACAACACCGATAGCAGTTGCAATCGTGAGACAGTAACGGAAGATTTTGCTCATATTATCATATTTCTCTGCGCCCATATTCTGTGATGAGAAAGTCATTGTTGTCTGGGCGATGGCATTGGTTGCGGTGTATATATATGAATCGAAATTCGAGCCTGCCGCAATGCCTGCCATTGCTACCGAACCGAAAGAATTGACGGTTGATTGGATGATGACGTTGGATACCGAGAAAAGTGAATTTTGAATGCCTGCAGGCAGACCTATCCGAAGTATTTTCAGCAGCTCTGTTTTGTGAATGCGCAGTTTTCTGAACGAAAGTCTGCAAGCATTGTCAAGCTTTGTAAGGTGGATTACAATCATAACGGCAGAAAGATACTGCGACGTTATCGTTGCAATGGCAACGCCACTGACACCCATATGAAAAACGATAACAAGAATCAGATTGAGTGCAACGTTGACAAGACCGGTTGATGCAAGGACAAAGAGAGGCTTCTTTGTGTCGCCCGTCGCCCTGACGATTGCCGAGCCGAAATTATAGACCATAGAGCCGGGGCAACCCATAAAATAGATCTTGAGATACAGAGTTGCCAGGGGGAGCACGTCTTTTGGGGAACCCATCAGCACGAGTATTTTTCCTGACATAAAGAAACCGAACAAGCCGATAAAAATGCCGCAGATGATACTCATAAGCATGGCTGTGTGAGTACAGTTGCGGATTCGCATTTCATCTTTCGCGCCGATATGACGGGCAACCATAACGCCCGAGCCCATAGAAAGGCCGATGAAAACGTTAAGCAAAAGGTTTATCAGAGATCCCGTTGAGCCGACGGCGGCGAGGGCTTCACTGCCGGCAAATCTGCCGACAACCACAACGTCGGCGGTGTTATAGGCAAGCTGAAGCAGACCTGTCAGGATCAGCGGGATTGCAAATATGAATATTTTTTTGAGGAAAGGTGCGCTTGTCATATCAAGCGAATAACGCTTTTCCATAGTTGTTTTCACCTTCGTTTTTATCTTTCCTGTATATACGTTTTGATTATATCACTTTGATTTTGTATGTCAAATAAAAGTTTGGTTTATCGCAAAAAAGACAGCTCAGTGAAAGTTCACTTTGCTGTCTTTCGGGTTATTTTGTTTTTGCTGATTGTTTTTTCACGTACCAACTGATAATTTTATCAACGATACTCTTTTTTTCTTCAGTTCCGTTTTCGCCGCCGCCCGGAGCTACTGCGTCGCTGTCGGAAAGGTCGATTTCCTGTGCGTTGAGCTTATAGGAATTTGCAAAAATGTCAAGCACTTGCTTACGTACCATTCCTCTCAGGGGGAGATGGGCGACAAGACCGTAGGTTGCTGCCTGACCCTTATCCGCAAGTTCGGGATGAGCCTTGACGGTTTCAACCGCTTCACGAAGGTCGGCAAGATATTGATCAACGACCTTTTCGTGCGGTGCGGTGACCATTGCGTGGAGTGCATCGGGAAACTGAAGTCTGTCGATATGCCAGCCCTTTTCCTCCATAACGTCACCGATTGCAAATGCATTGACTGCGGGATCGGTTGATTTGTATGCAAAAAGACTGGCAATGGGGTTGCCGATAATCTTGAAGCATCCGATATCTTCGATTCCTTTTTTCAGACGTTCGGAAACTTCAACGGTTTTCTTTGCGAGAGAAACGTAACCCTCAATACCGTTTGCCTGAATTGCTGCCCACGCTGCCGCATATGCGCCGCCGGGACGTGTGCCGAGAAATGCGGGAGAGGCGAAAAGTCCTCCCGGCCAGCTTTCGTGCACAAAGACCTGATGCTTGAAATAATCAACGTTTCTGTAAAGGATACAGCTTGCGCCCTTTGCCGCAAAACCGTATTTATGAATGTCTGCGGAAATTGAGGTGACACCCTCAACTCTGAAATCCCAGAGAGGCACGTCATAACCTGCTTTTTCGATGAACGGAAGAATATATCCGCCTACGCATGAGTCAACGTGCAGAGGGATGTTATGTTTCTTTGCGAGTGCACCGAGTTTCTCTATGGGGTCGATGATACCGTGAGGATATTCGGGCGCAGAGCCGAGAATCATAACGGTATTCTTGTTTATCATTTTCTCAACCGCCGCAACGTCAACACCGAAATCATCTGCAAGCGGTGCCCTGCGGATTTTGACTCCGAAATATTCCGAGCCCTTATCCCAGGCAACGTGAGCGGTTTCGGGAATGATCATTTCAGGTTTCTTTATGCCTTTTGAACGCCCGAGATCACGGTACGTCTTGACCGCAAGCATACAGCTTTCCGTACCGCAGGAGGTCATAACGCCGCAGGCTTCTTCGTCAACGTGGAAAAGCTCTGCCGTGAATCGGAGCACCTCTTTTTCAAGCCTTTTGAGGCTCTTGAAAGCGGTGGGATTCAGACCGTTTGCGGAGAAATATCTGGCATATGCTTTTTCAAGAAACTGAGTGTATTCTTCGTTCAGATAGTATACGAGACTCCACGTTTTTGCCTCTTTGTAATTGGGGTCGTCTTTTCCGAAAGAGTCAAGTTCTTTGAGAATTTCCTCAAAAGGTCTGCCTGTTTCGGGTGCATATTTGCTCATAATCAAGCCTCCTTGAATATCAGAATGGTAAGCGGCTGAAAAGCCAGTGTACGGCGACACCAAGGTAGTTACCGATGGCATAACCGACAACACCCGTTGTGAGACCTGAAATGAGGGCTGCATTGTTCTTGAGAGAGTTTGCAACTGCAGGTACAAACGGTGGCGAACATATTGCTGAAACCGAAGTGATAATCATTGTATCAAAGTCGATTCTGAAGAGTTTGCTGAGAAGTGCATGGAGAATCATACTGCCGTAAATCGCAACGGCAACGTAAATAATAATTGTTGTGTCTATGTGGATAAGCTTTTTGACATCTGCCATCGTAGCAACAGTGAAGCAGAAGATATAGATGATATACATTCCGAGATTGGTTGTCATCTTTATGCTTCTGATAGGTCTGAACAGAGAGCAGATAATTGAAAGAGTTGTAATCAGCAGAATCGTGACCGCAGTTTCGTAGCCCTTCACGAATGTACCCGCAACGTACGAAACACCGACGATTGCCGCCGAAAGAAGGAGTGCGAGCATCAGTTTGCCGAATGTTTTGGGCTCAAACATACCCTTGTATGACGTGGTTTCCTTACATTCTTCGCCGTCAACGGTAATGTTTTTGTCACCTTCGAAGTCTTTCAGACGGAATATTTTTTTGATTACGTATTTGCCCGATGAAAGGATGATAAGCATATAGACAATCGAAATAACCATATCATAGGTGTTGAAAATCAGGTAGGTTTCATCAGCAACGCCTATGGCTGTTTTGATTGAAGTGAGGTTTGGCGTGCCGCCCGTATAAACACCCATTGCAAGACCTGCAAGCTGGGGTGCAAGGGGATTGTCACGGAAAATAAGCTGAAGAATGAATGCGACCGTAGCAATTGAAAAAATCGCAAGACCCATACACTTGAGACCTGTTTTCGTTGTTCTGAAGCTTTTTTTGATATCGAGCGAAAACAGTATCAGCGGAAGTGCAAGGCAGACGCTGACATCCTGAATGGTTGACTGAATACCCGAGAAGCTTTCGGGCAGGATTCCGATGTTGCCTATCAATATACCTAACAGGTAACAAATCAGAACAATACCGATTTTTTCAACAATCTTGATGCGGTTGTTGAGAAAGATTATCGGCGCGGGAAGAATGCAGAATAAAACTGCAATTATAACATTTACCATCTTTTTATACCCCGATTATTTAAGAGAATCACGCACGTTGGAGAAGAAATACTCCTTGCGTTCTTCGTTGTCGATAACCTTGACAGGCTTGACCTGATTGAGGTTTGCGCCCTGCTTTCTGAGTACCTTTTCACGGTAATCCTCGTAAGTGCCTCTACGCAGGAACTTCACCTCACAGTGACCGAGTGCACCGTTTCTGATAAGCGGAGGAACGAGAACGTTGGTTGCGCAGAGATTCTTTTCAAAGATTTCAGCATATCTGGCGCATTCGCTGTCAGGAATTTCGTTGTTGGGCTCGATGAGAACGATATAATGGCCCGGTGAGGTTGAACGGTCGGGATAGATGCAGTATCCTGCAAAATCTTCACCGACTTCCTTTGAGAGGTCATTGATGAGAAGGTCAAATGCTCTCTGATTGATTTTTTCGCCGCTGATGTTGGCAATCTGGTTTCTTCTGTACATAAACTGTACCACGGGTGACTGTTTATAGAAACCCGTAACCTTGACAACGTCTTCGATTCGGTAACGGTAGAAGCCACTCATATTGGTGAGAATAAGCTCGTATTCCTTGCCTACCTCAACCTCGCTGATGGTGAGAGGTCTTGAGTCCTCGGGAGCATCAACGGGAAGGAATTCATAGAAACCGTTCTGGGGAAGCAGAACGAAGTCGGGGCTGTTGACTTCAATCGGAACACCGAGCATACCTTCTGATGCGGCATAGCCTACGTAGTGGATGGGGATTTCTTCACCGATGTAACGGCGGAGTTTTTTCTGATAGAAGGCAAGTGCACCCGTACCCATACCATACATCCAGCCGACCTTGGGCCAGATTCTGGGAACAATTGCTTCCTCGTCAAAGCCTTTGCGGAATTCTGCTCTGAGTTCCTCGGCTCTCTTGGGATCGGGTTTGCATTTCTTGAGAAGCTTTGCTCTGATTTCGGGGTCGCAGGTGATATTTTCGTTGATTGTGCCCTTTTCGATATCGTCGCAGAGCATTTCCCAGTTATCCTCAAGATATTTGAACATCGATTCTGCCATTGTGATGAAAACAGTACCGATATAGCTCACGTCTGTTCTGGGGAGTGCGAAACGGAGTTTCATATAGTGCATATCCATCGGTTTGAGTGATTCGGGATACATAACTTCTTTGGGCGAAGTAACGAAGAGGGGAGTGAGAGGTTTGAGGTAGTTCATGGGAATTGAAGCAAGACCTGCCGCACCTCTGTTGCAGGGAAGCTTGTGATAAAGAACTTCGACCGTGAGAAGACCTCTCTGTGGAGGAACTCTCATACCCTTGCTTTTGAAATATTTGTAAGCACAGCCGACTGTTGCACTGAATCCGAAGCACTGGGCAACCCACGTAGCCCAGGCACTCATCGGAACAAGCTTTGATTTGCCTGTTGAACCCGATGATTCGGCAAAGTTAAGGGGGAAATTCTTGGTGAGAACATTTTTCTCACCCTTGTAAGCAATTCTGTCGATATAGTCGGCGTAATCGGGATACCACGAGTAGGGAACGGTATCCTGGTAGCTTTTGACAGACGTTACATCCTTGAAATTGCATTTCTTGCCGTATTCGGTATTCTTGTTTCTCTTCATCAGCTTTCTGAGATTTCTCTCCTGCTGCTTGACAGCTCTTGATGCATAGAAACCAAGTTTTGCGTGTTCAGCTCTGCCGAGCATAACACTGAATTCAACTGCCATACGACCTGTAAGATTGTTCATAAATAATTACCTCCGTTTTATACGATTCGGTTATTACTGATTTTGAGTATCAGCCGCTTCATCCTTGAAAATGAATCTTTTGCAGATTGCAAAATTGACAAGACCCATAATAAAGGTGGCGGTGAGTTTTGAAATTGTGATTATGTTATCTTCGCCGAGGGCTTCTGAAACCGTGGCGGAGAGATTGAACAGAAATTCCATACCTTCAATCATCTTTGTCGTTGTGAATGTGAAAATAACAATCAACACGGCAAAAAGCGGAAGGATGCGGATGATACTGCGTTTGCTGTGGAAAACCCAGAAATAGTTGACGAAGAAACGCACAAAGAAATAGATGATAACGGTTGCGGCGTTTGCGACGAGGAGAACGTATTTATTGGGCAGAGGGGTAACGTCGAAAACTTTTATGAGCGGATTGAGTGAAAGGCTTTCAAGCACCGTCACAACAAGACCCATAAAGAAATTTTTGGCAAACTGTATTGCTGTGTTTTTGGAATCTGCCGATTTGCTTTCGGATGAGCGGTTCATAGTCTCACTCCTTTTAACATTAATAAGCAATATTCAGTAAATTTTAACATAATTTTAACAAAAAAGCAATACCGCCTTGCCGATCCCCGTTTGAAAATATATACAAAACATCAAAATTGTATAAAAAAAGACCCCGTATACGGGGTCGGTGTGAAAATTTACAGATAAAAGATAAAAAATAAAAGACACCGACTATTGCCGATGTCTTTTTGGCTGGGGAACAGGGATTCGACTCGCGCGCCTGCGGGCGCTTGGTCGCTCGCGGTCACAACAGTCCACCGGACTGTTGCTCTGTGCCGCTCGTCATTCGAATCCTAAAAAAAATAACAAGTCAGCAAAAAAATAAAAGACACCGACTATTGCCGATGTCTCTTTGGCTGGGGAATAGGGATTCGAACCCCAACAAACAGAGTCAGAGTCTGTCGTGCTACCGTTACACTATTCCCCAATGTAACTCGCAAGTGGGCTACGGGTTATTATTATACACGCTTTTGCGGAAAAGTCAACACTTTTTTAAAAATTTTTTGAAATTTTTTAGCGGCAGATAATCGGAATATTTTCAACGTAATTCTTAGGGTTGTAAATTGGTTTAAATGAAAAACCATTTGACAACGTGCAGTGATGATAGTAAAATTATTGCGAGGTGAGTAATGTGCAAACGCTGCTCAAAAAACTGTTTCCGCCAAAACTCCGACGGAAAATAATGGATTTCTCAAATCATTTCTGGTGTGCAATCTGCAGACTGATGCCCTTGCAGAACAGAGTTCTTTTCTTCACCGTCAGAACAGACGGTAAATTACTCGACAATGCTCAGGCGGTTTACGATGCGCTCGGTTGCAAGAAGGTAATCTTTGCAAAAATGCTCCCGCACTCAATAAAAATCAAACCGAAAATCTATTATTACCTGCTCACAAGCAGGGTTATCGTGACGGATGATTACGTCAGGTACGTACGTTTCACAAAGCTCCGCAAGGAGCAGAAGCTTTTCCAGATATGGCACGCTTGCGGTGCGTTTAAAAAATTCGGTCTTGATGCGAAAACCGTTCTCACCGAAAAGGAAGAAAGGGCATCGCACTCGCAGTATTCCGCTGTTGCCGTAACAAGTGAAAGCTGCAAAAAAGCCTACGCTCAGGCTTTCGGAATCAGTGAGGACGTGTGTCTGCCGATAGGTCTGCCGAGAACGGATATGCTTTTCACAAAGGCGGATGAGCTTAAAGCATCGGTTTATGAAAAATACCCCGAATTCATCGGCAAAAAGATTTATCTCTATGCACCGACCTTCCGAGAAAAGGACAGAGAACGCATAAATTACGATCCGCAGGTTGACTGGGATGAGTTCAGCAGAGAACTTTCGGATGATGAAATTTTTATCATACGCCGACATCCCGTTATGAATTATCCCCTTATTAATAAGGAATATAATAATATAAAAGATTTGTCGGATGACTCGACACTTGCGCTGACTGCCGTGAGCGACGTGCTGATTACCGACTATTCTTCGGTCATCTACGATGCGTGTCTGCTTGACGTACCGACGGTATTCTATTGCCCTGACTATAAGGAATATGACAGAGGATTCTATCTGAAATTTCCCGATGACCTGCCCGGTGAAATGGTGACGGATGCTGAATATCTGCTTTCTGCAATCCGCAAGGCAAAAGAAAATCCGCCCGCAGACCGAATTGAAAAATTCAGAAACGGGCAGATGAGTGCTTGTGACGGTCATTCAGCCGAGAGAGCTGCGGCTCTTATTATGAGTTGGCTGAAGTAACTGAGTTATAAATTCTTTCTGCATTATTGCAGTCGATAAAATCAAAATGAAATTCCCTGAACTGACGGAGTTTTTCTTCGTTTTTTCGGGGATTTTTTATTGCCTCGAGCAGAGCCACGGAATCTCTGACGACGGGTCCCGGTACGCCGCTTTCATAGTCGAAATAGAATGAACGCTCGTGCTCATATTCATCGAGGTCAAATGCAAAGAATATGCAGGGCTTTGAGAGCAGAGCAAAATCCATACAGACCGAGGAATAATCAGTTATGACGCAATTGCAGATGAGCGTGAGCATACCGATATCGCAATCGGTGACGTTTGTTGCACCGTCGGGCACCGTTGCGGAATGAATCTGCGGATGGAGTTTGACAAGCAGACGTTTATCGGGGAATTCACGGTTGAATGCATCAATATTGATTTTTTCAACGAGGGCGGCATCCTTTTCCGCACTGTCACGGAAGGTGGGTGCGTAGAGCACAAGCTCCTTACCCTTGCATTCGGGGTGGGATTCATCGAAACTGCGTCGGATTGAATCCGTATCCGTCGGAGCAAGAAGCGAATCGATTCTTGCACTTCCCAAGGGAAGAATTTTGTCGGTTTCAACGCCGAAAGCTTCTGCATAAAACAGAACAACGGATTCTGATGAGCATATAACGTAAGTCAGCTTTGCGGAGCATTTCTTTTCTCTTTCTCTCACGTCATCCGTTACGGGCGCTGAAAGACCGAATTTCTTGAATGCCCCCTCGGCGTGCCATAACTGTGTTATAACTGCGTCATTGCTGAATTTCAGCAATGACATCGGCATAAAATTATCGTTGAGAAAAACGTATTTCGAGGTCGCAAGAAGATATGCTCTGAAAGTAAAAAATCCTGCCGCTTTGAGGCAGGATTTTATGATTGAGCCGATTGATGAGAAATCAAGCTTCAGATCCTGCGTGGATATGCTCACAACGTCATATCCGCCCTTATCTTCAAAATATCGTCGCATTACGGACAGCGAATCGTTATCACCGCCGTTATGCGGCGCAACGAAAGCCACTCTGTTTTTTCTCAAAGGAAAAATGCGGCTGATATTAAAAAACAAGGCATAGAGCGAATAAAAAAGCTTTTTCAAATCGATTCCTCATTTTCGTTTTATGTTTTATCGGAATAATTTCAGGAAAAGTTTTGCTCCGAAGACGATGACCGAATCGGGGAAAATGCCGAATTTCGGAGACGCTTTGAGGAGCGAAACAACCTTAAGCAGACGGGGGTCAATCGGTTTTTTGCCCGAAAGGGAGATGACTGTCTGCCCCTTTGTTGCTGCTTTTACCTGATTTTCAAAGTTACTTGCCGAGATAATTGTCAGATTTTCTCTGACAACACCCGCACAGGTCAGAAACTGAAAAACAGGCATTGACTGTGCATAGAGCGACTGCAGAAAATCCTTGGTCGGGTGCTTTGCAACAACCGTTATCTGCGGTTTTTCGTTGATTTCTTTTTTGTCAAAAACAAGGGCTTTGATATCCTTGTGATTGAGAGAGCATTTGCGGAGAGTTTCGGCAGTCATCAGGGAAGTCAGATATTCATATCTTGCCTTCATCAGTGCACAGGTTTCGTCATCCGCTGCCCATATCAGACGGTAAAACTCGTTGATAAGTGCGGTATAAGCCTTTGCGAGAATTTCCTGAAGATAGCCGTCTTTGTCGGTGCAGGTGCAACCGTCTTTTTCAAAAGACAGCTTTGCGGCTTCGTAAACGATGTCGAGCGATTTGCAGAAATCACCGACAAGCTGACTGCTGATTCTTTGCGTGACGGAGCTTCCCTCTTCGGGCGTATGGCGGCGGTATCTGAAAACCGCACCGTAAACACCCGTAATCTTCGGGAAGTGATAGACTGCCTGCATAAAGAACGCACCGTCTTCACTGTAACGCAGAGCAGGGAATTCAACACCCGTTTCCATGAGCCACTTCGTGCGGTAGCACTTGTTACTCACGAGGAAATTCCAGAGCAGACGCTTGTCGTAGCATCCGATTGAATCCTCCTTTGTGAATTCGTCGACAATCGGATTGAATTCCTCACCGCCGTAGCCAAATCGCTGAACGCGGCAGATTGCGATATCGGCGCCCGTTTTGTCAAGCTTATCGCACATAAGCTCAAACGAATCGGGAGTGAAAACGTCATCCGTATCGAGAAAGAGCAGATATTCGCCCGATGCATTGCGTATGCCGTTGTTCCTTGCGGCGGATACGCCCGAATTCGGTTGGCGGATGGCCAGAATATTGCTGTGTTTTTTTGCATAATCCGCAATAATATCGGGAGTTGAATCTGTTGAGCCGTCATCGACAATAACAATCTGAACACTTCTGAGAGTCTGATTCAGAACGCAGTCGAGAGTCTCGGCAAGGAACTTTTCACCGTTATATGCGGGTATGATTACAGAAATCTTATAGTCCATATTATTTATCCCATTTCAGAACGGTTTTGCCGAAATTACGGCTGATATCCTGCTGAAATGCAGAATGAATGTCGGGAATTGTTCTGATTTCAACAACACCTGCGATGAGATTCTCAAGATACTGTGCAATTCTCGGGTTTTCCTCAAGCAGGTCCATTGTGCGCTGAAAATCCTCAACACCGCTTCTGCTTGAGCCGAAGAGGTTGAGACCTCTCTCGAGCACCATTCTTGTGTTGATGCCTACGGGACTTTCGCTGACACCCATAAGACCGACACAACCTTCTGGGTTTATCATATCGATAATCTGCGCAACGGCATAGCGTGATGCTTCACCGCCGACGCATTCGAATGCGTGGTCGATACGCAGGTCTGCAGGTACGTGGTCAACGTGATAGACTCCGTCGGCAAAAGCAAAATAATTGAGCTTTTCCCACACGGTGCCGAAAACGTAAAGTTTTGCATCGGGATAGAGTGCCTTAATGATGAGGGCGGTGATGTAACCGACGTTGCCGTCACCCCATACGCCGATGGAATCTCTTCTTGAGTGAGCGAATTTTTCGAATCTGCTGACTGCGTGCACCGCAACGCTGATAAGTTCACTGAAGGATGCAACCTTGAGGTCAATGCCTTCAGGCACCCTGACAAGTCTGTCAGGCGGCATATCGATATAGTCGCGAAGGAATCCGTCATATCCGCTTGAGCAGAAATGGCTGCTCAGGCGGTAATTTTCGGCAATAACGTCGTCGTCCTCCGTGGGCATATTTGGCACGGGAACAACGTATTCGCCTGCCTTGAAATTGCCCGTCGGGTCAAAAACAACTTTCGCAACGCACTCGTGGATAAGAGCCATCGGAAGTTTCGCCTTGAGTGCTTCACGGCTTCTCTTGCCGAGATAATATCGCTGGTCAGCCTTACAGACCGAGAGATAGACGGGTCGCATTATTACACTGTTTTTTAAATCCGGCTCGGTGCAAGCGATGTCAATGAGACCGGGGGCAACAAGCCTGTAAACTGAATTAATCATCCGAATCCTTACCTTTCAGAAGGGTTTTGGCAACCTTTAAATCATAGGGGTAGGTAATCTTGATGTTATATACTTCGCCCGAAACCATATAGACGGGCTTGTTCTTGATTGAGAAAATTTTGCAGGCATCGGTAAGAATTGCCTTTTCATCATCCGTGAGGGAGGCAAGAACTCTTTCAAGCTCTTTGAGGCGGAAAGACTGAGGAGTCTGACCCTGGAACATCTTGCTTCTCTCCGGGATTGAGCTTATCATTTTGCCGTCGGCACTTTCAACGATGGTGTCAGTAGCGGGGATAACGGTGTCACAAGCGCCGTATTCGATAGCTGCGTCAACGTTTTCGCAGATAATTCTGTGGGTGAGGAATGGTCTGACGGCATCGTGAGTGACAATTACTGTCTGCTCATCGGTTTCATAATTCTTTTCGATGTAGTCGATAGCCGCTTCGAGAGTACCGTTTCTTGTTGCACCGCCTGCAATAACGGTTACCTTTTTGCCTGAAGGGAGGTGCTTCTCGACAAGGTCTTTTGTATGAGCAACCCATGCCTTGGGGCAGAGGACAAGAATCTCATCGATTCGGTCATTGATAAAAAACTTTTCAACCGTGTGGATAATTACGGGCTTGGTGCCAAGCTCGAGATACTGTTTCGGGGTATCGGAGTTACCCATACGGCTGCCGATTCCGCCTGCAAATACTGCTGCAAAAACCATAAAAAATCATCCTTTCGGTTTATTTTTTCGAGTTAATCATTTCGTTATATTTTTTACAGACCTCGGCGGCATCGCCCTGAGCAATGATTCTGCCGCGATCAAGGATAATTGCTTTGTTGCAGATGTTGAGCACCTGATTGGTATTATGCGAAACGAAGAGCACAGTTATGCCCTTGTCAAACATCGATCGGATTTTCGCTTCACTCTTCATTCTGAATTTGGCGTCGCCTACGGAAAGCACTTCGTCGAGAATCAGAATCTCGGGTTCAACTGCAGTTGCGATTGCGAAGCCGAGACGGGCACGCATACCCGAAGAATAATTCTTGACGGGAGAATCTATAAACTCACCGAGCTCGGCAAATTCAACGATTTCGTCATATTTGGACTGAATGAATTTTCTCGAATAGCCCATCGTTGCACCGTAGAGAAAGATGTTTTCTCTGCCCGAATAGTTCATATCGAAGCCTGCTCCGAGTTCAAGCATCGGAGCAATAACACCGTAAGACGTGACACTGCCTTTCGTGGGTTTGAGTACGCCTGCGATGGTCTTGAGAAGAGTGGATTTACCTGCTCCGTTGAAGCCGAGCACACCGACTCTTTCACCTTTTTCGACGGTGAAGGAAACGTCCTTGAGTGCCCAGAATTCATTATAATGGAGCTTGCGTGTGACGAGCTTGATGAAATATTCCTTGAGATTGTCAACCTTTTCCTTGTTCATATTGAAAAGGATGCTGACGTTATCAACGATAATTGCGGGTTTACCCATAATAATCACCTTAAATGTGAAGAATGAATTTATCCTGCTTCTTGTAGAAAACAAAGAAACCGATAAGAAGGGTTACGAGGCTGAATCCGAGCGAATAGAGCAGATGATTGATGCTGAACATTCTGCCGTAAAGCACGGAGCAGCGGAACATTTCGGTAATCGAATAAAGAGGATTCAGCTTCAGGCAGAATGAAACTGCCGCAGGCAGCTTAAGCTGGTCAACGTGATAGAAAATCGGAGTTGCATAGAAGAGCAGCATACTGAAAACCTCATAGAGATATTCGATATCCTTGAAGAAGACGGCGAGAGTGGAAAGAATCATGCCTACGCCGATTGAAAGCAGCAGAAGAATGAGAATCGGAATGGGAGTGAGAAATGCATAACCTGAGATAACAGGCTGAGTGTTTGTGAAGAAATAGAAATAGATGATGAAGAACACAAGCACGAGCAGAGAAATTACAAAGGTTATGAAATTCGCAATGATATTCGAAAGAGGGTAAATGTATTTGGGTACGTAAACCTTCTTGATTACCGAAGCGCTCAGACCGATTGAACGCATAGCTCTTTTTGTAGACTGCGTGAAAAACTCATAAACAAGTCTGCCGCTGAGAAGATAGATAGGATAGCAGGTTGTGTAGTTTCTGTCTGCTCCGAAAATACCGCCGAAAACAACAACGAGCACAATGGTGGTCATCAGAGGCTGGAGAAAGGTCCAGAATACGCCGAGAACGGAGTTGCGGTACTGCAGCTTGATGTTCTTGCGCACGATTTCGTAGAGCAGATATCTGTATTTATGAAAATTCTTCAGATATTTCATAATATTTTCCGTTTCCGCTTCAGCTTATTTTCTGAAAGTCCATTTTGCAAAATAAAGCAGCATGGATTTGATGTGGATAAGCTTCAGCTTCATATTTCTTTTGGATTCGCGGTGCCATTCGTGATAGACCGTTACGAGCGGATTATAGATTACCTTGCTGATTCTGCAGACCTCTCTTGAAAGATCGCAATCCTCAAAATACATAAAATAGCGCTTGTCGAAGCCGTCAAGTTTTCTGAAAAGCTCTGTTCTGATAAAGATGAAGCAGCCTGTTGCATTTTCAATCGGGAAAGGCTTCGAGTAATCCTCATCGAGCATTGCATATTCCCTGAGAACCTTTTCGGCTTCACCCTTGCCTCTGAAATGACTCGCGAAAAGATAACGGAGGTTGGGTGTGCGTTTGCCGAGTATCTGCGGTCTGCCGTCGGGGAATCTCACCTCGGGAGAAACAAGACCTGCATCAGGATTTTCGTCGAGGAAGGCGGCAAGTTTTGAAATAACGTCGTCACGGATGGAAATATCGGGGTTGATTATCGCGTGGTAATCGGAATCGAGCTTGTCCAGAATCAGGTTATGACCTGCGCCGAAACCGATATTGCCGCCGCTTCTGATAACGGTGACCTCGGGATAATTCTTTTCTATATGTTCGGGAGTTCCGTCGGTCGAACCGTTGTCGACTATATACAGACGGAAATCCGCATCGGTGCATTCCAGAAGCGAACTTACAGCCTTATCGATGGTGGCAATGTTGTTGTAAGTCACAATGCAGCCGCTGATTTTTCTGTTCATATTATTATCCTTTCCAAAGGCACATATTGGAAAAAATTATTTATGCTTTGCAAGAGCAGAAATCATATTCAGTCTCCAGCATATTTTTTGAATTGCGGTGGTGCTGCCTCCCGTAACGTTTTCGCCGTGTCGCCTCCACATAATCAGAGGTTTCTTGATGAGAACGGTTTTGCGCTTGTTTTTCAGAGCGACAAGGGCAATCCACCAATCGTGCATTGCAATGCCGTCGGGGAATGGCATTGTTTCTGCGAGAAGTTCCTTCGTGAATGCCATACAGCAGCCGACGAAGGTGTTTCTGAGAAGATTTTTTCCGAACGAAAGATTTGTACCGTGAATGCTGAAACAAGACGGATTTGTGACATTGAGATGAGCGTCGGTCACCGATGCATCGTGAAGCACAAGCTGAGCTCCGTTTTCAAACTCCTTCATTACCGTTTCAACCTTGTCGGGCATCCATACGTCATCCTGATCGCAGAGAAAAATAATATCTCCGTTGCAGACAGAAAGAGCATTTTCAAAGTTCTTTATAACTCCCTTGCCCTGACCCTCAAGGTATTTTACTCTGCGGTCTTTTGATGCGATGCTTTCAACGATTCCCCGGGTTTTGCCCTCGGGGAAATCGTCGGATACAATCAGTTCATCCGTTTCGCCGAGCTGACGGAGGATGGATTCCATCTGCTGAGCGATATAAAGTTCGCCTTTATAGGCGGCTAACGCAACGGATATTTTCATATCAGTCGAGGCTCTTCATTGTGGGGAAGAGAAGAACGTCTCTGATTGCGGAGGAGTCGGTGAGAAGCATGCACATTCTGTCGATACCGAATCCGATACCGCCTGTGGGGGGCATACCGTATTCGAGGGCCATAAGGAAATCGTCGTCAGTGGTGTTTGCTTCTTCGTCGCCCTGAGCAAGAAGGGCTTCCTGAGCCTTGAAGCGTTCCTTCTGGTCGATGGGGTCGTTAAGCTCGGAGTATGCGTTTGCCATTTCCCAACCGTTCATAAAGAACTCGAAGCGTTCAACGTAATCGGGGTTGCCGGGCTTTTTCTTTGTAAGAGGAGAAATCTCGATGGGATGATCGATAACGAAAGTGGGCTGGATGAGATGTTCCTCTGCAAATTCTTCAATGAACAGAGCAAGAATATCGCCCTTGCCGTGTCTCTTCTCGTATTCGATGTGATGCTTGTCAGCGAGTGCTCTTGCATCCTCGAGAGTTGCAACCTCGTTCCAGTCAACGCCTGCATACTTCTTGACGGCATCAATCATTGTGATTTTTTCAAAAGGCTTGCCGAGATCCATTTCAACACCGTTGTAGCTGATGACGGTTGTGCCGAGAACAGCATGAGCAACGTGTCTGTAAAGATTTTCGGTGATCTCCATCATGCCGTTGTAGTCGGTATATGCCTGATAAAGTTCCATAAGTGTGAATTCGGGGTTGTGACGGGTGTCGCAGCCTTCGTTTCTGAAAACTCTGCCGATTTCATAAACCTTTTCCATGCCGCCGACAATGAGTCTCTTGAGATAAAGCTCAAGTGAAATACGGAGCTTGAAATCTTCATTGAGAGCGTTGTGGTGAGTGAGGAAGGGTCTTGCGGCTGCACCGCCCGCGTTTGCAACGAGCATGGGAGTTTCAACCTCAAGGAAGCCCTGAGAATCAAGATAGTTTCTGATTTCTCTGAGGATGAGTGAACGCTTGACAAAGGTATCCTTGACTTCGGGATTCATAATGAGATCGAGGTAACGTCTGCGGTAACGTGTGTCTGTGTTGGTCAGACCGTGGAATTTTTCGGGGAGGGGAAGGAGTGACTTTGAGAGGAGGCGGATTCCCTTTGCGTGAACGGAGATTTCACCTCTTCTTGTTCTGAAGACAAAGCCCTTGACTTCAACGATATCGCCGATATCCCACTTCTTGAATTCTGCGAAAACGTCTTCACCGATTTCATCAATCTTGACGTATACCTGCATTCTGCCGGTGAGGTCTCTGACGTCGATGAAGTTAGCCTTACCCATATCGCGGCGGCTCATCATTCTGCCGCAGATTGAAACGTTCTGATTTTCGAGTTCTTCGAATCTCTCAACGATTTCTGCATTGTGGATGCTTTGCTCTGCGAGAGTGATTTCGAAGGGGTCCTTGCCTGCGGCCTGAAGAGCCTCGAGCTTATCGATTCTGATCTGCTTGAGCTCGTTTATATCCTGTACCTGCTCCTCGGTTTCGGGGGCGGTGTTGACAATCTTTTCTTCTGCCATTGTTTATCAATCCTTTCTTTTTTGCTGATAATGCAAAAGCGACAGGCAGCGCATTGCTGCGGCTATATCCCATCGCTGTAGCTTTTCAGATTATTTGATTATTTGGAGATTTCAAGAATCTTCATTTTGATGACTTTGCCTGAGGGAGTATGAACGTCTGCGATATCGCCGACTTTCTTGTTCATAATAGCGGAGCCGACGGGTGAAAGGTCGGAGATAACACCGTGTTCGATGTCACTTTTACCGAGAATTTTGTATTCAGCCTCTTCGTTGTATTCCATATCGAGGAGTCTGACCTTTGAACCAATGAGAACAACGTCTGTTGAAAGACCTTCTTCGTCAAGGATTTTTGCACTGCGGAGTTCAGCTTCGAGTTTGGCTATTTCAGCCTCCATCTTGGCCTGTTCGTTCATAGCCTCATCGTATTCGGCGTTTTCGGAAAGGTCACCGTGTGAACGTGCTTCTTTGATCTTTTCAGCGATTTCGTCTCTGCCTTCGGTCTTGAGTCTGTTAAGTTCAGCACTTAATTTGTTATAGTCCTCACGGGTATAGACGGTTTGTTTTTCCATTTCGATATATCTCCTTTATATTAATTATAAAATAATATTAGCTGATTTATTATATATAATATTAATAATATTGTCAAGTGTTTATTAGCTGTGAGCATCTGCGATGTGACACAGCAGGCATCTTTCGGGGGACGGAGAAACACATTTTCCGCAACTGATATCGATATCCGAGAAGCCTGAATCGGCGTAATCCCTGCAACCGCAAAACTCCGTCAAAGCACCTGCGAAGTCAAGCGGATCAATGCTTTCGGGAAGAAAGTTGCGGTGCTTTTCGGTCAGGGTTATGCCGTTCCCGCAGAATCTGATTTTGCCGCACGTACGCTTTCTGTTTGTGAAGACCGCTGCATTGCTCATTGAGGCATTTGCCGCACCGTCACAACAGATGACGATATCGGGTTTGTGTGTCGGCTCGTAATCGGGTCGGATTATCAGTGTTGCACCGTATAAATCAAGGGCCTTTTCACAGGCATCGGCATATTTTTCGGGCTTCGAGGTGATGACTCTCACCACAGAGCAAAGCGGTAAAAGCGAGTGGATTTTTGAAGTGCAGATACCGTTTCTGTCGGTGACGGTAATACAGAAGGCGTCAACCGGTGCAGTCGCATCCGAGATGATTCTTTTTGCTGTATTGAAAATAAGATGAGGCAGAAATGCGGCAGGAACATACCGTTTCAATCCTTTGTTGTCGGGCAGGTAAACGCTTTTCGGAGCAACGATTCTTGAGGAATATCTGCCGCATTTTTCTTCAATTTCATCCCAGTTTATCCCGTTTTTCCCCTCGCTGAAATCAACCGTGCAGAATGGAAAAACAGAAAAATTTCTGTGCATAACCGCGGGTGCACGGGCAAGAGCTTTCAACTGCTTCTTTCGTTTAAGGTAACCCGTTTCGGGAGCAACGGGGCATAAAACAACAAACACACTACCGCATCCTTTCATTCGGACAGAATAATAGAATTCTATGCGGAAAGGATGTCGGTAATGTGTATTATTTCATATTTATTTTTATTGATCTATAAAGACGAGCTGCATTTCTTCTTCCGTCATCTCTCTGCTTTCGCCTTCGGGAAGTTTAGGGTCGAGGCGCAGAGACCCGATCTGAATTCTGCGAAGCTGTTCAACGTGATTCCCGACAGCGGCAAACATTCTCTTCACCTGATGGTAATTGCCCTCTCGGATGCAGATGCGTGCGGCAGGCAGACCGTTATCTGTAAAAGGTTCTACTTTTGCAGGGAGACATTCGGTGCCGTCATCGAGCGTGATTCCCGATTCAAGTCTGACAATGTCTTCATCATAAAGAGGGAAGGATAAAATTGCTTCGTAGGTTTTATAAACGTGGTGAGAAGGACTCATAATTCTGTGGGCATAAGCACCGTCGTCGGTTATAATCAGCAGACCTGTTGTGTCTCTGTCGAGTCTGCCGCAAGGGAAAAGCGATTTTCTTTTCAGGCTATCGGGTATTATGTCGATAACCGTTTTCTTGGCGGGGTCTCTTGTTGCGCTGACAACACCCTTCGGTTTGTTGAGCATAATGTAGATATGCTCTTTGATTGTAAAGCTGTATCCCTTTACAGAAACGTCATCCGCATCAATATCAATCAGTTCTTCCGCACGCAGACAAATCCGTCCGTTAACGGTAACGGCGGAATCTTTTATCAGTTTACGCGCATCCTTTCGGGAAACGTTGCAGTTGAGAGCTATCAGTTTGTCAAGGCGTTTAAGTCCCATAATGACCCCTTTAAAGTGAAAAGTAACTTAAGTGAATAGTGAAGAGTTAAGGGCGGGCGTTGCCCACACCCGTTTTGAGTGAAAAGTAACTTGAGTGAAAAGTGAATAGTTGAGGGTGGGCGTTGCCCACACCCGATTTGAGTGAAGAGTAACTTAAGTGAATAGTGAAGAGTTAAGGGTGGGCTGCGCCCACACCCGTTTTGAGTGAAGAGTAACTTGAGTGAAAAGTGAATAGTTGAGGGCGGACTGAGTCCGCACCTGATTATAAGTGAAGAGAGAAAAACAAAAAGAACAAAAGGGTCGGTTTTGACGCCGACCCTTGGAGTTTAATTCAGCTTAAATTATGCAAGCTCTGCGAAGTACTTGATTGTACGAACCATCTGGCTTGTGTAGCTGTTTTCGTTGTCATACCATGAAACAACCTGTACCTGATATGTGTCGTCATCAATCTTAGCAACCATTGTCTGAGTTGCATCGAAGAGTGAGCCGTAACGCATACCGATAACGTCAGATGAAACGATCTGCTCTTCGTTGTAGCCGAAGGAATCGTTAGCAGCAGCCTTCATAGCAGCGTTAATGCCGTCAACTGTGATATCCTGACCCTTAACAACAGCAACAAGGATAGTTGTTGAGCCTGTGGGTGTGGGAACTCTCTGTGCGGAGCCGATGAGCTTGCCGTTGAGTTCGGGGATAACAAGACCGATAGCCTTTGCAGCGCCTGTTGAGTTGGGAACGATGTTAGCAGCGCCTGCACGTGCACGGCGAAGGTCGCCCTTTCTGTGAGGACCGTCAAGGATCATCTGGTCGCCTGTGTAAGCATGAACAGTTGTCATGATACCGCTCTGGATGGGAGCATATTCGTTGAGAGCCTTAGCCATGGGAGCAAGGCAGTTTGTTGTGCAGGAAGCAGCAGAGATGATTGTATCTTCAGCTGTAAGAGTATTTTCGTTTACGCTGTAAACGATTGTGGGAAGGTCGTTGCCTGCGGGAGCGGAAATAACAACCTTCTTTGCACCTGCATCGATGTGAGCCTGGCTCTTTGCCTTTGAGCAGTAGAAACCTGTGCATTCAAGAACAACGTCAACACCGATTTCGCTCCAGGGGAGCTCTGCAGCGTTAGCCATTGCATAGATTTTGAGAGTCTTGCCGTCAACTGTAAGTGTGCCTGCTTCGTCATCAGCGGAAACGGTATGAGCGTTCTGACCGATGTAGCCGCAGTAACCGCCCTGAGCGGTGTCATACTTGAGAAGAGTAGCGAGCATTGAGGGCTTTGTAAGGTCGTTGATAGCAACTACTTCGTAGCCTTCTGCGCCGAACATCTGACGGAATGCGAGACGGCCGATGCGGCCGAAACCGTTAATTGCAACTTTAACTGCCATGGGAATTACCTCCAAAAAAATAGTTTTTTAATTTTTGCCAATACTTATTTTAAACAGTTTTTCACAAATATGCAACTGTTTTTTTGATTTATTATCAATATTTGGTAATCTGAACAAATTTTATCGCAAACCCGTTAAAAAGGGTGCAATTCTGCCGAATATTTCGGCCTTTACCATATCAAAAATAAATAGGGTCATATCATTTGTGATATTTGCCGCCGCTTGAAATCATAAATGAACGGTAAATCTGTTCGAGCAACATAACCCTCGCAAGCTGATGCGGAAAGGTCATCGGACTCATTGAGAGACGGTATTTTGCCCTGCTTTTGACTTTCTGATCGAGGCCGTGAGAACCTCCGATAATAAATGATACCGTTCCGAAACCGGAAACGCCGAGTTTGTCGATTTCAGCGGAAAGCGCTTCGGAGGACAGCATCTTACCTTCAATGCACATCGCAAAGACCGCATCGGAATTTGAAATCTTTGCCAGAATTCTGTCTGCTTCATCCGATAACGCAGAGGCAATCTGTGATTCGTTGGGGTTTTCGGGCAGACGTGCGGGAGTAAGTTCAAAAATATTCAACCGGCAGAACGCACCGAGGCGTTTCTGATATTCCGCGCAAGCGGCACGCAGATAGTCTTCTTTAAGTTTGCCGACACAGATTATATTAACATTTATCATATGTATTCACCTCAGAATGCGATAACGGGATTCAGGTCTCCCGCAACGGTCAGCAGATAATCACGACCCTCGGTTGCGCCCGCAAGGGTCATTGCGGAACGGGTTGTTTCATATGCGAGTGAAGGAATGTTGTTCTCTTTGCTCAGATGCCCGAGAACGAGCCTTGTTGTGCCCGATTCAACGAGTTTCACGGCAGCCTTTGCACAGCTTTCGTTGGAAAGGTGACCGATGGGCGAGAGAATTCTCTGCTTGAGCTGAAAATTATACGGACCGTTCTGAAGCATTCCGACGTCATGGTTGGATTCAAGCAGAACAAGCTCACTGCCGAGTATTGCGTTCATAACCGTGTCGGTCATTCTTCCGATATCCGTCGCAACTGATATGCGTCTTCCGTCGGGTGTTACCACAGAGTATCCGCAGCTTTCACGGCTGTCGTGCGGAGTAGAGAAAGGTCGCACCCAGATGCCGCCCGCTTCGATTCCCGTGAACGGAATAACTTCTGTCCGAATAACAGGATCGAGGACATCTTTTTCTTCCATTCCGAGGAGAGTGCCTTCTGTCGCATAGACCATTGTACCGTATTTTTTTGCAAAAACTTTCACACCGCTGATATGGTCAGTGTGCTCGTGGGTAATAAAAATTGCGGATATCGACGAGGGATCAACACCGATATTGTTGAGCGCTTCGCAGGTACGCTTTGTGCTGACGCCGATATCGATGAGAACACCGCCTTTTGATGTGCCGATATATGTGCAGTTACCGCTGCTCGAGGAATAGAGAGAACAGAATTTAGCCATAATTCACCTTGTGAAAACGGGCTGTTTCACTCCGAAACAACCCGTTGATCTTTAATTATATAAAACCATAGAAATTATTGCGATCAGCTTGCTCCGTTAAGTTCGTTGGGATCGGGACGCAACTCACGTTTAATGGTTGCACCGAGTGAACTGAATTTGGCAACAACGTCTTCGTAGCCTCTGTCGATATGGTGGATATCCTCGATTTCGGTTGTGCCTGAAGCCGCAAGACCTGCGATAATCATAGCTGCACCTGCACGAAGGTCATCCGCCTTGACCGGTGCACCCATAAGCTGTTCAACACCCTGAACAACTGCAAGCTGACCGTCAACTTTAATGGAAGCACCCATTCTGTTGAGCTGTTCAACGTAGCGGAAACGATTTGACCAGATGCTTTCGGAGATAATGCTTGTACCGTCTGCAAGTGCAAGAAGTACCGCCATCTGGGGCTGCATATCGGTGGGAAAACCGGGATGGGGCATTGTCTTGATATTGCATTTGCCTGCGCGTTCGCCGAGAGATACTCTGACAGCATCGTCGAATTCTTCAACCTCTGCTCCGCATTCGACAAGCTTTGTGGAAATGGATTCAAGATGCTTGGGGATAACGTTTTTTATGAGCACGTTGCCCTTTGTTGCGGCAGCGGCGACCATAAACGTACCCGCCTCGATCTGATCGGGGATGATGGAATAAGTGCATCCGTGGAGATTTTCGACGCCGCGGACCTTGATAACATCGGTACCTGCGCCTCTGACGTCGGCACCCATGGAATTGAGAAAGTTTGCAAGATCAACGATATGGGGCTCTTTTGCGGCGTTTTCAATAACGGTCAATCCCGTAGCCTTGACGGCGGCGAGAAGCACGTTGACGGTTGCGCCGACCGAAACCATATCAAGATAGACGGGTGAACCGGTCAGGTTTTCGGCTTTTGCGTTGACGATTGCATTTTCTTCGATTGTGACGGTTGCGCCGAGAGCCTCGAAGCCCTTTATGTGCTGGTCTATGGGTCTGGGACCGAGGTAACAGCCGCCGGGCAGAGCAACCTTTGCTCGGCCGTATCTGCCGAGAAGAGCACCGATGAAATAGTACGATGCACGGAGATGTTTCGTCATATCGTTTGAAATGACGTATGAATTTACGGATCTCGCGTCAATTTCGATAGTGTGCTTATTGATGATTTTGACCCTCGCACCGAGCTGGTTGAGGATCTTCATCATTATGCAGACGTCACTGATGGATAACGGAAGATTCTCGATAACGCAGACATCCTGCGAAAGGATTGCTGCGGGAATGATTGCAAGTGCAGCGTTTTTGGCGCCGCTGATTTCAACTTCGCCTCGGAGCGGTGTGCCACCGTTGATAATTATCTTTTCCAAAGCTCTCCCTCTTTTCACTTTTTTATATCAAAAACATAAGTAAAATTCAAATATCGTGAGTATCGCATAATTATCGATTTTAAATACTGAATCATTATATCACTAAAAATTGTATTTGAAAAGACCCAAATCAATAAAATTTTAATATTTTTTGAAGAAGTCTGACGGCTTGAACGAAAGTGAATCCATACGTTATTTTGAATTACGGAATTAGTATGCCATAAAAATCAGTTGCTAAAACAGAGAAAACATACATTGAAGGATCAAAAATGCGGCGAAAAAGGATGTAAAATCCGCAATTATCATTTTGACGAAAGAAAAATGCATCATCGGGAAAAATCTGACGTGCAGAGGGCATAATCTACAAATTGAAGAGCCGAAATTTGTTGATATTTACGGCTTTTCGGGTTTTTGCCGCTGTGCAACAAAGATTTTTTTGACACAGACAAAAAAGTAAAAATTTGTTAAAAATTAATAAATTATTTGTTGTTTGCGAGTCGAATTCACAATAAATTTAAAAATTTTTTTAAAAAATCTGCGGATTTCTCTTGCAATAAGGCGGGTTGTTGTGTAAAATGTATATGTCCCGATGGTCATTTTGTCTAAAATAACGGAAAGTCAAAAAACAAATCAGATGAGGGGTAATTATTATGTCAAACAGAATTTTCCAGGGTCTTGTTCACCAGATGAAAGATGCAGTCGGCAGAACTCTGGGTGTAATTGACGAAACAGGTACGGTTATCGCCTGCAGTGAGCTGAGCAAAATCGGTGAGGTCATTTCCAATGCCTCCGAGGTTTTCGCAGACGGCGAACTGCATTATATCAATAACTGCACATTCTGCAATTTCGGAACGCAGATTCAGACTGAATATGCGGTTTTTGTTGAGGGTATCGACGAGCTTGCAGGCAAGTTTGCGGCTATCTGCTGTGTATCGCTCGAAAATCTCAAGCAGTATTATGAGGAGAAGTTTGACAGAGGCAACTTTATCAAGAACGTAATTCTTGATAATATTCTGCCCGGTGACATCTATCTTAAGTCAAGGGAACTCCGCTTCAATGCGGATGCAACGAGAGTTGTTCTGCTCATCAGAATCACCGATCATAACGATGCGGCTGTTTTTGATGCTGTTCAGAATCTCTTCCCCGACAAGAACAAGGATTTTGTCATCAATATTAATGAAAGAGATATTGCTATCGTCAAGGAAGTCAGAAGCAATATTGAAACAAAGGATCTCGAAAAGCTTGCACGCTCAATTTCAGATTCACTGAGCACCGAGCTTTATACCCACGTTCTTGTCGGTATCGGCACAACCATCGAAGGTATCAAGGATCTTGCACGTTCCTTTAAAGAAGCACAGATTGCTCTTGAGGTCGGCAAAGTGTTCGATACTGAAAAGACAATCGTCAGCTACGAGAATCTCGGCATCGCAAGACTCATCTATCAGCTTCCCACAACTCTTTGTGATATGTTCCTCAGAGAAGTATTCAAGAGAGGTTCGATTGAGAGTCTTGACCACGAAACTCTGTTTACAATCCAGAAGTTCTTCGAGAACAATCTCAATGTTTCGGAAACTTCCAGAAAGCTGTTTGTTCACAGAAACACTCTTGTTTACAGACTTGAGAAGATCAAGAAACTCACGGGTCTTGATCTGCGTGAGTTTGACGATGCTATCGTGTTCAAAGTAGCTCTTATGGTCAAGAAGTATCTTGACGCAAAGCCGGTTAAATATTAAAAGAAAAAATCAGTTCAGCCTTTTTGCGGCAGGCGAAGGGGCAAGTTTTCCTTGCCCACCCATACTTACATTAAGGATGATAATGTGATAGAGTTTAACAATGTCAGTAAAAAATATGACGGTGCGAGTACATATGCACTCAAAGATGTCAACATAACCATCAATAAAGGTGAATTCGTTTTTGTTGTCGGTGCATCGGGTGCGGGTAAAAGTACGTTTCTTAAACTGATGATGCGTGAAGAAGTTGCATCGTCGGGCAGTATCGTCATCAACGGTGTTAATCTGAACACCATAAAAAACAGGGATATTCCCGAATTCCGACGTTCACTCGGAATCGTTTTCCAGGATTTCCGACTTATTCCAAATATGACCGTCTATGACAACGTTGCGTTTGCCATGCGTGTTATCGGCACTGCGGAAAAGAAAATCCGTCGCAGAGTGCCCTACGTGCTCAGCCTTATGGGTCTGAGCGATAAGGGAAAAAATTATCCCGCAGAGCTTTCGGGCGGCGAACAGCAGAGAGTTGCTCTTGCAAGAGCTCTCGTCAACAATGCCGAAATTATTATCGCGGACGAACCTACGGGTAACGTTGACCCTCAGATGAGCTACGAAATCGTTGATATGCTTATGCGTCTTAATGAGGCGGGTACAACGGTTATCATGGTTACTCATGAGCAGAGTCTCGTCAAGTGCTTCAACAAGCGAGTTATCACCATCAAGAAGGGCGTTGTCGAATCCGATGAAAACGCTCAGATAGGCGAATCCGCTACCGCACATCTCAATGCGGCAAGCGAAATAGCCAACGAATATGTTGTACCTCCCGATGAGGATTATTCCGCCTACGTCAGCCGCTCCGAGGCTCCTGCCGAAGATGCTGATTCAGAAGAAGCGCCGAAAGGAGGCGAAAGCTGATGGGCAAGCTCAATTACCTGACTAAAGAAGGCTTCAGAAACCTCAGAGTCAACAAACTCATGTCATTCGCATCGGTAACGGTGCTTTTCAGTTGTCTGATGCTTATCGGCATCGCATTTATGCTTCTCGTCAATATTGATGCATTTATTTCAAATATCGAATCAGAAAACGTTATTATGGCTTATGTCAACGATAACGCATCCTCTGTTGAGGTTAAAAAGGTGGGTCTTGACCTTGAAAAGCTTCCCGATGTTTCGCAAGTAGAGCTTGTCGGTAAGGATGAAGCGTATAAAGACATCCTTTCTGATATGGATGAGAATCTCAAGATATATCTTGAAGGTCTTGATGAAAATCCTTTGCCGGATGCTTATAAAGTGACTGTCGGCAATATGGAAAATTTCGATTCGGTTGTTGAAAAAATCAAAACCGTTCCCAATATTTTCAGAGTGCGCGAAAACAGTTCACTTGCAAAGCAACTTGCCAATACCCGTGACAGTGTAACCTATATCAGTATCGGTATCATTGCGCTTTTGCTTCTCGTGTCACTTTTTATTATTTCAAATACAATCAAAGTAACAATGTTCACCAGACGCCTTGAAATCAGCATTATGAAGAGCGTCGGTGCAACAAATTCATTCATCCGCTGGCCGTTTATGGTTGAAGGTATGGTTATCGGCGTTATTGCCGGCGTACTTGCTACCGTTGCGGTATGGCTAGTCAGCGAATTTGCTCTCAGCTCGCTTACATCGTCGCTTTCGATAGTCGGCGCAAGCGTTGAGGTCAATTTCATCGATTATGCTCTGTGGCTTGCACTTGCCTTTGTCGGCATCGGTGTGTTTACGGGCGTTTTCGGTTCAGCAACTTCGATGAGAAAATACCTTAAAGAAAGGAAGTTTGTAGAGCTTGAAGATTAATTTCATAAAAAACAAGCTCAAGACTCTCCTTTGTCTTGTTCTTGTTCTAACTTGCACGTTCTGCATCTTTTCACCCATCAGCGCTTTTGCGGAAAAGAGCCTTGAAGAACTGAGAGACGAATACGAAAAAATCGAAGAGAATATCAGAGAAAACCAGCAGAATCTTAACGAGGTTCAGGGCGAAATCAAGGATAACAAAACAAAACTTGACAAGCTCAATTCCGAGATTGACGATATTCAGGCCCAGGTTGATATTCTCGGCAACAGAATTGATATTCTTAACGGTGATATTTCCGAACTTAACGGCAGTATCAAGACGGTTACGGGCGAAATTTCCGAAATCAATTCAATGATTGCTCAGATTGAAGCACAGATTACAGAGGGCGAAATCCTCATAGCCGAAACCAGAGAACAGGTGCTGATGAGAATCAGAGAAAACTATATGCTCGGTGGCGGTTCAACTCTTGAATTGCTTTTCGGTGCGGAAGATATCACATCGTTCCTCGCAAGAAAAGAGCTTGTTGACAGGGTGTCCGAGAAGGATACGAAGCTCATCACGGAGCTTACAAGCGACCTTGTTGAACTTAACTCTCTTGAAACACAGCTTGAGTCTGAAAAGCTTGAGCTTCAGGGCAAAAGGGACAAGCTCGATTCCGATATGTCGACGCTCACTGCACGTCAGGATGACCTCCAGAGCAGTATGGATGTTCAGGAAGCGAAGAAAAAGGAAGCAACAAAAAAATATGAGCAGGTCGAGGATATCCTTGAGCAGCTTGATGAGGACAGCGAAGAATACAAGGCAATCATCAAGCGTCAGGAAGAGGAAAGAAAAATTATTGAAGCTCAGATTGATGCGTACATCAAGGAGCACGGCTCTCAGGTTGGCGATACTCCCGATGAGGAGTATAACAACGACGGTGATATGCTCTGGCCCGTTGCAGGCAAAACCACTATGACTGCGGGATATCCCGCATACAGCAACGGCAACGCACACTGGGGCATTGATATCTGTGTTGTCGGTGCAACCGGCGGCACGAGAGACGAAAACGGCAGAAGCTACTCTCTCGGTAAGCCTTTCAGAGCCGCACAGGGCGGCGAGGTTATCATTGCGGCAAACGATGATAACTGGAATTACGGATTCGGTAACTACTGTGTAATTGACCACGGTGACGGTACGCAGACTCTTTACGCACACGCTCAGACCCTCTACGTCAAGAAGGGCGATATCGTGCAGAAGGGCGAGAATATCGGTGCTATCGGTGAAACAGGTAACGTTACAGGTCCTCACCTTCATTTCGAAGTCAGAGTCAAGAGAGGCGATTCGGTCAGCAGAGTACAGCCTCTTGATTATGTTAAAAAACCGTGATATAATAAGGGAGTCGTTCTGTGAGAACGGCTCCTTATTGTTTATGGAGGTGCAACCCTTGAATAAAAAAGTTTCATTGGGAATCTGTATCGCTTTGATTGTTATTGCGGTTGCGGCTACGTTTTCCGCAACAATGGTGTTTTCAAAGAGCATATATAACAAGCTTATCGGCAACATTTCGCAACGCTCACAGATGTATTCGTCAATCGACGAAATCAACCAGATTGTTTCAAACTATTTCTATGGTTCAACGCAGAATACGGGCAAGATGAATGCTTCGCTTTCCGACGGCTATATCAAGGGTCTCGGAGATTCTGCAAGCCGCTATATGACTTCGGAGGAGCATACCGCTTATACTTCAAGACTTGAGGGCGGCGTGACGGGTATCGGTGTTGAAACCGCATACGATTATCATAATGACAGATTCGTCATCACCCACGTTTATGCCGAGTCTCCCGCGGAAACGGCAGGACTTCAGAAAGGCGACGTTATTACCGCAATCGGAGATGTCACTGTTACCAGAAAGAATTATGCGACGCTTTCAAAAAATCTTTACGGCAGTATTCTCTCCTCTGTTACTGTGGAATACGAGAGAGGGGAAGAAACAAAAACGGTTGAGCCGCTTCTCGGATTTTCTCTTCCGAGTGTTATCGGCAGATCGGAGGGCAACGTCGGATATATCCGTATAAACGGGTTCTATAAGAATACCGCATCGGAATTCAAAAACGAGGTCGACAGACTCATTGCCGACGGCGCGGAAAGTTTTGTGTTTGACGTGCGCAACACAAGTGACGGCAGTATCGACTATGCAGCTCAGGTTATTGACGTTATCGTGCCCGCAATTTCCGGCAATATTGCCGTTGCGAAGGATAAAAACGGCGAGGTTTATAAAGATAAGATTTATACTGCTGAAAATAACAGCGTTAACAAGCCTGTTGCGGTGCTTGTAAACGGTGCTACCGCAGGTCCGGCAGAGCTTTTTGCGTGCGACCTGAGAGATATCAGTCAGGCACTGATCGTCGGCACGAAAACAGCGGGTATCGGCACGATGCAGGAACTTTTTACCCTTGAAAACGGAGGTGCGATTCTGCTCACAGTGGCTCTTATTGAGCCGAAAAACGGAGCGGATGCGGTCTATGACGGCAAGGGGATCGAGCCAAATGTCAACGTAACACTCCTCACGGGTGACGATGCGAATATTTCCCTTCTCACCGTTGAAGAGGATAATCAGCTTGTTACCGCAATAAATCTGCTTGCATAAACAAAAGCGTATCGCTTGGCGGTACGCTTTCTTTTTTTGTCGGAATATTCTCCGAGCCTGTCTGCATATAATTCAAAGAGAATTTATCGTGCAAGGGGGCGGGAGAATGAAATCCGATTATTCAAATATCAGGCTTGAAATAACCGCATTTCTCGTCTGCGTTGTGACGATTGCCGTTATGCTGATGACCGTCGGTACGGCAGAGCTTTCCTATGCGGCGGCATCCGTTGTTTTCTACGCAGGGAAAACTGAGACACGTACCGTTACCCCGGAAACAACTGTTCCTGCCACAACTCAGATCTCAGTCACGAGCAAAGAAGAATCCGACGGGATAACCGAGACACCTTCGGATATAAAAATATTAATTGAAAAATATAAAAAACTTTTTGCCGATGATGAGCGTGACGGAGATATCCGCAGTTCAACATACATCAATAACGGAGCAACCCATATTTTTGAAAATGTGCGGGTCAAAAACACAACGGAAACCAAGACACTCAACATTGAAAAAGTGCTTTCCGAACCGCTTGAACTAAAAATTGACAAATCAAAACCTGCTGTGCTGATTTTTCACAGTCACACCTCCGAGGGATACGAAATGATTGAACGGAATTGGTATGCGCAAGGATATATCCCGAGAAGCAATGATGAGAATCTTAATGTTGTCAGGGTCGGCAAAGAGATTGCGGATTATCTGACGGGTTTGGGATATAATGTAATACACGATAAAACGATTCATGATGACAAGTATTCGGATTCTTATCCGAATTCGAGAAAAACGGTTGCGAAACATCTGGAAGAGCATCCCGAAATCCGGATTGTGCTGGATATTCACCGTGATTCGATTACGCTCAATGACGGCACAAAAATCAAGCCTGTCAACACAATCGGCGGCAAAAAAGCAGCTCAGCTGATGATAATAACGGGCGCAGAAGAGGGCGATGTTGAGAATTTTCCCGATTGGGAGCACAATCTGCGGTTTGCGCTCAATCTGCAAAGGGAATGCGAAACGATGTATGAGGGTCTGATGCGTCCCGTACTTTTTTCGCAGAGAAAATATAATATGGATATGACCCGATTCAGTCTGCTTATCGAGATGGGCAGCGAGTCGAATACGCTCGAAGAAGCGTGTTATTCCGCACGGATGCTGGCGGCGGCGCTCGGGTCACTGATGGAGAGGTACACAGTTCAATGAAATTTTTCAGAATGTATATAATCACTGCGCTTGCGGTTGTAAGCATCACATCGGTTGCAGCGGGGATTGTGGCAGTTGACGAATCTGCAAAAAGAATTTCCCTTGGTGAAACACAGAGCGTATGTGCATACGGTCGGGATGTGAAAGTGCATCAGCCTGCCGATGTGACGGACCTTGAACCGTATTTTATGAAGGCGCGGGATTTTATCATAGAGTTATCCGAAACAAGAAACATCTTTATCAGTGAAAAATAACTTGAGTGAAGAGTGAAAAGCTAAGGATGGGCGTTGCCCATACCCGATTTTAAGTGAAAAGTAACTTGAGTGAAGAGTGAATGGTTGATGGCGGACTCTGTCTGCGCCTGATTATAAATGAGTATTAATTTGAACGAAGAGCAACAAAAAACAGGGCGGATTTTCCGCCCTGTTTTTACTCAAGAAAACTGAGATTGTCAAATACAAATATTACGTAGCCGTCGAATTCAAGCTGTTCAATCGGACCGTCAATGAAATAATGCCAGTCATCCGTCTGCATCAGCGTTGCAAGCTCATTAAGCGTGCACAGAAGAAAATATCTGTCAACGCCTTCCTGTTCTTCAAACCATTTTTTGTTTGTCTGGAATGCGCAAGGGGTTACACCGTTTTCGTTGATATCGGTGTTTGCGATGCGGACTTCCGAATCAGAAAGAACGGTTATTGTCTGTGAATGCCAGAAGGTCGAGAAACCGTATTCGAGTCCCTGGGATTTCAGATACTGAATGACGGGATAGTAATGGTTGTTTTCGACTCCGTTTGCAGGCATATCGGTAACCGTTTTAAGATTCACCGCGCAGAGCAGAATCATAACGCACATAATGCCTGCTGAAACTCTTTTGAGAACGATGTGCGGATTCATTGCGCGGATTCCCGCAACGCAGACAAGGATTGCGGTGCAGATTATCGGGCTGAGTCTCCAGTTTGCAGCCGAAAGCAGACCGAAAATATAGCCGAACATAATGACTGCCGTCATACCGAAATGAGTGTAGACGAGGAGCTTTGAGGGTCTGTCGAGTCTGCCGATGAAAATCAGCGCCGCAACGGGTGCGATGCCGAGAATCAGTGCAGCTGCAATGCGGATGAGATTGATAATCGACTCGGGCGAGAAGATGTTCATTCCGTATGCCGCATCGACACCGAAAAGCTCGAACCATTGAGTGGGAAGCTTAAGAAAATTGTTGAGCCATTCGCCCATATCGGAATAGTTTGAGTATGCCTCGGCATAGCCGACACCGAGATTTGCGGTTTGTACCTTGAGGGCGGCAAGACCGATTATACTTGCAAACATAACGAGACCGCAGAAAGAATATGCGGGAATATTGCTTTTTGAAAAGAGCTTTTCTTTTGAGAATAAAACCTCGCATCCCGCTGCAAAAACAACGGGCAACACTGCACAGGAGATGACCTGTGTGCCGTCAAGTGCGCTCATAAAAGTGAACGCATAAATCAGAAGACAGACGGGAATCATTCTTTTTTTGCCGTATGAACTGAAATTTTCCGTGAAGTGTACGTAAAGAGCGAGAAGCACACAGATGATAGCAACGCTGATACTGTAGTAAATGACGTGTTCGTAGAAGATTTCACGCATTTTCTCAGAGGAGCAGAGAATCAGCGCTGTCAGACCGACCGTGGTCAGAGAAAGGCTTTGACTGAATTTCAGTGCCTTTGAGAGAAGATAAATTCCGCCAAAGAATATCAGCGAAAAGATAACCATACCGAGTCTGTGTGTTGTCATTGAAACACCGAAAAGTGCAACAAGAGGCCACATTATCAGTGTGCCGCCAAACGGGAGAATGGCGGCATAACCGAATTCGGGGTTAAAAAGCGTTTTTCCGTCATAGCTTGCCTGTGCCCAGAAGATTGTATCCGAGCAGTCGGAGTGAAAAAAAGCAGCCGACGGACAGAGAATATACCATAATACAGAGCCGATTGCGGCAAAGGCAAAGAATGCTGCCGCAAAAACGGGAATTTGTTTTTTGATTTTGAGAATATCTAAAAACATCCGATTTTTCCTTTCTAATTCCAGAAAACGAAAATATCTTTCAGCATTTCGAAGGCGACAGGGGCAGGCGAAACAAGGTTGCCGTTGAGCATTGTTGCTGTGCCGAATGCGGTAAGGGCATTTGCTCCGCCAAGTGCAAAGATACATTTTTTGAAAACATCGTATCCGTTTTTGCCGAATTTTTCGAGAATACTGTCTGCACATTCAAGGGCAATGACCGCCGCAAGGAATGCCGCAAGGAGCGATATATCGGCGGTGTATCTGAAAATGACTCCACCAAGACAGAAGTCAAGAAAAGCCGTTATAGGGAGCATCGCAAGGGCTGTGCCGAATATTATTTTGTGCCCCATCGGAACGGTTTTCTTTTTGAAAAACAAGGGGCAGGCGAGGAGCATAAGCGTAAACGGCATTGCAAAAATACCGATTCCGTTGTCAATGTAAACGTATCTGCCGTAGTCAGCTGCCGCAACGTATTCAAACCCGATGAAGGGGAATTCGGCGGTGAAACAGAAATTCTGAATGAAATAATGGAATAATGACGGAATGAGTCCGAAAAGTCCGACGGAATACTGAGAGGTATCTGCAACGGTCAGCTGATAATCAGTGCCGAAATCGAAGAATGCTCCGAAACGCATTTTGTTGTATGTCATCGAAACGGCGATTGCTGCTGCAACGGGCATACCGAGAGCCGCCGCCTCCAATGCGAGGAGGGCGGATTTCTTTTCCCTAATACGATTGACGGAGCGGATGATTACGAATGCCGCCGAAACTGCGGCGAGGGGTAAAACGCTGTTGACCCTTGAAAGGAATCCGAGACCGAAACTCAGACCCGAGAGAAGGAAAAACGCAATTCTGTCAACGGTTTTGCGGCTTCCGACGGCTTTGAGCATAAAGTAAATAAATGCCGCTGAAAAAGCCATGCCCGCCATGGAAGCTATATAGTAAAACCTGGACTGACCTCTCATTATGAGCAGAATGAGACTTGCCAGAAAGCCGCTGACGGCACAGAATGCAGGGAAATATCCGAATTTGTTCTTGCCGCTCAGGTGAGCATATTCTTCGACCGCAAGAGCAAAGAATACCGATGCAGCAACGGCGAAAACAGTCATCACAAAACTTGCATCGGGAAGGTTGCCGCTGATGAAATAATAAGGGAAATAGACCGTCAGAAGGGGTGCTATGCCGAAATACGAATAGTATCTGCCGCCGAAAAAAGCCCTGTCCCAGAGGTAATATATGCCTTCTCTTGCGGAGGGGTCATAAGGATTGTCAAGCAAAAGAAGTTCTGTTTCGGGGAGTACGTCAAGGTGAAGCTGTCCCTTCATAAGCGCATCAAATTGCTGTACGTACGGGTCGTAGCTCTCGACCCCCCATATGAGAGGATATGCAATCGGTTGCATACCTTCTCCGAGAACGTTGAGAAACGCAACGAGAAGCGTACTGCATACACAGACGGTAATACTTGCCGCGAGAGAGCGGCGGTGACGTTTTTTATAGGATAACGTCGGATTTTCGGGACGTAACTTGTAATAGTATATAGCTGTGCCGAAAAGCATCATCAGACCGAAACGCACTGAGTTGAAGCTGAATCTGTATTCGGGATTGAGAGTGACCGAGGTGATTTCAACGCTATTCTCAATACCGTCAAATGCTATGATTACATCTGTTACGGCTTTGTTGGTATTGCAGAAAAATCTTTTCGTAGTTTCATATGAAGCGAGAGGCATTTTCTGCTCTGTTACTCTTCCGTAGACGGCGGTATCTTTGTCTGTGAGTGTGTATATTCCGACGGAAACATAGTCCTCCCGGTTGTCTCTTGCAGTGGATTTCAGGGTGATTTCAACTGAATTCAGAGGGAAATCAAGATCGCCGAAATGTATCTGCGTTTCCTCAGCCGTGACGGTGTGGTGTTGCACCTCCGGACGGTAGTCAACGGTACCGTTTCTGCCTGCCACACACGAAAAATAAACGAAATTTCCGAATATCAGCTCTGCAACAACCGAGACCGCAACGATAATAAGCGGTATCAGAAGGTCAAGCCTTTTTTTCATCTTTGCTCTCCTCGTGATATTCCGCCTCGGTGTTGACGTTCCAGATATTCTCCTTGGACTTTTTGCCGCTGAGAATATTTGAAACCGTCTCAAACGAGGTCACCATAGAGTGGTCCATATTGTTGTATCTGTGCTGACCGTTTCTGCCGACACAGTAAAGATTTTCAAATGTATCAAGGTATTCGATGAGTTCACCGATGCGGTCATAGGTGTCGAAATATGCGGGGTAAGCTTTCTGGACTTTTTCACGGTGACTGTCGAGAATTTCGGCATCGTTATCGATAACGCCCATTGCCTTCAGTTCCGCAACCGCCTTTGCAACGCAGTCGGATTCGCTGTGATTCCAGAAGTCGTCACCTTCGTTGCAGAAGTATTCCAGACCGATCCATACGGTGTTTACCGGATCCTTGACGAGATAGGGTGACCAGTTGTTGAAAATCTGAATTCTGCCGAGCTTGACTCCCGTATCCTGAACGTAAATCCAACAGTCAGGCACGATGTTGCCGAGTGTCTTGATGCCTGTTTCGTTTTTGAGATTAAGCTTATTGAGAAGCAGACCGACGGTCACAAAATCACGGTACGGAAGTCCTTTTGCGATTTCTGCGGGTGTTTCGGGCACTGTGTCGCCCATACCTGCAACGAGGTCCTTAACCGGCATCGAGGAAATGAAAATATCGCCTTCAAGCAGCTCTTCACCGCCTTCGCAGTCGCAGACAACACCGGTGACTCTGCCGTTTTCGGTTTTGATATCGGTGACCTTGTGGTTATAGAGAATTTTGCCGCCGAGCTTCTCGAATTCTTCGCCGACAGTCTCCCAAAGCTGACCCGGACCGAGTTTGGGATAGACGAATTCTTCAATAAGGGAAGTTTCTACCTTTCTGTTTTTGTTCGGGACAAGCTTTGAAACCATATCCTTGAGAACGGCGAGAATTGAAAGTCCCTTGACTCTCTGTGCGCCCCAGTCGGCAGATATTTCGCTCGGATGTCTGCCCCAGAGCTTTTCGGTATAGCCCTCGAAGAACATTGAATAAAGCACCTTGCCGAATCGGTTGATATAGAAATTCTCAAGAGAAGTTTCTTCTTTCTTTGAAACGGTCGATTTCAGGTAACTGCAGCCTGCTTTGACCGTTCTTGTGAAGCCCATATTGATGAAGGTCTGAGGCTTCATGGAGATAGGGTAATCGAAAAACTTGTTAAGATAATATATTCTTGAGATTCTGCGGCGGATAAGCATAACTCTGTCCTCGGTTTCGGGGTCGGGACCGCCTGCGGCAAGATTCTTTTCTCTGCCGAGGAGCTTATCGTCGATTGAAGGTGCACCCTGTGTGGGCATCATACTCTCCCAGAATGCAGTGACGGATTTATCCTTTGAAAAGAAACGGTGACCGCCGATGTCCATACGGTTACCGTTATATCTGACCGTTCTTGAAATGCCGCCGAGGGCATCGCTCTGCTCGAGGATTATAACCTCATATTCATCTGAGTTTTTGATAAGTTCGAAACCTGCGGTCAGACCTGCGGGACCGCCGCCGATAATAATACACTTTTTCATAATATCCCCCTGTTTTGGCAGATTTTACTTTGTTATAAGATTATACCATATCTTTTGCGGAAAAACAATTAAAAAAGGATTATAAAAATATTAAAAAACGGTTAAATTCCGAGGTGTAAGATATAATTATACTTTATGAAACGAGGATCTTTATAATTCTACATTGTTTGTTCGCCGTATCAGTGAAAAACACTCACCGAAAGATAAATATCAACTGCAGTTGCGGAGTCAGAAATAATTCGGAATAAAAATCAGAAAAAATTGCAAAAATCACTGAATTTTTCCAAGAAAACTATTGACAAAGTGATTTCAAAGTGGTATAGTGTGACTATAAAATTTATAATCGGTTAAAAGCCGAAAAAATACCACAAAAACCGACTTTAAGGGTTTTTGGGCTATATTTTATCAAAAATTTATCTAATTTTGATTAATACTTTCTTATCATATTATTACTTTATTTTTTCAAAATCAGAAAGGAGTTGTATACAGGTGAAAAAGATTATAGGGTTCTCCAAAACTTGCTTTGTTGACAAGAATAATTTGTTGACCGGCAAGCTTTATCTCGGTAAAGGGAAGCTGCTGGATTTCGACGAAAAGACAGTTCACACGGACTCAGAGACTGTGGAAATCTCTGCGTCTTATATGAATCTTCTTGCGACCCTTATTGCGGCATCACCGAAAGCGGTTGAATACGAAACTCTGTTCCGCGTATTTTACGGCGACAAGTACACTGACGAAAAGAAGTCCAACATCCAGGTCCTCAGGAACTTTAAACACACGATGGGCAAACACGTCAGAATCAAATGCGTCTCAAAATACGGATACAAGGTTGTTGACCTTCCGGAACGCGTATTGAAGCTCGGTGATATCAGCGCAGATGAAGTGCAGGATATTTCCGAGCTTTTTTTGACCCTTGAAGCATGTGAAACGTACGAAAGACGTGACGAACAGTGCGAGTGTGAGGGCAGAAACAGAACGGCATAATATCATATCAAAACGGTAGTACACTTCACTTCGGGGCCGCCTACAGCAGCGGGCAACCCGAGGTGATTTGCCGTTTTTAGGGGTAAAAGTATTTTTTTGTTATTTTTTTGCTGTTCCGAAATCGTTCGGAATGCAAAAACGGTGCAGGTGCTCAAAAACCGGAGCTTATGCCTGCAAGGGTGCGGATATCAGGTCCGTAACAGGAGTTTAAAATTATATAGGAGGAATTATTATGTCAGACGTCACAAAGAATGGCAACAAAAAAAGCAAAGAGGACTTAGACAGAAGATTTGATGATCTTTTCAAGAGTCTTTCTTTTGACACATCCGAAGGTTCCGTACAGAATGCGGTTAACGACGAACCCGATTCCGATTTCTTTACCGTCGTACGCTACTGCGATGAGGATATCGTAATCGACAGAGCTTGCCGTTTCCCTGCTATTTACGGCGACAAGGTTCTCTCAATCGATATGAGCAAGGCTGAGTTCTATCTCGGCAACGAGTTCAGAAAGGGCGAGAATATCTGCATCATCGTGAGCAAGAAGGCGAAGGTGTATACTGCCCACGCGGTTGTTCCCGAATACTTCTACGAGATGTTCAGCCATGTTGAGGAACCCGGCGCCAAACTTATCAAGATGGTCAAATTCGACGCTTTACCCGAGAAATCCAAAAAGCTTATCATCGAAATCAACAAAGGTGAGACGTATCCCGTTTCGAGAGCAAGCAGAATGAAGCTTGACATTGATGAACTCCGAGACAGATTCGAGCTTTGCCGCAGATCGTTCACACCCCAGCAGCAGATGGATATCGAAGGCGTTTTTGAAGAGTACAAGACTCTCCCGATCACAAACAAGACAAGAGCACTCAGAAGACTTGCAATTCTCATCAATACGGTGCAGAACGTTGCAGACGATATCACTCTTACCAAGGCGGAAATTATGAAGGTCCTCAATTCGAAGCTCCACGGTCTCAAAAAGGTCAAGGAGAAGATTGCGGAATCAATCATTGCCGCAAAATATTCAGGCAAGAAGGGATTCAATATCCTGCTTGTCGGCAGTCCCGGAGTCGGAAAAACCGCTCTTGCAAAGGCTATTGCTGAAGTGCTTGGCAGAAAGTTCTTCATTATCCCCCTGGGCACCGCAACCTCGATGCTCGATGTTGTGGGTGATGCTCCCAGCTATGAAGCGTCGAACTGCGGTGAGGTTGCGGCAGCGTTCTATAAGGCAAAAACAACCGCTATCGTTCTTTGCCTTGACGAATTCGATAAATCCTTCAATGCCGCCAAAGAGGGCGGCAAGGTGAGCAATGCATTCAACGATGCCCTTTCCGATGAGGCGTATTTCAAGGATGCATTCCTTTGCTCATATATCAAAACCTGCAACACTGTTTTCGTAGCAACCGCAAACTCAATCGAAACCATTCCCGAGAATCTTCTCAACCGTTTCACTGTTATCAACATCGATGATTACAGCGAGTCAGAGAAGGCGGCAATCGGTACAAATTATATTCTTCCCGAGCTTTTCAGAGAATTCTCAATCAATAAGGGAGAAATCTCTGTCAGCAAAGACGTTATTACCTATATCGCCGAAAATTTCTGCGAGGACGACGGTGCCAGAGACCTCAAAAAGCACCTGAGAACAATCGTCAACAAGATTATCACCGAATGGGATTGCAGCGGTGTCAGAACCCCTGTCAGAATCACCAAGGAATACGCTTATTCCGTTATCGAAAACTATGTTGACGCAAACTCGGCAATCATTCGTTTCCGCCGCAACAGGCACCTCTATCCCCAGCGCGTTACCAAGGAAATCAAGAAGCTTATCGACAGGCTCAGAAGAGATGACCTTGATGCCGCTCTCCGCGAGAAATACGAAAAGAAGCTCGGCTATCTTGTTTGCATGGTGCCCGACAACGATGCTTTCAAGAAGTTTGACAGAAAGCGTTTCTTCAGTGTAACTGACAAGAGTCACTGCGGAATGGATGATATCAAGAACACGGTTGCAAGAATTTTTAACGTGTGTGCAATGACGGGCAAACCCGTCACAAACAACAAATTCCTTTTTGTCGGACCTCCCGGCTGCGGCAAATCCAGCATAGGCACAAGTATGGCGGAGGGTTGCGGCGTCAAATGTGTGAAGATTTCACTCAACGGTGTCAGCGACGAAACATATATCAAGGGCCATATCGAGACGTATAACGGCGCCGATGCGGGTCAGCCTATCAAGGCTGTGGCGGAAATGGGAGCAGCGGGCGGTATTATCATTCTTGATGAGATTGATAAGATGAGCCGCAATGCGGGTGTTGCGGTTTCCAACACACTCGTTGACCTGCTTGATAACTCGGGTGAATTCACCGATAATTTCCTCGGTGTACCCGTTGATCTCTCAAACATTCTTTTCATCGCAACAGCAAACGATATTTCATCGGTTGACAAAGTGCTTCTTGACCGCTTTACGGTTATTCACCTTGACGGTTATACCGAGAAGGAAAAGGAAAAAATCATCTCCGATTATATTATTCCCAAGGCAGAGAAAAACCTCTGTCCCGAGAATATCAGCATTGAATTCTCTGAAGAGGCGAAGAAGCTTCTTTCCTCCGTTTACTGCCGCTCTATGGGTGTCAGAGATGCGGATAAGGCAGTCGACAGGCTCGTTGAGGATAAGCTTTTCTGTCTCGAAGAGGGCGAAACCCATGCCGTCATATCCGCAAATGACGTTGAAAAGGTGCTCGGCAAACCCGTTGCCGAAAGGGGCAACTTCCCCGAAAACGTTTATCCCGGTCTTTCAAAGGCACTTGCAGTCACTAACGGCGGTTGCGGAATGGCATTTGCGGTTGAAACCGTTCTCATTCCCGATGACGATTCATTCACCATCACGGGTCTTCCCAGAGAGACTACCGTTGACAGCGTGAAGCTTGCCGCCTGCTATATCAAACGCAACTATATCGGCTCTCTCAGGCACAAGGGTATCCACGTGCATTTCGGTGAGGGCTCCGTTGAGAAAGACGGTCCTTCAGCGGGTGTTGCAATTCTGATGTCGATGCTTTCAGCGGCATTCGATACTCCCATTACCGAAAACGTTGCATATACGGGCGAAATCAACGCAAACGGTTATGTTTTCAATATCGGCGGTACACTTTCCAAGATTCAGGCGGCTCAGCAGTCAGGTTGCGACAGGGTGTTCATCCCTCAGGGTAACTACGATGAGCTTACCGCAGAGGAACTTGCACAGTTCAGCATTGAGGTTGTTCCCGTCAAGCACATTTCTCAGGTCATCGACTCTGTGTTCAAGGATATGCCTGAGATGGTCAGATCGGCATAATGCCGATGCAGGATTGAATCGGTTGATACGGGGTGACTTTCGGGTCACCCCGGGAAGGAAGTGAGAGAATGAAATATCCCAAGCTTGTAAGCTGGATGAAAGTCAGAAGAACTTCTGAAGGGGAGTACGTACTGGTCGACATGGTTGAAGACAAAGAATATGAGCTTTCCAAAGAGGAGGCGTATATTGCCGTCAATCTTAACGGTAAAACAGATCCCTCGACGTTGAAAATCCCTTCGGGCAACGTGAAGAGAAATGAATTTATCGACGCACTTATTTCAAACAAACTCGCAAAGAAACACCGATGGATGTCACTGGGACTTTCACAGAAAATCCTCACGTTATGGGAGCCGAAGGTCAGCGAGGGACTCGTTATTCTGTCGGAACTGATGAACAGTCTCCTGCTTATCAGCTGGTTGCCGCTTCTGATTGCGGGAATTTGTTTCTTTATCCGTAACGAGCCGGATTTCTATACGGATTACACGTGGGTCGGCATCGCCTTGGGTACTGCTCTGGGATTGTTTCTGGGTATGGCAGTGCACGAGGCGGGGCATATGTTTGCCTGCCTTTCTTACGGCGGAAATATGTATGAAGCGGGATTGCTCCTTTGTTATTTTATACTTCCGGGAGCATACGTCATTATTGACGACAAGCCCGTCAGAAGCCGACTCAAAAAGCTCCAGATTTATGCGGCGGGTGTTGAAATGAATTTTGCACTCGCAGGGTTTATGATGATTGTTTCGTCGTTTACGGAGGGTTTGGTTTCATTGATCGCATTTGATATAGCGTTCACGAATATCATCCTCGGTTGTATGAATTTCATTATGGTCGGCAGTATGGACGGTATGCGTATGTTCAGTGCACTTTTCGGTTCGGATAACGTGCTTGCAAATGCTGTCGACGTCATTACGAGCCGCCGCCGCAGACAGAAACTTAAAAAATCGGGTGTGTCGGGTGCGGCAACCATTGCAATGTGCGGAATCATCTGTGCCACTCAGATTGCCCTGCCGATCCTTCTGATTGTAAACGTATTGGGGGTAATATCGTGCTTTTGAAAGAGAAAAAAATCATCAGTTGTGCAGCCGTGCTGATTCCTTTCGTGTTATCGCTTGTGTCCGTGTTGACATTCAGCGTTCCCGTTCTGGTTGTCTGCGTTGCGGTAATCTTTCTGGAGGTTGCGCTTGTTCCGCTTTTTAAGGGATATGAAAACGTGTGGATGTTTGTCATCACATCGGTGGCGCTTATTCCCACAAACACAGCTCTTTCGTATCTTGCCGTCGACAGCGGATTTGTTTTTGAAGCGACAGAATTGTTCGCGTTCATTGTTTATGCGGCAACAGTATATTTTGTTTTGTTCAGCATGGAACAGATACTTTTCGGCGTCATTGCCAGGTTTATCAGACCCGTACAGAAAAGAACGGCATTTGAAGAATAAATCAATATAACAATATAATGATCCGCATACGGCAATTGTGGAGTTTTGCCGATGCGATGCCTCTCCGGAGCCTGACAGAGAGGGTAAGTCAAACAGAGGCTCCGGAGAGAGGAAGGGAGGAAAACTATGACAGATATCGAAAAAGAGTCAGTCGAAGAAATGATTCGCCAAGTCCGCAATATCGAAAAGTGCACACTCATCTGCATTATGGAAGATACCAAACTGCAAAAGAAATATGCAGTTTATACCGAATGCCTTGATGACGAATACGACGAAGATGAGGGCATTATTGCGGTACAGGCTTTTCGTACGCTGAAAAGCGGCGTGCCTGTTCCCGACACAATTGATTCCGAAGAGGAATGGGAAGATATCGGCGATGCAATCAACGAAATGTGGGAGTCGGTTTACGGCGGCGAAGAAGAATAAATATATCACGGTTGACGGCTTGTACGGTGCATGGCACGTACGGGCCGTTTTTTTGTGTGATTTATCGGGAATAATTTGGTAATTAATAAATATTAAATAAATACAGTGTAATATATTGTAATTTTACATAGTCTATGTTAAAATATAAAAGATTATAAGCGAAAGTGTCGCCGATTGCGGCATGGAGGATAAATTATGAGCAAACAGTCTGTAAAATCAAAGAATAATTCAAAGAAAAAAAAGATAATAGCACTGTGCCTGCTGATTCCTTTTGTGCTTATTATCGGCACGGCAACCGGCGTTTTTCTGCCGCTTATCATAAGCTACAACAAAAACGCTTACCATGAGGTCGATATTGTTGAACGAAGCCACGAATACGTTGAGCCCGAAACGGAATCACAGCCTGCCGAGTGGGCCGACGTTACAATCGGTGCAGATGAGCTTGGCAGGGATATTACGAGCGAAAACGGCACCCTTGCCAACGTCATCAATCAGGGAGGCAACAGCGGCACCGGCAAAGGTTCTTCGGGCGGCTCAAAATTTGACAGAAACGCATCGTTCGGCAGAAATGAAAATGCAATCAGTGTTTACGGTAAAACCCCGATATACAAAGTTCCGAAAAAAGACCCCGACATTGAAAATATTCTTATTCTCGGTACGGATTCCAGAGACGTAACCAGAGAGAGGGGCAGAAGCGACTCGATTATTATTCTTTCGTATAACAGAAAAACGGGTTCAATCAAAATGACCTCGATTCTCCGAGATTCTCTTGTGCCTATCGAGGGTCACAGATGGAACAGAATCAATGCCGCCTATTCTTTTGACGGTGTTGGTTTGGCGATAAATACAGTCAATGAAATTTTTGACCTTGATATCCAGAGATTCGTTGTTGTTGATTTCAACGGCGTAACGGATTTCATTGACAGAGCCGGGGGACTGACTGTAAATCTGACCAAGAAGGAAGCGGATTATCTTCGCGGAATTTCAGAAGGCAGAGGATATCCGTTTGTAGAAGGTCCCAACTTTATGAACGGCGACAGATGTCTCCAGTATATGCGTATCAGAAAGATTGACAGCGACTATTACCGCGCAGGCCGTCAGAGAAACGTTATTCAGCTTCTTGCAAACAAAATTGTCAGAGAAAAGAGCCTTGCGGAAATCTACGAC
Source organism: Clostridia bacterium (assembly GCA_017502085.1). Lineage (GTDB taxonomy): Bacteria > Bacillota > Clostridia > Oscillospirales > Acutalibacteraceae > CAG-177. Next base: position 41,326 of record JAFVVQ010000059.1, on the reverse strand, counting down.
CTCACCGAATTTGCTTTTTCTCTGGTGAAAACCAATATTTCAATCGGTGAACTGACATCCGTTATATCGTCGGTTGCCGTTAAGGCGGCGGGCAGAAGCGTTTCAATGGAATCTCAGACCGTGCCTTATCCCGATGCAAGTGTAAACAAATACTATAACGGTATGGCGATCAAATCGTTTGATATCGACGATGCGGCGAGAAGAATCAATAAATTCATTTACGGATAATAAAACAAATAATCAACAGAGAGGAAACAGCGATGTTTGATATTCACTGCCACATTCTCTACGGCGTTGACGACGGATCGGGCAATCTGAGCGATTCGCTTGAAATGGCGAAACTCGCCGCTGATTCGGGTACAAAAGCGATTATTGCAACCCCCCATTGCAATATTCCCGCAACCTTCGATAACTATTGGAACAGCGATATTGAATCGAGATTTTCGGCGCTCAGGCAAGCGGTCAGGGAATGCGGAATACCTATTGAACTCTATAAGGGTCAGGAAGTTTTTCTTTCAAAAAAATTCGAGGATCATCTCGAAAAAGGTGAATTCATAACCCTCAACGATTCGAGATATATGCTCGTTGAACTTGACTTCAGAATCGACGAAGAAACTGCTGTTTCAAGAATCGGCAGACTCGTTTCGCACGGATACGTGCCGATTATTGCTCACCCCGAGAGATACAGTTGTGTCATCGGCGATACGGAAGCGGTCGAAAAATTCCGTAATGCGGGTGCGCTTATTCAGGTTAACGGCGGCAGTCTGACAGGTTATTTCGGAAGTATAATTGCGAAAACTGCACAGAGGATTCTTTATAACGGTCAGGCGGATTTTGTCGCAAGCGATGCTCACAGTCAGTACAGACGCACCCCGGATATGACTGCGGTACACGAATTTATCTGCGAAAACTATTCTTACGACTATGCGGATATCCTGCTGAAAATCAATCCGCTGAAGGTAATCAAAAATGAAATTATCTGATCAAGAGGCGATATTATGATGAAATGGCTTCAAAGAATAACGTTGGTTGTTTTTGCGACGGTGCTGGTGGCTTTTATTGTTTTTTCCGTAATAGACAGAATGACGACGGATAACACAATGCCCGTTATCACTCTCGATTCGGAGGAAATCGAAATCAGTGTAAAAGACGGCAAGGAAACCTTGCTCAGGGGAGTTTCTGCCTTTGACGGTAAAGACGGAGACATAACCGACGAAGTGCTTGTCGAATCAATCTCAAAGTTCATTAAACCGGGTGTTTTCAGTGTTACATATGCCGTTGCGGATGAAGATAACCACGTTTCAAAGGCGATGCGTACGGTGCGTTATACCGATTACAAGCCCCCCGAATTCTATATGAAACGGGCTCTTGTTTATTCGGTTGATGAGGCACTTGACATCAAGGCGGCTGTCGGTGCGAGGGACTGCATTGACGGTGATATAAGCGACAGAGTTACCATCGTTGCAACGGACTACGTACAGAATACCGTCGGTGTTTTCACGGTTTCGCTCCAGGTATCGAACAGCATGGGTCATATGATTTATCTCGACGTCACGGTACACGTTGAGGGCAATGAAACAATGGCTCCTGAAATTCAGCTTAAAAACAGCCTTATTTATATCAAGAAGGGTGAAGAGCCTGTGTTTGAGGATTATATCGGTGACGTTACTGTCAACGGCGTTCTGATGAAGGACTACGGTCTGATGATTTCCACAAACTTTGATACAAATACTCCCGGCACTTACAATGTCCATTATTACGTCAACACGAACGAAGGCTATGAAGGTCATTCGATTCTGACGGTTGTTGTGGAGGAATAACTGTATGAAAAAAAACAAATCCTGGTTTACGATAACCTTTGAATGGAACAGCCTCATCAAAGATCTTGTCCGCAATTTCTGGGCAATAATTCTTGCGGCAATCATTGCGTGGATGGGCATTCAGGTTGTTGAAAAAAGCATATATACGCCTACCTATACGAGCAGTGCAATCCTTGTTGTGCGATCAAAAGGGGGCACTTCGGGGCTTTACAGCAATCTTTCGTCGTCGATGGAGATGGCTACTATCTTCACAAAGGTGTTTCAGCAGAATTCGATGAAAAAACGTGCTGCCGAAAACATTGGTCTTAAAACTTTTGACGGCAAAATCAAGGCAGACGTCAACGGCTCAACAAACCTGATGAATCTTACCGTTGAAGCAACGGATCCCGAACTTGCATTCCGGCTTCTGACTTCGGTTCTTGAGGTTTATCCGGAAATTTCGGATGCGGTTTTCACAGATGCGGTTATTGATATTATTTCGGCACCGCATATGCCGTTTTCACCGTCGAACTCCGTTTTGATGAGATACCGCAACCATATCGTTCTCGTTGCGATGCTTCTTGAAGCGGCGCTCATCGTTTTGTTTTCGCTTATGCGTGAAACCGTCAAAGAAGAAAAGGGCTTTTCCGATAAAATCGATTCGTCGCTTATTGCAACCGTTGCCCACGAAAAAGTTCATCTTTCGTTCAAGGAAAGGCTGAAGGGTAAAAAGCGCTCGATGCTCATCAACGATGCTTATTCAAGCTTGCGTTTTACCGAGGATTATCAGCGAATCGCAACAAAACTTGAATATATGAATAAAAAGAAAGATAAAAAAGTTTTTGTGATTACAAGCGTTTCCGAAAACGAAGGCAAATCGACTGTTGCGGCGAACATTTCACTTGCACTTGTCAGCAGAGGCTACAGGGTTGCGCTTGTCGACCTCGACCTTCATAAGCCGTCGCTTCACAAGATTTTTGATTTTAATGACGATTTGAGTCACGATTTCTCCGAGGTACTTGAGAATAAAATTCCGCTGAGTGAATACAGCTTCTCCAGATACAGAAAAAGCGGTCTGCTCATCGCTTTCAGCAGAAATCGTTGCAATAGTTCCGAAGAGGTTTTATCAAGCGATACCTTTGAAAAAACGATCGGAATCCTCAGGGAAAAGATGGATTTCGTCATCATCGATACACCGCCGACCTCTGTTACCGCAGATGCCGTAACGGTATCTTCGGTTTCCGACGCTGCTTTGCTTGTGGTACGTACTGATAAGGTTGACGTGCAGGATATCAACGATTTGATATTTTCGTTCAGCGAAGTTGGTGGATCACTCGAGGGATGTATACTCAATGATGTCTATAAGCCATTCACCCTTTTCGGTCAGATCGGTTCGGACGAAACGGGATATAATAACGGCTATTATAAAGGATATTCGAAATACGCCAGACAGCCTGCTCAGATTCAGGGTGAAGGCTTTACTGAAGATTAATTCGGAAATCAGGTTATGAATATGAATAATAACAGACCAAAAACGGAATCGGCCGATTCCACGGTTGAAATGAAAATTCTGATAAGCGATATCTGGCGAGGAATCGTCAAATTCGGCTGGATTGCGGTTGCTCTTGCCGTTATTCTCGGCGGGCTGCAGTTTTACAGAAGCTACGTGCGTTTTTCGCCCGTTTATACTGTCAGCGCAACTTTTACCGTGCAGACCGAAAACAAGGTGCTCAAGGGTGATAACGGCGTTTCTGCTTACTCTTTCATCTATAACCGAGACACGGCAAATCAGCTTGCAAGCGTTTTTCCGCACGTAATCTCAAACAGAATTCTGCTTACCAGAGTCTGCGAGGAACTCGGTGTAAGTTCGATGCCTGCAAGCGTAACTGCGAGTATTATCCCCGAAACGAATATGATAACCCTGACTTCGCAGGGCTCTGACCCTCAGCTGACATATGATACTCTGCTTTCGGTAATCAACAACTATTCATCGGTTGCAGACTATATCATCGGCAGAACAAAACTGATTATGATAAGCGATCCCGTCGTGCCGAAAACACCGTCGAATCAGCTTGCGTGGCGATCATCGGTGCTTCGTGCGGCTCTTATCGGATTCGTTATCGGTGTGGGTTGGATTATGGTGTATGCGATTCTGCGCAAAACAATCCGAACGAAGGAAGATATACGCAACGTTCTTAACCAGAACTGCATCGGTGTTCTTCCGCAGGTTGTATTTAAAAAATACAGGCGCAAAATCAATACCGATATTGTTCTGACAAATCCGCTTATCGGTAACGATTTTCTGGAATCGTTGCGTCTTATCAGAGGTTCTGTCCAGAAATTACTTGCCGACGGCGAAAAGGTTATAACAGTCACAAGCACTGCTCCCGAAGAAGGCAAATCGGTTGTAACGGTAAATCTTGCATCAATATTTGCAAGAAACAACAGCAAGGTTCTTGTCGTGGACTGCGATTTGCGTAATTCGGGTATAGCATCCCTTCTCGAAAAAGAGATGGTTCAGATCAAGGAAAATGAGCTTTTTGCCGTTTATCGTATTGAATCGCTCAGCTTTGATTTACTCTCCTTCAAGGGCAGCGAAAAGAATCTGCAGTCCGTAATCCGAACTGCGGGACTCAAGAAGATTTTTTCAAAACTCCGAGAAAGCTACGACCTGATTTTTGTTGACACACCGCCCTGCGGTATTATTTCGGATGCCTCGATTGTTGCGGGCGCTTCGGATGCCCTTATCTACGTCGTCAGACAAGATGCTGTTATGCAGAACACCATCAGATCGGGTATAAACGGTATGCTTGAAACTGAAACCAAGCTTCTGGGATGCATTCTCAACGGTGCACTCGGCGGTCTCGGCGGCTACGGAAACTACTATAAATACGGCGGCTACAATAAATATTACCGTTACAGTTATTCTCGTAAATACGGCTATGGATACGGCAAAAAATCCGCCCGAAAAGACGGATGAAAAGAGATGGTTAAATGAAAAAACCAAAAGAATATTTTGGGTTGCTGCGTTCACTCGGCAAGGAGTGGCGCTGGCTGCTCGGCTATGCCTCGGCATATAAGTTGCAGATAGTTTTTTACATTATCGTCGGATTGCTCGGCACTGTGATGGGCCTCGGCTCGAGTGTTGCATCCAAGCATCTGATTGACGCGGTTGTCACCCATAACAACGATACTATCGTAAACGCTGCTATCGCAACAATCGGTCTGGGTGTTTCTCAGATTGTGATAACAGGCGTGCTTTCAAGAGTTGCGGGTATTGTTGCGACGAAAATCAACAACAACATCCGCGCTGACGTCTATGAGCATATGGTGCTTGCCTGCTGGTCTGATATCCGCAGATATCATTCGGGTGAGCTTATCAACCGAATTGAAGGCGACGTTGCAACCGTTTCCAACAGCATCGTAACGTTTATTCCCGGTGTGTTTACGAAGACGGCGCAGTTTGTCGGATGCCTTGCGGTGGTGCTCTATTATGACCCGACTATGGCGATTTTTGCTTTTTTGAGTGCACCGTTTCTGTTGGTTTCATCAAAATTCTCAACAAAAATGATGCGAAAGTATAATCAGGAAAGCCGCGAAATGAACGGCAAAATTCTCTCATACTGCTCGGAATCCGTTCAGAATCTTCAGACAATCAAGGCTTTCGATATCACCAAGCGCTACGTTGCACAGCTTCGTGACCTGCTCGAGACTTTCAGAAGAATCAAGCTCGATCACGACCGCTTTTCAATCGCAATGACGGTTTGTATGTCGTTCATCGGTCTGGCTGTTTCATATCTGTGCTACGGATGGGGCGTCTGGAGACTCTGGCAAGGTGTTATAACCTACGGCACAATGACCCTTTTCCTTCAGGTTTCGGGTCAGCTTACAAGTTCATTTTCATCGATTGTTTCTCTGCTTCCGAGTGCAATTTCGATTGCTACCGCCGCAGGCAGAGTTATGGAAATCACTAATCTTCCGCTTGAAGTCAGAGCCGACAGTGCCGAGGCTGAAAAAATGGAAGAAATGGCAAATGAAAAGGGCATTATCATCAACTGCGATAACCTTACTTATACTTATGACGACGGCACAGAGCCTGTTGTCAGGGAGATTTCGTTCAAAGCACGTCCGGGCGAAACGATTGCGTTTGTCGGACCTTCCGGCGAAGGCAAAACAACGATACTCCGCCTCATACTCGGTCTGATAAGTCCCGATTCGGGCGATATTACGATGGAAACAACTGACGGTCAAAGCATCGCCGTTTCTGAAAGCACGAGAAGATTCTGTGCCTACGTGCCTCAGGGCAACGCAATTTTTTCGGGCACGATTGCCGACAATCTGAGGGTAGTCCGTCCCGATGCGACGGATGAGCAGATTGAAGAGGCTTTGCGCAACGCCGATGCATGGGGCTTCGTAGAAAAGCTTCCGGCAGGTATCAACACGGAAATCGGAGAAAGGGGAGTCAACTTCTCCGAGGGTCAGGTGCAGAGATTCTCGATTGCGAGAGCGCTTCTCAGGGATGCTCCCGTAATCATTATGGACGAAGCAACGAGTGCGCTCGATGCCGAAACAGAAGAAAATGTTCTTGCGAATATGATGAAGCAGTATCCCAACCGCACGAGAATAATCACCACTCACCGACCCAGTATGCTTCAATATTGCACAAGGGTCTATCGCATCAGCAAGAGCGGTAATCTTATAGAAATGAATCTTAACTGATATAAATATGGATGAATTTTTGAATTCCAAAACAGAATCAGCCGTTTCGGGGAGTGCGATGTATCTTTCTGTTGACGAATGGCACAGACTTGCTCTGGAGGGTGCGGAGATTCCCGTTAACCTGACCCTCAGCGGAGAGAGTATGCGACCCATTCTGCGTAAAAACAGGGATACAGTTACGGTGATACCCGTTTATCGCAGACTGAAAAGGGGCGATATTGTTCTTTTCCGTAGAAATGACGGAATGAACGTTATTCACCGAATTGCGAAAATAAAGGGAGAAACAGTTGTCACTCTCGGCGATAACTGTGTTTACCGTGATGATCCCGTAAACATTTCTCAGGTATGGGGGATTGCGGTTTCGGCGGTGCGTGACGGCAAAAAAATCCGTCTGGATTCAGCCGTATCAAGGACTTTCGGTATTCTGCCCCTTATGGTGAGACCGTTTCGCAGTCTGTGGCGCAAAATCCGACGCATCGGTTCGAAAATCAAAAGAACGGTGGTGGGTAACAGGTGAAAGAATATGAAATCATTTCTGCCGTTCAGCAGGCAAAAAGTCTGCCTGAACTGATCGCACGGTTGCGTTCAGAGGGTGCCGATCCTCTTGTTTACGATTGGGCTATGCGTAAATATCTCGAGTCGAGAGCAAGGCAGAAGGGCGTACCTGTCAAAGGTACATTCGAACTGACTCCGCTTTGCAATTTTGATTGCCGTATGTGTTACGTTCATCTTGAAGCGGAAAAGCTGCGTTCTTGCCGATTGCTTACCGCTGATGAGTGGGAGAATATTATGTCTCAGGCGATCGATTCGGGGATGATGTATGCAACTCTGACGGGCGGTGAATGCCTTACTTACCCCGGTTTTGACCGACTTTATCTTTATTTGCACAGCCGTGCCGTTCAGGTTTCCGTGCTCACAAACGGATTGCTTCTGAATGCGGAAAGAATAGAGTTTTTCAAAAAACATCCGCCCGTAACGGTGCAGGTCACACTCTACGGTGCAGATGAGGATATGTATGAAAGAGTGACGGGCAGAAGAGTTTTTTCATCTGTTATGGAAAATATCAGAAACGCGATTGAAGCGGGGATTCCCGTACGCATATCGCTGACTCCGACCGCTTATCTCACAATGGAAGAAAATGAGCAAGTGATGAAACTTGCATCGACTTTCGGTACGGATTTTCAGGTCAACGGAGGACTTATATCGCCAAGAGCTGAAACCGATAAATCTGAAGGCTTCCGTGATATGGGTGTTGAGGAATATATCAGACTTTTTAAACTGGAACGCTCACTCAAGGGGTATCTACCGCCCGAAGAATGTGTTGCCGATTTACCGCCTGTTAATACAGTTACGGATGAAACTGCTCCGAAAGGGCTTCGCTGCGGCGGCGGCAGAAGCGTTTTCAACGTCACCTGGGAAGGAAAACTTGTTCCGTGCAACAGACTTATCCATATTTCGTCGGAGCCGATGGAAGAGGGCTTTGCTTCTGCCTGGCAGAAAATTCACGGAAGTGTTATGGAATACAGAGTTCCCGCAGAATGTGACAAATGCCGTCTGAGAGAATGCTCGAAAGGGTGCGTTGCAGACCATGCCGATGCCCCTGAGGGTCACGCATCTCCTGAACAATGCAAGTGGTGTAAGGCAATGGCAAAAAGCGGTCTCGGAAAAATTTTATAAAACTATTGAAATTTTTGTAAAAATATATTAGTATAGTATGTGTAGAAGTTTTTTATCTGCAAAAAAGATACTTACATAAATCCGATAATGTATAGAGGAGGCAAAACTATGAAGAAGGCATACAGTACACCCGTTGCTGAAAAGATCGAATTCCGCTATCGTGAGCAGGTTGTTGCCAGCCAGGTAAGTCTTATCTGCACTCAGGAATGGTTTAACCTTGACAGCAAAGAAGTTGCAGGTTGCTCACATCAGATTGTTGTGGCAGACTCAGGCTTTTAATTTGTAACGAAAGGGAGCCGCGAATATGTTTCTGCGGCTCATTTTTCCAAAATGAAAGAAAATATCGGTAACAGAATCTGCATTTGCGGTCTGGTTTTTGACCTTGAATGCGATCTGCCTTTTCTGAATCCGTTTATCTGTCATTCGCACGAAAAGAGTGACGGTCGGATTCTTTTTTGTCATATACCCCTTTTGAACGAAAGTTGCGGACTTGTTGCTCATCACGACGATGTTGATGTTTACCGCGGTACAGACGGCACGTGGATTTATGTGTCGCCCGTATGCAAAGATTTCGTTCAGGTCGGACTTTCGGCCGATTACCGTGAAATCACATGGTATATTCCCGTTTGCAGGGATGAATCTGTGCTTTACCACATTCTGCGCAACCTTCTGCGTATGGCGTTTGAAAGCGTTTTTGCAGTCAGGTCAAGGGTTTCGCTCCATTCGGCATGTATCGATGTGCAGGGCGAGGCGGTGGCTTTTACGGGTGTTTCGGGTCTGGGCAAATCGACGAGGGCAAGTGCCTGGATTGATGCGCTCGGAGCAGAATTCATCAGCGGTGACAGACCTTCGGTTTCGGTCTCTGACGACGGTGCAACGGCTTGCGGCGTACCGTGGGACGGTAAGGAGGGTATATACCGCAACACAGACAGAAAACTCAAGGCGATTCTTGAAGTTCGCCGATCGGATTCCGTTTTTTTCAGAAAACTCAGCCCGGAGCAGGCAACGAAGATACTGATGAAGCAGGTGTTTATACCGATGTGGGATACTTCGGCGGCATCTCAGGTGATAATGACAGCCAAAAAACTTGCCGCTCAGGTGCCTGTTTACAGATTCTTTTGCGGCCCCGAAGTGCGGGATGCAGAGGAAGCATACGGAATATTGTTCAACAACCCTGAAAAAATTCTGGAGGTATCGATAGATATGAAGATTAAAGAAGGATTTGCTTTACGCAAGGTTGCGGATGAATTCATAGTAATGCCCACGGGCAGCAACATCGCAAGGTTTGACGGCGCAATTGCGCTCAATGAGGTGTCGGCATTCATTTTTGAAAAGCTGCTGAATCCCCTCAGCAAAGAGGATTTGCTCGCCGCAGTGCTTGATGAATATGACGTTGACCGTGAGACGGCAGCAAAGGATATTGATTCGATCATCGCAAAGTTCGACGAAATGGGAATACTCGGTTAATTTCAGATGCACCGTTGCGGCGGTGCATTTTTTATATAAAATGAAGCGTCAACGGTGCATTTAGTCAACAGTGTATTTAATTATTTTCAATTAAATTATTGATAATATTTACGTAGTATGATATAATTACATAATAAATGATTATGATAGGAGAGGTGTCGGTTGTTCAGGATCAAAAGCGGATTTATGATCAGAAATATCAGCGGCCAGATTATGGCTGTACCGACGGGCGCAAGAACTAGTGACATTCACGGCATGATAGTTCTCAGTGAAAGCGGTGAACTTCTCTGGAAAGCACTCGAAAAGGGTGCGTCTGCCGATGAACTTGCGGATATTCTGACAGAAAACTATGATGTTGACCGTCAGACGGCACTTGCCGATACAGAAAAATTTCTAAACGGACTCAGGGAGCAGGGTGCACTCGAATGATTGATTGCGATAACGGTAATGCCTTTATGGGCTCACTTCAGCGACTTGCGGAGCATAACTGCATACCGCTTAACGTCACCTTTGAACTGACCCCCCACTGCAACTTCAATTGCGTGATGTGTTACGTTCGTCTGACCAAAGAGCAGGCTGCAGAACAAGGCAGAATGCTTACGGCTGACGAATGGCTTGAAATCGCAAGGCAGGTGAGGGATTCGGGGACTCTGAATCTGTGTCTGACAGGCGGTGAGCCGCTGGCTCATCCCGATTTCTGGGAGATTTATTCAAGGCTCAACGAAATGGGATTTCTGATTTCAATTCTCTCAAACGGTTCACTTATCGATGAGACTGCAATTGAAAAATTCCGCCTTTACGGCAAACCCTTCTGTATAAAACTTACGCTTTACGGTGCAAGTGACGAAACCTATTCGGATGTTTGCGGATGTACCGACGGCTTCACAAGAATTACAAAGGCAATCGATTTGCTGACGGCTGAGCAGATACCGCTGAAAATGAGCGCAACCGTCGTGAAACAGAATGCAGAGGAACTGCAAAAGATGTATGCCTTTGCAAACGAAAAGGGGATCCCGTTCCGGCATACTATATCGGTGCTCAGGTCCCCGAGAGGTGCTGTCAACAACGCTGAAGAATCCCGTTTTGCACTTCACGATTTTCCGGACGAAATCACCCTTGAGGAGCTCGAAAAAACACTCGTACCGCCGATTGAATTTCCGTTTGTCACGTGCGGAAGTTACCGCAATTCCATGTGGGTGACGTGGCACGGTCATGTTCAGCTTTGTTCATTCCTTGCAGAGCCATACATACAGTATTCGGGCGATGCGGCGGCGGATTTCAAAGCACTGACGTCTGCGCTCAAAAAGTTGAAATGCCCTTCGGAGTGTGCGGATTGCAGATATAAAATGTTCTGTCAGAGATGTCCGGGCATACTCTGTGCCGAAAGCGGACATCCCGAAAAGATTGACAAAAGCTTCTGCCTGATGGCAGAAAAACTGTTCAGGATATATGAGAAAAAGAAAGGAGATACGGTATGAAAAAAGAATATATCGTTCCCGAAAGTAAACTTTTTGCGATAAACATGAAAGAGAATATCGCTATATCCGGCGGTGCGGAGGTTTCCGGTGCAGCCGTTATCAAGTTTACTTATAAAATTGATGACTGCAAGAAGTATTATTCGGGTTTTACATGGGCAGAGGTACATACCCCCGGTACAACCTTCGGAGATTACTACAAAGAGCTTGACAAATACGGCGGAGATGCATACATCAACTGCTTCCGCTACGTATTCTGATGAAGATCCGTCTTGCGGACCTGCTGATAGAATGGCAGGATGAATATGCGGATTTTGTCGGTGCGTTTGAGGATGTCTCCGACGGTGCCTCTGTTATGAATATTGAATTCGTAGACACAATTCCCGAGTGCCACGGAATACAGTATTTTGAATCCGATGCGGCACATACTCTGCGTCTTCCCGGCGGAGAGTTCCTGTGTGCCGATGAGGATTGGAGCAGGGCGACAGGTTTTTTTACCGCTAAAAACGGTGAACATGCACTCGAACTTGCCGCTTTGTGTTCGAGATTCTCTTATTTTTCAACCCTTCTGCTTCACGCCTCGTGCGTGGATATCGACGGAGAGGGTGTGGCTTTTACCGGCTTTTCGGGCGTGGGAAAAACAACTCAGGCAAAACTCTGGCAGGAGTATATCGGCTCAGAAATCATTAATGGCGACAAAATCCTGCTTAAAGAAGAAAACGGTGTGGCTTATGCTTACGGTCTGCCGTGGAAAGGCTCGTCGGAATTCTGCCTCAACAAAAAAACAAAGCTGAGGGCTGTGGTTGTGCTTCGTCAGGCGAAAGAAAACAGAATCACGAAGCTCGGACCTTCCGCTTCAAATGAATATTTTTTACCGCATATCTTTATGCCCGCGTGGGACAGGAAATGTGTCTGCAATATGCTTGATACATATGAAAAGATCATTGCCGCAGTGCCTGTATATCTGCTTGAGTGCAGACCGGATGAGGAAGCGGTACGGTTGGTTTACGAAACAACGGAATGGAAAAATTAGTGTGTACAGCGGCTCAGTTTACCGCAGATTATGAAAAAATCATTGCTGAAGGCGGAGCTATACCGCTTGTTGTATCAGGCAACAGCATGAATCCTTTTCTGGTTGACGGAAAGGATACCGTCTGGCTGTGTGCGCCTGATGAAAAAAATATTATAAAGGGCAGCATTCTGCTTTTCAGGCGTGAAAGCGGAGTGCTTGTGCTTCACAGAGTGAGAAAAGTTCTGCCTGACGGAGTGCTCATTATGAACGGTGATGCTCAGAAATGGTGCGAAGCCGTTGATTTCTCGCAGATTGTTGCGGCGGTCAGCCATACTGAGAAAAACGGCAAAAAAGTATCCTGCAATTCGCCGTCATATCTGTTTTTGTGCGCAGTGTGGCGGATCCTGATGCCGGTCAGACCGTATTTGCTCACCCTGTGGCGCAAGATAAAAAAGATAACCGATAAATCTTAAACCACGGAGAAACTGATGGATTTTCTGAACGAAACTTTGATACGGCTTCTTGATAATGCAGTGTGCGGCAGCACGCTTGTTTTGCCGTATGAAAATCCGCTTCCGGAAGATGTTCTGCGTGAACTTTACGTGCTTTCGAAGTTGCACGGCGTGACACATGTTGTCGGCTCGGCACTGATTAACAGCGGTCTGGCAGATGGCTCCGATATGCAGTCGGTTTTTCGCGATAAGGTTTATTCGTCTCTGTTCAGATTTGAAAATATGCGCTTCGTTACCGAAAAGGTATGTGACGTGCTTGAACAGCTGAAAATACCGTATATTCCTCTCAAAGGCGCTGTTATGCGAGAATTCTATTCCGATGAATGGTTGCGTATGGGATGCGATATCGATATTCTTGTCAGCGAGAATGACGTTGATTTTGCTGCAAATGAAATCGGCAGAATTCTGGGATATGACGTGAAGGAAAAGGCTACGCATGACATTTCGATTCTTTCAACGGAAGGTATCTATATCGAGTTGCATTTCGGTCTTGTTGAGGAGAACTATTCACCTGCAATGGCAAAGGTGCTTGGCAATGTCTGGGATTATGCCGTTCAGTGCGAGGCGGGGAAATACAGATATGCCCTTACCGACGGAATGTTTTATTATTATCACATCGCACATATGGCAAAACATTTTATTGGCGGTGGAGGTGGTGTGAGGCCGTTTCTTGATCTGCATCTGATGGAAAAAAGCGGCAGATTCAATACCGCTGAAGTCAGAGAACTTATCCAAAAAGGTAAACTTGAGGATTTTGAAAAAACCGCAAAGCACCTGAGTCAGGTATGGTTTGCGGATGCTGAGCATACCGAGGTCACCCGCATAATGGAAAAATATATCATTTCGGGCGGCAGCTTCGGTTCGCAGGATACAAAACTGATTTTAGACCGTCAGCGTTCGGGCGGTAGAATGAACTATATTCTTTCGAGAATTATTGTGCCGTATGCGGAACTGAAATCCCAGTATCCGATAATAGGCAAGTTCAAACTTCTTACCCCAATCTGTCAGATTTTCAGATGGGTCTCTTTTTTGGTCGGTAAAAGAAGAAGGTTCCGCAAATATTATCTCGGCAAGGTTAACAATTTAACTGATGATTACATTGATGATATTAATTTGATGTATAAAAGTGTAGGGCTATAGATCAAAAGGCAGAAGCTGGAAAGCTTCTGCCTTTTGTACCTGTTATCTGTTTTTTATAACTTTTGAGACGAATTTAAAGCCTTCACAAACGAAGTCATACGGTGATGCAAAAAAGGTTTTGAAGCATTCTGCAATCATATGAAGAAACATTTTGTTTCTTTTATAACCTGCGGCAAGAACAGCGTGGTGTCTGAATCTGATAAATGTTTGCTCTTTTTTTGTAAGCCTCGGGAAATACTTCTGCTTAAATTCAAAAAGTTCCTTTTCTCCGATAATTTTATTCAGACCGCCCGAAATTCCACCGTCAGGATGTCTGTATGCTTTGACATAGCATTCGGGAAGGTATCCGATTTTAAGCCCTGCAAGAATTGTCTTGAGCATCAGGTGAAATTCCTGTCCGATTTTGACCGGCTCAAAGCAGCCTGTTTCACGGAGTTTGTCTGCTTTGTACATAAAAGTCGGCGTACCCGTGAGATGTCTTTGAAGATGGTGACGGAGCAGATAATCATTGTCAAATGATTTCACGTCTGAAAACTCCCTGAAATCAATGAGTTTGCCTTTGAAGGAATATATTTCAAGGTTTGTAAAACTCATATCCAGGTCATTTTCCAGCATAAAATGAAGCTGACGCTCTATTTTTTCGGGTTTGTATTCATCATCGTCATCAAGGAATGTAATGTAATCACCCTTCGCTGCTTCAATACCTCTGTTCCGAGAGAGAGAGCCCCCGAGATTTTTTTCGTTTTGCAGATAAACAACATTAGTTTTGTTGAGTGATTTGAAATAATTTTCGGTGTTGATTCTGCCCTCAAATGCTTCGGTGCTGTCATCTATGACAATAATCTCAACATTAGGATATGTTTGAGCAAGAACGGATTCAACTGCTCGTGAAATATATTCGACCGTTCGTTTATAAGAGGGGATAACAACCGAAACAAGCGGATTTTTTTGTTTATCCATACTATTTCTCCCTGAAAAGCATTTTAAAAGTTTTCTGCAAAACAAATAATACCATATTCGTAGTGTTAAAACAAGTTTTTTAATTAAAAAAGAATAACAAATAACCATTTATTTAATGAGTTTATGCGATTTTTCAAAAACCTATTGATAAAACTCGGGAAGATGATATAATATCGATGAATCGGATTCGGAGATGCTTTTTTGGTATGAATCCTCAAGCTGGTTTCAAAACGGAATCCGAAACGGTATTTCAGGAGATTATTTATGGATATCAAAAAATTCAAGCGTACAAAATTTGCATGCTACACGGCGTATTTCACTATGTCGTCGATATTTTCGTTGCCGCCTTTGCTGTTTGCTACCCTTCAGGATATGTACGGCATATCCTATACGCTGCTCGGCACTCTCGTACTGACAAATTTCTGCACTCAGCTGACGGTTGACCTGATTTTTACTTTCTTCACAAAGTATTTCAACATCAAGAAAGTTGTCAGAATAATGCCGCTGATTACCTCGGCAGGTATGTTCATTTATGCGCTTTCGCCGACGGTTTTTCCACAGAATACGTATATCGGACTTCTCATAGGCACGGTGCTTTTCTCAGTTTCGGCAGGTCTTTCAGAGGTGCTTTTAAGCCCCGTTATTGCGGCAATACCGTCTGATAATCCGCAGAAGGATATGAGCCTTCTTCATTCGCTTTATGCATTCGGAGTTTTCAGCGTCGTTGTTATCAGCACACTGTTTCTCCGATTCTTCGGTACACATAACTGGATGTATCTCACCCTTTTCTGGGCGGCACTTCCGATAATTGCATCCGTTCTGTTTATGACCTCACCGATGCCCGAAATGGACGTTTCCGAGAGCAGCGAAGGGGTCAAAGGCACAAAGCGCAGAAGCCTTGCTCTGGCAATCTGTGTCGGCTCGATTTTCTTTGGCAGTTGCGCAGAAAACTCAATGTCAAACTGGGTTTCGACTTTCATGGAAAACGCTCTGCACATCGATAAAACTCTCGGTGATATTCTCGGAATGGCGATGTTTGCGATTCTTCTCGGTATCGCGAGAATAAGTTATGCCAAATACGGCAAAAACATAATGAAAGTGCTTCTTTTCGGTATGATGGGAGCCGCCGTATGCTATCTTGTTGCGGGACTTTCAACCAACGTTATTCTTGTGTTTGCCGCTTGCATACTGACGGGTCTTTTTACCTCGATGCTGTGGCCCGGTACACTTATTATGATGGAAGAAAACGTGCCCGGAGTGGGAGTTGCGGCGTATGCTCTGATGGCTGCCAGCGGTGACCTCGGTGCGTCGGTTGCACCCCAGCTTCTCGGTGTTGTTGTTGACAAGGTCAAGGAAACTGTGTTTGCGGCTGAACTCGGTGCGAAGCTCGGTCTTGCGGCAGAGCAGATAGGACTCAAGGCAGGTATGCTTGTGACGGCTTTTTACCCGATTATCGGCACGGTGCTGATAATTTTTGCAATCCGATATTTCAAAAAGCATAAAAACGCATAATATTCACAAAAACAGAGTGACTGTCATATGATATATTTATCTAATATATTGTTGACAACGAAATATTTTTTTGATATAATTTTTTCCAAGTGAAGACCCGACTTTTGTGGAAAGTCTGCCAGAGAGAGCGCATCAGAGGCTGAAAGTGCGCTTGAGACGAGTAGTAAGTGCGGCAACACTTCACCGGTAACCCCACAATTCAATAAAAAAGAGGATACGGTTTTTGTATCAATAACGGGTGGCACCGCGGGTTTTTTTGATTACTCGTCCCGGGAATTGCATTTTCGCAGTTCCCGGGATTTTTGTTTTGATTCAGATGCGGAGAAATACATTAACCCGCAATTATAATCAGGTGCGGACAGATTCCGCCCATAACTTTTCACTCTGCACTAAAGTTATTTTTCATTAGTTTACCAATCCACAACCAATGTAATGGAGGAATTAATATGTACAGAACTCACCGTTGCAATGAAATAAGAGAAGCTCATATCGGTCAGACCGTTGAGCTTGCTGGCTGGGTCGACGTTGTTCGTGACCACGGCGGCGTTCTCTTCGTTGACCTTCGCGACGAAACGGGCGTGACTCAGGTTGTTGTTCACGACGAAAATCTGCTCAAGGGCGTGAGCAAGGAGACTGTTATCTCTGCAAAGGGTACGGTCACAAAGCGTGATGAAAACACCGTCAACCCCAAAATCGATACGGGTCTTGTCGAACTCGTTGCAGATACTCTCAAGGTGCTCGGTACTTGCACGAGAGAGCTTCCTTTTGAGGTCGGCTCAAACGACACCAATGAGAATCTCCGACTCAAGCACAGATTCCTTGACCTGAGAAATCCTGCGCTTCATAATAACATCATCCTTCGTTCGAAGGTTATCGGTCATATGAGAAAGCTGATGGAGGAGAGGGGATTCCTCGATATCCAGACTCCCATTCTTACCGCTTCTTCTCCCGAGGGTGCAAGAGACTTCCTTGTTCCCAGCCGTAAGCATCCGGGCAAATTCTATGCCCTTCCTCAGGCACCTCAGCAGTTCAAGCAGCTTCTGATGGTTTCGGGCTTCGATAAGTATTATCAGATCGCTCCCTGTTTCAGAGACGAAGATGCACGTGCAGACCGTTCACCCGGCGAATTCTATCAGCTCGACTTTGAAATGGCTTTTTCAACTCAGGATGAAGTTCTTGAAGTATGCGAAAGTGTTGTCAGTGATATTTTCAAAACCTTTTCAGACAAGAAGGTTACCGAATCACCTTTCAGACGTATTCCCTATGCCGAATCAATGGCAAAATACGGCTCGGATAAGCCCGACCTTCGCAACCCCCTCATCATCTGCGACCTGACAGATATGTTCAAGAGAGTCAAGTTCAAGCCCTTTATGAACAAATACGTCAGAGCAATCGTTGCTCCCTGCAAGAACGAAAGATGGTTCTTCGATAAGTCACTTGCTTTCGCAACAAAGCAGGCGAAGATGGCGGGCCTGGCTCATATCACTCTGCTTGACGCCGCAAACTACGGCTTCAAGGATGACCCCATCAGCAAGGTTATGACAGAGGAAGAAAAGCGTGAAATCGTTGAGCTTACAGGTGTTAAGGAAGGCGAAACAATCTTCTTCATCTGTGACGGTGTTTCCGACGTTGCTGATAAGAATGCGGGTGTTGTACGCACCTGGCTCGGTGAAGAACTCGGTCTCATCAACAAGGATTCGTTTGAATTCTGCTTCGTTGTTGATTTCCCGATGTATGAGCGCGACGAAACAACCGATAAGATTATCTTTACCCATAATCCCTTCTCAATGCCTCAGGGCGGTCTTGAAGCGCTTGAAACAATGGATCCCTGCGAAATCCTCGCATATCAGTATGACCTCGTTTGTAACGGTATCGAACTTGCTTCGGGTGCCGTTCGTAACCACAGCCCTGAGATTATGAGAAAAGCTTTCGAAATCGCAGGCTACAGTGAAGAAGAGGTTGAAAAGAGATTCAGCGCACTTTATAATGCGTTCCAGTTCGGTGCTCCGCCTCACGCAGGTATGGCTCCCGGTGTTGACCGAATCGTTATGCTCCTTGCAGATACCGAAACAATCCGTGACGTTATCGCATTCCCGCTTGACGGTACCGCTCAGGACCAGATGCTTGGTGCACCCGGTGTTGTTACGGAACTTCAGCTCTTCGAAGCAAACGTTGCCATCAGAGGCAAAGGCGGTGCGGTTGAGGTTTCGGGTACGGACGGAGACACTTCGGCATTCGCTGAGACCGTCAGATCCGCAAAGGGCGGAGTTATGACGAAAGAAAAGTGGCTTGGCGAACTTGAAAGCGTCAACGAACTTGAATTCTCCGCTGACGAAAAGAAGAAAATGCAGAAGCTGCTCGATATGATGGCTGATAACGAAGCAAAACTCGGTAAGACCGAAACAGACGGTGTTGAAGCAATGGTTTACGTTATGCCGATGACCAACGTTCTGCGCAACGACGGCAGAAATCAGCCTTTTGCACGTAAAGATCTGCTTGCAGGCGCTCCTCAGAGCACCGATGACAGCTGGCAGGTTCCCAGACTTGTAAAGTGAGGTGCAGATAAGTGTTTTATATCAACAAAATTAATGCGGCAGGTAAAATTGCCGTAGACGATACAATCCTTGTAAAGGATACACCTGCAACCGCAGGTTCAAAAATGCTTGAGAATTTCAAACCCCTCTTCAGTGCAGAAGCCGTAGAGAGACTTGAGAAAGCAGGCTATGAAATCGCAGGCAAGACAAACGTCGGCGAATTCGGTCTCGATCTTATGGGTGAAACCTCTCATTTCGGTGCCGCAACGGTTGACGGTAACCTCGTCGGTGCAGCTGCAGCTCTTGTTGCACAGGGTGAAATCAAGGCTGCTCTCAACGTTGACCTCAACGGTGCTCCGAGAAGAGCCGCCGCCGTTTCGGGAGTTGATTTTATCAAGCCTACGTACGGCACGGTTTCCCGTTACGGTGTTATCGCTTGTGCTTGCTCAGGTGAGCAGATCGGCGTTACTGCCGCAAATGCAGACGATGCGGCGGAAATCCTTTCCGTTATCGCAGGTCACGACGATAAGGACGGCACAAGCCTTCCCGCTGAAAAATACGAATACACAACCGATAAAGACGTTTCCTCGATGAAGGTCTGCATCCTTGCCGATCTTTATGACGGTCTCGATTCAAAAGTCAAAGAAAGAATCGACGCATTTACCGAAGAACTCAGAAAAGACGGAGTAACCGTTGATACCGTTTCACTTGATATCGTTTCTCAGGCACAGACCGCATGGCAGATTCTTATGGCTGCCGAAACAACCAACAATCTTTCAAGATTCGACGGTGTAAAGTACGGCCACAGAGCCGCTGAATACAAGAACATTGATGAGCTTTACGTCAAGAGCCGTTCCGAAGCTATGGGATTCCTTACAAAGGCAACAATTATCTACGGCTCCGACGTTCTCGCAAAGTCGAAATACGAAATCTGTTACGATAAATCCCTTCGCATCCGCCGTATAGTCTGCGATAAGGTCAGGGAATTGCTCAAGTCATACGACGCAATCCTTACACCCGCTTGCAGCAAGGTTGAATATAAGCCTTACGACGTGCTTGATGCGTTTGAAAAGGTGTATGAGGAGAGCCTCTATACTGCTATTCCCTCAATCACGGGTATGCCTGCGATGGTCACAAAGGGTGTTCAGCTTATCGCTGATTCTTTCAATGAAAGCGTTCTTCTGAGCATCGCAAAGAGCGTGGAGGTGTAAGATTATGAAATATGAACTTGTCATAGGTCTTGAAACTCACGTTGAGCTTTCAACCGATTCAAAACTTTTCTGCTCCTGCGGCGGACACTCAAGCCCCAAGGAGCCCAACGATTGTGTCTGCCCCGCTTGTTGCGGTATGCCCGGTATGTTGCCTGTAACAAACAAGCATGCAATCGAACTTGCGGTAAAGGCAGGATTTATGCTCAACTGCAAAATCAATCAGTATACAACCTTCGATAAGAAGAGCTATTATTATCCCGACCTTCCCTGTGCATACCAGATCACACAGTGGTTCCATCCCATCTGCGTTGACGGAAGCGTTCAGATCGGTGAAAGAACAATCGGCATCAAGCAGATTCACGTCGAAGAGGATGCGGGTAAACTTGTTCACGATGAGGCAACAAACACCTCGTTCGTCGACTATAACCGCACAAGCGTTCCGCTTATCGAAATCGTCAGCAGACCCGATTTCCGTTCGTCCGACGAAGTAATCGCATATCTTAAGATGCTCAAATCAAGCCTTCAGTTTGCGGGTATTTCGGAATGCGAAGAGGGCGCAATGAGATGCGACGTTAACATTTCTGTCCGTCCCGAAGGTTCCGATGAACTCGGTGTGCGTTCTGAAATCAAGAATATGAGCTCGCTTTCCGAAATCAAGGATGCAATCGAATTCGAAAAGGTTCGTCATATCGATGCTATTGAACGCCATACGGAGATGCTTGTTCAGGAAACCCGCCGTTGGGATGACGTCAAGAGACGTACCTTCCCGATGAGAAGCAAGGAAACTGCGGCGGATTACCGATATTTTCCCGACCCCAACCTTATGCCCATCGTTATCGATGACGAGTGGCTTGCTGAAATCAGAGCAAGTATGCCCGCAACCGCAGATGAGAAAGCTTCTCACTACGAATCAATGGGTATCGCCGCCAAGGAAGCCGCAGTTCTTTCATCCGACAGAAAACTTGCAGACACCTTCGATGCGGTTGTTGCAATGGGCAGAAACGCAAAGGTTGTCGCAGGCTGGATTCTCACAGAATGTATGGGTCAGATGAAACGTCTCGAACTAACATCGCTTGATATCGATGCGATGAAACTTGCAAGAATCATCGAACTTGTTGAAAGCGGTGAAATCACCCGTGCGGCAGGTAAGAAGGTTCTTTCAGCTGTGTTTGAGAAAGACGTTGACGTTGATGCATATTGCGAAGAAAACAAGCTTAACGCAAAGGTAGACGAGGGCTTCATCCTCGAAACCGTACGCAAGGTTATTGCAGAGAATGAAAAAGTTGTTGCCGACTATAAGGGCGGCAAGGTCAAGGCTCTGCAGGCACTTTTCGGCAGCGTAATGAAGGAGCTTCGCGGTACGGGTTCACCTGATGTTATCCGTGCAATGCTTGAAAAAGAGCTTAACGGCTGATAAATAAATTAAAGGAGCTGTTCCGACAGCTCCTTTTTTGCGTCTCTGACCGTTCCGAATTGCTCCAAACCGCTCCGAAATGCCCCTATTTGCGGCTATAAGTCCCTATCTGTTACAAAACACCCCCATTTGCCCCCTTTGTTCCCGTTTTGCTCCGTGAAGTGCCGTATCGCCCCGTACGTTCCCAATCTGTCCCTGTCTGATGCTATCAGCCCCTGTCCGTCACTTATTCCACCTGTCAGCCCCTGATCTCTGCCGTGTTTTTGCCATTCATCTTAACGTGTATCAGAATATATTTTTATTGAAATATGTTATAAACAGTGATATAATGTAAATTGGTTAAGAATGCAAACAAAGTGAAGTCTGACTTAGCAAAAGCAACAGAAGAGGTGTCTTATGAAGAAACTGATTATTACTGCTGATGATTACGGTATGTGTGAATCCGTCAACAAGGCAATTGAGGAATGTGTGACGGCGGGTGTCGTGCTTTCAACGAACGTTATGGTCAATATGCCGTGTTGTAATGCGGCTGCTCAGCTTAAAGAAAAGTTTCCTGAGCTTTCGGTAGGACTTCATTATAATTTTACTGCGGGCAAGCCTCTTTCTGCGCCCGAGACCGTACCGTCACTTGTCGGTAAAGACGGCAACTTTCTTTCGTATAATGAACTCAGAACGGCTTTGAAAAATAAAACATATGATTTTGATCAGGTCAGAACGGAAATGATTGCTCAATACAGACGCTACGTTGAAATCTGCGGCGAGCCCGATTATTGGAACACTCATCAGAACGTTCACGTTTATCCTGAAATCTATGCACTTTTCAGAGATGTTGCTCTTGAGCTCGGAATCAAAAAAATGCGCTCACATCAGAGAATCTACGTTCCCGCATCGAACGGAAAATCCGATAAATCGCTGATATGGACTCTCACAAACCCCATCAAAAAGAGAATGCTTGACCGTTGGCAGACAGGCTCGGCAAAACTCGGGGTTGAATCTCCTGACGGAATCCTTGTCAGGATGAATGAAAAGGATAAACTTAACCTTGCATATCTTTTCGGTAACATCGGATGGAAGGGTAACGAAACTGCCGAGCTGATTATCCATCCTGCGACTGATACCGACTGCATTTATTTCGGAGGAATAACTCAGGGCAGGGTTGATGAATATAAAACTTTTTCCGATGCATCCGTGGTTGAAACTGCGAAAAAATCGGGCATAGAAATAGTGAATTTTGTTTTCTGAAAAGCTGTACGGAGGTTATCATGAATCGAACCAAAAAAAAGATTCTGGTTGTCAATAAGTCGTTTGTTGTCGGCGGCATACAGTCATCAATGCTCAATCTGATAAGTGCACTTAAAGAGGATTATGACGTTGATGTCTGTGTATTCAACAATGACGGTCAGCTTAAGGACAGATTGCCCGAAGGGATTAATATCATTAAAACTAATAAGCTGCTTCAGCTTCACGGAATGTCTGCGGGAGAATCGAAGAAGCTGGGACTTTTGGCATATGTATTCAGACTTTTTCTCGGATTGTTTGACAGAATTTTCACGAACAGACTGTTTTTTGGACTTGCGATGCTGTTACAAAAACCGCTCAATGGATATGACGTTGCGATAGCGTATCATCATGAAGATTCACCGAAAGCGGTTGTGTCGGGATTTTACCGATTTATAAGCAAAAAAACGGATGCACCGATCAAGCTGGGCTGGATTCATTATGATCCGTATTTCGTTTCATATAATGATCTTAAAAACGAAAAATATATGGAGCAAATGACTAAAATAGTCTGCGTATCTCAGGGTACGGCAAACATATTCAAAAAACGACATCCGAATCTGAAAGTGCCGATTGATTATTGTTATAATATGCAGAACATCAACCGCATTCTGACCCTTTCTGAGGAGGAACAGACCGTTAAATTTCCTGAAGACAAGTTTGTATGTTTTTCTGCTTGCAGATTGGATAAGGGCAAGGGAATTGTACGCGGTATAGAGGCGTTCAGGCCTGTTTTTGAAAAGCATAAGGATATCGTATGGTATATTGCTGGTGACGGAGCCGAAAGAGAAAACATCATAGCGTCGGCAGCCGAAAACGGATTTGAAGGCAGAATAGTTCTTCTGGGAAATCAGAAAAACCCCTATCCGTATATGAAAAATTCGGATCTTTATATCAGTCTTTCGTATCACGAAGCGGCACCGATGGTTTATATGGAGGCTAAAACGTTGCACGTGCCTGTTTTTTCAACAAGAACTTCGTCTACGGATGAGATGCTGAAAGACGGAGTTGAGGACTTCATCTGCGATAATACGGATGAGGCAATCAGAGAAAAGTTTGCTGAAATTATGGATAACAGAGAAATAATCTCAAGGACAAAGGCAAATCTTGCAAATTACCGAGGCAATAACGATGCCGCAATTATGAAATTTGCAGAGCTGGTGAAATAACTAAAAGGAGGGAGTCCGATTGATCACAATAAGAAGCAATAAAGTCCGTTGGGTTATCTCCGGACTTCTTGCATTGCTGATTCTTTTCGGTACATACAGAAACGTCTTTTCACTGGCGGCATTTCTTATAATGGGTTTGATGCTCGTTTTCTGCGATAAGGAGACAAATCTTCTTCAGATTTTCTTTATTATGCCGCTTGCAAATATATTCAAAATGTCGGTTGATGCGCAATCCTTTTTTACAATTGTTATTCTTGCCTATGTTGTTCTTCACATGGTTTTGCCTCGTAAGGCAACATTAATAGTAATGTTATTTGCGTTTTATATTATTATCGGACAGCTGTTTTCGGGAGAATTTCATCTTTTCAGAACGATTAAGTTGATATGCAATTTTCTTTTTCTTTCAAGTATTCTTAACGATAAGGTAAGTATCAAAGATAAAGAAGTGTTTTTTAGCTATATTATAGGAAATCTTGTTTCTTCTGTTTTTGGATTGTTTGATTCATCATATTTTAAAATCGATAACTATATAGGTGCTAAGGAAATCAGTAGTTCTGTTGACGGAGGGGTTGTTGCACGTTTTACAGGGTTATATGTCGATCCCAATTACTATGCTGTTGGAATAATCATTTCTCTTTGTTTGGTTGTAATCCTATTTTACAAGAAAGAACTAAATGGTGTGTTTTTTGTTGCAATGTCGATATCCTTTATCTATTTTTTGATTTTAACATACAGTAAATCAGCTGTTATTATGCTTATACTGCCGTTTGTTCTCCTTATATATATGTTTTATAAGGAAAAAAAGTATTTTGCGATAATCGCTTCAATATTTTTGGTCATTGTTGTTGTGATGCTGGTCTTTACAGGGTGGGTAGATGCTTTTGATATAGTCATTGAAAGATTTACCAAAAGCGAAACAGCAGACGGTGTAGATATCAATACGTTGACAACGGGACGATTCGACTTGTGGCTGATGTATTCTGAATATTTGATAAAAAATATTGATATTGGTTTCTTTGGCGGCGGAATTGCTTTTTCTTTGTTGGAAGGCGTAGCAGCACATAATACTTATATTGACTTATTCTATTATTTAGGTGTGTTTGGCGGCTTGTTGCTTTTGGCAATTCTTTTTACAATTTCCGAGCAGAGCAGAAAAATAGATTTTAAAAGAAATATTATGAATTACAGCGTTATTATATGCATAGTTATAATGTATTTCTTCCTGAGTGAATTGTTTTATTTTGATCCGCCATTCCATATTTATCTTGCTATAATTGTTCTTAACACACCAATGGGAATCACGAAAAATGATAACGGTTATAAAGAAAATCAACCGAGGTATTCAGTTGTATAAAAAGTTGCTCATATTTTAACTTGACTATTTTTTAAATTGTGTTAAGAGCAAGGTTTTTGCTTATTATAATGGAGGAAAAATGTTTAAGTTAAGCATAATTGTTCCGATATTTAACGGAGATGAATATCTGAAAAGATGTATAGACAGCATATTGTCTCAGCAATATGCCGATTTTGAACTCATTCTTGTTGATGACGGCAGTACGGATAATTCGCTTTCGATTTGCAACGGATATGCTGAAAGCGATGGCAGAGTAGTTGTGCATCACAAAGAAAATGAAGGTCTTGTTGCCGCCAGAAAAACGGGTGTTTCTCTTGCAAAAGGGGAGTACATAGGCTTCGTTGACTGCGATGATTATATTGACGGAGATATGTATTTTAACCTGATGGCCTCGGCAGAAAAGGATAAGGCGGATATAGTAACGGGCGGAATCATTTTTGAGTATGAGTCTGAATTAAAGGTTATGCTCAATCAACTTGGAGTCGGATATTACGATGAAAAAGCAATAAAAAATAAGATTATTCCACGGATGCTTATCCATTCGGGATTTGTCAGATACGGAGTAATTCCGGGTGTTGTCACCAAAGTATTCAGACGAAGTGTTCTTGAAAAGGCTTTGCCGAACGTTTCCGATAAGTTGACTATCGGCGAAGACGTTGCAATAACCGCATACAGTATGATGAATGCAAAGTCGCTTTCAATTATCGGAAATGCAGGGTACCATTATATTCAGACTGCAGGCTCGATGATCAGAGCATACAATCCCAAGAGGCTTGAAAAAATTTCAGATTTGTATTCGTGTATTTCAAAAATCGAAAACGAAAGTTATCAGAAACAAGTTTCTCTTTATATGTGTTATCTGATTTTCGGTGCTGTCGCTAGCTGCATAAAGAACAGCGGACTCGATAAAAAAGAAACCGTAAATATGGTCAGGGATATTCTGAAAAGCGATTTGTCGTTAAAGGTTTTTAAAGAGGCAGATATTTCAAAGCTGTCTTTTAAAAATAAAATCAAAATTATTATGATGAAACACAATCTGGTTCGCTTGATAATGCTTTTTGTGTAGAGGTGTTCTTATGGCAAAAATAAACATTTCTCAGATTCAGAAAATTGAAAATGAAATGCTTAAAGAAACAATTGAGATATTAAATCGTAATAATATCACTTTTTATATGTGTTGCGGCAGTGTTCTCGGAACAATCCGCCATAGAGGACCTATTCCGTGGGATACCGATATGGATATCCTTATTCCTTTTTCAATGCTCGAAAAGGCACGTGACTGCCTGGAAAAAGAGTTATCCGACAGGTTTTGCATTGACGATCTGAAAAACAACAGGAAATATACTAATCTTTTTCCGAGAGTTGCTATGCCGTCAACTTCTTCCAATACGTTACATATAGATCTTTTTCCTTTGATCGGATTGCCTGATGACCGTGACGAACAGTTAAAAATCTGCAAAACTCTTTCTAAAAGACAAAAAGTTTTTATTAAATATAAAAGAATGCGTGAGTGCATTTCACACCCGAATGCGATAAAGCTTTTTATAGGAAAAATGATTGAGATTTTCTGCTCTCCGTTTTCGAAAAAAGAGCTTACAAGGCAATATTATAAAATTATGGGTAAATATCCGTATGATTCGTCCAATTATGCCATGAATGCCTGCGGACATTACGGTGCAAAAAATATTTTTGAAAAAGAAGTATTCGGCACTCCTGATTGGAAAGAATACTGTGATTTCGAGGTGCCGCTTCCGGAAAAATGGGATTTCTACTTAAAAAGATACTATAAAGACTATATGCAGTTACCACCGAAAGAAGAAAGAGACTTCTGGCTTTCTTTTGAAATGGATATTGATGACAATGATTTTGAAAAAATCAAGGATGATATAAAATGAACAGAAGTAAAAAAGGATTCCTGAATGTTTTTTCAAATTTGCTCAACCAAGCGGTTGCTGCAATTTGCGGCTTCATTGTTCCAAAGCTTGTGCTCGAAGCTTTTGGCTCAAATATTAACGGAATGGTGTCATCTGTTTCGAGCTTTCTGGGTGTTATTGCACTGATGGAGTCGGGCTTTGGAAGCGTTGCCAAAACCGCATTTTATAAGCCGTTGGCAGAAGGTGACTCAACAGGCGTTTCGGGTGTATATAACGCGACAGAGTCTTTCTTTCGCAAAATAGCACTGCTTTTTGGAGGATATTGTATAGTACTTTCTTTGATTTTTCCGTTCATCAAGGAAAGTGGCTTTGATTATTTCTTCACAATGACGTTGGTTCTGATTCTCGGAATCAATTCATTTATGCAATATTATTTCGGCGTTTCATACACCGTGTTGTTTAATGCTGACCAAAGGGGATATGTGAGCGGCTTTTTGCAGGTTGCAACGGTTATACTCAACGCAGTGCTGACCGTAATAATGCTTAACCTTGGCGCAGGCATCCATATGGTGAAGCTGGTAAGTGCGGGCGTATTCATTATCAAGCCCATTGTTATTAATATTTACGGCAGAAAAAGATACAAAACAGACAGAAGAATTCCTGCAGACAAAAATAGCTTGTCCCAGAAATGGGATAACTTTGGTCAGAGCATTGCTTTGTATGTTCACACAAAAACAGATTCCGTATTAATAACGCTTTTTCTGAATTATTCCGAGGTTTCCGTATATTCAGTTTATTCATTGGTTACAACGAGCTTGTCTACAATTATTACTGCCGTATCTTCAGGCTTTGTGGCGG
The DNA here is from genome assembly GCA_017502085.1 of Clostridia bacterium. Classification (GTDB taxonomy): domain Bacteria; phylum Bacillota; class Clostridia; order Oscillospirales; family Acutalibacteraceae; genus CAG-177. Next base: position 13,361 of record JAFVVQ010000059.1, on the reverse strand, counting down.
CTTTGGGCAATATGTATGCCGGGAACGAAAAAGAAAACTTCAAAAAAATTTTCAGCTTATATGAATTTGTAAATACAACCGTGTCGTTTGTCTTTTATACCATTGCATTTGTTTTGATAATTCCGTTTGTAAAAGTATACACTGCAAATATTATTGATGTTGATTATATCAGACCTCTGTTTGGCGGAATCATAATAATAAGCGAGTTGCTATATTGTCTGAGACTTCCGTATTATTATATGATTACGAATGCGCGACATTTCAAGCAGATTAAAAAAGGTGCTTACATTGAAGCTGCATTGAATGTAGTCTTATCGCTGATTTTAATCAATTTTTGGGGGATTACCGGTCTTGCGGCAGGAACAGCCGTTGCGATGTTGTTCAGAACGGTACAGATTGCTGTTTATTGTTCAAAGAACATTATCAACCGCAGCTTTTTTATGGTCATAAAACGCTTTGCTGTTAATCTGGTTGCCGCAGTGTGTACGGTTGCACTTTCAAAATTTTTTGCTTTCGGAATTGACAATTTCATAGAACTGTTTGTTTATGCCGTTATTATCGGAATAATTGCATTGATAGTTTTCTGTGCTGTTAATTTTGTTTTTTACAGAGAAGATATTAAGATTTTATTCAGTAAAATTAGAAATATTATCAGGAGATAGAGATGCCGTTTGTTAGTTTCAAGGATAAGAAAGAGTGTTGTGGGTGCTCGGCATGTGCTGATGCTTGCCCGGTAAGCTGTATAGAAATGGTAGAAGACAGTGAATTTTTTCTTTATCCGAAAGTTGATGAAAGCAGATGTATAAATTGTGAAAAATGTTTATCTGTCTGCCCGGTAAAACACTTTGATAAAACTGAAAACGCAATAAATGATGACGATGCCTATGCGTTTGTTTCAAATGATACAGACCTTATCAAAAGCAGTTCGTCGGGAGGTGCATTCTCTGTTATAATGGATGCTTTTGCCGGTAAAAGTGACAATTTTACAATAGCGGGTGCGGCTTTTTCCGGAACCGATGTTGTCCATATGTGTGTAAACAATCGCGAAGAGGCAGAAATATTCAAGAAATCAAAATATGTTCAAAGTTTCGGAAAAACTATCTATAAAAAGGTAAAGAATGAACTTGAGAACGGAAAACAAGTTCTTTTTTCGGGAACTCCTTGTATGGTTGCGGCTTTGAAAAATTATCTTGGTAAAACTTATGATGGACTGACAACTGTTGATATTGTCTGTCACGGAGTTCCGAATCAACATATTTTTTCTGAATATTTGAATGAGTTAGAGAAAATAAACAGGAGCAAGATTTATTCTGTTTCGTTCAGAGTCAAGAGAAATTTCGATACCGAGTTCCCGAATCCCAGAACAATGGATGTCTGTTTTGAAAATGGAAACAAGCTTAATATGGATATTGAACAGTGCGAGTATTTGTACGGATTCCATCACAGTCTTTATTTCAGACCTTCATGTTCACATTGCAAGTTTTCTTACCCGAAAAGGCAGGGAGATATCACCTTAGGCGATTATTGGGGAATCGAAAAAATAAACAAGGAATTACAAAGCAAAAAAGGTGTTTCTTTAGTCAGGTTTAATACTGACAAAGGAAGAGAATATCTTGAATTTCTTAAAAAATCAGGCAATGTTTACTATACGTCATATTCGTTTGCCTGTGATGAAAATTATCAGTTAAGGAAACCTTCTCAAGATCATAGAAACAGAGAAAAGTTTTTTAAACTTTTGCGCAAGGGTTATTCTGTAATTGATGCAGTGAATATATGTAAAAAGCCTGATACACTGCCACGAAGAATAATACGTAAAGTAAAAAAATTATTTATGTAATATTTTTCTCAATAAATGTTTGTTTTTTACAGAAATGGGATGGTGTAAAATGAAAGAAAAAATAATAGGTTATACAACGGGAGTTTTCGATATGTTTCATATCGGGCATCTGAACATTCTGAAAAATGCGAAAGCCCGTTGCGATTTTTTGATTGTAGGCGTTTCTACGGATGAAGTTGTTGAGTCTTATAAAAAACATCTTCCGATTGTTCCGTTTGAGGAGAGAGTTGAGATAGTTTCAGCAATCAAATATGTTGATATGGTTGTCCCTCAGACATCTATGGACAAAATGGAAGCATATAAAAAACTGAATTTCGATGTGCTTTTCCACGGCAGCGACTGGAAGGGCAGTGATATGTATAATAAAATCATTGAAGATTTCTCAAAAATCGGCGTTGACGTTGTGTTCTTGCCTCATACAGAAGGAACAAGCTCAACAATGCTCAGGGAAAAGTTGATAGATATCAAATAACGTTTCTTCTGCAATGTGTATTTGTCGTTATTAACTGAATGGATTCAGAAAACTACAACTCAACCTACGGAACAAGGTGATATTATTATGGAAACATATCCTTCTGTTTTCTCTTTTTGCCTTTGTCGGCAGGGGAGTGATGCGGATTTTACGGCAGATGCCGTTTGCAATATCGGCGGTTATACCTTCCGTGCCGATTGCCGTACACCTCTTGACTGTGCTCAGTACGGCGGCAGGGAGCTTATAATTTTTGGCTATGCGACGGATGTTTTTACCGCTCAGCGCAACAACATAGCCGAAACAATCCTTGCATCAACCACAGATGCTGACGGAGTTTTTGATTATGAGAAAAAACTCGGCGGAAAATATGTCATTTTCTACTGCGAAAACGGTGATTTGTATTGCTTGGGCGATGCTACGTGCAGTGTACCGATATTCTATACGGTCGGTACCGATGATTTCATATGCTGCAGTAACCCGCAGTTCATTGTCAGAACTCTCGGGTTAAGCCCCGATCCGAAGCTTCAGAAGGTGCGCAACAGCGGTCCGCTCAATCAGGCGATGCCCTATGACGTCACACCTTATAAAGAGATGAAGCAGCTAATTCCCAACTGTGTTTTTGACGTCTCCGCAGGTAAGACACGCAGACTCGTTAATTCCCGGGCAAAACAGAAAACTGTTTCTCCCGCCGAAGCGGCAAAAATAACGGCTCCCATGATTACCAACATCACAAAGATGTATGCTTCAGATTATGAAATCTACTGTCCGTTAACCTCGGGAAGAGACAGCAGAGTGGTTTTCGCCTTTCTCAAAAGTCTGGGGATTCCGCTGAATTCCTATACAATCTGGAAGGATTCATTCAAAAAAGACCCCCAGGATTGGGAGATACCTGTCAGCCTTTCAAAGATCTGCGACTCAAACCACGAGCAGATACATAAAGAAACCGTATCAGAAGAGAAAAAGGCTCAGATGGACTTGCTTCTTGGCGAAAACAGCTATCCGCAGGAGGCGTTCACCCTTGCGGTGACCGTTGAAAGGCATTACCACGGTTTTGCGACGCTCGAGGGCGATATCATTGGTCAGGTTGGCAAGTGCTCGCTCCACAGAGATATTCCTCTTGCCCTTGCCACACCTGCATATTTTCGTTGCAAACTCCATAATTATAGCCGCGAGTCAAGACAAATTCTTCGCGAATGGCTCTCGGATATTGGTGCTTCAGGTGAAAAAGTTAACGTGTTTGATCTTTTTTCGATTGAAAATCGTCTCGGCGTATGGGCTTCACACACGCACCTGATACGCAACGTTATGGGTATGTCATTCTTTAACATTTTTAACTCGAGGAGTATTATTTATGTCTGGACTGCTGTTAGTCGCAAAGAAAGAATGAAGTCTGCAATTCATGTTGAACTTATCAGACTGATAGCTCCCGAACTGCTTGACGTGCCTTTTGAGCAGGATAAAAGCGGACTCGTTCAGCTTGCGAAGTCTTCGTGGCCGGTGTTTTATTTTGCTACGTTTGCAAAATATCTTGTTCAAAGAACAGCGTTCTTTAAAAACAAGCAAAAATCTTCGGGGGAATGAAGAAATGAGAATCTTTCATATAAACTGCAATTATATCGGCACGGCTCTGCATCGTATTATGGTTAATAATCTCGGGAAACTTGGTTATGATAATCAGGTTTACGTGCCGACTTACGACAAGAACCTTTCCGTCATCGAAATCGATGAAAACGTATGTGTAAGCGAATGCTTCAATAAGTGGGACAGGCTCGTTTTCGACTATAAACAGGCTAAGATTTACAACGATGTTGTTTCAAAATTCAATCTGTCTGACTTCGATTGTATTCACGCCTATACGCTTTTCACCGACGGCAACTGTGCACGTAAACTTTCCGAAAAATACGGTGTGCCATATGTTGTGGCTGTCAGAAATACAGACGTCAATGCATTTTTCAGGACAATGCCCCATCTTCGTTCAAGAGGAGTTGCCGTTATGCGCAATGCACAGGCAGTTTTCTTTCTTTCAGAGGCTTACCGCGACGAAGTTTTATCAAAATATGTACCCCGAAAGTACCGGGATGAACTGTTGGAAAAGACTTTTATTATTCCCAACGGCATTGACGATTTTTGGCTTGAAAACGCACCTGAAACCGTTGATAATAAAGGGGTTTCGCAAAAAATCAGACTCGTTTACGCAGGCAGAATCGATAAAAACAAGAATATTCGTACAACGCAGAAGTCGATGGATATTCTCAGAAAAAAAGGATACAGTATCAGTCTCACCGTGGTCGGTAAGGTAGCCGACAAATCGGAGTTTGAGGCTGTTATTAAGGATAAATTCACGGATTATATTCCCAATCAAAAAAAAGAAGGGCTTCTTCAGATATACCGTGACTGCGATATCTTTGTTATGCCGTCATTCACCGAGTCATTTGGTCTGGTCTATGCTGAGGCTATGAGTCAGGGCCTTCCGATAGTCTATTCAAAAGGTCAGGGATTTGACGGTCATTTTCCCGACGGAAGCGTCGGATACCGTGTCGATTCTCACAGCGCCGAAGATGTTGCCGATGCAATTGAAAAGATAGTCTGTAATTATCCGACCGTATCGTCAAAGACCATAGCTGCGGCTCACAAATTTAATTGGTCTCAGATTGTCAGGAAATACGATAAAATTTATAAAGAAATAAAGTGACTTGTTAACCGTCCGATAATTCGGGCGGTTTTTTGTATTATTGCCATTCATTCCGTAAATACTATCAGCAAAAACAATCAGGAGTGAGAATATGGCTCAGAGGCTTGGAAAATATACTTTATTATTGCCGACTAAACCTGTGATATCGGGCTATGCAGCCGTTGGCGGCAAGAAAGAGGGCGAAGGACCGCTTGCAGATAAGTTCGATTTTGTATACGAAGACTCTGCCGCGGGTGAAAAAACATGGGAAAAGGCGGAGAGCACCATACACGGTGATGCAGTGAGAAGAGCGATATCCAAGGCGGGAGTCACTGAGGAACAGGTAAGTGTGATTTTTGCAGGAGATTTGCTAAATCAATGTATAGGTACAACCTTCGGAATACGCGAATCAGGAATCCCGTTTGCGGGTGTTTACGGTGCTTGTTCCACAATGGCGTTGTCAATGGCGCTTGCAGCAGCAAGTGTTGACGGCGCGATAGCTGAAATTGCGGTTGCGTCAACGTCATCACATTTTTGCTCTGCCGAAAAGCAGTTCAGAATGCCGCTTGAATACGGTGGACAGCGCACACCGACGGCTCAGTGGACGGCAACCGCTGCGGGTGCGACGGTAATAGAACAAAATCTGTTCAAAAATCCGTCCAAAAAACGGTTAGCAGTAGTCGATAAGATTATTATCGGCAGAATCTGTGATTACGGCATCAAGGATGCAAACAATATGGGGGCGGCTATGGCACCTGCCGCTTGTACGACAATAGCGGATTTTTTACGAGACACAAACACAAAACCTGAAGATTATGACATGATTTTAACGGGTGATTTAGGTGCAGTCGGCTCAAAATTACTTTGCGAATTAATGATAAAACAGGAAAACACAGATATTTCAAGCGTACACAGGGATTGCGGATTGATTCTTTTTGATATAGCAAAACAGAAGGATGTCGGAGCTGGTGGCTCAGGGTGCGGCTGCAGTGGTGCGGTTTTGTGCAGTGAGATTCTGCCGAAAATTGAGAATGGAGACCTCAGACGGGTGCTGTTTGTCGGCACAGGTGCACTTATGTCAAGCGTATCGTCATTGCAGAATGAAAGCATACCTGCGATTGCACACGGAGTTTTGCTCGAGGGTGGTGACGTGAATGAATGAGTTGCGGAGTATTCTTAAAGCTGTAAATATGGCTTTCGGAACGGTGAAATTGGCTGATTGCATCAAAAAAACCACTATCGTAATCACAACTCTTTTTTGCGGTGCAATGCTGATAAAATTTCTTCGGAAATAACGGAAAAAAACAATGGTTCAACAGTATAACTTATAAAAAAATCAGTGATATCATGTAAAGAGAAAAACCTTTACACGATTCAAAAACAGGCATGATATAAACTCTGAAACCGTTGATATTATTGAGTTTGTGCAGATTTTTATGAAAAGTAAAAAGATAAGCTAACGTGTAAAGTTAATCAGCTTTACACGTTAGCCGGAATTCAAATAAAAAACATAATAATTAATTGGTCAGAAACGGCAAAGAAAATGGCCAATCTTGTCAGATTAGAGGTTTAACAGCTTTGGACTTTAAATAAAATCAGATCAGATCCGAACAAGAATCATTGTCTGTTGTAAACTCTTCCGATTTTCTGAATCTAATTTGCTCATCGGAAGGTCGGTGAGATCTTGTTTTGATATTCGGACATTACACCATAAAGCCGGAAAGGGGAGTATCTGACGGATATTACTCTTGAAATAATTCTGTTGTTTTTGTTGTGGCGGGATGAGTTCGTGTTCACTTTGCCTGATTCGATCTGATGCTTCTGTTTGATGTCACTAACAGATTCCGATAACATATGTAAAGCTTATATCACTTACACAATTGCAAAATCATACAAACTATCACTGCTTATGTGAAGGTTTATTTGATTAAAGATAGATTTCCGAAAAAAATATATATTTCGTGAGATAAAAGCAGTTCAAAGCAGTGAATATTTTTTTAGTCGTAACTGTTGATGTTGTAAAGTGCGGTGACTTTACTTACAGAATGTTTTTGATAAAAATCGAGGTTGCGCACATAAAAATATAAGATTTTCTATATACATTTTATATATATGTCTGTCCGAAGCTTTGTTTTTTGATGATTTCAAGGTATACGGTTCAAGATAAAAAAAGAAAATTGTAAAGCATATCAGCTTTACAGAGCTTGTTTTTCGATGAGTATTTTTATAGTGCTGATATGTTTTGACAAAATCGCCAAAAACAGCTTGTTTGTATTGTTGAACATTAACAAATTATTAAATGAATTTTGAAAATCATTGACATTCGCTTGATATTTAGGTATAGTTATTATGACCATATGGTGGTTTTAGGGGATAGGTGTTTCTGTTTTGAGATCAAATCCTTTGGAACCCACTGTTGGACAACTAAATTCTGTGATTCTGACTGTTGCTTTGCGCCGGATTTTGGCGTGTCTGGCGCAGCGTAATCAAAAAAGGAGGTCGGTCAGAGAATGGCCCGTTAAAACATTATAATATACGGTGTTCTCTCGGAGCTGTTCACAGTCGCAAATTTATTTGTCCGGATTTTCAAATTTCAAAATTTTTTGGAGGTGTACAATTTGAAAAAGTCAACCCGCATTCTCGCAATCCTTATGGCTTTTGCAATGCTCATCGGTTCTTTCTCCGTATTGGGTAATGCATACCAGGCTTACAAAAACGACGGCATCGAAAAGTACAACGACGTAGACGCTCCTGTTTTCGAACTTGAGCAGTACGCTACAATGGCACTTGACGAGATCGACCGTATGCTTGCTAAAGAGCAGATCAGCCTGAACATCTACATCGGTGTTCTTAATCTTGGCAGCGTAACAGAGACGATCGCCAGCGTTGAAAGCCTTCTTTCCAGTGTTTCTACACTCCTCCCCCTTCTCGGTGATGCTCAGATGCTTAAAATTGACGCTCTTGAAGGTGACGCCAGAGGTAAAGCAAATGGTGAAAACACAGACGACCTTGAGATCATCTACGATCTTCTTGACTTCCTTTCAAGCAACGCAGAAGTATTTGAAAAGTATGTAAAAGGCGAACTCAGCCTTGGTATTATGAACTCTTTCATTGCCAGCTTCCTTTTCGATGTTCGTGAGCTTGCAATCGGTCTTATTTACAGCTTTACAAATGAAGGCCAGGAAAAAGATTACGATTACTTCGACAATGGTGCTGACGGCATCCCCGTTGAATACCTTGAAGGCGGTGCAAAGGAAGACGAAGCAATCATTTCACTTGGTCAGATTCTTCTCAACGAGCTCGTTCTCGGTGAATGGGTACTCCTTGACGATCTCTTCGCAGATCCCGACAGCTGGGTAGATTACGAAGACTACAAATTCTCAGGCGAAATGAACACAGATGCTAACGACTACTACGGTTGGGTTCATCCCAAGCAGTGGGTAACATATGCACTCGGCGGTGAAGCGGTTGTTGCCGCTGGCGCAACAGCTCCCGCTCCCATTTATGATGTTGTTGACATCACAACCGATACAAACGGTTACGACTTCATCGAAAGACTCATGCAGTGCGCATACAACGAACTTCTTGTTCCCGTACTCAACAGAGACACAGCTCCCTGGCTCCGCAGACTTTGCGGTGTTGTTTACCTTGACAAGTACAACAAGAAGGATCTCTATGATGAGGCAACTCAGACATGGGTTCCCAACCCCGACTACAACCCCAACTATAAGGGTGAACCTCTCACAGACGAAACCAGAACAGTTTTCGCTGACATCTTCAACATCGACGTTGTAGTTGAAGAAGTTACAATTCCCGCAGGCGAAACATTTGTTGATAACTTCAACGATATCCTCGGTGATTTCATTAATAACCTTCTCATCACAAATCGTGGCGTTGAAAACGAGGACGGTTATTCTTGGGACTGGGTATACGGCAACAACAGCTACCTTCTTACCAACGTTGCAAATGTTGCCAAGTACATCCTTCTTATTACAGGCGGCGAATTCTTCCCCGGCTCATTCGATATGCCCACAGCTGCTGAAATCAATGGTTACACAGATCAGCAGGTTGTAGCTCTCATTATGAGAGGTATCCTCAACGGTTCGGTTGATTACATTTATATTGATGAATCAGCTCAGTCGATCGTTGACGTTGGTTATGCAGCAGTTGAACAGCTTGCATGGCAGGATATTCCCCAGCACACATACACCAAGCCCGTAAGAGCTGACTTCGCTAACGATTTCGAATACTACGATGCAGTTGTTCAGGCAATGCTTGATATCCTCCTTGACATCGCAGTTTACAACCTTAACCAGGGTCTCGATATGGTTCCTGCAGACGGCAATGATCCCGCAGCAGGCACAGGTCTCATTCCCTACCAGGGCAAAGACGGTTCTTACGAGAACACTCTTATCCAGATTGTTGCATGGGCAACCAGCACATACGGCGACATCCTTGCTCTTGATTTCGAATGCGATAACAACGATGGCGAGACAACAGGTCTCACAATTGATGATGTATGGGCAGACCTTGATACTCTTCTCACATCAATCATCCCCATCAAGGGTGAAAATGCATGGATTTATGACGGTATCGCTAATAGCGAATACGTAATCAAGACATTCATCTTCGATTACCTCCTCAAACCCATCTACACTCTTGATGCTACAAACATCGGTCTTATCTTCAAGAGAAGCGCTGCTGAAGATGCTGCTTTCAACACAATGAACGGCGTTGAGATCATTATGTCTCTCCTCAGCGGTATTTTCGACATTCTCTTCCCCAACGTATTCCCCAAGGTAACAACTATTGATGCATTCGTTCAGAACGACATTCTTGCATCATTCGTTTATGACCTTATCAAGTCACTCGGCAGAGGCACATTCACAGGTAAGACAAGCGGCGTTGAGATGACAGGTAGAGCTGAAAATATCGCTGCTGTTGCTCTTCCCGTAGTTTGTATGATCCTCGGTCTCTCCAACGAACAGGAATTCTCAGAGATGGAAAACTTCCTTCCCCAGACAATTGCTGTTGGTGACAATCCCACATTCCGCGTTTACAACGGTTCCAGCGGTGTTAACACCGGTTGGACAAACGCAGCAGGCACATTCACACAGGACCAGCTCTATAAGTATCAGATCGGTCCCGTTGTTATCAGATCCTATGTAAACGGTGTTGATACAATGGCTATCTCTGCTTCCGGTATCAAGATGGGCGACATTCTTGACGGTGGTCAGTCAGTTGACGTTACTCTTCAGGGTGACCTTGTTGAAGGCATGCTCATCGAAATGAACATCGACTATTACATCAAGGGCGAAGACGGTGACAACATCACTGACACAGCTCTTACAAACACAGTATACGCCGTTGTCGGTAATACCGATAAGGACGACGATGCTATCGAAATTTCCGATCAGGTAGGCAATCGTTTCGTTCAGTACGAATCAGAAATCTACCTTGGTTCAGGTGATGATCTCAGCGATATCACATCATACCAGATCCGTGTTAAGGATAGCGGCGAAAACAAGAGCCAGGAAAATCCCGCTGACACAGGTTCAGTTTCAATCACAAGCGTTTCAGGTCAGCCCTTCGTAACCAAGAACCCTGAATCAGGCGTTCAGAAGTTCAAGGGTCAGGAAGGTATCTACTTCTTCGATCCCTTCGCAATGGCTGTTAAGGCAGACGGTTCTTCATACGAAAGATTCGAATATGAATACGAAGTTGACGAAAACGGCGAACTTGTTCTTGATGAAAACGGCGAACCCAATCCCATCGGTAACAATGGTGGTATTGTAGACGGCAAGTATACAGTAACAACCGCAGTTAACGTTAACGGCACAAACCACAACGTTGTAACAAACATCCACCTTTACAATGACTTTGGTCTTGAAGGTCTCTTCAACCGTGAAGTTGGCGCTAACCGTCAGCAGAACGACTACAACATGACAGCAGACAACGGTGCTGCTGCAGGTCTCTGGATCGACTACGTTGATGCTCTTAAGGACGCAGCTGTTCTTGTTCTTACTCCTAAGACAGGCGCTAACTTCGAATCAAAGATCAACAATTGCGATGCAGCTTATGAAAACCTCTATGAGCAGTACGCAACAGCTCTTGAAGATGCTCTCGAAGCTCTTTCAAAGTATGAGCGTTCAGCCGGTGTCGGTGCTCTTAAGACAGCTGTTAAGAGAATCAGCGGTGAAAACTACATTGAAGGCGTTGATGAGAACGGCTATCCCTACAGAACAGAGCTCGAATACTGGGAAGATGACTATGTATTCTTCAGCATGCGTGACTTCGCTCCTCACAGCTACACAAGATACAGAGACGCTAGAGGCAATGCTAACGATCTCATCTATTCACAGACATTCTATGTAAACGCTCCCTTCGAAGAAGGCTATGAACCCACCGCTGAAGAAATCGGCGCTTATAACGATTCAGTTCTTGCTTACGAAGAAGCAATGGCTAACAGAGGCACAGTTGGTGCTATCGAAGCAACATATGCTCTCCACAAGCTCGAACTCATGGCTTCACGTCTTATCAGAATTAAGGGTAACACAGATAAGCTCCAGAAGGTTTACGATATGTTCGTAACCAACGGTAACGTTAACGCATCAGGTGCTTCCTACTACACAGCAGATTCTTGGGAAGATTACACTCACGCTAAGGATTTTGCAAGAGCAACTCTTGATATGTCCGCATCAACAGTTGAACCTTCAAGAATCAACACTGCAACAACAGAGCTCACTTATGCTTATAAGAGACTTGTTAAGTCCTGCGACTTCACTTCCCTTGACGCAGCTCTCGAACTCTCAGCAGATGCCGGTGCTCTTGGTCTTGATCAGAATCAGTACGAAGCAGACACATACGCTCCCTTCTATGAAATCTATCTTGAAGCTAAGAACTTCGACAGAGGTATTGCTGATACAGAAGAAAATCAGGCTGAAATCGACGCTCTTGCACTTGAGCTTACAAATGCATTCAATGCTCTTGTGGAGAAGTCAGCAGATATTGAACCCGAATATCCCCTCATCGATCCCGATGTAGCTCGCAATTCAATGATGTTCCACTCACTTCAGTGGGATATGTTCTTCGCTCCTTGGGTTGATTCCGAGGCACCTCTCTCCTACCTTGGCAACACAATGTCTGACGGTTCAACGGTTGACGGTTATATCTTCGGTCTTGGCTTAGGTATCGGTGCAGATGAACTTGGTCAGGTATTCGATCCCAACACCCTTGTTAACGTAACAGTTGAAATTATTCCCAACTCCGAAACAGAAATGTACGGCACAGGTTCTGAAATCTGGCTTTACAATGAGCAGACTGGCGAAAAGATCGCAGCTTATCAGGTAGTTATCCGTGGCGACGTTAACGGCGACGCAGCTGCTGACGGTCTTGACAGCTTTGCTATCGAAGTCAACGAAGCATACTTAACTGACTGGGCATGGGCTACAGACGGTTCAAACTGCAGCTACTACTATGCTGCAGGTGACATTACTGAGGACTACACTGTCGATAGCGCTGACTCTGTTCATGTTTCTCTTATGGAAGCATACCTTGGTGACGTTAACCAGGAAACAGGCGAAACTCTCTTCTATTTCTAATCCTCAGCACGATTTAAATATTCTTCGGCACTATTAATATTTAGTATTTAAACCAATTCTTTACGGTGTGGCCCGGTTTTTCCGGGTCATGCCGGAATGGCTCAAATGCAAATCACTCTTAGGCTTATGACACATTTAATGTGCATATATATTAAAAGGAGGAAAATGAGCTAATGTCAAAATCCAAACGCATACTCAGCTTTATTATGGCTCTTTCAATGCTCCTGACTATGTTCTCGGGCATGGGTTCGGTTTTTGCATCAGCAGAAACTGAAACAAGCTATACAGGCTCTGAGTCAGTTATCGATTCCATTGCTAGTCTTGAAGCCGATATGTCAAAGTACGAATCAGGCAACTATCTCTATCTTGGTATCGATTTCTATGAAAAGAATGCAGCCGGTGATTGGGAACTTACTGACCACTATGTAAATCCCGGCGACACCATCAGAGGTTATTTCTATCTTAAGTCAAACCTCTACATCGGTGCAGGTGCTCCCTACTTCGTATTTGAAAGATCATTCTTCGACGTAACAAACGCTCAGAAGGCTCTCACATACGATAACACCTATGACCCCGACCATACAGATTACCCCACAGAAAGCTATCCCGGCAATATCGCTAACACTGTAGGCACATACGCTGTTATCAATGACAGCCATCCCACAGTAAGCGGTAACGGTGTTACATTCAACTACACCACAAAGTGGGCAAGAAACATCCCCGGTTTCACTGAGATTACTCAGACAAACTGGCACGGTGTTCCCCTTACAGAATCCGACA
>JAFVVQ010000058.1 GCA_017502085.1 Clostridia bacterium | reverse complement strand
TCTGGATAAACTCGAAAATGAACGATGGGAACAGATGCACGGTTCAAGCGAAACAACAACAGTCAGCAATTCAACAGAAACCGTAACATCAACTCATACCGAAAAAACGACTAAAAAAGAAACAACATCTTCAATCACGGAAAAGAAAGAGCCTACGGCAACAATTGCCGAAACAACCACAAAACCGACAACATCCAAAAAACAGACAACCACAGAAAAAACAACAAAAAAGAGACCGACCACAACAAGGCGTGATTACTCTGTTTACATAACCGAATCAACAACTGTTACTGAAACAACGTCTGAGACAAATAATGAAAGAACTACAAGACCCAAAGCTACAACTACAACCAAACCCACAACCGCAAAACCGACCACAACCAAGCCGGTAACCACAACTAAACCTGCAACTACAAAACCGACCACAACAAAACCTGTTGAAACAACAAAAGAAAAGCTTACCTGTACGATAACCATACGCTGTGATACAATTCTCAATAATATGGATAATCTCGACCCGGCAAAAGCACCGTATGTTCCCGATGACGGAGTCATTCTCAGGGAAGTAACGGTTGAATTTGAAGAGGGCGAAACCGTATTTGATGTTCTGAACAGAGTTTGCAGACAGTATAACATTCCGATTGAGTACAGTTGGACACCTATGTATGACAGCTATTATATTGAAGGAATCAATAATCTTTATGAATTTGACTGCGGCAGCGAATCGGGATGGATGTATAAAGTGAACGGATGGTTCCCGAATTACGGCTGTTCAAGCTATTATTTAACGGGCGGTGAAAAAATCGTCTGGTGCTACACCTGTAACGGACTTGGTGAAGATGTTGGTGCAGAACGATGGGAATAATATGAAAGATGACGCATTCTCAAAACTTCATCCTGCGGTGAATCTGCTGTTTTTTATCGGAGCAATCTGCTTCGGTGTTCTTCTGCAGCACCCCGTTTATCTGCTTGCAGGCATATTTGCAAGCGGAGTGTATTACTTTATGCTTAACGGCAGAAAAGGAGTTAAAACTATTCTGCTGATGATACCGCTTTTTATATTCATCACACTTTTCAACCCCATTGTGAACACAAGAGGAGTAACTGTTCTTTTCAGTTATCTCAACAGACCGTACACCCTTGAAGCGTTGATTTACGGTGTTGCCGTTGCGGCAACATTCGTGCTTATGCTTTTATGGTTCGGGTGCTACGGAAAAGTGCTGACGGGTGACAAATTCACCTGCCTTTTCGGGAATCTCGCACCGTCACTGTCTTTGCTTCTTGTTATGGTTTTCCGTATGATACCGAATCTTCTGCAGAAAGCGAAGCAAATTATCGGAGCAAGAAGCTCAATCGGCAAAGGAACGGCAGAAAAATCATCAATAAAAGATAAACTGGGTTCGGGAATGACCGTTATCGGAGTTCTCACATCGTGGGCACTCGAAGGGAGCATCACAACAAGCGATTCAATGCGTTCAAGAGGTTACGGTACATCAAAGCGGACAAGCTTTATGGTTTACAGAATGACAAAAACCGATTGGATTTTGAGTTTTATTATGCTTTTATTGCTCGGAGTTGTTATCTTTTTTGCCGCAAACGGCGGAATGAATGCCGAATTTCTTCCCGAAAGAAACATTACACCGATAAACGGTTTCAATATAATCGGATTTATAACATATCTCGGATATCTTCTGATACCCGCCGCTTTAAACGTCAAGGAGGTTATACAGTGGAACATTTCAAAATCGAAAATTTAACTTTTTCGTATCCGACCTCAAAAGACAAAAAGTCACTTGATAATGTGTCGCTCAAAATAGAAAAAGGTGAATATATCGTTCTCTGCGGAAAATCGGGAAGCGGAAAAACAACCCTTCTCCGCCATCTTAAAACCGTTCTGACGCCCCACGGAAAAAGAAGCGGTGAAATATATTTCAACGGAATAGCTTTGAAAGATGTCAAGAACCGTGACGAATCTGCAAAAATCGGATATGTTATGCAGAATCCCGATGACCAGATTGTGACGGATAAAGTATGGCACGAGCTTGCGTTCGGTCTGGAAAGCTTGGGTTGCGACCAGAAAACAATGCGTTCACGAGTTGCGGAAATGGCTTGCTATTTCGGCATTCAGGATTGGTTCCACAGAGATGTCGCCGTTCTTTCGGGCGGTCAGAAGCAGCTTCTCAACCTTGCTTCAATTATGGCAATGCAGCCCGAAGTGCTTATTCTCGATGAACCCACAAGTCAGCTTGACCCCATTGCAGCATCGGATTTTCTTAACACAGTGCGAAAAATCAACACCGAGCTCGGCACAACCGTTATCATAACAGAGCACCGTCTTGAGGATATTTTCCCCTATGCCGACAGAGCAATTGTTATGGATTCGGGCAAAATCATTGCCGATGATACACCGAGAAACATCGGCAAATTATTGTTTGAACAGAATAATCCTATGTTTACGGCAATGCCGACTCCCGTTCGTGTTTTCTATAACGCAGACGGCGACGGTGACTGCCCTCTGACAGTCAGAGAAGGCAGAGCGTGGCTGAATAAAGAGTTTGAAATCAAACCTCAAATCGCCGAAATTCCTTGCAAAAATATCGATGATGACATCGAAAATCCTGCATTGTCGCTCAAAGAATTATGGTTCAGATATGAAAAAGACACCCCCGATATCCTCAGAGGTGTCAGCCTTGAAATTCCTGCGAGCAGTATAACCGCAATAGTCGGCGGCAACGGTGCAGGTAAATCCACAACATTAAAGGCGATTTGCGGAATCTGCAAACCTTACAGAGGCAAAATCAAGGTTTTCGGCAAAGCTGTTAATAAATTCAAATCGGGCGAGCTTTTCAAAAACTGCGTTTCAATGCTTCCTCAAGACCCCAAAAGTCTTTTTGTAAAAAGCAAAGTATCTGACGAACTCGCAGAAATGACAAAGGATAAAAACAAGATAAATGAAGTTGCGGAAACTTGTCAGATAACGGAACTGATGAATAATCACCCCTATGATTTATCGGGCGGTGAACAGCAGAGGGCGGCTCTTGCAAAAGTTCTTTGACTGAGCCGAAAATTCTTCTTCTCGATGAACCCACAAAGGGTATGGACAGCTTCTTCAAAGAAACGTTTGCGACTATACTCAACAAACTCAAAAGTCAAGGCATAACAATTCTTATGGTGTCGCACGACGTTGAATTCTGTGCAAAATACGCCGACAGAGTGAGTATGTTCTTCGACGGTCAGGTGCTTACAACCGACACACCGCAGAATTTCTTCGGCGGCAACAGCTTCTACACAACGGCGGCAAACCGTATGAGCAAACACATATTTAAAAATGCCGTTACCGCAGAAAATGTTGTTGAGCTTTACCGCAAAAACAAGGGAGGAACAGTATGAAAAAATCAAACGTTGCAATGCTGATTGTGTTCCTTGCTTTAATTCCTTTAACTTTGTTTTTAGGCGATAAGCTCCCCGGCAAAGGCTACTACATAACGGGTGTTCTTATTATATTTGAACTTTCGGTTCCGTTTTTTATGGCATTTGAAAAAAGAAAACCGCAGGCAAGAGAGCTTGTTATATTGGCTGTTATGATTGCTCTTGCCGTTATAGGGCGTGTCGCAATTCCGATTCCGCATTTTAAAGCGGCATTTGCGATAATTATGCTTACGGGCATTGCCTTCGGTCCCGAAGCGGGATTTATTGTCGGAGCAATAACAGCATTTGCAAGCAATTTCTTTTACGGTCAGGGAGCATATATGCCGTGGCAGATGATGGCTTACGGTGCAGGCGGAATGCTCGCAGGCTTTGTGTTCATTAAGAATAAAATCCTGAAAAAGCCGTG
>JAFVVQ010000057.1 GCA_017502085.1 Clostridia bacterium | reverse complement strand
CGCAGTCGGTAATCGACTCATTCGCAAGGTTTCTTGTGCCGGAGATACGAAAGTATTATGAATCCGAAGAAGGCAAAAAAGCGTTTGAAAAATGGCAGCAAGAAAATGGGTAAGACAGTAAGTCTATGGTGACATAGCAACACATAAATAAAAGAGAGCCAAGGCTTTAAACCTTGACTCTCTTTTCTGTTTTGCATCAGATCGGAACCCTTACGGCGAAACCGCCTTTGAAAAAATAAGTGTTCATCCAATGCCCGTTTGGTGGACGTTAACGGACTTGAACCGCTGACCCTTCGCACGTCAAGCGAATGCTCTACCAGCTGAGCTAAACGTCCTCATCTCGCACCCAAGTGCAGATGATATTATATATTAACGTCCACCGTTTTGTCAAGGGGTATTTTAAAAATAATCCCCTTTTATTTGTTTCTTTTCAGCGCAGAAAGGATTGCATCTGCTGCCTGAGCCGCTTCGGTGAATGAATTGTTTTTCCAGTATGCCGCCGCAGATGAAACAGCAAGCACTATCAGTGCTGCCGCATCCTTTGCGATTTCTTCGTTTTCTGCAGAAAAATCCGCACCGAAAAGTCTTACCGCAACGCCGATCACCGATGCAATGAGCATAATCAGTCTCACCCACGATGCGGGCGTAACGTTGCGCATACTGACAAATATTTCTTTTATTTTAGCCATGATTACACACCTCACACTTAACCTTTTCCTCGATATTTTTGATTTTCATTTCGTTGACCGTCATTCTCTCAACAAGATTATTATGCTTGTTGACTTTCGCTTCAAGCTGCTGAATACGGTAAACCGTCAGCCTTTGCGAGGTGAGAATACCCGCTATACAACCAAGCGCTGAGCCGAGAAATGAAAAAACAGCATCCGTTTCCATCATAACCTCCTGATATATTTTGAATTGAGCGAAATCCAGCCCCTGCCGTCGGAAAGTCTGCCCCAGCCGCCGAAGGAATCCGTTACGGATATTGAATGAATTTCGCCTTTTTTTACAATCCCGACAGACTTGTAGCCTGTGCCTGCACCTTCACGGATATAAAGACTCTCTGCCTTGATTTCAACTTTGAAATCACCGTTGACCGTCTTTGAACCCAGAGTTGATTCAAGCGCTCTGCCGATTGCTTCGCCGCAACGTTTCTGACCGTCTTCGGTAACAATTACTCTGAGTTCGTCGTCATTATCGATAAACACGGTTTCGATGAGGATTGCCGTTGGTTTTGTATCTCGGATTATTGCAAAATAATCTTTTCCGTCTTTGTTCAGACGCACCTTCGCACCTCGGTTGCGGATTGAGAATTCTTTTGCAATTTCATCCGTCACCGCCTTTGCAGTACGCAGTCCCGTCGGCGATCCGTTGTAATAATAAGCCTCCGTACCCTTTCCGCCGCCCGCATTGAGATGAATCTCTGCAATGAAATCATAATCCGCTTTGTTGACAGCTTTGATTCTGTCCGTCAGATAAATCGAGCCGTCATAGTTCATCAGGTCACATCCGAGATAATCCGCCGCATATTTTGCAATTTCTCTCGCAATTCTGAATTCGTGATATCTGCCGTCGCGGCTGACGGCACCGCTGTCATAACCGCCGCCCGCAGACTTACCGTGACCGACGATTATACATATCTTTTTAGCCAAGTCAGATTCCCTCCGTTATGAGTTTTCTCCATTCGGTTCCAAAATAAGGTGTAATGGTCATCACACCGTCAACCATCTTCACAGTATAAATAACATTAGGTAATGCTTCAAAATCCTTTACAAAAAAATTCTCATCATAATACTGCACCTGACCTTTGCCAAACATAACAAAAGCCACCGAACAAATATTGTTACTCAGAATATTCATACTGTTTTCAAACAGCCACGAAGAAACTTCTTCTTCCGATTCCGACGCAAACACCTCGGTGACTGAAGCCTGATAAAGCATCGAAAGAACGACCAATGCACCGATTAAATGTTTATTCATGTTGCCGTAGATAAGTTTGAGCGCACCGTTTTCATCTGTTCCGATTTCGTAACGTATATTATTGACTTTCACGCCGCCAAGCGTATTTTCCGACGCAACGGGCAACGAGTCAAGTCCATCGGGTTTCTCTTCGAGAACCGTGATTCTTTCCTCAAAATCCTCGAAAGTCTGACTGATTTTGTAATCCTCAACGGCAGCAATTCTGCGTTGAGCATCCTCAACGTCAGAGACGGTATTCTGAATGTTCCCCTCAAGAACGTCAACCTTTTTACTGATACTGTCAATTGATGCTCCGAAATTCTGTGCATCGATGCCGTCGAGTCTTTCTTCAACGGTATCGAGTCTCTCATGGACAGGATCGGATGAATCCATCATATCCTGCGCACCCATAAGCGACTCCCCGAATGAAAGCTCCGCCACTGAAGATTTTCTGACCATTGCACCGTTTTCGGTGCTTTTGTGTGCCTCAAGCTGAATTCTGAGTCTGCCCGATGCCGTCATCTGAGCCGTTACGGGGCAAAAAATCACCCCGTTATCAATATATGACGGGGTGTCGTTTTCGGTTCGGATTACGTTTGAAGTAAACTTGCCTTTCGTTGCAAAATTCTCAAAATTGATAATAAAAAAATCATAGTCTCCGTCAGCAAAAGGTCCGATATCGATCTCAAGCATTTCGGAATTATGTTCGCCCGAATACCCGTCGGACGGGCTGACTACAAGGCTTCTGTTTTCGTCTATAACCGCCTTTAAAATAATACTCATGTCAATATACCTCCCCACGCAACCGTACTGTTTTCGGAATAATAATTTTTAAGATATTCTGCAGTGTTTTTTGCTTCACGGTATTCCTTGTAGAGCGTATTGAGTTCACTCTTGAGCACGTACGCTTCATTGGAACATATGCTGTTTCTCAGTGAGCGGAGCTTATTTCTTTTCAACTCAATACGCTCCTTTACCTTTTCTGCGGCACTCTCATATTCGAGACCGAGTTCATAAAGTGAATTGTTATCTGTCATTGTTTTCTCCTTTTATGATATAATCTGCACTCACACCGAAAAATTCGGACAGAGCAATGATTTCGTTGATTACAGGCTCGGTTTCACCTTTTTCTATCAGCGAAATTCTTCTGACCGCTATTCCCGATGCTCTGCAAAGAGACGTTTTCGAGATATTCTGCGCCAGACGAAGATTGCGGATTCTTTCGTGGAAGCTTTCGCCTGAATAATTCCTTGCGGCGGCAATCACCCTTGCTCTGCCGAGAATCAAAGGCAATGCCGATTCATCCGCAAGCATATGCTGATATCTCACCGCATAGCTGAGCGCGTGACGAAGTTTTTCCTGCGCTCTGACAAGTGTCATGCTGACGTTTGATTTGCTCACACCGTTCTTCTTTGAAATTTCAAGCGGAGTCAGACCGTCAAACCATTTAGCCCTTATCATCTGTCTTTCGTTCTCGCTGAGTTCGTTTTCAATCGCCGACTCCAGCAGAATCGCCATATCCACCCCGCGTTTGCGCCATGCATATTCCGCAGGCGTTTCACAGGCATCGCAGCATCTGCCGCAGCAGGCAAGCTGAGCCGCCTTAATCTCATTTTCGTCGGGATACAGAAAATAAATCTCTTCATCTGTTTCGTTGCCGTTCATTTCAAGCCTCCTTTTCAAGCAACTTCTGTTGCTCTGCTGCCGCAAGCAGCTTTGCAATCCGTCACTTTTAATAGTGACGCTATTGATTATAGAGAACATTTGTTCTGTTGTCAAGAGTATTTTTATTATTTTTAAAATTTTTCTTGACATTTTCAATAGAATAGCTAATAATATAAAACGTGAAATGTTTTATATTATGCGGATTGTCTGCGGAGACTGCCGTAACGCCAAAGAACGGCTTTGCGGATTCGGGTTAGCCCGTTCCTGCTCTCCGACAGCATTGCGGAGGGATAAAAATGAATATTATAAGGGAATTAAGAAAACAAAAAGGTCTGTCCCAGAGTGAACTGGCTTCTCTTTGCAGAGTTCATCAGACTGCAGTCAGTCAGTGGGAAAACGGCAGAACATCACCTGACAACGAAAGCCTCAAAATCCTTGCAGGCGTTCTGGGTGTATCGGTAGGTACGCTCATCGGCGGCGAAGATATCGGCAGCACGGTGCTTGTTCCCGTTCTCGGCTACGTAAGGGCAGGCATACCTATGGAGGCTGTGGAAGATATATTGGATTACGAAGAAATCAGTGCCGATATGGCATCAAGAGGCGAATATTTCGGTCTCAAAATAAAAGGCGACAGTATGTTCCCGATGTTTCAGGCGGGTGACACAGTCATAGTTCGCCGTCAGCCTGATGCTGAAAGCGGTGAAATTGCCGTCATTCTTGTCAACGGAAATGATGCGACAGTCAAAAAATTAATAAAAAAAGACACAAGCATTGTGCTTGTGTCTGAAAACTCGGCATATGAACCGATGATATTTTCGAAATCAGAAATCGAAAGTCTGCCCGTTACCGTTATCGGCAAGGTAGTTGAGCTTCGCAGAAAATTCTGATTCAGGCTTTTATGTAATTTATCAATATCATTATATAATGATAAGCGACGGGAACGAGAACTGCAGGGAGCATATTGAGGGTTTTGAATTTATTCGTCAGAATGAAATTCAGACCGATTGCAACAATGATTGCATATCCGACGGCGCACACCTGCTCGAGAAGTTCACCCTGAAGAACTCCTCCGAGCTGACCCGCAAGGAGAGTTATACCGCCCTGATAAAGCAGAATCGGAATCGCACTGAACATTACGCCGAAGCCGAGAGTTGCACCGAGAATAAGTGCGGTTGTGAAGTCCAGCGCACTCTTGACAAACAAAATTGAACTGTCGCCTTTCAGGCCGTCGTTGAGTGAACCGATTATTGCCATCGCACCGACACAGAAAAGCATCGTGCCGTTTATGAATCCCGAAGCAAAACCGCCGTTTTTGAATTTTTTCTCAACGTTGTTGCTGAATTTCGTGAAACGGTCGTGGAATCTCAGCAATTCACCGATAAGAGTACCCACAACGAGCGACACAACGAGCAGAAGCTCACCGCTGCTTTTCAGTTTGACTCCGTCGCTGGTAAACATACTCGAAATGACACCGTTCAGACCGATTATCAGTATTGCTATACCGAGAGCCTTGTTGAGGCTGTCGGTGTAGCTTTCTTTTATTCCTTTTTTAAAAGCGAGTCCGATTGCACCGCCCGCTACGATTGCCAGACTGTTCACAATTGTTCCTGTCAAGATAACACCTTCTTAATTATAATGATTCAGTTTATACCTTTTGCAGCGGCTTGTCAACAAAAATCATACTTGCCACGCAAATACATTTATGCTAATATTTAACTATACTAAAAACGAACGGAGTGACATTGTATGTGGATTATTTATACCGTACTTTCGGTTGCTGTGTTTTTTCTGATTATCTGTCTTGTTATCGGCATAATCGGATTCAAAATGGCTTGTACTCCCCAAAGAGTCAAGAAACCCGAAACAGATCCCAAGCGTATTCTCCGCGGCGAAATCAGAAAAAAGAACAACGCATATATGCTCTCGCATCCTCACGAGGACGTTGAGCTGAAAACTCCCGACGGAATCACGCTCACCGCACGTTACATTCCTGCCGAAAAAGAAACGAAGAAATTCGTTATCTGCATTCACGGTTATAACTGCAACGGTCCCGATGAAATGAGCCATCTTTTCCCCTTCTATCACTACGATATGGGTTATAACTATTTTCTGCCCGACCTCAGAGGACACGGAAGAAGCAGCGGCAACATTATCGGCTTCGGCGCGCTGGATTATAAGGATATCAACCGCTGGATTGACTGGCTGACTGACCGTTTCGGCAACGATATCGAAATAATGATTCACGGCATTTCAATGGGTGCGGCAACTTCTATGCTTGTCAACAACAACAATCCCGCTCCCCAGGTGAAGCTCATCATTGAGGACTGCGGCTACACCAACGCATTCAGGCAGGTCGGAATCAAAACGAGACTCACCGTCAGATTTCTCAAAACGGATTTCATCGTTTATTTCATCAATTTCTTCTGCAGAATCTTTGCAGGATATGATCTCAAAAAGGATGCCGACCCACTCGGCACGATGAAGAATGCAAAGAACCCCGTTCTTTTCATTCACGGTGAACTCGATCAGCTTGTCCCCTTCCCGATGTGTCTTGAGCTTTACGAAGCCTGTCCCGTCGAGAAAGATATTTTCACCGTACCCGAGGCAGTCCACGCTTACAGCTACTATGACGCAAAGGATGAATATGACCGAAAGATGCGTGAATTCATTGCAAAGCATTTCGATTCATCCGTTGCCGTAAACAACTGAAAATAAAAAACAAGCAGGTAACCTCGGTTACCTGCTCTTTTTGGGTTTAAATGACTGATTATTCTGCAAAACCTGATTCAACAAGCTTTACAAGTTCATCAACTGCGGTTTCTTCATCGGGACCGCCTGCGATGATGCGGATAGCTGTGCCGCCCATAATGCCAAGTGAAAGTACGCCGAGAAGGCTCTTTGCATTGACTCTGCGCTCCTCTTTTTCAACCCAGATTGATGACTTGAATTCATTTGCCTTCTGAATGAAGAAAGTTGCAGGACGAGCATGAAGACCAACCTGATTCTGAACTGTTACATCTTTACTATACATAAAATATATCTCCCACACTAAATTTTGTTTGAATATATTACTTATTATATCAAAAAAATCCGCTTCGTCAACAATTTTGAGCTTGGTTTTAATAATTCGGATTCTACTCCAAACTGCAGGGCACAAAATAATTTTGTTTTGTTTAAAATGACCATAGATTTCAAACTTTTTTGTTGCAGATAAACAGAATTTTTTTCTGTTATCGCCTGTGATACAGATTTCATTTGTGCAAAATTGCCTTATAAATAAAAAGAGACACCTTGACGGTGTCTTTTTTCAGGGATTGTTTTCGAAGAAGGCGATCTCATTGAAAAGCGAGAATCTCAGCACAAAAATCTCGTTATGCCGCTCTTCTTCGTTCCCTGTCCTGCAAGATTACTTCAGCACAAAGATCTCTCATTGGCTATTATTTTACTCTTTCAAACAAATAAAAGCAATATACAAAGTCCCCATCTTTTTGTCATAGTTGCTTATTTTTTCGTGTAAAATAGTACAAAAACGCCAAAATCCGTTTCTTTTTAGGTTTTATGACTTTTTTATTGAAATGCAAACATATATTATGATATCATTGATATATATACTTTCACAGGAGGTAATCTTATGTTCGCATACCTTAAAGGTCTTGCCGCTTTTATAGAGGTGCTGATTTTTGTTATCGGCATCGTTCCTGTCACCCCGAGGGTTGACTACGGCGGCGAAAAATACGTTGCACCCGCGGTAGAAACCCCGATGAATATTGTTGAAAACGGCGAAACGGTTTTTTCAATTATAACTGCAGACGGAGCAGATGACTGCATTTTGACTGCCGCAGACGAATTGCAGACCTACCTCAAAAAAATCAGCGGTGCAGAACTTGAGATTGTTTCAGAATCCGATTTTGTCGGGGAAAAAGCAATAGTTCTCGGCGAAACGTTGCTTGAAAAGGAAATAACCGCAATTGACCGCAGCCTCATCGCCGAAGACGGTTTCGTGCTTTATTCCGACGGAGATTATCTTCTCATTGCAGGTGAAGACAGCCGCGGTACGCTCTACGGCGTATACACCTTTCTCGAAGAATATCTCGGAGTGAGATGGTTCACACCCGAACTTGAGGTTGTGCCCGAAAGTGACGATATTGTTATCGATGCCGCAATCAACCGCAAGGTTGAGCCGTCATTCTCCGTCAGAAGAAACGATTGCAGCGGTACAAACAATGCACACAGAGCCAGAACGAAGATGAACGTTTCTTTCTGGAATGAAGCACCCGAATACGGCGGTGCAATGACTTTTGTGCTCTGGGACGTCACTCTCGACGTACTCGTCCCCGATGCCCTTTTTGCCGAGCATCCCGAATACTTCGCAATGAATCCTGACGGAACACGAACCACTGACCACGTATGCCTTTCCAATCCCGAAGTGCTTGAAATCGCCATAGAAAACGGCAGAAAAGCCATCCTTGAGTGCGAAAGGGATTCGAAATATATTCATATCGGTCAGAAGGACAATATGAACTACTGCCACTGTGAAACCTGTGAAGAAATAAACGCAAAATACGGAACGGTATGTTCAACAACCATCCTTTTCACCAATGCATTTGCCGATGCGCTTGACGATGAATTCCCCGATATGACATTCACCTTTTACGCATATAACGAAACGGACAGACCTCCGACAGACCTCTCCCTCAGATGCAATCCCAACGTTGTACCCGTACTCTGCGGAATACACAAGGCATGCCGCAGCCATCCCCTTACCGAATGCGGCGCTATTGACGGTAATGAGAATTTTCAGAATCTCTTTATGGATAACGAACCCATGGTTGCTCAGGACCACGTCAACTGGACAAAGGTTGCCGACCGCACCTTTATCTATGATTACACGATCAATTTTCTGAACGTGGCACAGTTTTTCTCAAACTTCGAAACAATGCAGTCAACTATGAAATATATGCACGATATCGGCATCACGGGCTACGTCTATAACTGCGGTGACGGTCATTACGCCGCATTCAACGAGCTTCGCAACTACCTTCTTTGTAAGCTTCAGTGGGACGTCAACGCTGACGTTGAATATCATATGAACGATTTCCTCAAAGCTTATTACGGCGAACAAGCTGCACCCTACATCAAGGAAATCATCGACATTCAGACCGCACAGATACGTGCAACCGCACATGCTTTTGATTTTGACTGGCATTATCAGTCGGGTTTCTATCCGTTTTACACCGTCAACAAGCTCAACCGACTCTGGACAAAGGCACTCAATGCCGACGTAACAGATGAACAGCGTTTTGAAATCGAGGTTGCAAACCTGAGCTGGGAATATTTCAAAGCAAACCAATATATCGGTAAATATTCGTTCCTTAACCCGATGAGACAGAAGGCAAACGAAGAACTCTATGACTCATTTATATCGCACAACGTAAGCAGAGTATCATCCTTCGGTCTGATACCTCAGGACAAGAGTACGGTGGATTTTTCGCTCCGCCCGTTTAATTGGAGATAACAAAACGGCACTCACCTTCGGGTGGGTGCCGTTTTGTGTTATAAAATTTTATATTTTTTACCTGTTGACATTTCTCTTCAAAAGTAGTATTATATGATTACTGTAACGAACATTTGTTCTGATTATGTATATTCAGGGGTGAAAATAATGTACCGCAAGGTATATGTTGACGTTATATTGAGGCAGGATAAATCGGGCACATCCCGACCTCTGCGTATAATCTGGGAAAACGGCAGAGTCTATGAGGTTGAACGTCTGCTCTATATCTGCCGTGCCGCTTCGCTGAAGGTCGGCGGCTGCGGTATGCGTTATACCGTTCAGATATGCGGCAAAGAAACCTATATTTTTGAAGAAAACGGCAGATGGTTTGTCGAGGCAAAGGAGTTATAAAAAGGTGTTGAGAATCAGTATTCCGATGACCCCCGGCATACCGAGAACCGCTCCCGTGCCAAGTGTATACCAGTTGACGGCAACGGTTATGCCGCTGACCATACCGACTATATTGACCGCAAATATTGCGGCTATCCCCTGAAGGGCGGAAAGCAGAAAGCATTTCCCGCCCTTTTCGCATTTTATCATCCAGCCGATAACAAAAACCGTGCATATAACCGCCGCCGCAATGAAATATACGTTCATCTAAATGACCTCCCTGCCGAAAACAGAGATTTCACCGCACTGCAGTCCTTCCTCCTTCGCTCTTTTCAGAAGGTAGCGGTAAAGCGATTTGAGTGACTGAATCTCATAGATGACCGAATCAAGCAAATCTTCATCGCATTCGTTTTCGAATCTGTTGTGTGCCGCGGTCAGTCTGTCGGAAGTTTCCCGTATCTGACGAAGCAGAAGACTTCTGCTGCTCATCGGCTGAGGCTTTCTGATAATCTCATAATAAAAAATCTTTGCTTTGTTTGAATATTTCTCCATGTTTTTTTATCCTCCCTTAAATATTCTATAGAAATTATTGAATAAATATGATAGAATAATACAAATATGCGAAAAATTTCCTGTGGAGGTATAAATATGAAGCTTTATCCCATGATACTCAAGCCCTTTGTTTCAGAAACAATCTGGGGCGGCAGAAAACTCATCGACGAATATCACGTTGAAACCGAAAAGGCAAATGCCGCTGAAGGCTGGATGCTTTCCTGTCACCCGTCGGGCTTCGGCAGCATCGCAAACGGCGAGCTTGCGGGCGTTTCTCTGCCCGATGCAGTTGCAAAACACCCCGAAATCTGCGGCAAGAATGCTGAAAACTTTTCGGATTTCCCTATCCTCATAAAATTTATTGACGCAAGAGATGACCTCTCCGTTCAGGTACACCCCACAAAGGAATACTGTGAGCTGACGGGCAGAGGTCAGAGCAAAACAGAATGCTGGTATATCATCGACTGCGACGAGGATGCTCATCTGATTCTCGGATTCAAGGATAAAATTTCTCCTGAGCAGTTCAAGGATGCCATCGAAAACAACACTCTCACCGAATACGTTGATAAAGTCAAGGTAAAGAAGGGCGATTTCTTTTTCATCGAATCAGGCACACTCCACGCAATCTGCAAGGGTATCCTCCTCGCAGAGGTTCAGGAAAGCTCCAACACAACCTACAGAATCTATGACTATAACCGTGTCGGTAATGACGGCAAGCCCCGTGAACTGCACGTTGCAGACGGTGTTGCAGTCACAAAGCTTGAAAAATATTCCCAGCCCGATTTTTCAAATCCCGCTCTGAGCAGAGACGGCAAAAAGCTCCTCGCAGACTGTCCCCTCTTCAAGACCTGGAAGCTTGATATCGATGGCGGATTCACCGATACTGCAGACGAAAGCTCCTTCGTTTCTCTTCTTGTTCTTGACGGCGAGGGCTCTCTCGAATGCTGCGGTGAAAAGCTCAGTCTCATCAAAGGTGACAGTATTTTCATCCCCGCAAACGCAGGCGCATACAAGCTTGACGGTAAATTAGAAATTATAGAAACGAGAATCTGATAATGGCAGTTGTCAGCATACAAAACTTAAAAGTTGATTTCGGCGGCAAGGTGCTGTTTGAAAACGTTTCGTTTGACGTCAATCCCGGTGATTTCGTTGGTCTCATCGGCGCAAACGGAACAGGCAAAACCACGCTTTTCAAGGTCATTACAGGCGAGGTTGAGCCGACCGAGGGCGGTGCATTCATCTCGAAATTTGTCAAGGTCGGTTATCTTGAGCAGCACGCCTGCCACGGCTCCGTACGTACGGTTTATGACGAGGCACTCAGCGTTTTCGAACCGCTTATGCAGATGGAAAGAGAAATGGAAGAAATCGCCGCGGCAATCGATTCTCATCTCGGCAACCGCAACGAGCTGATCGAAAGACAGAATAAACTCCACGAAGAGTTTCAGGAGAAAGACGGTCTGACCTTCCGCAGCCGCACAAGAGCGGCGCTTGTCGGTCTCGGATTTTCCGAAGACGATTTTTCGCTCACCTGCGATAAACTCAGCGGCGGTCAGCGCTCAAAACTGAGTATGTGCAAACTTCTTCTGAGCGGCGCCGACCTTCTTCTTCTCGACGAGCCGACAAACCACCTCGACATCGCAGGTACGGAATGGCTCGAAAACTTCCTTTCAGGCTACAAAGGCACAGTTATCGTCATATCCCACGACAGATATTTTCTTGACAAAATCACAAATAAAACTGTAGAAATCGCAAACAGACATTCGCACTGCACCAAAGGTAATTACTCAACGTATCTCAAGCTCAAAGAAGAGCGTCTCGAGAGCGAAAGACGCCGCTATGAAAACCTTATGGCGGAAATAAAGCATATAGAGGGTATCATCGAGCAGCAAAGGTCTTTTGCAAGAGAACGCAATTTCATCACAGCCGAAAGCAAAAGAAAAATGCTTGAGAAAAAGAAGGCTGAACTCATCGAGCCCGAGCCTTCTCTCGCAAAAATGCGTATGAAATTCTCACCCGAATGCGAAACGGGCAACGACGTGCTTGAGGTCAGCTCACTTGCAAAAGCATTCGGCTCAAAATTACTTTTCAGAAACGCCGATATGTCCGTTTATAAAAACGAAAGAGTATTCATCCTCGGCTCAAACGGTTGCGGCAAAACAACGCTTCTGCGAATTCTGACCCGTCAGCAATCCGCAGACGAAGGCAGTTACAGCTTCGGTGCAAACGTCAGGGTCGGTTATTTCGACCAGAGCCTCGAAAGTCTGAGAGGCGGCAAAACCGTCATTGACGAAATCTGGGACGAACACCGCTTATTCACTGAAACAAAGGTGCGCAGTTATCTCGCACTCTTCCTTTTCAGGGGTGATGACGTTTTCAAAAACGTCGATAACCTCAGCGGCGGCGAAAAAGCAAAGCTCTGCCTTCTCAAGCTGATGCTTTCGGGAGCAAACGTGCTTCTTCTCGACGAACCGACAAACCATCTTGATATTCCTTCAAGAGAAGTTCTGGAAGCGGCGCTCGAGGATTTCGACGGCACGATAATCGCCGTTTCGCACGACAGATATTTTATCAACAAACTGTCAACCAAAATTTACAGAATGAAACCCGACGGATTCGAAAAATTCGACGGTGACTATAACGATTATGCTCAGATTGCTCTCAATCAGGCAAAAGAAAAACCCAAGAAAACCGAAACCAAGGTAAACAGTTATAAGCTTCGCAAGGAGCGTGCAAGTGAAATCAACCGTCTCAACGGCAAAATCAAACGCGGCGAAGCCGAAATCGACCGCCTTGACGGTGAGATTTCAAGGCTGACCGCCGAGCTTTCGACCCCCGAGGTTTCGGCGGATTACCAACTTGTTACCGAATACACCGAAAAAATCGAAGCTCTCACCTCAGAACAGCTTTCCCTGATGGAAGAATGGGAAGAGTGGAACACAAGGCTTTCAGAGTTAAACGAATCGGAGGAATAAAAATGACCCACGAACAGATTTTCAGAAATTCAGAATGGATTGAATGCACGGGCAGTGACGCACCTCTTTTCAGAAAAGTATTCTCCGCAAAAAAAGGCGAAAAAGCAGAGATTACCATCTGCGGCCTTGGCTTCTTCAAATTCTATATTAACGGCAGAAAGGTCAGCGACGATCTTCTCGTACCCAATGCCACCTGCTACGAATGGAGAGATCTGCAGAAGCTTGTTTTCAAACTCAACGACGAAATGTCGTTCCGCATTTACTGTATGAAATATGATATCTCCGATTATCTTGCCGACGGTGAAAACGTTATGACCGTTATCGTCGGCAACGGATATTATAATCAGGTGAGCCGTCATGCAGAGGGCGACGTCAAATTCGGAAACCCGAAGCTTTGCTACTACATAAAAAAAGAAAGCGGAGACGTTGTCTGCGACAAAACCACCCTTGCACACAAAGGCTTCATCACCTATAACAATCTTTACAACGGAGAAAAACACGATTATACTCTCTATCCTCACGGCTGCGAATCAGTTGATTTCAGCGGTGAAGGATTTTCCGAAAGCACAGTTGTCGATGCACCCGAATCCGAATTCTTTATTCAGTTTTCCCCTGCCGACAAGGTTATCCGTTCCGTAAAGCCCGTTCTTCTTAAGGATGAGGGCGAAAGAAAGCTCTATGACGTCGGTGAAAACATTACGGGATATGCCGTTTTCAAGTGTAAGGAACCAGGCAGAAAATTCATTGCAAACTATGCCGAAGAACTTTACGAAACAAGAAAATGGTACGGCATTCAGTTTGAAGACGGCTATCAGAGCGAAGAATTCGTTGCCGACGGTACGGACAGAGAATATATCCCCCATTTTACCTGGCACGGCTTCCGTTATTTCAGAGTCGATGCGGATATCGAGGTTGTCAGGGTTGACGTTGTTCATTCCGACTGCCCCGTTACCTGCTCATTCGACAGTGACAACAAAAATCTTAACTGGCTTTTCGATGCATATATCAGGACTCAGCTCGGCAATATGCACAGCGGCGTACCCTCCGACTGTCCTCACAGAGAACGTCTCGGGTATACGGGCGACGGTCAGCTTTGCGCCGAAACGGGTATGCTGATGTTTGACAGCCGTGAATTCTACCGCAAGTGGATATACGACATTGCTGACTGTCAGTGCAAAAACAGCGGTCACGTTCAACACACCGCACCTCTTATGGGCGGCGGCGGCGGTCCTTCAGGCTGGGGCGGAGCCATCGTTGAAGTTCCGATTCAGTTCTATAAATATTACGGTGATACCGAATTGCTCGCGGAATTCTTCCCGAAGATGCTCCACTTCCTCAATTATCTCGAGAACAGAAGCGAATTCGGTTTCGTCTGCAAAGAGGAACACGGCGGCTGGTGTCTCGGTGACTGGTGCACTCCCGATCCTATAAAAATCCCCGAAGCCTACGTCAACACCTGCCTCTACGTCAGATTTATGCAGCAGGTTATTGAAGTCGGTAAGATTCTCGGAAAAGAAACCGAAACCGCACATCTCCACGAAAGAATCGACAGAGTTATGCGTGCTGTCACTGCGGCATATTACAGCCCCGCTCAGGATTGTTTCTGCGGAGATATCCAGGGTGCAACAAGTCTCGCTCTCCAGATAGGTATGGGCGACAAACGTGTTGAAAAGAAGGTCTGTGACAAGTATACGGAACTCGGTCACTATGACACGGGCATCATTGCAACGGAAGTGCTTACCCGTTGGCTTTTTGAAAACGGTCACGGTCAACTTGCATTCAACCTGATGGCAAGCAACGATGACGTTTCGTTCGCATATATGGCAAGAAACGGCGCAACAACCCTCTGGGAAAACTGGAGCGGCAGAGATTCAAGAAATCATCCGATGTTCGGCGCTGTCACAAAAAATATTTTCAAACACCTTCTCGGCATTCGTCAGCCCGAAGACAGCGTTGCTTTCAGGAAAGCAATCATCAACCCTGTTTTTGTTGACGGTATGAACAGGGCAAAGGGTCACATAACCACCGAAAACGGAGTCATCCGTGTCGAATTCACGAAAGCTTGCGGCAAGGCTCATATCAAAGTCTTTGCTGACGAAAGAATCGACGCAACCTTCGTTTACGGCGATATGAACGTGCCTTTCAGAGGGGAAGCCGAATTCACGGTTGAGATATAATTATGCTTGAAATAAAACGTTTTGAAGAAAAATATCTTGAGGATTGCCGCAGAGTATGTGTGAATACGGGTCCCGCCGAAGCAAAGGCTGACCCCGTTGCAAGAGAGAAGCTTCTTGCCGTTTACTGCGATTATTACTGCGAAAAAGAGCCGCAGAACGCATTCGTTCTCGTCGATGAAACCGATACCGCACAAGGCTATATCCTCTGTGCAGAAAACGTGCATACTTACCGCAAAGCATTCTCTCCGTATATGAAAAAACTGCGTAGCTACGGTATCACAAACTGCATCATCCCTCTCGGTGAGAACATAATCTACAGATTCTTCTCAAGAAAATATCCCGCTCATCTTCACATTGACATAAACGCTCCGTTCACGGGCGGCGGCAACGGAACGAAAATGATGAACGTCCTGCTCTCCCACCTGAAAGGCAAGGGAATAAAGGGCGTTATGCTGATTGTCGGCTCACACAACACCGCCGCAATCAGATTCTATAAACGAAACGGCTTTAAAATCCTCTGCTCCCTCGGCGGAGGAACAGCCATGGCAAAGGAGCTGTAAAATGCGTTACGGAGTTATCGGAACCGGTTGGATTGCAAAATCCTTCATCGACGGTGCGAGGCAGATATGCGCCTCGGAATTCACCGCCGTCTATTCCCGAACGACCGAAAGCGGCAACAAATTCGCCGCAGAAAATAATATCGGAACTGTATATACGGATATCAATGAGTTCGCAAACGGCGATTTTGATGCGGTCTATATAGCAAGTCCGAACAGTCTTCACTATGAACAGTCGAAGCTGATGCTCGAAAACGGTAAGCACGTTATCTGTGAAAAACCGATAACGGTTGAGCCGAGAGAACTCAGGGAGCTTCAGACCCTTGCGGAGAAAAACGGTCTCATCTACGTTGAGGCGATAATGTATATGTTCAACCCCGCAAGAAATCTTCTCAAGGATGCAGTGAGCAGAATCGGCAGAATCACGAGCGCACATTTCGATTTTTCGCAGCTTTCCTCAAAATATCCCGCATATCTCAGGGGCGAACTCCCCAACATCTTCAACCCGAAATTCGCTACGGGCTGCCTGATGGATTTAGGTATCTACTGCATCTATGCCGTCATCGATTTGTTCGGTATGCCCGAAAAAATAACCGCCTGCGCCCACTTTATGGAAAGCGGTGCAGACGGAAGCGGTACGGCAACTCTGCTCTATCTTGACAAGCTGGTTACCGTCACATATTCCAAACTCGGTCAGGACAGGCTCGGCTCACAGATTTTCGGCGACGAAGGCACTGTTAAAATTGAATCGGTTTCGAAGCTTGTCAATATATCTCTCACCGATAACAAGGGCAAAGTTCACGAAATAATCGGTGACGTGCCCAAGGAAACTCTGATGGGCTATGAGGCACTCGGCTTCGAGCATTTCATCGAAAATCCCAATGACTGTCACTACCGCACAATGAAGCAAAGAGCCGTTCAGGTTTCAGACGTTATGAAGCAAATCCGTGAAATCTGCGGAATAGAATTCAGATAAAATAAAAAAATGCAACAAGGGGACTGTCGGTCGACAGTCCCCTTGGTTTTTATTTAATAAGTGATTCGCCGTTCATCTGTGCAGGCTGCTCAAGACCCATAATTTTAAGCATTGTGGGAGCGATATCGCAAAGCTTTCCGCCTTCTTTGAGTTCACAGGGATAACCCATAACAATGAAGGGTACGGGATTTGTTGTATGAGCGGTGAAGGGTGAGCCGTCGGGCTCGAACATCTTGTCTGCGTTGCCGTGGTCAGCAGTGATGAGCATTACACCGCCCTTTGATGCAACCGCATCAGCAACCTTGCCTACGCAGGTATCAACAGCTTCAACAGCCTTGACAGCCGCTTCAAACACACCTGTGTGACCGACCATATCGCAGTTTGCAAAGTTGAGAACTATAGCATCATACATATCTGCATTGATTTTTTCAAGCAGAGTATCTGTTACAATATATGCGCTCATTTCAGGCTGAAGATCGTAGGTGGCAACGTTGGGAGAATCGATAAGAATTCTGTCTTCACCCTCATAAACGGTTTCCTCACCGCCGTTAAGGAAGAATGTTACGTGAGCATATTTTGTGAATTCAGCAATTCTGAGCTGCTTAAGACCTGCCTTGCTGAAAACTTCACCGATGGGCATATCAATTCTCTGGGGTTTGTATGCAACCTCAACGTTGGGCATATCAGCTTCATACTGAGTCATACAAACATAATAAAGGTCAAGTTTCTTATCTCTTGCAAATCCATCAAAAGCAGGGTCAACAAATGCTCTTGTGATTTCTCTTGCTCTGTCGGGGCGGAAATTGAAGAAGATAACACTGTCACCGTCTTTAACTGCTTCTGCTTTTTCGCTTACGCAAGGAACGATGAATTCGTCAGTTACCTCATTCTTATATGATTCTTCAATCATTTCGCAAGCACAAGCAAACTTGGGACCTTCAAGAGCTGTCATTGCACGATAAGTCTTTTCTACGCGGTCAAACTTTCTTTCTCTGTCCATCGCATAGTAGCGACCTTCAACGGTTGCAATTTCGCCAACGCCGATTTCAGCGCATTTTTTGTAAAGCTCTGCAAGAAAATCTTTACCTGATGTGGGTGATACATCTCTGCCGTCCATAAGGCAATGGATAAACACTTTTTCAAGACCGTTGCGTTTTGCCAATTCAAGCAAACCGTAAAGATGTGTGTTGTGGCTGTGAACGCCGCCGTCTGAAAGAAGACCCATCAGGTGGAGCGCTGAGCCGTTCTTTTTGCAGTTTTCAACTGCACCGCGGAGAGCCTCGTTTTCAAAGAAATCACCGTCGGAAATTGACTTTGTGATTCTTGTAAGTTCCTGATAAACAACTCTGCCTGCGCCGATGTTTGTGTGGCCGACTTCACTGTTACCCATCTGACCGTCGGGCAGACCTACATCCATACCCGATGCGCCGATATAGGTCATCGGATTTTCTTTCATGATCTTATCAAGGTTGGGAGTTCTTGCGGTGGAAATGGCATTGCCGTAATCGCTGTCATTTCTGCCGAATCCGTCCATAATGCAAAGAAGAACAGGTTTTTTGCTCATTTTCATACATTCCTTTCAGTTAACTTTTTCTGAGTAGGGAACACTCCGGGGCGTTCCGATTATCGGTTTTGCGGAACGGTCAGGACCATTCCCTACATTTTTTGACGGGAACGAAAAACCGTTCCCGTCAA
This sequence comes from Clostridia bacterium, assembly GCA_017502085.1. Taxonomy (GTDB): domain Bacteria; phylum Bacillota; class Clostridia; order Oscillospirales; family Acutalibacteraceae; genus CAG-177. The sequence continues at coordinate 78,538 of JAFVVQ010000057.1, read as the reverse complement.
AACGTAATTGATTATTGATTATTTTGAAGCTGCTTCAACAATCTTTGCAAACTTCTCTGCAACGAGTGATGCGCCGCCGATAAGGCCGCCGTCAACGTCATACTGTGCAAGAAGTGCATCAGCGTTTGCATCGTTCATTGAGCCACCGTACTGAATAACGAAACGGTCAGCTGCATCCTTGCCGTAAAGCTCGGCGATGAGTGCACGGATGATTGCGCAAACTTCGTTTGCCTGCTCGGGTGAAGCGGTGAGACCTGTACCAATAGCCCATACGGGTTCGTAAGCAATGATGATGTTTGCAAGTTCATCCTTTGAAACGCCTGAAAGAGCAACCTTTGTCTGCTTTCTGACAACTTCAGCAGTAATGCCGATGTTTCTCTCTTCGAGAACTTCGCCTACGCAAAGGATAACCTTGAGACCTGCGTTGAGAGCTGCTCTTGTGCGGTCTCTGACGGTTTCGTCTGTTTCACCGAAATACTGTCTGCGCTCTGAGTGACCGATGATAACATAGGGAACACCTGCAGCCTTGAGCATTTCAGCGGAGATTTCGCCTGTGAATGCGCCGCTTACTGCCCAGTGGCAGTTTTCAGCACCGATTTTGATGTTTGAGCCTTCAGCTGCTTCCATAGCCGCATAAAGGTCGATGTAGGGAGCGCAGATAACAACGTCACAGTCAGCGTTTGCAACGAGAGGCTTCATTTCTTCAATGATTGCCTTTGTTTCTGCGGGAGTCTTGTTCATTTTCCAGTTGCCTGCGATAACAGGTCTGCGAAGTGATTTATCCATTAGAATTACGTCCTTTCAAAATAACGTGCAGCAGGCGGATAATATCCGCCCCTACACGAACAAATTTTTTATTAACCAATTTCCGAATTCACTAATAACAGAATTTGCGATGAGAATTGGCTTTTGCAGTGAGTGCCGCGTATATCAATACGCAAGTAAGCGAAATTAAATATCCCGTAAATTCCTGATTACATTAAGGATAATGGAATTTTGGATGAAATTTGGTTTTCGCACCGAACGTCGCGTATATCAATACGCAAACGTACGAAATTAATTATCCCGTAAAATCCTGATTGCATTAATGATAACGGAATTTGCGATGAGAATTGGCTTTCGCAGTGAGTGCCGCGTATGAAGATACGCAAACGAGCGAGAAAGTCAAATATCGCACAAACTATTGATTACATTAAGGATAATGGAATTTGCGATGAGAGTTGGCTTTCGCAGTGAGTGCCGCGTATGAAGATACGCAAACGAGCGAGAAAGTCAAATATCGCGCAAATTACTTATCATTAACTGCTTCGATGCCGGGAAGAGCCTTACCCTCGAGGAATTCGAGTGATGCGCCGCCGCCTGTTGAGATGTGAGTCATCTTGTCGCCGAAGCCGAGAGTGTTGACTGCTGCTGCTGAGTCGCCGCCACCGATGATTGTAACTGCATCTGTTTCAGCGAGTGCCTTTGCAACTGCGATTGTACCCTTTGCAAGAGTGGGGTTCTCGAATACGCCCATGGGACCGTTCCATACAACTGTCTTTGCGCTCTTAACGGCATCTGCATAAAGTTCTGCAGTCTTGGGACCGATGTCAAGACCTTCCTTATCAGCAGGGATAGCGTCTGCTGCATAAACTTCTGTTTCGATTTCTGCATCGATGGGATTGGGGAAACCTGCTGCTGTTACAACGTCAACGGGAAGAAGGATCTTAACGCCCTTTTCCTCTGCCTTTGCAAGCATATCCTTGCAGTAATCAATCTTGCTCTCGTCGAGGAGGGAGTTACCTACACCGTAGCCCTGAGCTGCAAGGAAGGTATAGGCCATACCGCCGCCGATGATAAGTGTATCAGCCTTGTTAAGGAGGTTTTCGATAACGTTGAGCTTGTCAGCAACCTTTGCACCGCCGAGGATTGTAACGAAGGGTCTTTCGGGAGCTTCAACAGCGTTGCCGAGATACTGAAGCTCTTTGCCCATGAGGTAACCTACTGCTGCTTCTTCAACGAAAGCTGTTACGCCGACTGTTGAGCAGTGAGCTCTGTGAGCTGCACCGAAAGCATCGTTAACGTAGATTTCGCAAAGAGAAGCGAGATCCTTGGAGAATGCTTCGCCGTTCTTTGTTTCTTCCGCACGGAAACGGGTGTTTTCAAGAAGAACAACGTCACCGTCGTTCATAGCTGCAACTGCTGCCTTTGCATTTTCGCCTACAACTGTGTCGTCAGCTGCAAAAACAACGTCCTTGCCGAGCTTTTCGCTGAGTCTCTTTGCAACGGGTGCAAGCGAGAACTTAGCTTCAGGGCCGTTCTTGGGTTTGCCGAGGTGGGAGCAGAGGATAACCTTTGCACCGTCATTTATGAGTTTCTGGATTGTGGGCATAGCGGCATTGATTCTGTTTTCGTCTGTGATAACGCCTTCCTTGAGGGGCACGTTGAAGTCACAACGAACAAGAACTTTCTTGCCCTTTACCTGGATGTCATCAACTGTTTTTTTGTTAAGTAAGCTCATTTCAAATCGTCCTTTCAGATTTATAATATTGGTTGCATACTTTACCAATTATCTATTTTATTATATTATGTCAATTTTTTCAAGCATTATTTATCCGTTATTTTGCCGAATATAATTGTATTTTCGGGCGTGTAATTGTAGAGTAACAACTTAAATATCCGTTTGCGCCAAAACAATTGACTCGAAGCCGTCGTTTTGATATAATATAGGAATATTCAGGCAAGGGAGAAAATGATTATGAGTATGTTTCAGATTATCATCACAAAACTGATTTCAACCGTACTTGCGATAGTATTCATCCCGTTTTCGGCGCTGACCCACGGAATCGATTTCTTCTCGTCGGCAGAGCATACGGACACTGCTAAAACAAACGTTGTCGGTCTCGGTGCGATTTTCCGCTCTCAGGGTATGACAACCGACGGTGAGGATTTTTTCTTTTCTTCAAAAACGACTCTCATCCGCACGAAGAATGACGCCAAAACCGTTATTGATGCAGATTATTCGGCAATCCCCGACGAATTGAAGAAAAAATACGGCATCGCACACATCGGAGGACTCAGTTACTATAACGGATATATATATGCAGGTCTTGAGGACAGCAAGGTCTGGGATTATCCGATAGTCGGTATCTACGATGCCGAAACATTGGATTTTGTTGATTATTATATTATGGACTGTGAAGTTATAACAAGAGGTCTGCCCTGGGTTTGTGTTGACGGTGAAACGGGTTATCTCTACTGCACCGACCACTCCAAACAGCCCACAAAGCTTCTCGTTTATGACACCAATGACAAAATGAAATTCGTACAGGAAATTCCGCTTTCGTTCAGCGTACCATCAATTCAGGGTGCGGAATTTTATAACGGCACACTCTATGCCGCTACCAACGACGAAACCAAAGCTATCTATAAAATCGACCCCGAAAACGGTGAGGTTGAGAAATATCTCGACAGAAATCTGCTCGGCGGTGAAGGCGAAGGTATGACCTTCATCACTAAAGAAAACGGAAAAACCGTACTCGTTGCAATGGATATGGGTACGCTTTTCATCAACGCATTTATCAGAGAATATCCTGCAGAATAAGGTGAATTCATAATGAAAAACAACAAAACCGCAATTATCATCGCATCGGTTGCCGTTGCAATAACTGCAATCATCTGCGCTCTCGTCCTGATATTTTTCAAGGGCAACGCAAAGAATCCCGAAGCACCCTCAACAACTGCTGAAGAAACGGTTGACGTTTTCAGCCCCGCAACCGAAGCAACGTTACCCGCACTTACTTTCACAGAGACAACAACCCCCGTACTTCCGACAGTTCCCGTAACAGATATGACACTCACAAGTCAGCCCGACACAGAAACAACTTCAGTCGCAGAGGCAGTAACAAAGGTTATCCAGACAACCAACAAGGCATTCCGTGAAGTATTCAAAATGCCCGTTGCTCCGAAATACGTACCTCCCGATACGGATATCGATTTCGAGACTGCAAAAGTGCTTTCGTATAAATATGACCCCGACGGTGGATTCTTCTATACCGACGATAAGAAATGCTGGCAGCAGAATTTCGGCTTCAACGAAGGCTATGACAGTATGGCTCCGCTCGGAATGATGAATTATGACACCGTCAGAGTCAAGTTTGAATATGACAACAAGGAATGGCTCATCCAGATGTGGAAGGGACAGTACGGATATGCGTTTGTCGGCGGTGAGGTCGGTGTTTACACCCGAAAGGTCGGTGCAAGCGGAACTCACTACAACTGCGCAAAACAGGAAGACTGGCTCAATATGGAGATGGCATTCGTCTGGGATAAGACCCACAAGGGCAACTATCAGACGATATTCGTGAGAGACTATGAGCAGTATTGGTGGTGCACGGGATTTGTTCCGGGCCTCGAATCGGGCGCACCCAGAGATCAGTTCAGACTCATCACGCACATTACGTTTGAATCCCCCGAAATGGCAGAAATCTTCTGTGCTGAGTTTGAAAACCAGGGCTTCAGAAGAGTCGCAAAGCTCAACAACAACGAGATCGACACCTTTGTTCAGGTCGGTGCCGACGTTGCGTTCGTATGGCAGGATATAGTGCATAATTAAAAAACGGAGACACTTCACAGCGAAGTGTCTCCGTTATTTTTCATTTCAGTTCAGTCAGCTTTTCGAGTCGCTGAACTATTTTTTCATTTTTGAAATCACGTTCATCTATGATTGAAATCCCAAGTTCTTCGGCACGTTCACGGATGGGCGTGTTGTCTGCAACGTATTTCGTCGTTGCAAGAATGCCTGCCGCAAGGTCTCCGCCGAATTTTTTCTTGATTGCATAAATCTCATTGATATCGTCATTTGTGGGCACTCTCGTTTTGCACGAAACAAAAACGGGAAGCACTCCCCTCGTCATCATAACGTCAACCTCATTTCTCGGGGTTGAATCCGAAACGATTTCTGCCAGACTTTCACTGCCTGACGGTATATCCCACACAAACTTGACACTCGTCTGCACATCAGAGAATATGTTGCTCTCTTTGGCTGCAAGATAAACCGCAAGTTCAAGCCATACGCCCTCGTTGACAAGCAGATTCGCCATTTCTCCGCTGACGAAAGTGAATCCGACCCACTTTCTGTCGGGTGTGACAAGAAGATTTCTTATCGCCCCTGCCCCGACAAGCGCACTCATAATTTTTTCGTTGCAGGTAAAGGTTTTGCCGTTACCGTCTTTAAAAGAAAACGGTGCATCAACGTTGAGGTTATCCGAAACCTTTTCATCCTCGCCCTTCGCAACCTGCTGAAGATATTTTACAAATTTATTCCACTCTTCTTTATTTTCAAAATAGACTTTCACCAGATCACGGATGATTTTCCACTCCGCATCGTCAAAGCCTCTGTTTCTTGCGCCCGAATAAATCGCACCGCCCGCAACAGTGATAAAAGCTTCACAGGTGAGAGCAATATCAACCTTCTGTGTTTTCTCCGTTCCGAGAAAACGGAATGCGTTCATTTCCCTGTCATAGTAGATAACCTGTGTGCCGTTCGGAATCATACTGCCCGTCGCAACAAGCGCAAGGTCTCTGCCGCCCGTAACGTCAACGGTGCATTCGTTGCCGAGCCTCTCTTCCCGAAGGATAAGCTCCCTGAGTTTTCGACGCAATTCATCGTAATCGTTGGAATTTGCCGCAACAAAGCTGAAATGACAATCAAGCCCCATCAGAGAAGCGTATTTTTTCGATGCCGAACCGACATCGACACCCAGTGACTCATAGTCACCCAGAAAACACACCTTCTGCGGTCTGAATACGGTTGCGGCAAGATAGTTGTATATATGCTCTGAATCAAAAAGTTCAATCAGGGTTTTCATAATCGCGCCTCTGTTCTGATCGGATTTGTTTTTTATTATTTTAACACAAGTATCTGCCGTTTTCAACATCCGCAAACACAATATGCTTGATATCGGCGAAAAAAAGTGATATATTTTAACCGAGGTGTTTTATATGCAATGCTTTGAATTTATTGAAAATGAAAAACTCCGCAAACAGATTGAATTCGCCGTTGAAATCGATAAAATGAAACTTGTTCTTCGCAGAAATCTTGTTGCTGACGGTTCAAAACGTGAGGATGATGCCGCACATTCGTGGCATCTTGCAATTATGGCGATGATTCTCGAAGAATACAGCGCGGAGAAAATCGACGTAAACAGAGTTATAAAAATCGCACTTGTGCACGACCTTGTTGAGGTTTACGCAGGTGACACTTTCGCCTATGACTCAAAAGGTTATGAAGACAAAGAACAGCGTGAAAGAGATGCCGCTGACAAACTTTTCGGTATGCTCGAGGGTGAGCAAAGCACTGAAATACGCGCGCTCTGGGACGAGTTTGAGGCAGTCGAAACAGCGGAGGCAAAATATGCAAATGCGATTGACCGCATTCAGCCGCTTCTGCTGAATTATCTCACAAACGGTCACACCTGGAAGCTCGGAAACGTCAGCTCCGCTCAGGTTTACAAACGTATGGATATCATCCGCACCGCGACTCCTGAACTCTGGGGCATCGTCGAGGGTGTTATCAAGGATTCGCTCAAAAAAGGATTGTTGAAAGAATAATGACAAAACGGCGGGACAAAATCCCGCCGTTGTTTGTTTTTATTGAGTTAATCCGCAACTCTTGCCGCTGCGGCGGGATACATTGCCTTGATTTCATCAAGATCTGCATAGTTTTCTGCCTGTCTGAGAATTCTGACCGCATCCAGATAAGGCTTTGCAGCCCTGTGATAAACAGAGTTTTCGTCAGTAGCCCTCTTGATGTTTTTCTCGATGATTCTTTTCTCTTTTTTGATGCTTCTGAGTTTTTCGTTATGCTCCTTTATCGCAACGGCATCGCCGTTTTCCTTTGCTTCTTTGAGTTTCTTTGCAGCGGCAAGGAATTCAAGCTGGGCACGGTCTTCCGCTTTGAAAAGCTCATCGAATCGGGTGATATCAAACTCGACGATACCCTCGGGGAAATACTTTCCGGCGGCTCTCTTTGCCGATTTCATATCAGCGATAAGCTCCAGCACTTTCTTGCGGCGCTTTTTCTCCGCCTCGGTATTGCGGGGCATCGCTTTCACGAAATCTTCACCTGCAATCTCAACTCCGAAAAATCCGTTGATACCTGCATCTGCAATTTCCTTTGCGGTTTCAAGCTCAGCAACACCCTCGGGAGTGGTGAATCTGCGGAGCTCATCCATAACAAATACGGCAATTTCGATTTTTTCGTTTTCTTCCTTCTGTCTGCGAAGCTCGGCTTTTGCGGCGGAATACTCCGCTTTACCCTTTGCTCTTGCCTCTCTGAGAACCGTTCTTGCACCGCTCAGATCGTTGAGAGGCTTTGCACTGAATTCTTCTGCTTCTCTGATGATATCAACCGCTTCAACAAGCTTTTCGTCAGAGAGAACACCGTTTGCATAGTCCTCGAAAAGAGCTCTGATTTTCAGCACACTGACGGTTGATTTCTGCTTTGTTTCGGTGAAATCAAAGAAGAAATAGGGGATAACGTTGAGCGCCGCGCCGATGACCGATGCGATAATAAGTATTGTACATATGCTGATGAAATAGTCTCTGTTATAGAGCACGTGGTAAACGTTATCTGCGGAATATCCGAGAGATACCGCCACCTCTTTGTTGAGACCCGCCTTTTCATAAATCATCGGCAATACCGAGCCCGTTACCATAGTTATAAGATTACCTACAAGACCGACGGCGGCAAACATACCGTCGATACGCTCACCCGTGATATACTGCTGATAATCCCTGATATCCGCATTGACACTCGGAGTCAGAAGATGTCCGAGAGCAGTGATAAGAGTATTCACGAAAGTGCAACCGAGAAGAAGCCAGATTGCATAAGGCTTACCCGTCAGCCTGACAACAGGGAGCATCATCGCAATGAAACCGATGCTCATCAGGTTGGTGAAAATAAGAATTTTTTTCTTTCCGTAACGTCTGATAAAAAACGGCGCAATGATATTCGGCCAGAGGGATGCGTTACCCGCGATAGCGGTGATGATTGCATACTGACCCGCCTCACACGCACCCTGATAGTTATACATCCAGTGCATAATACTTGCGAATGCCGATTCGAGGAAACCCATCCAACCCGCAAGAGAAATAATCCAGAAATACTTGTTTTTTGCAACCGCCTTGAAAGCATCGATGAATTTGACTCTGACAAGATGTGTTTTTGCCTGAACGATTTTTTCCTCAACGTTGGCATAGACAAAAATTGAAATCAGGAAGCCGAAAATCATCATCGGCGGATACGTCATACGGTAAACACGCATATCAAACAGTGTATTCTCCCCTGTTACAAGCTTTGCAAGCAGGGGGAAAGCAATGTTGATAAGCGAGGGGGAAAGATTCTCGACGATGCACCTGACGGAAAGCACGTCGGAGCGCTCGATACTGTCGGGTGAAATGACATTAATAAGTCCGTCATACGAATCATAATAGAAATTATAGAAGAACTGAAAGCCGATATTGAAAAGCAACACCGCGATGCATTTGCCGAGCATATTCATATGTTCATAGGGCATCCATATGAAGCCTATGCCGAGAATAACGGTCGGGATACCCATAACAATCAGATATGGACGGTATTTGCCCTTCATACTGCGGGTGTTATCAATCATCCTCGCTCTGATTGCGGTCAGCGGAAACGAAGTGATAAGGCTGATTATATAGATCGCGTAGAGCGCCGTGGGACTTATGCCGATAGTGTTGCCGATGAGTTCGTTACCCACAGAAATAGTCATCTGCGAAAGGCAATGGCTGACGAATCGAACACCGATACCGCCGCCCGAAAGAGATGCGATTTCCTTATAAGTAACATATCTGCCTTTCGGCGGAGTTTTCCAGTATTTTTTTGCCGAACCGATAAGCCCGGCGGCTTTGTTTTTTATGTTCATCTTAATCCTCCATTACAACTGTCGTTACGGATTCAGGGCTGATTTTTATCTCCTCTTTTGCACCGAATCGGTGTTCATTAAGATCGTTGTCCTTGTCCGTAACCGAAACCAGAACATCAGATTCAAATGATGTTTTCTTTTCTTCAGCAGAGAAATTGACCAAAATCAGATATGTTCTCCCGTCCTTTTCAAAGCCGAGTGCCGTCACGTCGGAATCATCCGTCTGAACTTCAAATCTCGTTGCGCCATACGGTATGTATTTCGAAAAATTGCCCGTCACAAAGTATCTTTTTGTCAGTTCAAAGCTCTTGTTTTCCGTGTCGAGATAAATCAGACCGTCGCAGTAGTCATAGAGTGAACAAGCAATCCAATGCTGCCACGAGGTGACGTTAAGAATTCCGATATCCTCGCACATAACCTTTGCGATTTCGAGAGCAGAATCCATCCCCGTATTCTTACCGCCGCACATATGACACCATTCACTCATTTTAACAGGAATACCGGGATATTTTTTATCCATCCATTTTCTGAATCGCCTGACAAAAGCGAGTCTGTCATTTGCGAATGCGGGGAGGAATTTCTGTGTCAGACAGTATGAGTGTATATCCACCGAATCGATTGTTTTTCTGACCTCGGGATACTTCAACAGATGCCTTGTATAGGACTTGTTGAACCAACGGATGTCGCCGTTTTCAACACCCGAAAGCCTGACTCCCTCAAGGTTTTTTCTCTGCATAAGCTTTCTCGCAACGCAGAGCATAACCTTACCCGCCTGACGGGGACTGTAATGGCAGCCCTCCTGACCGCCGTTCCATATCCACATCGGCTCGTTGACGGGCGAAAGATATTTTATCGGCAGACCCTCACCGACAAAATGCTCCGTTACGTCAAGAATATAATCGGCAAACGCACAGTAATTCTTCGGTGACAGATTCGTTCTGAAAATCTGATTCTTATCCAGATGCGCCTTGCCGTTTTTTGTCAGCGATTCAATCGGGGAATTTACAAAAAGAACGATTTCGTCTGCGCCGTCATATGCGGCTCTGCGCATCATATAGACGGCGTTTGCATCCTTTGAAAAATCGAGACCGCCCCTGCCGTCATCAAAACTTGAAGCACGTCTTGCCGGATCGGAATAATCACCTCTGCCCGAATCGGCGGAACCGTCGCCGATATTGTAGCGGTACACACGCATTCCGATACCCTCTGTTTTGCTGTAAAGAAGCTGTGATATTCTGTCTCTGACCGCAAGACCGCTTTCCGCATCGGTATTATTCCATCCGCCGACAATCTGTGCCCACCAGGCACCGCTTGCACCGATGCCTTCAAATCTCTGATATTTTTTTGAATAATCGAGAATAATTTTCATAGTCTCTTTCCTTCCGCAATAATACAAAATCATTATACAATATATGAATATCTGAAATCAATATAAATATTATATCTGCGTGATATTGCAATTCGGTATATTTTAGGTTATAATATTATCAATATTACCTTGTGAATGTGAGGATAAAATGTGAAAACACAGATTGTTGATATAAACAGTGCTTCCGAACTCGATTCATTTGTCGAGAGACATGTAAACGGTCATTTTCTGCAGACCTCTCTGTGGGGAAATGTCAAGAATGACTGGAAGTGGTTCGGTGTTATTTGCCGCAATGATTCGGGCGAAATAACCGGTACTCTTGCCGTTCTTCTCCGCAAAGTTTCCAAACTTCCTTATCATATGATGTATGCGCCGAGAGGTCCCGTCTGCGATTTCGACGATAAAGAAACTTTCTCAGCCCTGATTGCCGCAGCTAAAGAAGAGGGTAAAAAATACAATGCATACACTCTGAAAATTGATAAAGACGTTCCGATTGACAACAAGGATTACGAATCAATCGCTCTTGCAGAAGGCTTCGTATTCAAAGGACGCACAATCAATTTTGAAGATTACCAGTGCCGCTGCGTTATCAGAATTCATCTCAACGGCAGAACCGAGGATGAGGTTTTTGCCGCCTTCCACACCGACCACAGAAGAAAAATCCGCAACGCAATCAAGAATAACGTCGAGATTAAAATCCACGGCAGCGAAATGGCTCAGACTTTCTTTGAACTGATGAAGGAAACCTGCGAAAGAGACGGTTTCAGTCTCCGTCCCGCAGAGTATTTTGCAAGGATCCTCGACTGCTTCGGAGACAAGGCAAGACTCTATATGGCATATTACGAGGGCAGACCCATTGCGGGTGCAATCTCCGTTCTTTGGGGCGACAAGGTGTGGTATTTCTACGGTGCATCTTCAAACTCCGACAGAAAGGTTATGCCGAATTACCTGCTTCAGTGGGAAATGATAAAATGGTCAATCGAAGAAAACTGCCGCATCTATGATTTCAGAGGTGTTGCAGGTGTTATTGACGAAAACAATCCCCTCTTCGGTCTTTACCGCTTCAAGCACAGATTCGACGGCGATTACGTTGAATTTATGGGCGAAATGGACCTCACTCTCAAACCCACAGCGGCAAAAATTGTTGCCGCATCACAGGAAATACTGAAAAAAATAAGATAAAGGAGCTAAACAGATGATCAGAGTAACCGTTTGGAACGAAGGCGTTCACGAAAAAACAAGCAATGAAGTTGCAGGGGTTTACCCCGCAGGTATTCACGGCTGCATAAAGAATTTTCTTTCAACTCAGGATGACATGGAAGTACGTACGGCAACTCTCGCACAACGACGTTGCGGTCTTTCCGACGAGGTTCTTGAAAACACCGACGTTCTCATCTGGTGGGGACATATGGCTCACGACAAAGTGCCCGACAGACTCGTTGAAAAAATCCATAAGCGTGTTCTCAGCGGTATGGGTCTCGTCGTTCTCCATTCGGGTCACCACTCGAAGATTTTCAGAGCACTGATGGGCACAACCTGTAACCTCAGATGGCGTGACGGCGACAGAGAAAGAATCTGGAACATCAATCCCACTCATCCCATCGCAAAGGGTATCCCCGATCATTTCAGTCTCGGCACTGAAGAAATGTACGGCGAACAGTTCGATATTCCTACCCCTGAAGAAATCATCTTCCTCGGCTGGTTTTCGGGCGGCGAAGTTTTCCGTTCGGGTTGCACCTGGACAAGAGGACTCGGCAAAATCTTCTATTTCCAGCCCGGTCACGAGAGCAACCCCACATTCCATAACGAATACGTTCAGCGCATCATCACCAATGCGGTCCGCTGGGCATCACCCGCTCTCCCCGTCAAAGATACAATTCCCTGCCCTCACAAGAAAGTTTCTCCCGAAGAAAAATACAGAGAGGACCTCGCAAAATAATGGAAACCTTCAAGATAAAAAAACTGCGTGAAAACGCAAAGATTCCTTTCAGAGCAACTCCCGGCAGTGCGGGTATGGATTTATACGCCTGCATCGACGAGCCGATAACCCTCGGCGGCGGCGATAAGGCAGTCATCCCCACGGGCATTGCAATCGAGCTTCCGAGCGCGGAACTTGCGGCATTCGTTTTCGCAAGAAGCGGTCTTGCCATCAAGCACGGCATCGGTCTGCTCAACTCCGTCGGAGTTATCGACAGCGATTACAGAGGCGAAATCTGTGTCGGCGTCATCAATCAGCTCAAAGAGGAATACACCATTCAACCCGATGAAAGAATTGCTCAGCTCGTCATTATGCCCGTTTCACTTATCACTCCCGTTGAAGCGGATACTCTCGACGAAACCGAAAGAGGTGCGGGCGGCTTCGGCTCAACGGGCAAAATTTAATGACACAAGAGGTACATACCAATGAAGAAATCAATCAGTATTCTCTGCATTTTTGCAATCATTTTCTCTGCGTGCTCCTGTTTTGCTTTTGCGGCGGATTCCGATCTTCCATATGAAAACAGTCAGTTTTATGAAATCGGCGATTACAGTATTCACTACCGTGTTTTTCCTGCCGAAGGTATAAAAAAAGGCAGAATTATGATGCTCCACGGGTTCCTCTGCTCCACCTATGCGTGGCGCAATATGGTGCCGATTCTCAACGAAGCGGGTTATGACTGCGTTCTTGCAGACCTTCCGAATTTCGGCTTCAGTACCAGAGAAAACGGTGATATGGAAATCATCGACCGTGAGGATATCGTTATAAGCCTTATGAAAAGCATTGCTCCAACCGATGAATGGATTATTGCAGGTCACTCCATGGGCGGCGGCGTTTCAGTCAACATTGCAATTGAAGAAGACGTCGAAGCACTCCTTCTCTACTGCCCCGCACCGCAGAGCGAATTTCCGAAGGCAATGGAAGGCATTATGACCTCAAAAATCATGAAGGGATTTATGAATCTCTTCTTCAATTACGGCACCCGCATAGATCTTCTCGTCAAGCTCATCATCTATGCCGCAACGATGGATTGGAAATTTGCCATGGATTATGACGTAACGGGTGTCACCGATGCGACTCAGCACGACGGTTTCGGCGGCGGTCTGTGCGAAATGATGTTCAACGTCAAAGCAACCGCACTTGACAGAGCCGACGAAGTCGACTGCCCCGTTTTCATCTGCCAGGCAAGTAAGGATATCATCATCAATCAGACGATGAAGGATTCAATGAACGGTGCTTTCCCCGAGGCAACCTCATACCTTGTTGAGGGCGGCGGACACCAGTGCATCGAAAACAGAGCGGATGAAATCTGTAAGGCAACCCTTGATTTCCTTGAGAAAAACGTATAACGTCAACTTTATGTTTATCGGTTGTAAACTTCGGTTTACAGCCGATTTTTTTGTAAATCCCGCTTTACAATATAAATAATTTTAAAAAAATTTCTGAATGTAAACCCTAGGTGATTGAATTTATTGCCGCATTAGGATATAATGGCTTCACAGACAGGAGGTCAGTTATGGCTATTTCAGACAGAATTTTAAACCTAAGAAAAGAACGAGGCTTATCGCAGGAAACTTTTGCGGAAATGCTTGGTGTTTCCCGTCAATCCGTTTCAAGATGGGAATCAGGTGCTGCCGTGCCCGAAATCGATAAGATTCTCCTGATAAGCAATATTTTCGGTGTTTCAACCGATTACCTTTTAAAACCCGATCCGACACCCGCTCCGCCGTCAACTTCATCGGATATGTATGATACTGCGGAAATCGATTTATCGGGCGTTGATACCGACGCACCAATCCCCGAATACGTTCCCGAATACACTCCCGAAAACAACTTTACCGCCAATGACGGCGATGATTATTCAGATAATTCAAACACCGTTACTCCGCCCGTTGCTCCCGCACCGAGCGGCAACGGAAATGCTGTCGGCAAAAAATTCAATCCGAAATCCCTGATTGCATGGATTCTCGTTTTCTGCATTATGATTGCAACCCTCTGTATCCCTCTTTACTGGGGTCAGATCAAAAATGCGTGGTGGTCTCTCAACGGCGGCAGAGTCCAGTATCCCTTCGTGCTTGTCCACGGTCTCGGAGGCTGGGGCGAAGATTCAGGACTCAATGGTGTTGTCCCCTATTGGGGCTCAACCTCGGGAAGCCTCACCGCTCAGCTCAGAGCGAAAGGCTTTGAAGTTTATACTCCCAGTGTAGGTCCCGTTTCGAGCGCATGGGACAGAGCCTGCGAACTTTACGCTCAGCTCACGGGCACTCAGGTAGACTACGGTGAAGCTCACTCAAAAGAGCATAACCATCAGCGCTTCGGCAGAACTTATTCCGAACCGCTCATTGAAAACTGGGGTCAGAAAATCAACGGCGGTCAGCTTCAGCGGATCAACCTTGTCGGTCACAGCTTCGGCGGTGCGACAATCAGACTTCTCACCTCGCTCCTCGAATACGGAAGCGAAGCAGAAAAAGAAATTTCGGGCAACGAAGTTTCTCCGCTTTTTGAAGGCGGAAAAGGCGACTGGGTATACAGTGTGACAACTCTTTGCGCTCCGCATAACGGCTCATCACTCACTGAAATCATCAATAATTCAGGCTCGTTGCTTTCAAGCATCGGTAAAATCACTTCGGGCAGTAAACTCCTCGGATTCGTTTCGGCATTCCTCAATATGGATGATATTCTTTCTCAGCCCGATATTGTCAGCACAACCGATTTGCTCATATCATTCTGTATGCTGGCAAACAATCTGACTGAACCTGCCAGCGGCACATACGATCTGATGCTCGATCATTTCGGAATCAGTTCATCGGGAGGAAATTCTCTGCGCAGTTCGATTGATAAAGTTATCGCTTCGGGTAACGATCACGCCGCCTACGACCTCTCACCCGACGGTGCGGCGGCACTCAACAACAAAATCGAAACGGTTGACAGCGTATATTATTTCTCATTCGCTTACAGTGCAACAAGAAAAACCAACCTCAACAACGGTCAGATTCCGACCCTTGATATGCTGGTTGTTCTTCAGGCACCCGCTCTTGGTATGGGAACATACACAGGCACAACCAACGGCGGAATCGTCATCGACGAAACGTGGCAGGAAAACGACGGTCTTGTCAGCGTTGTTTCTGCGCAGAAGCCCAACGATGAAGAGGGCAATTACCTCAATTCCGACGTTCGTAAGGTTGATCCGAAAAACATCGAAAAGGGCATATGGAACATTTCAGAAACCCGCACAGGTCACCACGGAACGGTTATCGGTCTTGCACCGTTTGACTCCGGCGCATCGCAGAAAACTCCCGCATTCTACGTCGAACTCTTTGAATTCATCGATACTCTGAAAAGATAATAATATATCCCTCTGCGGTTAAACTAACTGCGGAGGGATTTTTTTGAAGAAGATTATTATAAGCGTTGACAGCGCCGCCGATCTGCCGAAAAATTTTGCCGGAGAAAACGGTATTGAAATTATGCCGATGTACGTTATAGCAGATCGGAAAGAACTCCGTGACGGCATTGACATTAACGGAAAAGGCGTATTTGAATATGTTGAAAAAACAGGCAAAATTCCGAAAACTTCTGCTGTTTCACCTAATGAATATGCAGAATATTTTTCGGCATTTACTTCGGACGGAGCAGATGTTATTCATCTTTCATTCTGCTCTCTGCTCTCATCGACTCACCGAAACGCCGTCATTGCCGCAAATCAGTTCAACGGTGTCCACGTTATCGACACAAAAAATCTCGGAGGCGGCATAGGATTACTTGCGCTGAAAAGTTGCGCAATGCGTGACAAAGGTCTTTCCGCTGACGATATCTGCGCTGAAACCGAAAAACTGATACCGAAAACACGAGTATCTTATCTGCTTGAGAGCGTTGAATTTCTCCGTCTCGGAGGCAGATGCTCTGCAGTAAGCGCTCTGGGTGCAAATCTTTTTTCGATAAGGCCCTGTGCGGGTATGGTTGACGGCAGAATCGAAATCCTTGAAAAATTCAAGGGCAAATCCGATGCGGCAAGAGTAAAATATACCGAAAGTATTCTTGAAAAATTTCCTTCTGCCGACAAATCCGCCGCATTCATTTATCATTCGGGAATCAGCAAAACCGAACTTGATTTTGCTGCCGAAAAACTCCGCAACGCGGGATTTGAAAAAATCATCACTGCCGAAAACGGAAGTATCATCAGCATTCACAGTGCACCGAGAGCTTTCGGCATTCATATCATTGCATAAAAAACGGGCTGTCTTGCGATAAAGACAGCCCGTGATTCCTGTTAAATTTTTGCAATACCGAGCACGTCGAGAATTGATGAAATGAGAATAAGAATAATGCAGACGGGTGCAACGTACTTGATAATAACAGTGAAAAGAGTCTTTGCCTTGAAGGGTGCACCAATTTCAATTTCTTCGATAATTGCCTTGGGTTTGATGACGTAACCGATAAAAATACAGGTGAGGAACGCAACGATCGGCATAAGCACACTGTTGCTGACGAAGTCAAACATATCGAGGATTGAGAGACCTGCAACGGTAATGAAATCCCATACACCGAAACCGAGTGACGACGGAATTCCGAGCATAATGCAGAATACAAAAACCAGGATGCAGGCAGTCTTTCTGCCCCAACCAAGCTTGTCTCTGACGATTGAAACAACGGTTTCCATAAGAGAAATCGACGAGGTGAGTGCCGCAAAAAGAACCAGAAGGAAGAACACAACGCCGATAACCGTACCTGCGGGCATACTGTTGAACACCTTGGGAAGCGTGATAAACATAAGGCTGGGACCCTTACCGAGAGCCGCCTCGTCTCCGCCGGAAAAAGCAAAGACTGCAGGGATAATCATAAGACCTGCAAGAAATGCGATTCCCGTATCAAAAATCTCAATCTGATGAACGGATTTTTCAATCGAAACTTCCTTCTTCATATATGAGCCGTAAGTAATCATAATGCCCATAGCAAGTGACATCGAATAGAAAAGCTGACCCATTGCAGCAAGAACGGTTGTTGCCGAGAATCTGCTGAAATCGGGCATCAGGTAATACTTCACGCCCTCCATTGCGCCGTCAATCGTTACAGAATAAACTGCAATACCGATTGTGAGCACAACGAGAACGGGCATCATAACCTTGCTGACCTTTTCAATACCCTTTTCGACACCAAAAAGAACAACCAAGGCTGTCAGACCGATAAATATGAGAAACCATCCTATGGGCTCAAACGGTTTCGAAATAAAATCCGTAAAATAGCTGTCCGCCGCTGAAGCCGCCGCATCACCGCTGACAAACGCAAAAAGGTATTTTGAAACCCATCCGCCGATAACGGAATAATATGGCAGAATGATTGCAGGGATGATTGCCGCAACAACTCCGAGAAAACCGAAACGCTTGTCCAGAGTCTTGAAAGCATTGATCGCGCTCTGACCTGTTTTTCTGCCGATGGCGATTTCAGCGCACATAAGCGCAAAACCGAATGTTACCGCAAGAATGAGGTAGACAAGCAGGAAAATACCGCCGCCGTATTTAGCCGCAAGATAAGGGAAACGCCAGATGTTACCAAGACCTACGGCAGAGCCCGCAGCCGCAAGGACAAAACCGATTTTGCCCGTAAAGCTGCTTCTTTTTTCTGTCATAGAAAACTCTCCTTATTAATTTAATTTTCATCGAACAAGTTAATATTATCGCATACATCTCCCGTTTTGACAAGTATTATTTTTATTTTAACCTTTTTTTCTTCTGCGTACCGTTGCACAAACGGTAAAATTATGTTATTATATATTAATAACTTTGTGGGGCGGTGTTTTTTTGAAAACATTAAAATCGGTTCTTTTTTATTTATGGCAATTTACATACGGTCTTCTGCAGAATATCATCGGTCTCTGTATGCTTGCAGTCTACAAGTCGCAGGGCGCAAAGAGCGAGTGGTATCACAACGCACTCATAACCTATATTGACAAAAAGAATTTCGGCGGCATTTCGCTCGGTATGTTTATTTTCATCAATGCAAAAAGAACGGGCGACAGTCTGCACGATATCAAAATTCACGAATACGGTCACACCGTGCAGACAATGATTCTCGGACCTCTCTGGCTTCTTGTGATTGCATTGCCTTCGCTTATCTGGTGCAGTCTGCCCGTTTTCGTAAAGATGAGAAAAGAAAAAGACATTTCATATTATTGGCTTTACTGCGAAGGTTGGTCAAATCTCTGCGGTCTGTGGGCAACAAAAGACCGCTTCCTGACTGCCGACTATCTTAACAGAGGCAGATACGGCAAACCCATCAATCCCAACAGAAACAAGAGAAAAGATATCAAAGGAAGAAGGAGAACAAAATGAACGAAAAGAAGTATCTGAAAACAAGCGAAACTCTTTCATTCTCATTTTCTGCTTTCGGCAGAAGTATGATTTATACCCTGATGTCAACATTCCTGCTGATTTTTTATACAGACGCTATGAATCTTCGTCCCGTTCATGCAGGTGCCATCATCGTTGCGGCAAGAATTTTTGACGCAGCCAACGACCCGGTAATGGGAATCATTGCCGACAAAACAAAAACCAAATTCGGCAAACTCCGTCCCTATCTTCTTTTTTCACCGTTCCTCATTATGATTTCAACAGCCGCTCTTTTCTACGTACCCGACCTCGGTTACGGCGGCAGACTCGCTTATGCGGCAGTTACATACATCCTCTGGGGAATCTGTTTCACGATTCAGGACGTTCCCTTCTGGGGTCTGAGTGCAGTTGTTTCACCTCTTGAAAATGAGAGAAACCGATTCATTTCAACCGCCAGAATTTTCAGCACAATCGGCGGTATTGTTCCCACATTGCTCGTTCCCGTTCTCCGCAACAGTCTCGGCAACACAAAAGGTTATTTTGTAAGCGGTCTCATTTTTGCAGTTTTCGGCTCGATGATCTCGCTTCTTGCCTTCTTCGGCACAAAAGAAAGAGTCGTTGAAGAAAAAGAAAAGGTTACTGCAGGCGAAATAGTTTCTGCCTACGTCAAAAACAAACCTCTTCTTCTTCTTATCGTCGCAAGTATACTCGGATCGGCAATGCTTATGGCTCAGACTTCGGGAAGCTATCTTGCAACATATCTCATCAAAAATTCGGGCGTTATCCCCAAAGGCACCGTGCAGACCGCTATGACGGTTGCAATCGGTGCGGGTATGATGGTTGCAATGGTGCTTATGCCCGTTCTCCGCAAAAAGATGTCGCTTAAGGCTATCTATATTTCTTCAGCACTTTTCGGTGCTTTTATTCACGTTGTGATGTATTTTATCGGCTATTCAAACTTCTACGTATTCCTTGCAATTCTTGCGGTTGCCGGTCTGCCTCTCGGCATTTTCAACGTTATCACTTATGCAATGGTTGCCGACAGCGTCGATTACCTCGAATGGAAAACAGGCAGACGTTCCGAGGGTATCTGCTTTGCTTCGCAGACGTTCATCAGCAAACTCACCGCAGGCATCTCAACTCTTATTACAAGTTTCGTTCTTGAAGCAGTACATTTCGTTCAGCCCGTCAACGACGTTCCTGTTCTCGACCAGCCCGAGCCTGTTTTCAAGGGAATGTTTTTCATGGTAACTCTCCTTCCCGCAATCAGCCTTGCGCTTTGCGCCGTTCCGATGTTCTTTAACGATTTTACCGGAAAAAAGAAGGAAAAAATTGTCAGCGAGCTCAACGAACGCAGGGAGGGCAAAAATGGATAAATCATTAATTCCTTTTGAAGAAAACAACGAATTCGACGCGTTCTCCGCAGGTATTGAACCGGGAGGACTGCGCAACACAACTCAGATAAAAGTTCTCATAACATTCATCGCAGGCAGACTCAAGGAAGCGATTACAGCCGATATGCTTCTTGAGGCACTTCAGGTTCACGGCCTGGCAAACTATTTTGAGGCGACTCAGGCTCTTGACGAGCTTCTCGCAAACGGAAATCTCACAGAATCCGAAAACAAACTCTATATCACTCCGAAAGGCAAACTTTCGGTCGCAGAGCTCTCCGACGATGTTCCCCGTACAGTCAAGGAAACTGCACTCGCAGATGCCATCAATCTTCAGCTTATGGAAAAGCGTGAAGGCGAAAACACCGTTGAAATCGAACCCGCATCCAACGGTTTCAACGTCACGTTCAAGGTAAAGCATAAGGAAAGTATCCTTATGTCGCTGACCGTCTATGCAGCCGACCTTGAACAGGCTCAGCTGCTCAAGCATAACTTTCTCAAAGAGCCTTCAAGGGTTTATTCAACCGTTATAACGTCATTATTTATCTGAAAGAGGTATAATTATGCTCGAACAACTCAAACAGCAGGTATACGAAGCCAATCTGAAGCTCGTTGAATATAACCTTGTGCTCTTCACCTGGGGCAACGTTTCGGCAATCGACCGTGAAAGCGGACTCGTTGTTATCAAGCCCTCGGGCGTTGACTACTCAAAACTGACGGCTGACGATATGGTCGTTATGAATCTTGACGGCGAAAAAGTCGAAGGCAGACTCAATCCTTCCTCCGACACACCGACTCACCTTGAGCTTTACCGCCGTTTCCCCGAAATCGGCGGCGTTGCACACACGCATTCAACCTTTGCGGTTTCCTTTGCTCAGGCGGCATCGGATATTCCCGCATACGGCACAACCCATGCCGACTTCGCTTTCGGCAGTATTCCCTGTACGAGAGACCTCACCAAGGAGGAAATCGAGGGCGACTACGAGCTGAATACAGGCAAGGTCATCGCCGAATGCTTTGAATCGAGAGGCATTGATTATAATGCCGTACCCGCAGTGCTTGTCCGCTCTCACGGACCTTTCACCTGGGGAAAAGACGGCTTCGACGCAGCCAAGAATTCCGCAATTCTTGAAGAAGTTGCGAAGATGGCATACCTGAGCAAAACGATGGATGCTCAGCCCGCAAACGAACATATTCAACATAAGCATTATTTCAGAAAGCACGGTGCAAACGCATACTACGGTCAGAAATAATAAGCTAAATATTTCTTGACACTTACGTGTTTTCAGTATAAAATGAACTAGATATTTCTCTTTCGGGAAAAAACTTTCGGATAAAAAGGTGATAATATGGCCAAATGTCCCAAATGCGGCGTCAAACTCCATATCTGGAACATCAAAGCGGAGTGTCCCAAATGCGGTGTCAACATCGCAAACTATGACTGGGAAAACCGTCTTGAGCAGGATGCAATTGAAGCAGAAATTGCTTTTGCAAAGCTCCGCGAAACACTCAATCGCTTCAAATATTCGTTTGTCGGCACAAAGCTGAGAATCGCAAGAATCCCCGTAAGCGTTCTTCCTCTGTTCTCATTCTTGCTTCCCCTCGGCACACTTGCGGTTTCGTTCCCCTTCTTCAGCAAGAAATTCACGCTCAACGCAATAACAATTGTTATGGAAATCATCGGCGGTGTTGATATTATGGGCGTTTTCAAAGGAATGAATTCCGCCATTGTCGGCGACTCCCTCAAAATGCTCACTGCAACTATTATTCTCGTTGTGCTCAGTGTACTTTCGCTTCTCGTAAGCCTCGCTTTTCTGTTGCTCAACTTCAAAAAGTTCAACAGCAAGGGGCTTTTCGTCACAAACCTTGTTGCAAGTTGTATGATGCTTGCAAGTTCGTTCACTTTTGCAAAGTTTTCAGAGCTTGTTGCAGGCGGCTCGCTTGCCGCGGCCTGGCAGAGCGGACCTTCCTGGGGTGTTTACGTTTCTGCGGCACTTTTTCTCATATCTGCAATCATCAACCTCTGCGTCTCACTCCAGAAGGTTGAGCTTCCCGCAGTTGATGAAAAATCCGATGCAAAGGCTGAATCCGAAGAAACAGAAAAAGAAGAAGCAAACGTTTAATCAATCAACAGAACAAACAACGGGTACGTGCTGAACGTACCCGTTTTCTTTATGCCGTAATTTCTGTGTCGGGATAATAATGCGCAAGGATTTCGGTATATGCACTTCCCTGCCGTGCCATATAATCCGCACCGTACTGACTCATCCCTACACCGTGACCGTGCCCCTCGCAAATGAAGGTAACCGAATTTCCGCCACATTCAACCTCGAAACTTTCGCTTCTGAGAGCGAGAGAATTCCTGATTTCGGTGCCGTCAAATTTTTTGCCGCAGATAACCGCGCTTTTGACATAGCCATCTTCTTTTTCAATTTCGCTCACCCATTCCGTCGGGTCACCTTCAATTTCAACACCGAGTTTTTCGGAAAGTTCGGTGGCGGTGCAGCTTTTTTCATCGGCAAAATCGGGTGAAAGTCTGTCTCCGTCACTCACAACACTTCTGAGATAAGGGATATCCTCGCCCCACATACTCTCTGCTGACCTTGTTCTGCCTGAACTGATTGAATGATAGACCGCAAGTGCGGTTTCGCCGCCATAAGTCAGACGAAGTCCCGAAACAGAATCCACCGCCTCGGAGATTTTATTCTCGTTTTTCTCAAAATCATCTCCCCAGTTTTTGATTCTCATTTGTCTGCTGACATATCCCTGATGAGTCATCGGGCTGTCGCTGATGAATTCTGCCCCCTTCTCCGAAAGCCGTTTTGCATAACTGTAACTGGCAATTGCCTGAGCCTTGAGTGCCTCGGGATGATAATTCGGCGGCATCTCCGCTGCAACGCATCCTATGAGATATTCCCGCATTCCGATTTTCTGCATACCGCCTGTTGCCGATGACATAACAGTGATATACTCCGTCTGACCGATAATATCCTGCGAAATGACGGGCAGAGCCTGTTCCTTTTTTTCATCACCCCGTGACCCCATTGCCGCAAGCGGACACAGAGCCATCGAAACAAGCAGAAGAATAGCTATTAGTGCATATTTTTTCAACTTCGTCCTACCTCCTTTTAAGTGCTTGACTTTTATTACCGCGCGGGTGTATAATAACTCTAATTATAAAATATAATGGAATACCAGTACCATTGTGAAAGAGAGGCTTCCCCGGTTATGTCCACAACAGATTCAAAGGTTTCTGATTCAAACATCAGAAGTTTATGCGAAGAGATTCGCAAATATAACCACATCGATCCCGCCGATTTTGACCGTTTCAACGTCAAAAGAGGTCTGAGAAATTCCGACGGCACCGGCGTTATGGCAGGCATTTCAAGAGTCTGCTCCGTCGGCGGTTACCTCATTGACGACGGTGAAAGAATTCCCTGCGAAGGTCGACTTTTATTCAGAGGCTACGATATGAGCGAACTCGTAAACAACGCTATCGCCGAAAACCGCTTCGGCTTTGAAGAGGTTGTATGGCTTCTTCTTTTCGGTTCATTACCCACAAAAGATCAGCTCGATAACTTCTGCGATATGCTTGCTCAGTGCCGTGAGCTTCCCGAAGATTTCATCGAAGATATGATTATGAAAGCTCCCTCGCCCAACATTATGAACAAGATTTCCCGTTCGGTTCTTGCTCTGTATTCATATGACAATACTCCTGACGACACCTCGCTCGAAAACGTTCTTCGTCAGTGCATAAACATAATTGCTCAGATTCCTTCGATTATGGTTTATTCATACCAGGTCAAGCGCAGACATTATTATCATAAGAGTATGTATCTGCATCAGATAAAGCCTGAGCACAAAACGGCGGAGATGATTCTCCACTCAATCCGAGCAAACAAAACCTTTACCGATAAGGAAGCGAAACTTCTTGACACCTGTCTGATGGTCCACGCAGAGCACGGCGGCGGTAACAACTCCACATTCGCAACAAGAGTTCTTACCTCAAGCGGCACCGACACCTATGCTTCGATTGCGGCAAGCGTCGGAGCCCTCAAAGGTCCCAAGCACGGCGGCGCAAATATCAAGGTTACCGAAATGGTCAACCAGTTCTGCGAAAACGTTTCAGATATCACGAATGAAGGTCAGGTTGCCGATTTCCTGCGCAAAATCATCCGCAAAGAAGCAGGCGACGGCTCAGGTCTCGTTTATGGTATGGGTCACGCAGTCTACACACTCTCCGACCCGAGAGCAAAAATTCTCCGTTCAAAGGCAGAAGAATTCGCACTCAACACCAAACACGAGGATGAATTCATTCTTCTCAGCCTCATCGAGAAACTCACTCCCGAAATTTTCGCCGAAATGAAGGGCTCATCAAAAGCAATCTGCGCAAACGTCGACCTCTATTCGGGTCTTGTTTACAAGATGCTTGATATCCCCGCCGACCTCTTCACTCCCATTTTCACCGCAGCAAGAGTTGCAGGTTGGTCTGCTCACAGAATCGAAGAGCTTCTCACCGGCGGCAGAATCATCCGTCCCGCTTACAAAAACACAAACATTATCCATAAATATACCCCTATCGAGGAGCGATAAAAATGAAAAATAAAATTCTTAACTCCGGCTTCGGTATCGGAAATCTGATTTTTCTTGCGGCACTCATCCTTGCTCTGCCGCTGAGAATCTATCAATATGTCGGTGAGGTGCTTGAACCCGGCACGGGATTTTTCACCGAAAATCATTGGAGCATTTACCTCCTGTACGGTATCATAATCGCTTCATTTATCGGCATTATGCTCATCGGATTTATGAAACGCAAAGAACTTGACTTCAACACCGAAAGCAAAAAGAATCCCGTTCTCGGTATCTGCTCGGGACTCGTTGCCGCAGGCATGATTATCGATGCATACTCCTGTCTTGAGGTTATCGGCACATTCAAGACAAACAACTTTTATAACGACATCTCTCCCGAACGCACATCATATTATGTCATTCTTCTTCAGATGGCGGTTTCGCTTATTGCAGCACTCTTCTTCGTGATTCTCTGCATCGGTTATCTCACAGGCAAAACCTCGGGAACAGAATACAGAATTCTCTCTGTTATCCCCGTTTTCTGGAGCATTCTTCGTATGGTTGCCCGTTTTATGAGAACAATCAGCTACGTACGTGTTTCCGAACTTCTTTTCGAAATGCTGATGCTGATGCTGATGATTATGTTCTTTATGGCATTTGCACAGTGCAACTCCAGGGTCAACGAAAAGGATTGCGAATGGAAGATTGCGGCCTACGGTCTGCCCGCCGCACTGATGGCTCTGCTCTGCTCCGTACCGAGAATCATTCTCTCAATTTTAGGAAGCGCAGACATCATTTACTCTGAATCGATCATTGAATTTTCAGACCTCGCCGTTGCTCTCTTTATTATTGCGGCGGTGCTGACAAAGGTTACCGTCAGATCGCCCGAAGCCGCAACAATACCCGAAGAAAATGAAACCGTTGAAGCTTCCGCCGAAGAAATCACAGAGGAATAACATATGTTTCTGAAAAATATGCTTCTTGCCGGTGAGCAGGTTATAATTCTTTATCTGATCGCCGCAGTCGGTTTTGTTGCCGACAAGGTCGGTTTTTTCCCCGAGAAAACCGCAAAAAAATGCACCGACCTGCTTTTTTATATTGTTACTCCCGCCGTTATTATTCAGAGTTTTCTCAACCTCGAATACAACCGCGAAACCATCAAGGGTCTTTTTCTCGCTCTCGGATGCGGATTCCTTCTTCACGGACTTGCGGTTGTTACGGCTCCGCTGATTTTCAACCGTTGCCCCGATAAGGGTAAAGCGGCAATCTTCAAATACGCAAGTTGTTACGGCAATTGCGGTTATATGGGTCTGCCGCTTTCACAAGCGCTTTTCGGTGATGAGGGTGTTTTCTATTGCTCAGCGGTTGTTATTTCATTCCAGATTTTCAGTTTCACCCATGGCATCTACGTTATGACAAAGGGTATGGAAGAAAAACAGAAATTCGATATTAAAAAGCTGCTTCTCAATCCGGGTATTCTTTCCGTTGCAATCGGAATGCCGCTTTTTCTTCTCGACGTCAATATGCCGAATATGATTTCTGCACCCATCGGATACGTTGCAAGTCTTAACAGTCCCCTTGCGATGCTGATTTTCGGCACATATATTGCAAACACAAGCTTTAAAACAATATTCCGAGAATGGCGTATCGGATGCGTTGCGATCATCAAACTCATCGTAACGCCCGTAATATTATTGCTTCTTTTCAAGCTTTTCGGAATCGGCGGAGTTCTTCTCGGTTCCGTTATGGTGCCCGCAAGTGCACCGAGCGCCAGCAACACCGCTCTTTTCGCCGCAAAATACGGCAGAGATACGGGTCTCGCTTCTCAAACGGTTGCGGTTGTCAGTTTCCTTTCGATTCTGACTATGCCCGTTATGATTGCCGTTTCACAGATGGCTTAAATCCCCGACAAACGAGGTGGTATTACGGATATCAAAAAAATAATGGACTCCGTTTCGCCTCTGTGGGGCATCTGCAGTTTTGACAGCGTTTCGGACAGGCTCATTGATTGCAGAGCCAAGGGCAGACTGCCCGAAAATCCCAGAAGCATTATCGTTGCTTGCTTTCCTTATCTGCTCCCCGAAAAGGAGTACAAAAATTCCAACGTATCAAAATATGCCGTTGTGACCGACTATCACGACGTTGCGGTTAAACGTCTGCAAAACGCTTGTTCCGGACTTGCAGACCTTTATCCGTCAAACAGATTCGTGCCTTTTGCTGATAATTCACCGATACCCGAGGTCTCTGCTGCGCTCGCATCCGGACTCGGAGTTCTCGGCAAAAACTCGCTCATCATAACCGAAAAATACGGTTCCTACGTCTTTATCGGAGAAATCGTCACCAACCTTGAGCTTGACGCTCATGATTCTGCTGTATCTGAATGTATCGGCTGCGGCAAATGCATTTCGGCGTGTCCCTCCCGTGCGATAGGAAACGGAGTTGACACGGAAAAATGCCTCTCTGCAATCACTCAGAAAAAAGGTGAACTTTCCGAAAAAGAAAAGGCGCTTATGAAAGAATGCGGTTGCGTCTGGGGCTGTGATATCTGTCAGGATATCTGCCCGATGAATAAAAACGCCGCCGCAACAACGATAGAAGAATTTCTTTCCGCCCCCATCCCCCTGCTGACTGAAAACACCGATCTTGTCGGCAGAGCATATGCCTGGAGGGGCAGAAAAGTCATTGACCGCAATCTCTCGGTTTTCAAGGAGAACAACTTATGAAAATTACCGCTTTTGATGTTAATAATCCCCTTGAAAAGACTCTCATGGCTATGCTTGCCTCGGGAAGATTTCCGCACGCCGTAATTCTTGAAGGCGGCAATCCTTCAGAAAGACTTGATCTTGCAAAAAAAATTGCCGCCGCTCTCGTTTGCTCCGAAAGTAAAGCAAATGCGCCTTGCGGAATCTGCTCCCACTGCAAAAAAGCAGCCGCCGATTCCCACGCGGATATTCCGTTTTACACCGCAGAGGATAAACCCAGAGCATTCAAGGTTGATGCGGTCAGAGACATACGCAACAACGCATATATCATCCCCAATGAAGCCGATAAAAAGGTTTTCATACTCGAAAATGCACACACTATGGGCAACGAAGGTCAGAATGCAATTCTGAAAATTCTCGAAGAGCCGCCGTCATACGTTAATTTCATTATGCTCTGCTCAACGAAATCAGGCTTTCTCCCGACAGTACTTTCAAGAGCGACCGTATTCACCATTGGTGAAGCACGTAATGATGCGGATGACGAAATCCGTGCTGCCGCGGTTGAAGCGGCAAGTGCGGTAGCAAAAGCGGTCACTTCAATCGACGATTTCGAATTGGTCAAGGCTGCTGCCGTTTTCGAAAAGGATGCAAAACTTCTCAAAGCATCCCTGCCCGTTATTCAAGAAATCTTTGCCGCCGCACTGCGCGAAAAATACGGTGCTTCCGACGGAGATACCGAATTCGGTACTCTTCCCGCTGAGCTTGCAGGCAAACTCAGCCGACGTGCACTCCCCGACCTCATTGATGCCTGCGACAAACTTATGGCTTCATTGCGAATGAATGCCAACCACAATCTGATGCTTACCGCGCTTTGCACCACGTTGCGCAAAGCCGTTTCACAATAAATTTACGGAGGTTTTCATATGGCAACAGTTATCGGTGTCCGCTTTAAAGAAGCTGGCAAGGTATATTATTTTGACCCCGACGGTCTGACCCTCAAAAAAGGAGAAAAAGTTATCGTTGAAACCGTACGCGGCATTGAATGCGGCGAAATTGCGATGGAAAATCGTGAAATCAGCGACGAAGAAATTGTAAAACCCCTCAAAAAACTCATCCGAATTGCAACCGAGGAGGATATCGAAAGAGTTACAGAAAACAAAGCAAAGGAAAAAGATGCTTTTGAGATATGCCAGAAAAAGATTATGGCACACGGTCTCGACATGAAGCTCGTTGACGTTGCATATACTTTTGATGGCGGCAAAATTCTTTTCTACTTCACCGCTGACGGAAGAATCGATTTCAGAGATCTTGTCAAGGACCTTGCAGGTGTTTTCAGAACAAGAATCGAACTTCGTCAGATCGGCGTACGTGACGAAGCCAAGATGATTGGCGGTCTCGGTATCTGCGGAAGACCTTTCTGCTGTGACAGCTTCCTTGGTGAATTCCATAACGTCACCATCAAAATGGCTAAAGAACAAGGGCTTTCCCTCAACCCCACAAAAATCAGCGGTGCTTGCGGCAGACTGATGTGCTGCCTCAAATATGAGCAGAATGCATACGAGCATCTTCTCAAAATCACTCCCAAACCGGGCGCACTCGTCGAAACCGCCGACGGCACCGGCATTGTCACTGAAACGAGCCTTCTTACAGGCAATCTCAAGGTTAAACTCAAGAGCAATCCTGATGCCGCCCCCAAATCCTTTAACCGCAAAGACGTCAAAACCCTCCGTGATTCAAAGATCAAGATCGACAAGGCTGAAATCGAAGCATTAAAAGACATTGAAGACTGATTTTTCATAAAAAAGCTCTTGCTTTTTTAAAATAATGTGTTACAATTATCTTGAACTTATTAATAAGGAGGATGACACCAATGGCATACATTATTGATGACAACTGCATTTCCTGCGGCGCTTGCGCAGCTGAATGCCCCGTTGAGGCTATTTCAGAAGGCGACGGCAAGTATGTTATCGACGCTGACGCTTGCATCGAATGCGGCGCTTGCGCTGATGCTTGCCCCGTTGAGGCACCCAAGGCTGAATAATCAATCGGCTGAAATGCAATTAAAACCCATCCCTCAGGGGTGGGTTTTTTGTTTTATCAAGGTGGTTTTTTTGTTTTGCAGCTTTTGTATATACATTATTATATAATAAACTGTCATTTCGAAGCGCTGTCTTTTATGAAATTTTTTGAAAATTCAGTTTCAATTCCGCTTGTTTATTATTGCTTTTTGCTAAAAATTCAATCAGAAATGAAATTTTCAGTCTTGGGGGTTGCATTTTTCGCTTTAATGGTTTAAAATAGTGTACAATTCAGCTGATATATCCGTTTTGATATGGCATAACGGCATATTAATTTGTCCGAACGCATAAATATTTTGTAAATTTTCCGCTTTGCCTGAGCGCAAAAGCGTTCCCGTTATTGCGGCACAGAAGGAGTATATTTTTATGAGCTACGTTAAAAGAGTTATCGAAGAAGTTGCAAGAAAAAATGCAACAGAACCTGAGTTCGTGCAGACCGTAACAGAGGTTCTTGAATCACTTGAACCCGTTATCGAGCAGCATCCTGAATACGAAAAGTTTTCTCTCCTTGAGAGAATCGTTGAGCCCGAAAGACAGATTTCTTTCAGAGTTACATGGGTTGACGATGAAGGCAAAGTCAACGTTAACAGAGGCTACAGAGTTCAGTTCAACGGCGCTATCGGTCCTTACAAGGGCGGTCTTCGTTTCCATCCCTCAGTTTACACAGGCATTATGAAGTTCCTTGGCTTTGAACAGACCTTTAAGAACAGCCTTACCGGTCTCCCCATCGGCGGTGCAAAGGGCGGCTCCGACTTTGACCCCAGAGGTAAGAGTGATGCTGAAATCATGCGTTTCTGCCAGGCATTTATGACAGAACTTTACAGACACATCGGTCCCGACATCGACGTTCCCGCAGGCGACATCGGCGTAGGCGGCAGAGAAATCGGCTACCTCTACGGTCAGTACAAGCGCATCAAGGGCACTTTCGAAAACGGTGTTCTCACAGGCAAGGGTATCCCCTACGGCGGTTCGCTCATCAGACCCGAGGCAACAGGCTTCGGTGCTACATATTATGCAGTTGAAATGCTCAAGCATTTCGACGAAGAAATCAATGGCAAGACCTTCGCAATTTCAGGCTTCGGTAACGTTGCCTGGGGTGCAGTTAAGAAAATCACTGAACTCGGCGGTAAGGTTGTAACAATCTCCGGTCCCGATGGCTATGTTTATGACGAAGACGGTATCAACACCCCCGAGAAGATTGACTATATGCTCGAAATGAGAGCATCAGGCAGAGACAAGGTTCAGGACTATGCTGACAAATTCGGTGCTCAGTTCTTCCCCGGTGAAAAACCCTGGGGCGTTAAAGTTGACGTCGCAATGCCTTGCGCAACTCAGAACGAAATCGATATGGCTCAGGCTGAAAAGCTTGTTGCAAACGGCGTTCCCTACTACATCGAAGTTGCAAATATGCCCACTACAAACGATGCTCTCGCTTACCTCAAAGCAAACTGCAAGGCAGTTGCCCCCTCAAAGGCAGTCAACGCAGGCGGTGTTGCTGTTTCAGCTCTTGAAATGAGCCAGAACTCAATGAGATACAGCTGGAGTGCAGAAGAAGTTGATGCAAAGCTCAAGCAGATTATGAAGGATATCCACGATAACTCCGCTTTTGCTGCAGAACAGTACGGTCTCGGCTACGACCTTGTTGCAGGCGCAAACATTGCAGGCTTCATCAAGGTTGCTGATGCTATGATGGCTCAGGGTCTCATCTGATTTTCTCAGCAAACGAAAACTGACAGATACTGAATGAACAAGTGACTTGCACAGGGAATTCGCCTTTGCAAGTCACTTTTGCATTTTCGGTGATACCAAAATATAAAATTATTTTAAAAATTTCTCATAATATCAATAATGATTATCGTTATTGTGTTGACAAACGGTGAATTTTGGATTATAATTGTGGCATACTGATTATTGTTAAGCGAAAGGAGAATGCATATGCCGGATATGACCGCCCTCTTCAAAATCGGTTACGGACTTTACGTTGTAACCTCGAACGACGGCACAAAGGATAACGGCTTCATCTGCAACACGGTTATGCAACTCACAAGCACACCCGTCCGTGTCGCCGTTGCTATCAACAAATCAAACTATTCGCACGATACCATTCTCAAATCGGGAATCATGAACGTCAACTGCCTGACTGAAGGCACTCCCTTCTCCGTTTTTCAGAATTACGGATTCAGAAGCGGTAAGGATTGCAACAAATTTGAAGGTGTCCAGGTCCGACGCTCTTCAAACGGACTTGCGGTTCTTGATGAAAACGTCAACGCATATATTTCCCTTAAGGTTGAGCAGTATCTTGATCTCGAGACCCACGGAATGTTCATATGCGGCGTTACCGATGCCGAAACTCTTGGCAAAGACGAAAGCGTCACATATGCCTACTATCACGCCAACATCAAACCGAAGCCTCAGGCTCAGAAGAAAAAAGGGTACGTATGCAAAATCTGCGGTTACGTTTATGAAGGCGATTCTCTTCCCGAGGATTTCGTTTGTCCTATCTGCAAGCACCCCGCATCGGACTTTGAGCCGATTGAAATTGAAAGCAAAAACCCTGAAAATAAAAATGATTCCATCAAGGAGGAAACTAACATGATTAAGTACAGATGCAAGGTTTGCGGTGAAGTTTTTGAAGCACCCAAGGGTGCGGTTGCGGTTTGCCCCAAGTGCGGCGTAAGCGGCGATAAGCTTGAGATTATCGCCGAAGAAAAGGCATCAAAATACGCAGGCACACAGACCGAAAAGAACCTCGAAGCAGCTTTCGCAGGCGAATCAATGGCAAGAAACAAATACACCTATTTCGCATCCAAGGCAAAGAAGGAAGGCTTTGAGCAGATTGCAGCCCTCTTCCTCAAGACCGCTGACAACGAGAAGGAACACGCAAAGATGTGGTTCAAGGAACTCGGCGGTATCGGCAACACAGCTGAAAATCTCGTTGAAGCTGCAAACGGTGAAAACTATGAATGGACTGATATGTATGCAGGCTTTGCCGAAACAGCCGATGCAGAAGGCTTCCACGATCTCGCAGAGAAATTCCGTGCAGTAGCAGCTATTGAAAAGACCCACGAAGAACGTTACCGTGCACTTCTTCATAACGTTGAAACTGCTCAGGTATTCGAAAAGAGCGAAGTAAAGGTCTGGGAATGCCGTAACTGCGGTCACATCGTTGTCGGCACAAAAGCTCCCGAGGTATGTCCCGTCTGCGACCATCCCAAGGCATATTTCGAACTCCATGCTGAAAATTATTAATCTTTGAATTAACTGTTGCATTACGGATAATTCTGTGATATAATTATAAAAAATAAATATTCTGAACGATGTTTGCAGGAAATGTATCACACCCACGAATACGACCGAAGGAGTAACACTCTCAGGTGTCCGCAACGGATGAGGACTGCAAGCTGACAGAACTTTGGAGAAGCTCATTGAATTGAGTGCCGAAGGTGCAAAGCGCAAAAGCGTTAATCTCTCAGGCAAAAGGACAAAGATTTCACCCCGTTTTTTCGGGCAGAAGGTGTTTTTTTGGCGGATTGCGTTTAACGGCGCAATCCGCTTTTTGCTGCTCAGGCAGCACAGAATTATAGAAGGATGAAGCAAAAGACCGCAGGTGTTATCCTGCGGTCTTTTGCCTTTTATATAAGATATGTAAGATTATCCGATATCAGGCTCACTGTCAAGCAGAGCGACGGGATTCTCATATCCCTCTGTTTCAAAAACAACGATTTCGTTTTTGCCTTCTCTGAGGAAAGGCGCAGGAAGATATGCCGATCTTTGCGGACCAACCTCCCAATGTCTTGAGAGCACCTTGCCGTTGACGATAATAATGCCTTTCTTGAAAGTCGGAAGCTTCACGAAGGTGTCGCACTTTTCAGCAACCTCAAATTCGCCTTTAAGGAGTACGGGTGTGCCGTCAAAAGCCTCAACGCCATCAGTGAACGGCACTTTTGAAATATCATCAAAGGGAAGAGTATAATTCTGCCAATGGTAAATGAAGTTGTTGCCGAAGCCGATGCCCTTGGTGATACCCTTGCAGTCTCTGAGATTTGCGCCGTAATTGACTCTGCCCATATTCTCAACAAGCACTGCGAGTTCCGCTCCCTGAGCAGGAATCGCAACTCTCGTCATCGGTTTTGTATCGTTTCTGTACTGAATGCCGACAAATTTGCCGTCAAGATAGACGTAACCTCTGTCATGCACATCCTGAAGTCTGACATTCTGCTCCTCACGGGGACCTCTGACGAGCGTCTTATAGAGCACGTAGCCGTAGCCCTGACCAAGTTTCTCCATAGTCATCGGAGCTACGCTTTCAACGGGAGTGCTGAGTGAATCAAGCACGTCGAAAAGCTTTGCCGACTGCGTAAACTTAACCTCTCCGTAGTTCATTCTCTTGACGGGTGCGGGAAGTTCAATTCCGGGAATCGGAGCATATTTTGCGATCACGTCACGCATTCTGAAATATTTTTCTGTCGGATCACCGTACTCGTTGACGGGAGCATCATCATCATAACTTGAAACCGTCGGCTCATAGAAATCATAGCAGTTTGCGCCGTTCATATAGCCGAAATTCGTTCCGCCGTGGAACATATACGCCGAAACGCTGCCACCAGATGCAAGAATTTCGTCAAGTGCCTTTGCGGCATCTTCAGGGTCACGGCTGTGATGGGCTTCTGTCCAATGGTCAAACCAGCCGTTCCAGAATTCGGTGCACATAAGCGGTCCGTCAGGCTGATACTCTCTCAGACGGGCAAACTGTTCCTCCGCTCTCGAGCCGAAGTTTGCGGTCTTGTGGATTTCGGGCACGGTTCCGCCCGTAAGCATCTGGTACTCTGCACCGTCGGATGTGAAGAGAGGCACGTTGATACCTCTGTCAGCAAGACCCTTTGCGAGATAGCGGATATATTCACTGTCGTCACCGTAGCTACCGTATTCATTCTCAACCTGAATGAGAATAACGTTGCCGCCCTCAGTAATCTGATGCTTTGCGATTCGTGGAATAAAATCGTCGAAAAAGCGGTCGACCGCCACAATATAATTCTCATCCATACAGCGCAGACGGATGTCACTGTTTTTCAGCAGCCACCAGGGCAAACCGCCGAAATCCCATTCGGAACAGATATACGGGCCGGGTCTGACGATTGCATAAAGACCGAGTTCAGCCGCAATATCAAGGAATTTCTCGATATCGAGCATATCGGAATAATCGAAAACACCCTCCTGCATTTCGTGGAGATTCCAGGCTACGTAGGTTTCAACCGTGTTGAAGCCGCAGGCCTTGAGCTTGATGAGTCTGTCTCGCCAGTATTCGGCGGGTACTCTGAAATAATGGATTGCGCCCGCAATCACCCTGAAAGGCTCGCCGTTAAGGTAAAAACCGTCTTTTTCTATGCTGAACTTTTTCATTTTTCACACCTCAATGACAACGTTTTAATCAGGTAATTCTTCTCTTTCATAGGGAAATTCGCTGAAAACCTCAAACTTCTTCGCTCTCATCCAGAGAGAGGGATTCACCTTGACAGTGAATCCGCAGCCGTTGGGGGTAAGCCACTCATGCATCGGGTATTCGGGAATGCCGTAGGATGCGAGAATTGTCATAATTACGCCGCCGTGAGTGACGATTGCAGTGTTTGTTGTGCCTGTTTTCATCAGACCCTCTGCAATTTTCTCAAAGGTTTCGCATACTCTTTTCGCAAAATCTTCATTACTCTCACCGTAGGGCGGTGCAACACCCTTCTCACCCGCAAGCCAGCGGGGAAAATATTCGTTTTTTTCAAGTTCCTCAGCGGTTTTATTTTCAAACTCACCGAAGTTGTATTCAATCAACCCGTCGATAACGATGGGCTTATTGTCGGGATAAAGAATTTCAGCCGTTTTGACACATCTTTTCAGCGGACTTGTGAAAACCGCATCAACAGGCGGAAAAACCAGCTCCTTTTTCATTTCGACAAGCTGGTCGCAACCTTCCTGACTGATTTCAACGTCAGTATGGCCGATGTATCTGCCCTCAAGGTTTTCGTCAGTGAGAGCGTTTCTGATAAAATGAATAGTGTAGGATTTCATTTTTCCTCCAAAAAAGCAAAGGGATTTCTGTATATTTTACCGATATACAAACAGTATAATTCTGTATATAATATTTATACCACTGATTATGGGGGTTGAAATTATGGATAATACTTTTCCTGTTATACTTTACGGGCTGAGAAAAGAACGCGGTCTCAGCCAGAAGGAAGCCGCCGCTCAGCTTGGAATTTCTCAGGCATTGCTTTCGCACTATGAAAAAGGCATCAGAGAATGCGGTCACAGTTTCCTTATTAAAGTTGCCGATTTTTACGGCGTAACCTGTGACTATCTTCTCGGCAGAACAACCTCAAGAAACTATCGCGGAGGTCTCGAGGATCTTGCTGAAAACGAAAAGAATGACACCACACCCTCGCTGAGTACCTTTGTCAAAGCCGGTATTCTTCTGAGCGATTATATGAGAAAGAACAACACGTACGGAAGTGTCAGAATAGATAACCTGATTGCAATCGAAATTTATAAGCTGATTCTTATACAGGCATCGGCAGGTAATCTGCCGAAAAACTGGGCAGGCAGAGCATTTTTCGATAATCAGGTCTGTGCAACGGATATGTATCTGTCAATCATTGATAGCGCTGCAGAAGCTCTTTGCAATCCCTCTAAAAACAAGAACCCGCTTCCCGATGCGGAAATTCCCGTGGCTATCAGTACACTCGTCTCCATCGCCGAGGATTTCGTCGTAAGAGACTGCACAAAAAAGACTCCTCCGTTGCCGTCCGAATTCTTAAGATAACATATGTAAAAAACGTTCAAGAGCCGTCGGTTTCCCGACGGCTTTTGTTTTTCGTCAACCGCAGAATCACTCTGCGAGAAGGTCCTCATAGAGAGCAATATATTCTCTTGCCGATTTGCCCCAGCTGTTGTCACACTTGAGTGCTCTGATAACAAGTTTGTTCCAGAGTTTCTTATCCGCATAAGCGGCAAGTGCTCTCCTGACAGCGTCAAGCATATCGTGGGCATCGTATGTCTTGAAAGTGAATCCGTTGCCCTTACCGTCACCGCTGTCGGTAATTGTATCCTTCAGACCGCCCGTTTCTCTGACGATCGGCACCGTTCCGTAGCGCAATGCAACCATCTGAGAAAGACCGCAAGGCTCACTCTTTGAGGGCATCAGGAAGATATCTGCACCTGCATAGATTTTTCTTGCCATATCGGGAACAAAACCGATGCGCAGACCAACCTTTTCGGGGAAGGCTGCCGCAAGTTCCTTGAAGAAGGATTCATATTCCCAGTCACCCGAGCCGAGGACTGCAAGCTGAGTGTCAGTTGTTTCGAGAACTTCCCACATTACTCGCTTGATAAGGTCAAAGCCCTTGTGGGATACAAGTCTTGAAACGATACCGATAACGGGAGCATCCGCATTGACAGGCAACCCGAGAAGCTCTTGAAGTGCCGCCTTATTCTTCGCCTTATTTCCGGGTTCCTTTGCCGAATAGTTGAAGAAAATATCCCTGTCGGTTTCGGGGTCATAGTTCTTGGTATCAATGCCGTTGAGAATACCGCTGAGCTTATAGCTTCTGTCCTTGAGAATAGGATCAAGACCATGGCTGAACCAAGGGTCAAGAATCTCGCAGGCATAGGTGTTGCTGACCGTAGTCACCTTATTGGCACATTCGATTGCACCTTTCATAAGATTAACGCAGTCACCAAATTCAACAAGAGAAAGCGATTCCTCTCCGAGACCGAAAACGTCACCGAGAATCTCCTTGCCGTACTTGCCCTGATACTGAATGTTATGGATGGTCACAATTGTCTTGATACCCGTATATCCTTCTCTTGCGCCGTAAAGCGTTGTGTAATAAACGGGAACAAGTGACGTCTGCCAGTCATTGCAATGAATAATGTCGGGCTTGAAGCCGATATGAGGCAGAATTTCAAGAACCGCTCTTGAGAAGAAAGCATAGCGTTCACCGTCATCGTAATGACCGTAAAGCGTGTTTCTTTTGAAATAATATTCGTTGTCGATGAGGTAATAAGTTACGCCGCCCGCTTTTGCTTCAAACACACCGCAATACTGTCTGCGCCATGAAACGGGCACCATAATACTTGTGATAAATTTCATTGATGAACGAAGTTCTTCCTTGATTGTGCCGTAAAGAGGCATAACAACTCTGCAATCAACTCTGCGTCTTTTGAGAGCCTGAGGGAGTGAACCCGCAACATCCGCAAGGCCGCCGCTCGCCGCAAAAGGCAGGGCTTCGCTCGCTGCATATAATATCTTCATATTTTCACTACCTTTCATGATCATTCTATGATGACCGTAGTATAATATTTGCCGCCGGCTTTCGAAACACCGACACCGATCTTCGTTGCCGTATCGCTGTGAATCTTTCCGCTCAGAGCCTTTGCTATATCGGCATAAAGCTGAGAACCGCCGTAGGTGGTGACGAATGTCATTCCTCTTCCGGAAACTCTGTCGCCGTAGCCCGGCATCGTGCTGAACGTACTGTCCTGTCTTGCAACACCGTTAAGCTCCGCCGCAAGAGGCTCTCTGCCGCCGATATCGTATCGGTCGCTGTTTATCTGCTCGACGATAACGGATGCAAGCTTATCGTCTCTGCCGACCTGAATTTCAATATCAGGAAGGAATCCGTTATCGGATCTTGATTCCTCCGCCCATCTGTCGGTTGTGGGCGGCACGGTTACTTCAACGGTTACCGACTCCGTGACAGGCTGACCGTTTTCGTCAAACACGGGTGCTCCGTTTTCATCGGTCACCTGCTGAAATACCGTTTCGGGCGGTACGGGTTCTTCGGTAGTAATGCTGTTTTTATCAACGGTAACCTTCACAACCTCGGTGACAGGTTTTCCGTCGTCGCCGTAAACGGGGCTACCGTTCTCGTCAGTAACATAAACGTAGCTGTCAACCTCTGCAAACGGTGATTCCGTTTTCGCCGCCGTTGTTCTTTTGTAGGTATGGTCAGACGATACACCGGGTCTGATATATTCGGATACCATCGTATAGAAGGTGATATCACCCCACTCATTCGTTTCGCTGACTTTTATAATAGCTGTTTCAACAACCGTCGGCTGCGTTTCATCCTTCTTGTTTCCGATAACGCCCGTTGCAAGCAGAACCGCAACAACCATCAGCAGAGCAAGAAGAACAACGAGACCCGTGATAATATCTTTTGTGGAGAATTTGGTAGACATAGTTTATATACTCACGCTTTCTTTGGGGATGACAATAAATCAGATAACAATGCCCTTACCTACGTAGATAGGATAGTTCGAAGCACCGCAGAGCTTCTTGTTGGGCTTGACTACAACGGATTTATCGGCAATAACGCATTCGATTTCGGCGTTGTCACCGATATATGAATCCTGCATAACGATACAGTTCTTCAGCTTTGCACCCTTGGCAACGGTTACACCTCTGAAAAGGATGCAGTTTTCAACCTCACCGTCAATCTTGCAGCCGTCAGCAATAAGTGAATTCTTAACCTTTGCACTGATGCCGTAAACTGCGGGGAACTGATCTCTGACCTTTGTATAGACAGGGCTGGCAAAGAGTGCCTTTCTGTTTTCGGGTTTAAGCAGTTCCATGCTTATCTCGTAATAACTGCGGAGAGATTCGAGCGTTCTTACAAAGCCCTTGACCTCATAACCGTAAACAGCAAGGAAAGAAAGATTCTTTCTGATAATAGTTTCAAAATCATCGACTCTTGCGCTGTGTGCCTCGTAGAGAAGGCGTTCAAGCAGCGTTCTGCCGATAACCATAATCTTGAGTGAATAGTTAACCTCACTGCTGTAGCAGTCGACATATCTGTCGTCGGTGATTCTGCCGTTTTCATCCATAACAAACTCACTTGCGGAGCTTGTTGCCGGCGGAATACCGTATGCATATGCGATTGTGATGTCGGCATTCTTTGCAATATGAGCCTTCACGAGGTTGTCGTAATCAATGTTGCAAATTACGTTGCAATCCGCAAGAAGAACGTAATCCTTGTTGGAATCACTGATATATGTGATTGAGCCGAAAAGAGAATCAGCCTTGCCCTTGAACATACCTGTTTCGGGTGTGTTGAAAGGAGGAAGAATCGTCATACCGCCTCTTTTTCTTGAAAGATCCCAGGGTTTGCCGTTGCCGACGTGATCCATAAGCGAACGGTAGTTACCTTTTGTGATAACACCCACCTGAGGGATACCCGCATTGACCATATTGGAAAGCTGGAAATCGATAAGACGGTAGCGGCCTGCGAAAGGTACCGAGCCCATAGTACGCAAAGAGGTAAGCTCAGGCATCACCTCATCGTATGCATTTGAAAAAATAATACCGAGAACGTTTTTTGCAGCCATTATTCAGCACCTCCCATATCTTCGTCCACCATAGCCTTGGGAGCAACCTTTGCACCCTTGCCGATTGTTACACCGTTGCCGATAACCGCAACGCCCCAGTCGTTGACGTCAGCCATATTTTCGGGGCTTTCGCCGACAACCGCACCTTCTTCAATAACCGCATTTTCAGCAACTATTGAATACTGAACAACAGCACCTTTTTTGACTACGGTGCCGGGCATAACGATTGAATATTTGACCTCTGCGCCCTCTTCAACGGTAACGTTTGCAAAAAGAACGGAGAAATCGATCTTGCCTTCTATGTCGCAGCCCTCGGTGATCATTGAGGACTCAATTTCTGCATTCTGACCGATGTAATGAGGCGGTGCAGCGGGCGATCTGGAATAAATCTTCCAGGTATCGTCATCGAGATTGAGGTCAACCTTGGGATTGAGAAGGTCGAGGTTTGCATCCCAGAGGCTGTTGATTGTTCCGACGTCTTTCCAATAGCCGTCGAACTGATATGCGAACATTCTCTCACCGTTTTCATGCATTGCGGGGATGAGATCGTGACCGAAGTCATTGCTCGAACCTTCCTTTGCCTCATCGTCAATGAGGTACTGGCGGAGTTTCTTCCAGTTGAAAACGTAAACACCCATTGAAGCCTTGTTGCTTCTGGGATTCTTCGGTTTCTCTTCAAACTCACTGATCGAGCCGTCATCGTTGACTATCATAAGACCGAAACGGCTTGCTTCGTCCCACGGAACTTCAAGCATTGCAATTGTGCAGTCCGCATTCTTTTCCTTATGGTAATCAATCATCTTGGAATAATCCATCTTGTAGATATGGTCACCCGAAAGGATGAGCACGTATTCGGGGTCATATCTCTCGATGAAGTTGATGTTCTGATAGATTGCGTTTGCCGTACCTTTATACCATTCTGTACCCTTTATCTGCTGATAGGGCGAAAGAACGTGAACGCCGCCGTTTTCTCTGTCAAGATCCCAGGGCTGTCCGTTACCGATATAATCGTTAAGCTCGAGGGGCTGATACTGTGTCAGAACGCCTACGGTATAAATACCGGAGTTAACACAGTTTGAAAGAGGAAAGTCGATAATTCGGTATTTGCCGCCGTAGGGCACGGCAGGCTTTGCGATTTGCTTTGTAAGAATGCCCAGGCGGCTGCCCTGACCGCCCGCAAGAAGCATAGCTATGCATTCGGGTTTCATTGCCATTTGGGGTCCCTCCTTTTATTATTTGGACTCTTTTTTCCTTGAAGTGTTTTTTATATACATACAGCTGAAACCTTCTACATCAAGTTCAATGCTGTATTCGTAACCGTGCATCGGGATTTTCTTTGCCTTGACCGAACCGACGGTGCTTTCGTTTCTGCCTCCGAACTCGGGTTTCGCGGAGCTGAAAACAACCCTGTAGGTACCCTGCTTCGGAACGCCGATTCTGTATCCGTTACGTGTGACACCCGTAAAGTTGCACACACTGATGATTTCGTTGCCCGACTTGTCTCTGCGAATATATGATAAAACCGAATTGCTGCCGTCGTCACCGATTATCCAACCGAAGCCGTCAGGTTCAAAGTCGCCTTCCCAGAAGGGAGCATTGTCAAGATAGAATTTGTTAAGCTCGGCAGCATAATGTTTAAGCTGCCTGTGAGAATCATACTCAAGCAACAACCAGTCAAGCGGCTGTTTATAATTCCATTCGATGAACTGACCGAATTCGCTTCCCATAAAGAGAAGTTTCTTGCCCGGATAGGACATCATAAAGCCGAGGAATGAGCGTACACCCGCAAACTTTTCTTCATAACTTCCCGGCATCTTGTTGATGAGTGAACATTTGCCGTGAACAACCTCATCGTGCGAAATAGGAAGCACGTAATTCTCTGCAAGTGCATATGAAAAAGTATAAACCAACTGACTGTGGTTGAATTTTCTGTAAATCGGGTCAAGCGCGAAATATCTCAGGCAGTCGTTCATCCAGCCCATATTCCACTTGAAATTGAATCCGAGACCGCCCGAATATGTCGGTTTGGAAACACCGGGCCACATCGTGCTTTCTTCCGCAAGCATCATAACGTCACCGTATTCTCTGAAAACGGATTCGTTGAGCTTTTTGAGAAAAGCCACCGCTTCGAGATGCTCGACACCGCCGTAGGAATTTCTGACCCATCCGCCTTCGTCTCTGCCGTAATCGAGATAGAGCATCGACGCAACCGCATCAACACGCAAGCCGTCGATATGGAACTTTTCAATCCAGAACATTGCGCTCGAAACGAGGAAGCTCTGGACCTCGGGTTTGCCGTAGTCAAAAACCTTTGTGCCCCACTGAAGGTGTTCGCCTTTTCTTATATCGGAATATTCGTAACACGGTCCGCCGTCAAACTCATAAAGAGCAAAAGCATCCTTCGGGAAATGGGCAGGTACCCAGTCGAGAATAACGCCGATACCCTCGCTGTGAGCCTTATCGACAAAATATGCAAAATCCTCGGGTGTGCCGAATCTTGAGGTCGGCGCGAAATAGCCTGTAACCTGATATCCCCACGAGCCGTCAAACGGATGCTCCGTTATCGGAAGAAGCTCGATATGGGTGTAATTCATCTCCTTGACATAGGCAACGAGTCTGTCGGCAAGTTCTCTGTAGGGAAGAGGGTTGCCGTCGTCATACGCCTGCCACGAACCTGCGTGCACCTCATAGATATTGACAGGCGAAGAATAAACCTCGGTTTTCTTCCGCTTTGCCATCCATTTTTTATCGGTCCATTCATAACCGTGAATGCCATAGATTTTGGATGCCGTCAGAGGTCTTGTCTCCGTATGAAATGCAAAGGGATCGCTCTTATAAAATCCTCTGCCGTCTGCAGTTTCAATCCAATATTTATATGAATCGAATCTGTTTGCGCTTTTGATACAGCACTCCCATATGCCAACGCTGATTTTTTGCATCGGGTTGCGGGAATATTCCCAGCCGTTGAAATCGCCACCGACGTACACCGACTTTGCGTTGGGTGCCCATACTCTGAAAACCCAGCCCTCGTCACAGGGGTGCGCGCCGAGGAATTCATATGCCTTGGCGTTGGTGCCTTCGTGAAAAAGATAGATCGGAATATTATTGTCTTTAACGCTGTTTTTTGTTTTTCTCGTCATAGCGCAGACCTCCGCCTTTTATACTTGATATAATTATAACAATTAATACATTTCTTTGCAAGTATGTCTTAAATAATAATAGTTACAAAATAATAACCTTATTATTAAGCAAATTGACAATAAAGATTACAAAAATGTCATCTTCATTGACAAAAATGCCGATATTTGATATTATTACAATGATTTATTGCATTTTGAAAGCAAGGAGAAATCATATGATCAGTTCAGATAATCTGTGCATGAGCTGTATGCGTGAAATCGGCGATGCCAAAAAGTGTCCTCATTGCGGATACTATGCCGACTCAACCCAGATCACTCCCTATCTCCCCGTCAGAACGGTAATTGCCAACCGCTATATGGTCGGCAAGATGCTCGAATATAACGGCGAGGGTGCAACATACATCGGCTGGGATCTTGTTGAAAAGAAGGCAATCAAAATCCGTGAATTCATTCCTGATAATTTCACCATCCGTTCATCATCAAATCTTACTCTCCAGATAATGAGAGGTCACGAAAGCATTTTCAACGACCTTCGCAGAAGCTTTGAAGAACTATGGAGAAAACTTGCCCGATTTAAGGGGCACTCCGCCCTCATCAGCGTCACCGACGTTGTCGAGGATTACGGCACTTCCTACGCAATCTACGATCATTTTGAAGGTATCACTCTGCGCGATTTTCTTCTCAGAAGCAACACCGGATACATTACCTGGGAAAGAGCGAGACAGTTACTTATGCCTGTTCTTTCGGCAATCGGCACACTGCATCAATCAGCTATTATCCACAGAGGCATTTCGCCCTCAACCCTGGTTATCGGTATCGACGGCAAAATCAAAATCACGGGGTTCTGCACGGGTGCCGCAAGAAGCGCACGCAGTGACCTGACCAGCAAACTCTATGACGGTTATGCGGCATATGAGCAATACGGCCTGGAAAGCCAACAGGGCACATGGACAGACGTTTACGCTTTTGCCGCTGTTC
Organism: Clostridia bacterium; assembly: GCA_017502085.1. Taxonomy (GTDB): domain Bacteria; phylum Bacillota; class Clostridia; order Oscillospirales; family Acutalibacteraceae; genus CAG-177. Next base: position 34,703 of record JAFVVQ010000057.1, on the reverse strand, counting down.
TTTACAGAACGCTTATCGGAAGCGACCCCATCACCGCCACCGAAAGAATGTCCAATGACAGACTGATGGTTCCCGGTAAATTTGCCGAACAGCTTCCCGCATATGTTATCAACGGTCTTATCAATGCACTTCAGATTCTCCCCGAAGACAGAACAAGAACCGTTGAGCAGCTTCGTGCAGAACTTTCGGCATCACCCGTTGCAACCGCAGTCAGCGATCAGCATCAGCGCAACGTCACACCCGCAAAAGTTCCGAAAGTCACACCCACTCCCGTTCCTGACGATCAGAATCCGTGGGATAACGGTGAAAAAAACAAAAAAAAGAAAGTTATGAAAAATAAAAACGGTAAAAAACAACTGAGCAGCATTCCTCTGATGCTTCTGAGCGCCGCAATCACCTTCGTTGTCGGTATTCTCTGTCTGACGGTATTCCTCATCGCCACAGATAAGCCCAACAACAACGGCGGCACGGGTCAGACCGAAACCGCAATGATCAGCATTGACAGTTACGTCGGCAGAAACTTCTATGAGGTTGAGAATTTCCCCAACATCAAGAAACTCAAGGTTACAAAGAATTACGCATACAGTGACGAATACAGCAAGGGTATGATCGTCGTTCAAAGCCTCGCTCCCGGTGAATATGCCGCAGGCACTGAAATCGTCTTCACTATCAGCGACGGTGTTGAGATGATTACTCTGCCCGATAACCTCATCGGTATGACTTATGAAGAGGCAGAAAAGCGCCTGACGGAAATCGGTTTCATATGCAAGAAGCTTGAAATACACAGCGGATACGATAACAGCAACGCCGAAAAGGTTGTTGCAATCGGCTTGCAGGCAAACAAGGATTACGCCAAAGGTACCGAGGTCACTCTCCGTGTGTTCATCCCCGAAGGCAATCCCGTAACCGATGTTTCCGGTGAAAAAGTAACAGATGCAAACGGTAATTTTATCTATGAAGTTCCCACCACCGAAGCTGAAACCACCGAGGAATATCCCGTGCCTGAATTCCCCTCTGCAGAGGAAACATTTTAATCGCAATATTCAAAGAGTCGGCGAAACCCGACTCTTTTTTATTGACTTTATACCCGTTTTGTTTTATATTTTATTTTGGATATGATTGCGGATGGGAGGGTTATTGTGAAGAACACTTTTCCCGTATATTACAAAAATTTCAAATGCATTGCCGACAAATGCCCCGACACCTGCTGCGCAGGCTGGGCAATCGTTGTCGACTGCGAAAGCAAAGAAAAATATATGCACGTCGGCGGCAGAATCGGTGAGAAACTCCGCAGCCATATGTCGGTTGACAGTGACGGCGATACGGTTTTTGTTTCGGAAACAAGCCGCTGTCCGTTTCTGCTTGAGAGCAATCTCTGTGAAATATATTCGGAGATTGGCGAAACTGCACTCTGCAACACGTGCAAACAGTTCCCCCGCCACGTGACCGATCTCGGTTCGAGAAAAGAAACGGGAATCTCGCTCTCCTGCCCCGAAGCGGCAAGACTGATTTTCGCATCTTCCGAACCGATTGAATTCGAAACTGTTGACGAGGATGTCCCGATTCAGCCCAACAACATAGACCCGTCTCTTTATATTACTCTTTTCCGTGCGCAAAATACGGCGATAAATATCCTTCAGAACAGAAATTATTCCGTCCCCGAAAGACTTGCGGCCTTTCTGCGTTGCTGTGAAAGAATCCAGAAAAGCATCAGAACGGGGGATTGTCATAATCCGTGTACCGAAAGGGAATCGTTTATTCTCCCCTCGCCGTCGGAAGTTCAGGCAAACAGGACCGTCAAAGGATGGTTTGATTTGCTTGACAGTCTCGAAAAGCTTGATCCCGATTGGAGATTTTCGCTTGATTCGGCAAAAAACAACACACTCACCGATAATAAAGATTATCTGAAAATCCTTTCCGAAAACGAATGGGAAGCCGAACATCTTGCGGTTTATTTTTTATTCCGTTATTTTATGACCGCAGTCTTCGACGGCAACCTGATTTCAAAAGCAAAATTTGTAATATTTTCAGTCATTATGTGCCTTCTTCTCGGCTCGGCACAGACAGATCCGTCCGACAGGGACTGTCGCATAGAAGCTATGCGTACCTTCTCCAAGGAAATTGAGCATTCAGCCGAAAATATGGATGCCGTTTTCCTCAAAATAAAAAAGAGCCGACATTTCGACTCAGATAACATCATCAATATTCTCAGCAGTAATTTTATACCGCATAAGGAGAAATAAATATGAAATACTGTGAACTTGTCAACACAAAGCAAGGCAGCAAATCTACCCACAGATATTCCAACGGCAACACTCTTCCGCTTGTGCAGAGGCCATTCGGCATGGCGGCTTTCGCCCCGCAGACCGAGGAACACAGTATCCGTTGGTATTATCACCCCGACAGCCGAAGCCTCGAGGGTATCCGTCTGACACATCAGCCTTCTCCGTGGATCGCCGATTACGGCGCATTCGTCTTCATCCCGCAGAATGACGTAATGGGCGGTATGGGCGAAGAACGTTGGTCAGGTTTCAGACCCGAGGAGGCCGTTCTCTCCCCCTATTATCTCAAAACGCGTTTTCTTCGTTCAAGATGCGACTTTGAACTCGCTCCCACCGACAGAGGTGCTTCGGCGCTCATCAGTTTCTCCGACGAAGGCAAGAATTTCCTTTCCGTGCTTCCTGTCACAGGTAATTATGCCTACCGTTTTGACGAAAAAACAAACACCCTCTATGCATCAACCGATATGCATATGAGCGGCGAGGCGGTCAACTTCAGAACCTACCTTGTTGTAAAATTCCCCGAAGATTCCGTCGAAGCATCGGAAACACTCATCAGCAGTAAGAATAATTTCAGAAGCGGCAAAAAAACAAGAGGCAAAAATGCAGGTATTCACATCTGCCTTAAAAATAAAGTTACCGAAATCAAACTCGCAATTTCATATATCAGCTTTGAACAAGCGGTTTATAACCTCGAATCCGAACTTAACGGCAAGGATTTCGCCGTTGTCAAGGCAGATGCCGAAAGCATCTGGGAGGAATACCTCTCAAGAATCAGAATCGAAGCCTCTGACGAAAAACAGCTTCGCACCTTCTATTCGTGTATGTACAGAGCGTTCCTCTATCCCCACAAATGCTATGAATACGATAAAAACGGCAATGCAATCCACTATTGCCCCCACGACGGCAAGACCTACGGCGGTGTGAGATACACCGACAACGGTTTTTGGGATACCTACAGAACGGTTTATCCCTTCTACGCTCTCGTTGCCAAGGATGAGCTCCGTGAAATGCTCACCGCCTTCATCAATGAATACAAAGAAAGCGGTTGGCTTCCCAGATGGCTTTCAATCGGTGAATGCGGTTGTATGCCCAGCACACTCGTTGACGCCGTTATTGCAGACGGTGCGGTCAAGGGATTCATCGACGAAGCAACAATGCGCGTTGCCCTTGAGGGTATGATAAAGCATTCCGTCACCAATCCTCCGCAGAGCAGATTCGGCAGAAACGGTGCGGAAAGCTACTGCAAATACGGTTACGTACCCTACGATGAACAAAAGGAATCAGTCAATCTTACGCTCGATGCCGCATACGGCGACTGGTGTATTGCCGAGATTGCAAAACTCCTCGGTGAAAATAAAATCGAAGCAGAATACCGCAAACGTGCAACCTATTACAAAAACATCTTCGACCCGGAAACAGGCTTCATGAGACCCAAAGATAAGAAAGGTAATTTCCGTCCCGATTTCTCACCCATTATGTGGGGCAGAGATTACACTGAGGGCAGTGCATGGCAGAATTCATTTGCAGTGCCTCACGATATTGAGGGTCTTGCGGAGCTTTACGGCGGCAAGGATAAGCTGATTGCAAAAATCGATGAGCTTTTTGCTACCGAGCCCGATTATCTCATCCGTGGATATGACTGTGAAATCCACGAAATCACCGAACTCGCCGCAATCGATTTCGGTCAGTGCGCAATTTCAAACCAGCCCAGCTTCCACATTCCCTACATCTACTCCGCTCTCGGTTGCGTTGAAAAGAGTGCATACTGGGTTGAAAGACTCTGTAAGGAAGCCTTCTCGTTTGAAAATGACGGTTTCCCCGGCGATGAGGATAACGGCACAACCGCCATCTGGTACATTTTCGGTGTTCTCGGGTTCTATCCCTTCTGCCCGGGCAAACCCGAATACGTCAAGGGCAAAAAGCAGGTTATCAGAGCATTCATCGGCAACAAGGAGATCGATGCCGACAAATTCGAAGGCAATATCATTGAGTATAAAGACCTCATATAATTTTAAAGACAGAAAAGAGGAAAAAATATGGACAGATATCTCATCATCAATGCAGACGATTTCGGTATGTGCAGAGGCGCTAACCTCGCCGTCGCTGACCTTTTCAAGGATCCCAAGAGCGCTCTTACATCCGCAACAATTATGGCCCCCTGTGCCTGGGCACCCGAAGCCTGCAAATTTGCCGCAGAAAATCCGCAGTATGCAATCGGCGTTCACCTCACCCTCACAAGCGAATGGTCAAACTACCGCTGGGCACCCGTCAACGCCTCAAATACCGCTTCTCTGCGTGACGAAGAAGGCTTTATGTGGCACGAAAGCGATCAGGTTGAAAAGAACGTTGACCTCGAAGAAGCAAGAGCTGAAATCAAGGCACAGATTGAGCGCTGCAGAATCCTCGGTCTGACAAACCCCTCTCATCTTGATAACCATATGGGTTCACTCTACGGCATCGAGACCGGCAGATTCGAACTTCTTCAGATGACTCTTCAGACCGCCGCAGAATACGGTCTGCCTTTCCGTTTTCCCGCATCCTTCTCCGATGCTCAGCTTTCCAATACAATGCTCGATATCAATATCGACAAAGAAATGATTCACGGTATGCTCGGTCAGCTTGTCGGCTTCATCCGTCAGCTCGGCGTGGCAGTTCCCGACCATCTTATCCCCAACGAATGGAACGAACCTCAGACTGAAAGCTACAAGAATTTCAAGGAATATGTTTACGATCTCTATGCAAGTATGCCCGAAGGAATCACTGAAACCTATATGCATCCCTCCTACCCCACCGACGACCTCAAGGGAGCATCGGGCTGCTGGGAACGCAGAGTCTGGGAATACGAGCTTCTCAAGGACCCCGCAACAAGACAGCATATCGAGGCTCACGGCATCAAGCTCATCAACTACCGTGACCTTGCCGAAATGAGGAAATAAAAATGACCCTGCTTGAAGCTTCCGACATCAGAATTTCAAGAAGAGCCTATATTCCAGAACCTATCAGCCCGGATAAAAAGGTTGCGTTGCAGACAGTAATCGACAGTCTCTGCTCCCGTTCGGGTCTTCGCATCGAACTTGCCGAAAACGGCGAAGAATGTTTCGGTCTCATCAAAAGCTACGGAATGTTCAGCGGTGTAAAGAGTTATTTTCTGCTTGCGGGCAGGACGGATGATCCGAAAATGCACGAAAAAGCAGGATTTTACGGTGAAGAACTTGTGCTTGAAGCAACAAGGCTAGGACTCGGCACTTGCTGGGTTGCGGGCAGTTACGACAAGACCTCCATTGCTGACGCCCTTGCCGAAGGCGAAGCTCTCGCCTGCGTAATTTCCGTCGGAGAAATAAAAGAAACCGAGAATTTCAAGGAAAAACTTCTTTCGGGAATCATCAAAACCAAAAGAAAATCTTCCCGCGAAATGAGCGCAGACTACGATACGGCACCCGAATGGTTCAAAAAAGGCGTTGACTGTGCGGTCAAGGCTCCCTCGGCAAGAAACAAACAACCCGTCTTCTTTAAATATACACCCGAAAAAGTTATCACAACCGTCAACGGTACTTTTTCCTGCAACAAAATCGACCTCGGAATTGCGGAATACCATTTTGAGCTCGGCAGCGGCAGAAAGATTACGGATTTCGCATAATATTATAAGAAACCGGAGCAACCCGAATAACAAAATCGGGTTGCTCCTTTTTTTATCTGTACGCTATGTATTTATACGGTGTGCCGATTTCATTGAGAAGCGGATAGCATCCTCTTGAGGGAGTTGAACTGTTGTTGAACACCTTGAAACCATTTGCTGTCAGTTCGATTCCGTATGAATTACCGTCCTCAAACGCCATTCCCCAGTAAATATAGCATTTCTGCTCGGAAAAATTGACATAGAGCGGAGGATGATTATATCCCGTAACCAGAACCAGCCTCGGTCTGAAGCCGACATTAACCGTATTCGGTGCGCTGCCTCCGCCCATATATGAGCCCGCAACGGCAGGTTCTCCCAGAAACATCTGCTGCTCTGCAGTGAGATGTATGCTCTCATCCTTGATGTGCGAAGCACAAAACAGCTCCTTGCCCAAAAAAGAAGGCAAATCAACAGAGGAGCCATCCGCAGGGCAGAGTGACGCAATAACCGTCGCCCATGCCGTAAGCACAAATGCATCCGTATCTCTGTCAGAAACAATGCTGTCGCAGCCCGATGAATCGATGTTAAGCGCAGAATCAAAAGTCAGGCAATCGATGATATCGGTGAAAGCCTCGTGACAAGCCGCACCACCCGAGGAAAACGGCGCGTGAATCGAAAAACGCAGTTTGATATTGACCTGTCTGCAATTTTCGTTTTCAACAAGCACTCCTTCATCATTTTCGACAAATGAATCAACGATGGTCATACCGTCTATTCCGACTGCAACGGTTGTGTTTCGCAGCGGCACTTCCTTTTTGATTGCGGGGTATTCCGTAAGGAATTTGATATATTTAAGTTCTTCTCTTTCTTTGAGCCACACCACAATGTTAGCGGGCATTGAACTGATTGCGCTCATATTTTCACCTCTTAATTTTCAACTATCACTCTGATTATTGCCCAGATATAGAAGACTTCGTTTCCCTTGTATACCCGCTCCGCCCTGTCGATTCTGTATTTTTCGTCCCCACACTTCACGTATTCGCCGTTTTCGAGGCTCGCAAGGTCGGGTTCAGGCGGTCCGATATAAAGATAATGACCCTGAGAATTGTAACCGATTTCGGTATTGACTCCGTAAAGGTACATCTTATTTTTATATCGCAACGGACTTATCAGAGCGCTTGTTTCCGCTATTGTGCCGCCGTCTTTCGATACGAGTGAAACAGCTCTGCCGTAATTTTCAAACATCCGTTTCAGCTTCATATGCTCACCTGCCTGAAAAGGAATTCTTCATCCCTTAGCAGAGGAAGAGCCGCAATAATCGCACGTGTTTTTTCTTTTTCCGCATTTTCCGCAAGTGCAGCGGGTGAAATACTTACCGTCACGTCACCCGCTTTAAAGGAGGTCACGCCCTCATCGGAATGCAGTTTTTTGACGCAGAGCCTGTGATTAGCCATTGCTGCAGCGGCATTGATAAGCCTGATATCCGAGCAATCCGCATTCGGCTTGACCCTTGCGGTCAATTCTCTTGCGGTTGATTCGCAGATCGGAATAAGCTCTGCATCCGTTTCGCCGTAGGAATAATATTCTCTCAGTGCCGAGAGCACTCTCCAGCAGTCAATCAAATAGTTCATCCCCTTAAACGGAAAGCACCTTTGATGCTCCGTCAAAAATCTTGGCAAAGCCTGCAGTGCAGCTGATGACTGCCCTTTCAAGCTGACGGTCAATAAGCTTGTCATATTCAGTCATAATGTCACCCGTCTTGACCATTTCGAGTGCAGCAGTCTTGTCGAGACCGATGAGAGTACCCGTGTTGACGGCATTTGACTTGAGAAGCTTTGCGCCGAGAGGAGTGATTTCCTTACCCTTGCCGTGGAAGTTAAGTCCCGCCGAAGCATCCCTGAACTCTTCCATCTTGAGAAGTTTCGCCATAACGGCAGGTTCCGCAATGATTGTGTTGAGTTCATAAGGATCAAAGCTGTTCCAGAAATCGACGAGATCGCCGTATGAAAGAGTGCCTGAGGCGGCACAGCTCATAACCTCAGCGGGATTGCCGTTGCCGTCACCGTTTTCAATAACCTCGATCGCATCCTTGAGAAGTGTTCTCGCAATGTATGCGCCGATCTGACGGAGTGTTACGGTGAAGAGGTCAAGGCGCTGGAATCTTATCGCTTCATACGAAGCGACCAAAGAGCGCCCCCTCTTGCGGAGTTTGACAAGGTTTTCCTTTGTGCGGATATTCGTTTCGGGAATAAATGCACCCTCGCTGACGATTTTAAGTTCCTTCTCCTCATCAGTGGGGAGAGATGTGATTGAACGGTAATCAAGGCCGTCGAATACAGTTGTTGAAGCAACAACCGTGGGCAGAATATCAGCCTGTTCAAGACCCTGTCTGACAGCTCTTGAAATATATTCGGGGAAAAGCACCGCACTGTCGGAAGTCTTGAAGAACTTATCAACAACGTCACTGCCCGCACCGCCTACCTTGATGCCAAAACGCTTGAGCTGACGCTGGTATGCATCGAGGCCCTCAAGGGAAGTGCCTGTATAGTTTTCACTGGGATCAAGGCTTTCGAGAGCCTTTGTAAAATTGCCTGAGGCGTAAAGCCCCTTTTCGAGTTTAATATTATCAAAATCAGCCATTATATTCCTTCTCCTTTCTTACATAAGAAATGTAACCGTACCTGCAGTTTCATCAACGGATACGACCAGATATTCTCTGCCTGAGCCGCTCTTGACACCGTCTTTGCCGGCGGCAAGCTTTGTGTAGCCAAGTGCAGGAGCGGTGCCGCTGAACTTTGCGGTTACCTCACCGTAAATCTGCACAGCCGCATAAGCGCTGTCGCCGTTAGCAAGAATTCCGCAGAAAGAATCACCCTCCGCGCAAGCTGAAACGGTACCGTTTGCAGTGATTTTGACGGGTGTACCCTTTGTGATTTCGTTTTCTGTTCTGAATGTTGCGGTTTCGTTGTGAAAGCCGCCGAATGATACTGACATATTTTTTCCTCCTTAAATCTTATACTCGGAATTCGAGTCGTCATCTGCGTTGCTGTCGCAGTCAAGCTGTCTGACAAGAGGCAGATTCTTTTCCGCCTTGAGCCTGAATGCATCACGCATCGCCTTGAGCTTACCGATGCTCAGCCCGTCACAGATTTCCTCAAGAACGGGGCTTTTCATTTCGGGAATAACCGTTGCGGCATCCCTGATAAGAGCGGATTTAAGCTCGTTTCTGTATTCATCTGCCCAGATATCTGCACTGTTATCATCATCCGAAGGGTTGTATGCCTTTGTGACACCTGCATTTTTCTGGGCGGGAACTGCCACAAACGACCACTCATACGCATCTGCGGGATCTTCAAGCAGATAGCAGCAATACTTGCCTGCATAGGTATTACCCTTGCGATGAGTACAGCCGTCCTCCCTGATGTTTTTGCCGCAAACGGAGCAGCTGATTTTTTTCACACTGCAGCCGACGCTCGTTTCCTTCTTGATGCCTGCCTCAATTTCGGCAATGAGATCCTTATTCTTCTCTGTTCTGACCATATAAGCCTTTGCCTTGACGTATGAATAAGGTTCACCGTCAGTTGTTTTGCGACTTGCGTCAGTCACAAATTCAGTTGAATAAATTCTCGCATTCTGGTCCTTTGTGCTCATATTGTGGTCAAAAATACCCGTCTTTCCCACGTAAAGCTTTGCAAGTTCCCTGAGTGCGGGAATTGTAAACTTTTCGTTATCTCTGTCGATTTCGTTATCGCAGAGGATGAGCGAAAATATATAAATTTCATCCATTGAAAGTTTTTTTGTTGCAAACTGCCCGATAAGTTCAAGTTCCTCCTCGGGCAATGCAACGCCGTTTTTTTCGGTATTAATCGTCATTCACCTCTCTTTTTATTTTCAGCCTCAAGCTTTTCTGCCTGAGCGTTATAAAGCCTTGCTCTGCTGAGCTCGACCTCATCCTGAAGGGTTATGTTATCCCAGATTACGGCAGGATTGCAGCTGAAGCCCCTGCCTCGCAGATACGCAATACAGATTTTTCTGATGACGGGGGTCAGAATACGTCTGTACGCCTCAAGTTCGCTTGTGAGCACGTCTGCCTGCTGGGAGCTCATACGCTCCGTGCTCGACCACGAAAGACCGAGCATAAAGGGCGGCAGACCCGTTTTGGCGACAATCTGCTCAAGCATCTGGCGTACGGGCACGTCACTGTCAAGTATCTGATTATCCGCGCCGATGACTTTTATCTGCACGTCGCCTACCGCAACGAAATCCTTGATCTGCGAACCGCTCTGCATCGCCTCGCCCCACTCTTTCGCCACTTGCAAAGCCCTGTCTTTGGCATACGCTCTGTCCATCGGGTCGTTCCGGGGATTATAAGTCACTGCGAAACGCAGATTGCCGACTCTCTCCCAGTTTGCACCGATGCTCTCGAAAATTTTCAGCAATATTCCGCTGACAAACGGCATACCCTTGAGAAGCGAATTTCCTGTCAGTGCACCCGCATCGGGATTGAGTACGCTCAGCAGACACAAATCCTGTCTGGGAGCTTTTTTGAGTTCACCGCCTCTGCGCACGAAAACCTCGATATCGAAGCCGTTTCGTGCCCTTTTGAGTTCAATCCCTTCAAGCGGAGCATTGAAAAGTGCACAGGGCATACCCTCCGAATCGGTAACAATTTCGCCGAGTGCAGTGCCGTAGGTGAGAAGCTGTTCGAAATAAGCCGAAACAAACGCCGCCATACCGTATCTGTTACCGCCGACGGGCACCGATTCCATAAACTCATCAATTGCCGCCTGAGCCGCATCGTCGGAGCATTTCACTCGGAATCCACCCGTCAGACGTACAAGTTTGAACACCGCAGCATCGATAACGGGTACTGCTTCGCGGAGCGCCTTATAAAGTCTCATACAGGGTGCGCCGAGAGGCACATATCCATCAATAATACCGAAGGGATGGCGGTTTGCATTCTGCGTTACGGGCATCGAAACCCTTTCGTTTTTTCTGTTTTTGAATAAGCCCATCCGATTCCTCCTTTCCTATCTTCTTGTTGTAGCCAAAGCGAAAAATCCGCCGTCATCAACGGCTGAAGCAACCGTCGAAACAAAATAACGGATATCATCCATGGCATGGTCATTTTCTTTTCTGACTGAATCCTTTGCGGAATTTTCTTCCCAACGGTAAAGCCCGAATTCCCTGATACTGTCCCTGCAACGGGGTGAAAACTTCAGAGTGCCGTCCTTGAGGCAATCCGAAACTCTGCGGATACCGTCTATGACGTCATTTTTCGCAGGAATCACCCTGAATCTGCCGTCACGCCTGATGCATTCGATGAAACTTGCCGCTGACGGGTCAACGATAACCGATCCGATTTTTCTGCCGTCTGCAAGCTCACAAAGGGAGGCGTAATGCTCGCTGTCGGTTTTCTGCCGACCCTCTGCTCTTGAATCAAAATAGTATTCGTCGATTCTGTACCATACTCTGCCGTTTCTCCCCCAGAGGCCGAAGGATGACGGATTGACGGTACCGTAATCACAGGAGATGCAGAATTCCTCCATAACGTCGGGAGGCTCTTCGACGTGCTTTTCGTGAGAAAACATCGGGTAGACACAGCCTTGTGCCGCAACCCATCTGCCGAGAACGAATCTTTCATAGAACGCACCCGAATAGAGTTTCTCGTATCGGCGGATAATAGACTGTGTGAGCGACGGGTTATCCTTCATCGTGAAATGGAGATAGAAGCAGTTTTTTTCATCCTTTTTCTTTATCCATTCCTCATGAAACCAGTGCATAGGGTGTTCGGGATTACAGTTGAACCATAGCTTCGAGCCTTCAACAGAGCATCGTGCGAGTGCCTGTTCGACGAAGGAACGGGGCATCAGCGTCACCTCGTCGAGCAGTACGCCGGCAAGGGTCATGCCCTGAATCAGAGCCGCCGACCCTTCATCCTTACCGCCGAAAAGATAGAATCTGTTAGTTCTGCCCGAATGCGATATTTCAATAAGATTGCGCGAATATTTTTCGTTGCATTCGAAACCGAGTTCACGCAGAACGGGCAGAATAACCGTCACAACGTTTCTGCGGAGGGAAGCGATGGTTTTACCGCAAAGAGCGAAGGAGGAATCGGAAAATACCGAAAACGCCCATGTCACAAACGAAACCGACATGCAGAGCGTTTTACCCGAGCGCACCGCACCGTCGCAGATAACGGCATCGTAGCCGCTGAAGGGACTTTCGGGCATCCACCAGCACAGCGCTTTCATTTGCTTTGGCGAAAACGGAGTGAAAGCGGATTTCTTGTTTGACGGATTCAATTATCTTCCTCCTCCGAGAGAAGCCTTGCCCCTTCGGAAAGCGCCCTGATAAAACTGCTTTCCGTATTTTCCGCACCGCCGCCGAGGGTTGCGAGTTTTTCAAGAGCCTTGAGTCGGTCAAAAAACTTGATTTCCATACCTCCGCCCTTCGGACGCTTGATATCCGAAACGTTGAATAAATCCAGCTTTTCAATTTCCTCTGCGCTCATTGTTTCCTCACAAAGCAGCAGTTTCAGTGCATCCGTAACCGATCCGAATGCAAGTCTGTACAGTCCCTTTTCAGCCTGGGAAGAATACGGTCTGCGTTCTTTTTCGAGGCGTTCGATTTCAGCTCTGATGTCACTTCTGGCAAGAAGCTTTTCAGCACTTTTTGCAGGAGAAATGCAATAGCCTGCTCTTGCGGCGCAGCCTCTCGCATCGCCGAATCCCGCATAATAGCTGCAAAACAGCTTCTCTTTTTCCGTAAGACTTTTTTTCAAACAATCATCCTTTCCGGGGAGCAAACTGAAAACTCCTCTCACCCATAGTCTGAAACACGGGTTTAGTTCACTCATTTTTGTGAACTCATTTTTCAAATTTGACGCAAATCTCCTCCCGTTTTCAGCCGTTTTCACCCGATTCGGGGCATATACCTCCGTTTTTCTCCGTTTTTACACAATAGATTTATTTTTCATATTATTTTGCAAATTTGCTTGACTTGAGGCGTCAAAGGGTGTAACATTATGATGTTACAAAAAAATTTTTTAAGTGTGGTGATTTTTTTGGGCAGTTCCGATAAACCAAGCCCCCGAAGTAGATTTTCAATTCAATCAGCCGCAACGGCGGAGCTGTCTTTCAGCCACCGAAGTGAGCCGCGTTTTTCATAACGTCGGTATCGCTCTTGTTTTGTTTTGACTGCATCGCCTTTGCGCCGGTATTTCTGATTACCGATGAAAGGAGATGCTTTTTTTATGGAAGAACTCGAGATGCTCGTTGAAAAAGTGCCCGAGCTTATTTCTAACGGAGAAATTTCATCTCTGCGCGAGCTCTTTTCCGAGATGAACGCAGTTGATACCGCCCTTCTGATGGACGAACTTGAGGCAAAGGAAAGACTTTTCGTTTTCCGGGTATTGCCGAAGGATATTTCGGCAGACGTTTTCGCCTACCTCGAAAGCGACTCTCAGGAGGAGCTTGTCCGAATGATTAACGACGCCGAGCTTGAGAGACTGCTCGACGAAATGTTCCTTGATGACGTTGTTGACTTTCTTGAAGAAGTCCCTGCAAACGTTGTCACACGAGTGCTTTCGCACTCCGACCCCGAAACCCGCAAACTTATCAACCGTTTCCTCAAATACCCCGAGGACAGTGCGGGCAGTATAATGACAATTGAAATGGTGCAGCTTCACACAAGCTTCACCGCCGCCCAGGCAATCGAGCATATCAGAAAGACGGGCGTCGACAAAGAAACGGTCTACACCTGTTACTGCACCGACAGTCACCGCCATCTTCTGGGCAGCATTCCCCTGCTTTCGCTTCTTCTCTGCGACAAGGAAACGCTCGTCGGCGATATTATGGAGGAAGAGCCGCAGTTCATTTCGGTCAACACCCTTGACGACAGAGAATACGTTGCCGATATCGTAAGTAAATACGACCTTCTGAGTGTACCCGTTGTTGACAACGAAAACAGACTCGTCGGCATCATCACCATCGACGACGTTGTTGACGTTATCGAAGAAGAGGTTACCGAAGACTTTGAAAAGATGGCGGCTATGACCCCGTCAGATGACGAATACCTCAAAACGGGTGTGTTCAAACTTGCCAGAAACAGAATCCTCTGGCTTCTCATCCTTATGGTTTCAGGCACCTTCACTGGTATGATCATCGAGGGCTATGAAACTCTGCTTTCGGGCTTTGTTGCCCTGACCGCATCGATGCCTATGCTGATGGGTACGGGCGGTAACGCAGGTAGCCAGGTTTCTACTCTGATTATCCGCGGTCTTGCCGTCGGCGAAATCGAAATCAAGGATTATTTCAAAATCGTGCTCAAGGAATTGCGGGTTGCCACAGTCTGCGGACTTGTTCTCGGCGCAGCAAACATAGTGAGGATGTATTTCTTCAGCGAAGGTACGATTGAAGTTTTCCTCGTTGTATCCCTGGCAATGTTTATTGCAATCGTCGTTGCAAAGCTCATCGGTTGTTCGCTCCCGATTTTTGCAAAAATCATCAAACTCGACCCCGCACTTATGGCAGGTCCGATGATTGCAACACTTGTCGACATCGTCACTCTCGTAATCTACTTTGCACTCGCAAAAGCATTCCTTATATAGAATTCAGCCCGACAGTTATCCGCTGTCGGGTCTTTTTATATTGACGTTTATCTCATAACGTGATATCATATCAGCAGGAGGCGGTAATTATGAAATGTAAATACTGCGGAAACAGAATAAATAAATCCGACGAAATCTGCCCCGAATGCGGAAAATATATCAGCAAGAAAGCGGCAGCCGTCGGATACAGAAAAAGGTCAGATTCCTCATCACCCTCAACATCTCCTCTCGGCGATAACATCAGATTCTTCGAATGCGGCAGCTTCGGCGACGGCATACTTGCCTCCTGCTTTATGTACGGAATTATCGCCGTCTATCTCTTTGTGACAAGTCTGCCGAAAAGATACGAGTGGACTCCCCGCGCAGAGCACGACGAATTTATTGTAAAGAACGTTCTGATCGGTCTGCTTCTCCTTGCAGTTTTTGTTATCGGCATCGTCATATTTTCCACCTGCAAAAAAAGCTTTGTCTGTGTCAACGTTCACGGTGTTTACGGCATCAGACCGAAATTCCTGTTAATTCCCGAAAGATTCGAGTTTTTCTATGACGATATAACCGACTTCCGTTGCCGTATACCCGCCTCGGGAGGACTCCCCACGGTGACCGTAACCGCCAAGGGCAAGGTTTACAGAATATACGGTCTGAACAACAACGATGCAAGTTATCTTGCGACTTTTATCCGTGAAATTATGCCCGCAAAACGCAAATAATCCGACTTTAATCGGCAAAAAATATCGAATAAGTATAAATAACCAAAAAAGACCGTTTTGCACGGTCTTTTTTTAGTCTTTAGTTTATTGACTTTAATGTATATTTAAGGTAATATATTATCAAAATTATTATAATGGCGGGAGTTTTGGATATGATGAATAATCAGGATAAAACAATGGAAAAAATCGTCGCCCTTTGCAAGGGCAGAGGCTTCATCTTCGCAGGCAGTGAAATCTACGGCGGTCTTGCCAACACGTGGGACTACGGCCCCCTCGGTGCAAGAATGAAAAACAACGTCAAGGATGCCTGGAGAAAGAGATTCATTCAGGAACGCAAAAACAGTTACGAGGTTGATGCGGATATCCTGATGCATCCCAGAGTTTGGGAAGCAAGCGGCCACGTTGCCAGCTTCTCCGACCCTCTTCTCGACTGTAAGGAATGCAAGAAGCGTCACAGAGCAGATAACCTCATCGACGATTTCGATCCCAACGCACACGCAGACGGTATGACAAAGGAAGAGATGTTTGAGTATATCAAAGCTCATTCAATCCCCTGCCCCCACTGCGGCAAGCACGACTTCACGGGCATCAGAGAATTCAACCTGATGTTCCAGACCTTCAGAGGCGTCACTAATGACAGCAAAAACATCATCTATCTCCGCCCCGAAAATGCTCAGGGCGAATACGTCAACTATCTCAACGTTCAGAGAACAATGAGAGCAAAGCTTCCCTTCAGCATCGGTCAGATCGGTAAGGCTTTCAGAAATGAAATCACTCCCGGTAACTTCACCTTCAGAACAATCGAGTTTGAGCAGATGGAGTTCCAGACCTTCTGCAAAGAGGGCACAGACAGCGATCTTTACGATTACTTCAAGGAATACGGTATGAAGTTCTATCAGGATCTCGGCATCGCCGCTGAAAACCTCCGTTTCCACGATCACGAAAAGCTCGCTCACTACGCAAAGGCTGCCTGCGATATCGAATTCCTCTTCCCCTTCGGTTGGGGCGAAATCAACGGCACTCACAACAGAACAAACTTCGACCTCACAAGACACCAGGAATACAGCGGTCAGAAGATGGATTATCTCGATCCCGAAACAAACGAGAAATTCATCCCCTTCATCATTGAATCGACCTACGGTCTTGACAGAACGGTTCTCGCTCTTCTCTGTGAAGCATATGACGAAGAAGTCATCGATGCAGAAAAGAACGATACAAGAGTTGTTCTTCACCTGAATCCTGCAATCGCACCCTTCAAGGCAGCGGTTCTTCCCCTTTCGAAGAAGCTCTCCGAGGATGCTCTCAAGGTTTACGAAAAGCTTCAGAAGAAGTTTATGGTTGACTTTGACGAAACAGGTTCAATCGGCAAGCGTTACCGCCGCGAAGACGAAATCGGTACACCTCTCTGCATCACCTTTGACTTTGACTCTCTCGAAGACAACTGCGTAACCGTCAGAGACAGAGACACAATGCAGCAGGAACGCATTTCAATCGATGCTCTTGAAGAATATATCGCTTCACGCATCGAATTCTGATTCAGTTTAAAAAAATCAAATATAAAGAAAGGACTGCCAGTTTAATGAAAGTTAATTTCACCGAAACCGTACTCAGAGATGCCAACCAGTCCCTCATCGCAACAAGAATGCCCTTTGAGGATTTCGAGCCCGTTCTCAAGAAACTCGATGCCGCAGGCTACTACTCACTCGAGTGCTGGGGCGGAGCAACATTCGACTCCTGCCTCCGTTACCTCAACGAGGATCCGTGGGAAAGACTCCGCAAGATCAAGGCAGCTTGCCCCAACACAAAGCTCCAGATGCTTCTCAGAGGTCAGAATCTCCTCGGCTACAAGCATTATCCCGATGACGTTGTCCGTATGTTCGTCAGAAAGAGCGTTGAAAACGGCATCGACATCATCCGTATTTTCGATGCACTCAACGATGTGCGCAACATCGAAGTTGCTGTTGACGAAACACTCAAATGCGGTGCTCACGCATCCGGTACAATCTGCTACACAATCAGCCCCATCCACAACCTTGAAAGCTATGTCAAGCTCACTAAGGAAATCGAGGCTCTCGGCGTTCAGTCAATCTGCATCAAGGATATGGCGGGTATTATGAGTCCCAAGGAGGGCTACGACCTCGTCAAGGCTCTCAAAGAAAATGTCAAAGTTCCCATCGTTGTTCACACTCACTCAACAACAGGTCTCGGCTTTATGACGCTCCTCAAGTGCGTTGAAGCAGGCGCAGACGTTATCGACTCCGCTATCTCCTGCTTCTCAGGCGGTACTTCACAGCCCGCAACCGAAACTCTCGTTTATACTCTCAAGCAGTACGGTTACGAGGTTGACGTTGACGAAAACATCTGCAAAGAAATCAACGATTTCTTCAAGCCCATCAGAGCAAAGGCACTCGACAGCGGTCTTCTCAACCCCGTTGTTATGGGCACCCAGACAGATGCTCTCATCTATCAGATTCCCGGCGGTATGCTTTCAAACCTTGTTGCTCAGCTCACTGCTCAGAAGAAGCTGGACAAGCTTGACGAAGTTCTTCTCGAAACTCCCAGAGTCCGTGAAGACCTCGGCTATCCTCCCCTTGTTACTCCCATGAGCCAGATGGTCGGTGTTCAGGCAACGGCAAACGTTCTTGCAGGCGAGAGATACAAGAATATCTCCAAAGAAGTCAAGAGCTATATCAAGGGTGAATACGGTCAGGCTCCCGGTAAGGTAAGCGAAGATCTCCAGAAGCTCGTTCTCGGTGACGAAGCACCCTTCACCGGCAGATTTGCAGATACTCTCGAACCCGCTTTTGCAGCAACAAAGGCAGAGCTCGGCAGCAAGGCAAAGAGCGACGAAGATGTTCTTTCATATATCGCATTCCCCATGCAGGCAGAAGCATATTTTGCAAAGCGTGATGAAAAAGAAAGAAACACCTTCAAATATTCAATCAGAGAGGTATAAAGGAGAATTACAATGACTTTTATGGAATTCATTAAAACTCCTGCGTTTGCCCTCGCCGTTATTTTCGTTGTAGCGGCACTCTACTCTCTCTATGCAAGAATCAAGAGCGGCAAGGCTGAAAAGGCCGCTCCCGCAGAAGAAAAGAAGGCTCCCGCAGCAGCGCCCGCTTCAGCAGATCCGACTGTCGGTTCAGGCGAGCTTGAACTCGTTGAAACAGACGAAAAAACCGCCGCAGTCATTATGGCTCTTGTCAGCTATAAAAGCGGCATTCCGCTCAACAGACTCAGCTTTAAATCAATTCGTTTGATGGAGGATTAATAATTATGAAATACGTTGTAACCCTTAACGGTAAAAATTACGAAGTAGAAGTTAACGAATGCGAAGCAGTCGTAACAAACGTTTCCGATGCAGTCGCAGCTCCCGTTGCAGCTCCCGCACCCGTTGCAGCTCCTGCTCCCGCAGCAGCACCCGCTCCCGCAGCAGCTCCCGTTGCAGCAGCTGACGGCACAAAAGTTCTTGCACCCATGCCCGGTGCAATCCTCAACGTTAACGTAGGCGTTGGCTCAGCAGTCAAGGCAGGCGACGTTCTCATCGTTCTTGAAGCTATGAAAATGGAAAACGACATCGTTGCTCCCTGCGACGGTGTTGTAAAGCAGATTCTTGTTTCAAAGGGCTCAACAGTAAACACCGACGAAGTTCTTGTTGTTCTTTAATCGGAGGTTTATAAATGGAAGTTTTATATGAAACCCTGCTTGCGATAACCTGGCCTCAGGTTGCGATGTGGGCTATCGGCGGTCTGCTGATTTATCTCGCAATCGCAAAAGAGATGGAGCCTACCCTCCTTCTCCCCATGGGCTTCGGTGCTATTCTTGTCAACCTGCCTCTTTCAGGTGCAGCAAGTGTTATCGAGCATCTTTTCGATATCGGTATTGCCGGTCACGAACTCTTCCCGCTGATTCTTTTCATCGGTATCGGTGCGATGATTGACTTTGAGCCTCTTCTCACAAACCCGAAGCTTATGTTCTTCGGCGCTGCGGCTCAGTTCGGTATCTTCTTCACTCTTTGCGCAGCTTCGTTCTTCGGCTTCGAACTCAATGACGCAGCTTCAATCGCCATCATCGGTGCGGCTGACGGTCCCACCTCTATCTTCGTTGCTCAGGAACTCAATTCAAACTATCTTGCACCCATTATGGTTGCCGCATATTCCTATATGGCACTTGTTCCCATCGTTCAGCCCCCCATCATCAAGCTCTGCACAACCAAGGCTGAAAGAAAAATCAGAATGGTATACAAGGGCAAAGCAGTTTCAAAGAGAACAAAGATTCTCTTCCCCATCATCATCACTGCTATCGTAGGTCTTGTTGCTCCCGATGCGGTTGCACTTATCGGTTTCCTTATGTTCGGTAACCTTATCCGTGAATGCGGCGTTCTCAACTCACTTTCAGAAACCGCACAGAAGGTTCTTGCAAACCTCATCACAATCTTCCTCGGCATCACAATTGCTTCTCAGATGAAAGCAGATGAGTTCCTCAAGGTTGATACGTTCATCATCCTCGGTCTTGGTCTTGTTGCTTTCGTTGTTGACACCTTCGGCGGCGTTATGCTCGCAAAGATCATGAACCTCTTCCTCAAGGAAAAGATCAATCCTATGATCGGTGCCGCAGGTATTTCCGCATTCCCCATGTCAGCCAGAGTTGTCCATAAGCTCGGTCTTGAAGAGGATAATCAGAACTTCCTCCTCATGCACTCAATCGGTGTCAACGTTTCGGGTCAGGTCGCATCAGTTATCGCAGGCGGTCTCATCCTTGCGTTCTTCCGCGGAATAGGAGGTTAAACAATGCCTGAATTTTTTGCAAACATATTCAACGTTGAGTATCTTCTGAACTCCCTCCCCTATATGGGCAAGGGTATGCTCGGTATCTTCATCGTTACCGCAGTTATCGTTACCGTTGTCAATGCACTCAACAGCCTTCCTGACAAAGGCAACAAATAAATAAAATTTCACGAAAGGGCGTTTGATTCAGACCAAGCGCCCTTATTTTGAGAAAAAACGTACAAACTAATAAAAATAAAAAAGGAGGCGAAGATATGAAAATGCCCATCACGGAAGCTCTTACAATCGCAGTTATCGGCATATGCGTTGTTATGATGATTCTTGCTATTATCGCTGTGCTTATCATTCTTCTCTCAAAAGTAATCAGAGCAATCGAAAAACTGATTGCCAAAAAGACTCCTGCACCTGCAGCTCCGCAGCCCGTTCCTGCCGCAGTTGTAACCGACAGAGAAGTCGAGCTCATCGGCACGGATGAAAAAACCGCCGCTGTTATTATGGCAATCGTATCGAAAAAGAGCGATATTCCGCTCGAAAAACTCAGCTTCAAGTCAATCAGACTTATGGATAACGATGAGAAAGGAGGCAACAAATAATGGATATGGTCAAAGACGTTCTTCTCGGTCTCTGGGAAGGCTCAGGCTTCGCTCTCGTTACGTATAAAGAAATCATTATGCTCGTTGTTTCCTTCGCTCTTCTTTATCTTGCAATTGTCAAGAAGTTCGAACCCCTTCTTCTTGTTCCCATCGCATTCGGTATGCTTCTTGCAAACCTTCCCGGTGCGGGTCTTATGGATGACCCCAGCGGTATTATGGATAAAACTCACCTTATCGAAGGCGCACACTGGTATGATTCCGGTGTACTCAGGTTGATTTATGCGGGTGTCAAGAGTTCTATCTTCCCGTGTCTCATCTTCCTCGGCATCGGTGCAATGACCGACTTCGGTCCTCTCCTCGCAAACCCCGTCAGCCTTCTTCTCGGCGCTGCAGCTCAGGTCGGCGTTTACGTTGCCTTCCTTCTTGCAATCCTTCTCGGATTCAGCCCCGAAGAGGCAGCTTCAATCGGTATCATCGGCGGCGCTGACGGTCCGACAGCTATCTTCCTCACAGGCAAACTCGCACCCCATCTTCTTGCTCCCATCGCGGTTGCGGCATATTCGTATATGGCTCTCATCCCGCTCATTCAGCCCCCGATCATGAAGCTCCTTACAACCGAAAAAGAAAGAAAGGTTGAAATGAAGCAGCTTCGTCAGGTCAGCAAGACAGAGAAAATCATCTTCCCCGTTGTTGTTGCTGTTATCTGCGCATTCATCATTCCTTCCTGCGCATCGCTCATCGGTTTCCTTATGCTCGGCAATCTCTTCAAGGAATGCGGAGTTACCGAAAGACTCAGCGACACCGCACAGAATGCGCTCACAAATATCGTTACGATTATGCTCGGCGTAACAGTCGGTGCAACCGCAAACGGTGAAGCATTCCTCAACAAATCCACTCTTCTCATCATCGCACTCGGTCTGACAGCATTTGCGTGTTCAACCGCAGGCGGTGTACTTCTCGGCAAGGTGCTCTATCTTGTTACGGGCGGTAAGGTCAATCCCCTCATCGGTGCGGCGGGTGTTTCCGCAGTACCTATGGCAGCACGTGTTGCACAGACTGAAGGCAGAAAGTATAACCCCACAAACTTCCTTCTCATGCACGCTATGGGTCCGAACGTTGCAGGCGTTATCGGTTCAGCCGTTGCAGCAGGCTTCCTTCTGATGATGTTCAGAGGCGCATAAAAACCACAAGGCTTTCACGGAATGTGAAAGCCTTTTTTGTCTCTTTTTCGGTTATGTTGACACCATAATTCTCCTGTGATATAATGATAAAAAATAATTATGAGGTGAGTTAATGTTTGAAACATTTCTTTCTGAGGTACTGAAACTTGCTCCCCGACAGATCTGGGGCGTTGAACAGCAGATTTATTATCTGACACAGATTTTTACATCCTTTTCACCCAAGAAAATAATCGCATCCTTCCTTGCAATCATCGAACTTTTCGGTCTGACTATCTTCGATATGCCCACGACTCCGAGAGGTCAGGAGCTTGACCTTACGGGCTACAACATCGTTTTTGAAGATAATTTTGACGGCACCGAACTTGATACGGAAGCCTGGAAGTACTGCAACAGTGGTGTACGCCGAGGCGGTTACCGTGCACCGAGTCAGGTTGAGGTCAAGGACGGCAACTGCGTTATCACCGCCGAATATCTTGAAGACGGCGAATTCGGCGCAGGCTGGTATGCAGGTGACCTCGCTCTCCGCAAGTGGTATAAGCAGGGATATTATGAAATCCGCTGCAAGGTCAACGACGGAGGCGGATTCTGGAGTGCATTTTGGATTCAGGCAGCTCATCCGTATGAGGCACAGTATTCACAGGGCGGCGTCGGCGGCGCAGAGCTTGATATCTTTGAAGCAAATTGCTGGGACGATCCTATGTCAAGAGATGCCGTATCGCAGACGATTCACTGCGCAGGTGTTGACGGTGTTCAGGAAGGCTTCCAGTCATATATTCTCGGCTTCTTCAAGGGCAAAAACATCTATGATGAATACAATACCTACGGTCTCGAATGGACTGAGGATGAATACATCTTCTACGTCAACGGGGTTGAAACCCGCCGCACTTCCTTCGGCAACGGCACTTCTCAGGTTGAAGAAGAAATCAGAGTTTCTCTCGAAGTTCCCGACGCTGAAAAACTTGCTCCCCTCGATAAAGATAACTACCATTCCGAATACGTTATCGACTACGTAAGAATCTATCAGAAATAATATCAAAAGCACCGCAGTCGGATCAGGCTGCGGTGCTTTCTGTTTATATTGAAATTATTTGATAAGATCGTTCTTCTTGATGAAATCGATAGTCTCGTCAACGGTTGTGAATGCAAGAGCAACGCTCGTGTCAGCCGCACCGTAATAGATTGCGATTCTGCCCGTATCCGCATCAGCAAGAGCGGCACAGGGGAAAACAACGTTGGGCACGTCGCCGACAAATTCATAAAGCTCGTGCGGTGCAAGAAGGAAGCAATCAGCTCTGTGAAGCACCTTCCACGGCTCATCCTTATCGAGGATAGCCGCACCCATTGCATAGGTGAAACCGTTGCAGCTTGTGAGTACGCCGTGATAGAACATCAGCCATCCTTCATCGGTCTCAATAGGTGTGGGACCCGCACCGACCTTCGTCATCTCCCAGTTCTTTTCGGGTTTCATAACAAATCTGTGTTTGCCCCAATAAGTAAGGTCCTTGCTGTGGCTGAGGAAAATATCACCGTAGGGTGTATGACCTCTGTCACAGGGACGGATAAGAAGCAGATATTCGTCATTGACCTTTCTGGGGAAAAGTACGCCGTTTCTTGCAACGGGGTAACACGCATCCTCAAGCTGAGTCCACTCCTTGAAATCGGTTGTGTATGCAATACCGATTGTCGTGCCGTGAGGGGTAAGATTAACCCATGAGAGATAATATTTGCCGTCGATGAGGCAGAGTCTGGGGTCATAGCCCCTGAAAATAACCTTCTCTTCAAGCTCCCAGTTGATTGCATCCTTACTGTAACCGACAACAAGAGTATGGTCACGGCTCATAACGTCAACTCTGAAAACACCTGCAAAGCCGTCACCGAAAGGTACAACCGCAGAGTTGAAAATGCTGTTCGCCATATAGAGGTTATCTCTTGTGATAATAGGATTGCCGCTGTAACGCCAAACAGGATATCTGTATCCCTCGGGTTTATCCTGCCACGGAATGTTCTTAATCGACTCACCAATAATTTTAGCCATAATACTTCTCCTTCTCAAAATGCGGAAATATCCGAAATATATCATTATAATATCACATTTTTCTGCACGAATCAACTGTTGCAATTAACTCTTGAAAGTTATTCTTTTTAGGTATATAATTGAACGGTAATCATTACAAAGGAGAGAGTTTTATGGATATTATGGATCTCGCCATGAAAGGCATAAAAGGTATCGCCAAGAATTTCGGCAAGAAAGTTGCCAAGCAGGGTCCCGCACCCGAAATTGAAAAGAAAGCTCCCACAGTCATCAAGGGCAACGGTTTCCGCGCAGGCTTCGCAAGGGAAGAAATAATGCCCGATCTTTCAGATAAGGACAAAATTTACTGGATTGCGGGTCACGGCTCGGGTCACAAGATGGAGGGTGTACTCACTCCCGTCTATATCAGCGCAGTATGGCTTGACTGCGGCAACGACGAAGGCATCATCTGGATTGGTGCTGATATCGTCGGTCTGACAAGAATCGAAGTCAATTCAATCAGAGAAAAAATCCTCGCTTCGCCCGAAATCAAAGGCTGCAAGCTCATCAACTTCAGCTGTACCCACAGCCATTCGGGTATTGATACCGTCGGTTACTGGGGCAAGCCCAACCTCGTGAGCATCCCCTCAAACGGTAAAGACGCTCAGTATATGGCAATGCTTGAAGAAAAAGCAGTCAAGGTTGCAATCGAAGCTTATAAAAACAGAAAAGCAGGTAAGCTTTATAACGGCAGAATCGAAATCAAGGACGGTCTCGCAACGGGCAGACGATTCATTGATAAGCACGAAATTCTCGCAAGATTCCGTTTTGCTCCCGATGACGGATCAAAGGAAATCTGGATGCTCAACTTCGCCGCTCATCCCAACTCACTCGGCGGCGACAACCGACTTCTCAGCGCAGAATACCCCTATTATCTTCGTGAAAAAATAGCCAAGGAAAACGGTGCCGATGTGCTTTATGCGATCGGACCTCTCGGCGGTATGGATGCGGCAAGATACGACGATGATGACCGAGTCCGCAACATTCAGCTTCAGGGCGAAACCATCGCCGATGCCGCAATGAGAATTTCTGATACGGAGCTGAATCCCGAAATCAAATTCATTCAGCAACCGTTCTATTATCCCGTCGGCAACTACGTGCTTACTCTCCTTGCAATGCGCAACGTTATGAGCTTCAAGGCTTATCCGAGCGACAAAACCGATATCGGCATTGCAATTCAGTCTGAGCTTACATATATGACCGTCGGCGGACAGAAGCTTCTGCTTCTCCCCGGTGAAAACTTTATGCCCACTGTTTACGGCAGTTACCTTTCCGCCGAAGAATCGGGCACGGGCAAAGGTCCCGAAATCAACCCCACTCCCCTTGCAGATATTGCGGGTGACCATTCAATCATCGTTTTCGGCGTATCAAACGATATGACGGGTTACGTTGTACCGCCCAATGATTTCGTGCTTCATCCCACACAGCCCTATCTCAACACAACAAGCGACCGTCTTGATAACAGACATTACCACGAAACCAATGCTCTTGATGCAAACGCACAGAAAACCATTGCCGATGCATTCGCAGAGGTTGTCAAAAACTTCGGATAAAACAAAAAGCACCGCCGTTGTTTCCGTACATCGGCGGTGTTTTTATAATCAGGTGCAGAAAAAATTCACCCTTAACTCTTCACTATTCACTCAAATTACTTTTCACTGAAAATCGGGTGTGGGCAGCGCCCACCCTTAACTCTTCACTATTCACTCAGATTGCTTTTCACTTAAAATCGGGCAAGGGCGAAGCCCTTCCTTAACTATTCACTTTTCACTCTTCACTATTCACTTAAAATGTTCTTCACTATTCACTATTCACTCTTCACTAAAAAAGGCTTACACAAAAAATGTGTAAGCCTTCTCTTTATAATCAGTCGTTGTTTCTCTTACCGTTTCTGCCGCCCTTTTCGCCTCTAAAGTCTCTTCTGGGAGCTCTTCTGGGAGCATCGGACACAGTGTTTTCGGGTACAAGACCTTCAACCTCAATGAGAGCCTCGCGGCGTGAGAAGTTGAGTCTGCCCTGGTCATCCTTGGGAAGAACCTTGACGATAACCTCATCGCCAACCGTGACAGCGTCTTCAACCTTCTCTGTTCTCTTAACGTCGAGCTGGCTGATGTGAACCATACCTTCCTTGCCGGGAGCGATTTCAACAAATGCGCCAAAGCTCATGAGACGGGTAACAACACCCTTATAGATTGCGCCGACTTCGGGATCGTTAGCGATTGTTTCAACAATTGAGATTGCTCTGCGTGCATCCTCGATATCTGTTGAAGAAACAAAGATGCTGCCGTCTTCGCTGACGTCAATCTTGCAGTTGCATTCTGCGCAAATCTTCTGGATAACCTTGCCCTGCTTACCGATAACGTCACCGATCTTTTCGGGATCAATCTTTGTTGTGAGCATCTTGGGAGCCCACTTTGAAAGTTCTGCTCTGGGTTCAGAGATGACAGGAAGCATAATTTCGTCAAGGATATAGCATCTTGCTGTGTAAGTCTTGTCAAGAGCCTCTCTGATGATTGCGGGAGTAAGACCGTGTACCTTGAGATCCATCTGGATGGATGTGATACCCTTCTTTGTACCTGCAACCTTGAAGTCCATATCGCCGAAGAAATCTTCAAGACCCTGAATATCAACCATAGTCATGAAGCGGTCGCCTTCTGTGATAAGACCGCAGGAAATACCTGCAACGGGAGCCTTGATGGGAACGCCTGCTGCCATAAGTGAAAGTGTTGAACCGCAGACCGAACCCTGTGAAGTTGAACCGTTTGATGAAAGAACTTCGGAAACAACTCTGATGGTATAGGGGAATTCTTCAACTGAGGGAAGAACGGGAATAAGTGAACGCTCTGCAAGTGCGCCGTGACCGATTTCTCTTCTGCCGGGGCCTCTTGAGGGCTTTGTTTCGCCTACCGAATATGAGGGGAAGTTGTAGTGATGCATATATCTCTTGGATTCTTCTTCATCGAGACCGTCAAGAAGCTGAGCATCACTCATGGGACCGAGGGTTGTGATTGAAAGAACCTGAGTCTGACCTCTGGTAAACATACCTGAGCCGTGAACTCTGTCAAGAAGGTCTACCTCTGCGTTAAGAGGACGGATTTCATTGATGCCTCTGCCGTCAACACGCTTGCCGTCATCAAGAAGCCAACGGCGTACAACGTATTTCTGAACTTTGTAAAGGCATTCTTCAATCTTGACTTCCATCTCGGGATAGATTTCGTCAAACTTCTCGTGCACCTTGTCATAAACGGGTTTGAGACGCTCGTCACGGACTCTCTTATCGTCTGTATCAAGAGCAAAGCGAATATCTTCGATTGCAAAATCCTTGATTGCTTCGTACATTTCGGGATCGGGATCGTTTGAGGGGAAATCAACCTTCTCTTTACCGCATTCAGCCTTGATCCGGTTGATGAATTCAACGATTCTCTGGTTTTCCTTATGAGCGAACATAATGCCGTCATACATATCGTCGTTGGAAACTTCGTTTGCACCTGCTTCGATCATAGCAACAAGGTCGCTTGTTGAAGCAACTGTGACATACATATCGCTCTTTGCTCTCTGCTCGAGAGTGGGGTTGATAACATATTCTCCGTCAACAAGACCTACAACAACGCCCGAAACGGGGCCTTCCCACGGAATTTCAGAGATGGAAATAGCGATTGAAACACCGAGCATAGCGGTGATTTCGGGCTGGCAATCGGGGTCAACCGACATAACGGTTGCAACAACGCCGACGTCGTTTCTCATATCCTTGGGGAAAAGAGGACGGATGGGTCTGTCGATAACTCTGGAGGCGAGTGTAGCCTTTTCGCTTGCCTTACCTTCACGGCGCTGGAATGAGCCGGGGATACGGCCAACTGAATAGAGCTTCTCTTCGTAGTCAACGGAAAGGGGGAAGAAATCTACGCCTTCGCGGGGCTTTGCAGCCATTGTAGCTGTGCAAAGTACGTTTGTTTCGCCGTAGCGAACAAGGCAGGCGCCGCCTGCAAGCTGAGCCATCTTACCGACTTCGACAACAAAAGGTCTGCCGGCAATTTCGGTTTCATACTTTTTGAAAGCTTCAAAAAACATTTGTAATACCTCTCTGTAATTTTTTATTTCCACAGGCGGCCCGGCTTAGCAATAAATCCAACTCCCGAACAAAAATGCGGTTTCGGAAACTCGATTCACTGCTAAAACCGTTAATCCGGCCACCTGAAAGGATGCTTTTTTGTGCCGTAACTGATGCTGAAATAACGCCTTAATTAACGCAACAAAGCAGGCGGGAAAAAGGAATCCTGCCTGCTTGTTCTTGCGAAAATTATTTACGGATGCCGAGTCTTGCGATGATTGAACGGTAACGCTCAATATCCTTCTTCTGAAGATATGCAAGAAGGTTTCTTCTGTGACCAACCATCATAAGAAGGCCTCTTCTTGAGTGATGGTCCTTCTTGTGAGTCTTAAGATGCTCGGTAAGGTCATTGATTCTCTTTGTAAGAACAGCGATCTGAACTTCGGGTGAACCTGTGTCGCCCTCGTGAGTTGCATATTCCTGCATGATTGCGGTCTTTTCTGCCTGTGTCATTTGTTTTCACCTCATTAAAATATTTGCCTCTGCCCCCAGAGATCGGCAGGTGAAGTTCCTCATAAAAGGCTTACTCCGGAATCCGAGAAGCGGGCATGTGCAAGAAAGATTATATCACAAAGCTCCCACGATGTAAAGCCTTTTTTTAATATTTTTGCACACCGAATGATAGAAATTCGCGGTTTAAGCAATAATATTTTTAAACAAATTAAACTAAACCGATTCGGCTCTTCGGCATAGTATGGAATAGGAAGCGACTTCGCTTCCGAAAAAACAAGGCGGTTGCCGTCAGCGGTGGCATAGATGCCCATGGGGAGCCGGTTGACAAACGGCAACCGCCATTATATAGATAGTGCGCAACCACGCAATAATTCGGTAAAGTTTACAATATGTTAACCGATTTCCTGTGATTATGATATATGATATGATTGATTGAGAATATTCTGCTGATTTTCAGAGAAATGAGGTTTCGGTTTGCTGGGTTATGTCAGGGCTTATAAGCCCGATATGAAAATAAAAGATTATGAGCTTTACAGAGGAATCTACTGTTCGCTTTGCCGTGCGCTCGGCAGAAATTATTCTCCCCTTGCGCAGCTTTTTCTCAGCTATGATTTTACACTTGCATGTGTTATCCGTCTTGCCTGTGCCGATACGGGATGCAGTTTTTCACCCAAAAGATGTCCCTATAATCCCTCAAAAAAATGTATGATTTGCGGCAGCAAGGATGTTTTTGATTTCTGTTCACACGCAGTGATTATCACGGTTTATTATAAGATACTGGATAATCTTCACGATAAGGGCTTCTTCTCAAAACTTGCGGCGGCACTGATTTATCCCGCAATTGCGCTGATGCACCGTAAAGCGGCGAGGCTCGCTCCCGACGTGGAAAATGCGGTTGCCGAAGCGATAAAGCTCCAGACCGAGACTGAAACAAAAACCTCTCCTTCAATTGACGAAGCCGCGCACCCCTCCGCATCAGCTCTGGGCAGAATTTTCGCCCTCAACGCCCCTGAAAAGCACCGTGAAGCACTGCAGTCAATCGGATATCTGACGGGCAGATTCGTCTATATTCTCGATGCCGCCGACGATCTGGAGGATGATCTGAAAAAAGGCGGATTCAACCCGTTTTCAGCTAAGGATATTTCTTCTCCTCAGAAAAGAAAAGAATTCGCTTCCGAAATCCGGGGTATGCTCAATCTCACGCAGAGTGCTGTTCTCGACGCATTTGATTCACTTGAAACAGACAGATTTTATGACATTACCGAAAACATACTTCTTGACGGCATAACAGCCTGTGCCGAAAAGGTTCTTGAAAAATACGATGACAAGCCACAAAAAAAGAAAAAAGATTACGTTGTTGAATGAGGTGTTGATATGAGAAATCCTTATGACGTTCTGGGAGTACCTGACGGTGCTTCGATCGACCAGGTCAAAGCAGCCTATAAACTCCTTGCACAAAAATATCAGTCTGATCCGAGTCCCTCTGCAGCAAAGAGGATGGACGAAATCAATCAGGCATATGACAATATCATTATGAATTCCCCGCCATCGGGCAGTTACACCAATTATTCCGCTTATTCAACCGCACCCGGCTCAGATTATTCCGATATCAGGGCTAAAATCAATTCGGGCAGACTTGACGATGCACAGATTATCCTCGACGGCATTCCCGAACACAACCGTGATGCACAATGGTATTATCTCAAGGGGACGGTCCAGCAGAAGAGAGGCTGGCTTGAAGAAGCGGCAAACAATTTCGCAGCCGCAAGCAGAATGGATCCTTCCAACAACACGTATAAGATGGCTTATAACAAAGTCATAAACAGCCGTAACGGCGGCTACCGTACGGAGCGCAGAAGCACTCGCAGACGCCGAAACGACACCTGTGACGGATGTGACTGTTGTTGCGACCTTCTTTGCGCCGATGCTTGCTGTGAATGTATGGGCGGCGATCTTATTCCCTGTTGCTAAAAGGTGTTTTAAAATTGAAACAGAGTTCAAAATGTGCCATCGGAGGAATAGTTTCCGCTCTGTCGCTCGTGCTGATGATATCGGTTGCGATTATTCCGTTCCTTACCTACGCGTTGCCTGCGGTTGCGGGTTTACTTATAGTTTTCATCGTTATCGAAATAGATAAAAAATGGGCTGTCGGAGTTTACTCCGCCGTCGGAATTCTCGCATTCCTGCTTGTGCCCGACAAAGAGGTTGCGATGATGTATATCGCATTTTTCGGGTATTATCCGATAATCAAAGCCGTGCTTGAAAACAGGTTGCCGACTGCTCTCTGCTGGATAATCAAAGTTGTAACCTTTGTTGTCACTATGGTTGCCGCATACCTTTTCCTCATATTCGTTATGGGTATCGCTATTGACGAAATCGATGAATTCGGTGCCGTTGCCGTGCCGATGCTTCTCGGTGCGGGATGTGTGGCTTTTGTTGCTTACGATATCGCTCTGACGAGGATTATTACAGTTTATCTGCTGAAATGGAGAAAATATTTTAAAAGATATTTCAAATAAACAATTGTCTTTTTTTAAATTAATGGTATAATAGATGCGTATGCTTATATGGGCGTACGCATTTTCCTTTATCCGGAGGGGATACATTATGAAAGAATTTGTAAATATCGGTATGATAGGCATCAGCGGCAGAGGCAGCGGAATGCTCCGTGAACTTCTCAAGTGCGACGGAGTCAGAGTACCTGCAGTCTGCGACAAATATGAAGACAGAGCCGAAAACGGCAGAAAGATCGTCGAAGAAGCGACGGGCACAACTCCCGACGTTTATCTTGATTATAAAGAGCTTCTCGCAAGAGATGACCTCGATGCAGTTTTTTGTGCAACAACATGGATCACTCACGCACGAATCGCAATTGATGCAATGAGAGCAGGCAAACACGTTGCGATGGAAGTCGGCGGTGCGGCAAGTATTGAAGAATGCTGGCAGATGGTCCGTGCAAGCGAAGAAACGGGAAAGTTCTGTATGCTTCTTGAAAACTGCTGCTATGACAGAAAAGAAATGGCTATCTATAATATGGTCAAGCAGGGTCTTTTCGGCGAAATCATACATATGCAAGGCGGTTATCAGCACGATCTCAGAGATGAAATATCTCTCGGCAGAGAAAACCGTCACGGCAGACTTTTTAACTTCCAGCACAGAAACGGCGAGCTTTATCCCACCCATCAGCTCGGCCCCATTTCAAAAGTTCTTGATATCAACAGAGGTAACAGATACATTGCTGTTTCATCTTTTGCAACAAAATCAAGAGGCCTCAATGAATGGATCAAAGCCAACAAGGGCGAGGATTATGATCTTGCAAACTATAACTTCAATTGCGGCGACGTCGTAACCACCGTACTCAAATGTGCAAACGGTGAAACCGTCGTCCTCACTCACGATTGCTCGCTTCCCAGACATTACTCCAGAGCCTACAGGGTTCAGGGTACAAAAGGTATCTATATGGAAGACGGCAACACTCTCTTCATCGAAGGCTTCACAAAGCACGAAGACGGCAACTGGATGTATCCCGGCGAAGATTTCGATAACTACATCGAACAGTTCGAACATCCTCTCTGGAAGAAATATCAGCAGGACGGCGTTCACGAAGGTCACGGCGGTATGGACTATCTTGTGCTGAGTGCATTCGCGGAGAGCGTCAGACTTGACAGCAAACCTCCCATCGACGTATACGATGCAGCAACCTGGATGGCTGTCACCTGTCTTTCCGAAGCATCAATCGCGATCGGTGGCGCACCCGTACCCTTCCCCGATTTCACAAGCGGTATGTGGATTGACCGTGAGCCTTACCGCAGAGGAATCTTCTGCCTCGACGAGGTATGCGAAGACTTTTTTGAAAACAAATAAACTTTAAGGGGTATTGAAAATGAAATACTATATCGGTGTTGACGGCGGCGGAACAAAAACCGCATTCGCCCTTTTTGACGAAAACAAGAAAATGCTTGAAACCGTAACCGGTCCGGGCAGCAACCACGAAAATCTCGAAGACGGCTTCACCGCCGCAAGTCAGATTATCTGGGACGGTCTCAATGAGCTTTGCCGCAAAGCAGGTACCGACCTTTCAAAAATCAGCTTCACCCTTATGGGTCTTGCAGGCATCGACCATCAGTATCAGTATGATATTATGTGCAAGATGCTCCGTGACAAAGGTCTCGAGAATTTCGAGGTTTTCAACGACGGCTTCATCGTTGTCAAAGCAGGCTCCGAAACAGGCTCTGCAATCGGTTACAACTGCGGCACCGGCGTTTGCTGCAACGGTATCGACACCGAGGGCAAGAGAATGATGCTTGCAGGTCTCGGCGATTATTCGGGTGATATCTCGGGCGGCGGAAATATCGTTGTCAAGGCTTTCGAGCTTGTCTACAACGAACTTTTCCTCGGTCTTGAAAAGACTCTCATCACCGATATGGTTATGAAGGAATTCGGCTTTAATTCCCGTGAAGAGCTTCTCGGTCTCATAGAAAAGATTGAGGGCGAAAACGGTGACGATTATATCAGACCTCTCGTCGGCTTCTTCTTTGAAGCTGCAAAGCAGGGTGACAAACCCGCACTCGAATACTGCGAGAGAATGGCTGAAAGAGGTGCACGTCTTATTGCGGCGCTTTCAAGAGAGCTTAATTACGGCGACGGCGAGGTTGAGGTTGTTCTTTCAGGCTCAATCAACGTCAAGCTTGATAACAAAGCTTATCTTGATATGCTTCTTGAAAAAGCTGAAAAAAACAGCGGCAAGAAGCTTAAGTTCATCAAACTTACTCAGCCTCCCGTAACAGGCTGTGTCAACTGGATTCTCCAGGATTATGCAAATTGAAGGGAGTAATTGACAATGAAAGAAATCAGCGTTGCCGTTATCGGCTCAGGCAGCACTTATTGCCCCGAACTCGTTGACGGTTTCCTCAAGGCAAAGGACAGCCTCAAGCTCAAGAAGATTTCCTTTATGGATATCGACGAAAGAAAGAGAACGATCGTAGGCGACCTTTGCGTACGTATGCTCAACAACGCAAACTGCGACTGCGAGGTTGTTTTCACAGACGACCTCGACACTGCCCTTCAGGGTGCGGATTTCGTTGTGACTCAGATCAGAGTCGGCAAACTTCCCTGCCGTCATCTCGACGAAAGTATACCCAAGAAATATAACCTCATCGGTCAGGAAACAACGGGTATCGGCGGCTTCTTCAAAGCTCAGAGAACAATCCCCGTTATCAAACACATCTGCGAGCGCATCGAAGCGATCTGCCCCGATGCATGGCTCATCAACTTCACGAATCCCTCGGGTATCATCACCGAGTTCATCCTCAACAACACAAACGTCAAGAACATCGGTCTTTGCAACGTGCCCATCGATATGCTTGACGATATCAAGGAAATTACCGGTCTCGACAGCGACATCACTTACGTCGGACTCAACCACCTCAGCTGGATTACTTCCGTCAAGAAGAACGGTGAAGAACTTCTTCCCGGTCTCATCGACAACGGCTTCTCACCCAAAGTTATGGCAAACATCAAGGATGACGGTTTCTCAATCGACTGCCTGAGAACAATTCAGGCAATCCCCTCCTCATACCTTCAGTATTATTACTGCCGTGAAGCAAAGCTTCAGCATCAGAGAGAAGACGAGCAGACCAGAGCACAGGTTTGTATGGATATCGAAGAGCAGCTTCTTGAAATGTATAAGGACGAAACAATCGTCACAAAGCCCGCACTTCTCGACAAGAGAGGCGGCCACAAGTATTCACTTGCCGCAGTATCGCTCATCGATTCTCTTGCAAATGACAAGCGTGACGTTCACGTTGTCAACATCAAAAACAACGGCACTCTGCCCTTTATGGCTGACGACGATATTGTTGAAATTGCCGCTGTTATCGGCTCCGACGGTGCAACACCCGTACCCGTAACAGAAAAAATCAACGACCATATCGTCGGTCTTATGAGAGTTGTCAAAACATACGAAAAGTATGCGGTCAAAGCCGCAATCACAGGCGATGACGATTACGCAATCAAGGGTCTGCTTGTTCATCCCCTTGTCGGCGATTGGGAAAAGACCGTCAACTGCTTCAACGAGCTCAAGGAAGCGCACAAGGAATTCCTTCCCCAGTATTTCAAAAATTAAAACAAAAGCTCCGCCTTTTTAGGGCGGGGTTCGTAAAACAGTTTCTGTTTAATTTCTGAAAATTGAATATTTTCAAGGTTCGGCGTGACTTCGGTCACGCCGTTTTCTTTTGCATAAGTTCGTTCAGCGGTATGAATCCAATAAAATCGTATTCAATTGAAATG
>JAFVVQ010000056.1 GCA_017502085.1 Clostridia bacterium | reverse complement strand
TATCATATTCCGAGAAAAGTTTGGAGCCGCTTTGGTAAGCGGCTCCGGCAACAGCGGATTTATTTTCACTACGTTTTTGTATTGAAATCTGAAAATGGGTACAGGATATTTTTATCACGCTCCTTTCAAATTGGGGTAGACAAAGTCGCAGGGGTGAAGCCCTTGTCTGATGAAATCAGCGGAACTTTGTTCCGAGTGTTTTTGCAAAAAACCGCAATTTCACCGCAACGGTGTATAATTGCGCACTTTTACAAAGTGGTGTTTTTGTTGCTCTCTCTGAATTGCTCAATCGCCCTGCCGACTGCTTCGGGATGAAATGCAATTTTCAGAATTTCTTCAACCTGCTCATCGGTCAGTTCGTTGGGACAACCGAGAAATTTTTCAAGCATTGCTCCACGGGTGCAGAGTCTGTGAGTGCGTTCTTTCCGTGTCAGTAAATTTATCTGTGACTCATAATATTTGCTTTTGTTATGCAACACCTTCAGTTCAGCTTCGCCCTTCGCTTTCATTTCACGAAGTTCATCAAGAGATTTATTGCTGAGATTTTCATTTGACACTGATTTTTCTATCTCCTTTTTTGTTTATAAAAGTTTATGTTTGCAAGACAAACAAATGTTCGTATACTTGAATTATAATTTGGACCAACTTTTTTGTCAAGGATAGTGTTGGGCACAAGTTGATTGTTAACAAAAAGTTTACAAGTAAATTTTGGGGTAAAGACAGAATGTTTATCTTATCTTTTTATGCAAATTTTCCCTTATTGCTATCTCAAATATAAAGGTTTATAATTAAATTGAAAAAATATCAAAAAATTCTGTTACATTTTGAAAATTCGTTGACTACATAATGAAGGACAATGAAAGGAGTGAGGATAATGAGCGAAAAGAAGCGAGCCGACGCATTACTGCAGGAATGCTACGACCAATACCGCATCAGACTTTTCAATTATTGTCTGTCACGCCTTGACTCACGGGAGGCTGCAGACGACTGTGTGCAAGAGACCTTCATTGTTTTTTATAACAAACTTCTCGACGGAGAAGAATTTGAAAATCCGAGAGCGTTTCTCTATCGGACAGCCGATAATTTTGTCAAACGGCAAAAGCAAAAAGAAGCTGTTGAATTGAAACGAAGTATCCCGCTTGATGAAGCAGCAGATGTCGGAGTCACGGATGAATATTTATTGCGGCTTGACCTGATTGACTACGAAGAAATTGCAAGAATTCTTCTGAATCTTCTGACAGATGAAGAAAAACAAATCTACGATTTGCGGTACATACAAAAAATCGGAGTTGAGGAGATTTCAGACAAGCTCAGAATTTCAAGACCTGCCGCATCGATGCGGTTAATGCGATTACGAAACAAAATAAAAGATATGGTTTATTCTTTTGATATTGAAAAGAAAGGAGGCTGACGGAATGATGACAGTAAGCAGAGAAATTTTAATGCACCCCGATTTTATGACAAATCTCGCCGATGAACTTTGCACTATGCTCGAAGCGATTATTGATGCGGAATTCGATAAAGGCGATGACACTGATTTTGATTTTATTGACGAATGTGCAGATGCGATAAATGCCATCCGCTCGGGTGATGAGTCACAGATACTTCCCCTTATTTCACGTAAGGATTTCTTGAAGAAAGTCGGTATAAAGACCGAACGCAAATTCAAAGTTTGGATTGCGGCAGCTGCGGCAATTGCATTTCTTTTCACCGCAGGCACACAGATTGAAGTTGAAGAAAACGTTTCAATTGTTCAGGCGCTTTCAGGCATCGTTTCGGATTTCTTCACAAACACAAAACAAATTGAAGAGGTGACAACTCAGCCTATAACAACTACCACAGAAAAGGAAGCAAGTTTAATTAATATCACCGTTGAAACAACACCCGATTTCAAGACGGAGTATTATGTTGGAGAAAAGTTCAGTAACAAGGGACTCAAAGTTTTCGGCGAATACGATAACGGTGAAAGACGGCTTGTACGTATTGACGATTACACCGTTGAGGTTTCCGACACATTCGGCACAGAACCGAAATATGAAACGGTAAAAATCACAGTCGGTGATTTCACACAGACACTTGAAGTCAGAGTTATCGAAAGCCTTGAAACGAAAAAACTGACATCAATTTACGCAATATTCCCCGATGATTTTGATTTCACGGCAAATGATTTAAACAACATCGACCTTTCCGAAATGCAGGTTTATGCGGTTTACAGCAACGGCGATGAAATGGAGCTGACCGCAGACGAATACACGCTCGATATTGAAATCGAAAAGAACTTGATAAAAGAAGAAGCATTTGTAACAATCAGCTACGAAGGATGTTCGTGTTCGTTTATGGTATTTAAGGAATAGCTTGATTATGAATTTATTATAAATCAAGGGAGGTTATTCTATGAAAAAATTTATTAAAAAATTATTGATATTGACAGTTGTTGTGGCTATGGTTGTTACTGCAATGCCGCTGACGGGGATAGATTTTCAGAGATATTTTGCCGTTGCCAAAGCGGAAGTCTACAAAAGCGATGCACATAAGGTTTACGGCGACTATATCTATTATGTTGACGAAGACAGAGACGGACCGTGTGTTTGCCTGGTTAAATACACGGGAAGCGAAAAAAACATTGTTGTTCCCGATGAAATAGAAGGATTGACCGTTAAATGGATAGACGATGAATGCTTCAGCTATAATGGCACATCAACATCGGAATACAGCAGTTATGAAGGATATATTCCCGCAAACCCGGCACTCAAAGAAATTGAAACGGTTGTTTTACCCGAAACAATAACGATTATTGGATATGATGTATTTGCAATGTGCAAAAAGCTTACATCCGTAAATATTCCAAGTTCAGTAAAATCTATAGCAGGTGATATATTCTACGGCTGTGAAAATCTCAAGGAAATCACTATTCCGGGAAAAGACATTTCATACAATAACCGTGCTTTTTACGGGAGCTCTATAGAAAAGATAAACCTTACCGAAGGAATAACAAAAATCAATAACGGAATGTTCAACGGTACAAAAATAACTGACGTTATACTTCCTTCATCGGTTAAAAGTATTGTAAAAGCTGCTTTTCAGAACAGCAAAGTAAAGTCGGTAACCATTAACGGTACTTTTTCAAAAAATGCTGTTGACCCCTATGCATTTATGGACACTTCTGTAAATAAAACCCTTGAAGATGTTTATTTTAAATATTCTGCCGGAGCAGCTTATCTTGAATCATATGATGTAAACTATGATGAAGAAATCGGTTACTGGCATTTCAAGGTATTACCTCAGAATACATCGACAGTTTACAGCGACCAGTCTTTTGAATATTACATAAACGAAAACGGTGAAGCCGTTATCACAAAATACACGGGCACTAACACATATATCAAAATCCCCGAATATGTAGGCTTTGTTGGCATTAATTACGGGATAGTAACAGAAATAGGAAACCGCGCTTTTACGGACACAGCCGTAACAAGAGTTGATTTACCTGACACAATAAAAAAAATAGGAAGTTATGCTTTTTATAATTGTAAAACTCTTGAAACCATCAACATTCCGGATTCCGTTGAAAAAATAGGGAATTACGCATTTTCCGGATGCAAAGCACTCGAAAACATAACTCTTCCCGACGCATTAAAAAGCATCGGACTCGCAACTTTTTGTAATTGCACCTCACTCAAATCATTAAATTGGCCGGAAAACATCAAACAAATCCCCGCCAGAGCATTTTATAATTGCAGAAGCCTTGAAGATTTCAACATTTTTAAAAATGTTGAGATTATTGCAGGAGGAGCATTCATAAGTTGCGTATCGTTAAATGTTGATAATTTCGGCAGTACGCTGAAAGAAATCGGTGACGAAGCTTTTACCTCCATTACATCAAACGGTCAATCCGGCACGGCAAATATCACAGCAACCAAGCTGCCCGACAGCCTCGAATATCTCGGCTCGGAAGCGTTTCGCGCCTGCGAGACACTTACTGAAATGACAATTCCCGGAAGCATCAAGACCATAGGAGAAGATGTTTTCAGGCTTTCATCTATCGAAAAAGCAATTATATCCGCACCGATTAAAGAATTGGGCGAAGGTATGTTTTATGTAACACCTCTCAA
This sequence comes from Clostridia bacterium, assembly GCA_017502085.1. Taxonomy (GTDB): domain Bacteria; phylum Bacillota; class Clostridia; order Oscillospirales; family Acutalibacteraceae; genus CAG-177. The sequence continues at coordinate 57,106 of JAFVVQ010000056.1, read as the reverse complement.
ATCCGTTGTTCTTCCTGACGGACTTGAAAAAATCGGCGACTACGCATTTTGCGGCACACCGCTTGAAAAAATTGCTTTACCCGACACGGTAAATCACATCGGCGCAGGTGCTTTTGAAGGCTGCGAACAGCTTGAATACTTTGATGTTCCACCTCTTGTCACCGAGATAGGTGATTACGCTTTTGCAGGCTGTCTCAAATTTGAGAGCATCGTTATTCCGTCAACCGTAAAGGTTATAGGCAAGTCGGCTTATGACTGCTGCGACAATCTTAAGGAAATCACCATTGAAAACGGAGTTGAGGAAATAGGCGATTCCGCGTTTTCATACTGCATCGCAAAAGAAATCACCATACCCGAAAGTGTATATAAATTTGGTAAAGAAATTATATCAGGTTCCTCTGTTGAAACGGTATACTTTAACGCAGTCGACTGCTATCGCCCGAAAACAACCGTAAATCTGGCACTGGATAAAAGAGCAATATTTGACTGTGATACACTTAAAAAGATTGTTTTCGGCAATAAAGTCAAATCTATCCCTTACCGTCTGTCTTATATGTCCGATACTCTTGAAGAAGTTGTTTTTTCAGACAGCATTGAGTATATATCAACCGGTGCGTTTGAGGGATGTTCAGCTCTGGAAAAGATTGAATTGCCCAAAAATCTGAAAGAAGTGAACGGTCGGACTTTTTATAACTGCACAAACCTTTCTGAAATCGTTTTTTCCGACAGTATTGAATATATAGGTCCGAATTCTTTTGAAGGATGTACTTCTCTTACTGAAATAACTCTGCCTGAAAATCTCAAGGAGTATTATTGTACCGCTTTCAAAGGATGTTCCGGAATCAAAACCGTGAATTTCAATGCAATAAACTGTATTTTTAAATCTCTCACAATAATTGAAGGCAAAGCGGCATATTACTCACCTTTCATCGGACTTAAGTCACTCGAAACGATCAATCTCGGTGAAAACATAAAAGAGCTTCCTGCATACCTTTTCTGCGGAATTGATTCAATAGACGAAATTGTTCTTCCTCCAACGGTTACGGATGTGGGTATGTATGCATTTGCATTCAGCAGTATCACAAGCTTCAAGGGATCGGATAACCTTGAAAGCGTTGAAGAATCTGCGTTCTACGGCTGTGAAAATCTCGAATCAGTAGATATCGGAAACAATATTATGCTTATCGGTGCAGGTGCTTTCACCGGTTGCGATAAGCTGACCGAAATTTATATTCCCGATACCGTAACTAACATCGAAATGGAAGCATTCAAGAATTGCTCCGCACTTCATACCGTTCGTATGTCACCGAATGTTGACTATATACCCCGTGAAGCATTCTACAACTGCAAAGAGCTTTCAACTTTCACTTGGGATGCAGAAAGCAAACTTGTCGGCAGACTTGCTTTCGGTAACTGTGTGAAGCTCACCGATTTCGATTTTATGAATGTTGAAAAGCTTTATGTTAACAGTTTCCTCGGAAGCGGTGTTAATGTTGTTCAGCTTGGCGAAACTGAAAACGAATCAAGCCGTACTCCGCTGACAACAGTTGAAGTTCAGAGCTTTATGGACTGCGATAACCTTGCAACCCTTGGTATCGGCGGTAATGTTACAACAATCAAAACTCAGGCATTTGCAAACTGCGAAAACCTCGAAACAGCAGTTATCGCAGACAGTGTTACTGAAATTGCCGATGATGCTTTTGACGGTTGCGACAAACTCACAATTTATTGCGCTGAAAACTCCTATGCACATTCATATGCACAGACACAAGGCATCAGAGTCAGCACTTTCGTTATTGCACCTATTCCCAATCAGACCTATACGGGATATGAAATCAAACCTGAAATCTCTGTTTCCGCTTCGGGTGACAAGCTTGCTGAAAACGTTGATTTCGGTGTAACCTATGCCAATAACATTAATGTGGGCAATGCTGATGTTACAGTTAAGGGCAAAGGCGATTTCAGAATGTTTGCAAGCAAGGCGAAGTTCACAATCGTAACAAAGAACATCTCTGCCGTAACAGTTGCTCCCATAGCAGACCAGCCTTACACAGGTACAGCTGTTACTCCCGAAATCACTGTTACTGACGGCATAAAAGTTCTCCGTGAAGGTACCGACTATACCGTAACCTATGCAAATAACGTTAATGAAGGTACGGCAACTGCAACAATAACGGGTATCGGCAACTATTCGGGCACCGCAACAACCAATTTCCAAATCTCAAAAGAAGCGGAAGAACCCGGATTCTTCGCAAAAATCTTTTCATCTATAAGCTCGTTCTTTGCAAGAGTTATTTCATTCTTCGCTTCAATATTTATGTAATCAAAGGAGGATTGCTATGAAAATAATAGAGAAAATTCTTACTGCCGCAGTAATTGCAACTGTTTCTGCTTTTGTAATCGGTTTTGTAATATGGGCGGCTCTTTCCTTTTTCGGCAATCCTCTTGACAGAAAAAATATCCGAAATGTCGCTGAGCAATACCTTGCCGAAAACTATTCTGAAATGAACCCCTCAATTGTTGATATTGATTATTTTGACACTCCCGTCGAAGGTCCTTATCATGTTGAGGTACATCTTGAAAAAACGGGCAGAACATTCTGGCTTCATTATTCTAAATCAGGTGATCTCGAATGGGATACATATGATTATTCTTTGTATGATGAAAAATACGGTGAAGAATACTTTGAAGAAGGTCTTTACTCGATAAGAGATAATATCGGCGTTCCAAAAAATGAAAAGCAGAAAGCGGTTATAGCGGTTATCAACTTTGATTTTGAAATTCAGAACGGCGGTTTAGCTCAGTATTTAATCAATGAAGAGAATGAGTATATTGAAAAAATCGTTGATTATCTCCGAATGCTCGGTGCAGAAGAACAAGCAACATTGCTTGAAACGTTCATGACAGAAAACGATATTGAATTCAATTCTGTTGAAACCAACAGTATTGAGGAGAGTATTGAGTTTGAAAAAAACAAGCCTTTCAATGAATTCAACGATGCCTATATGGATATTTACATTCCCGAAGGCGAATACGAACCTTATCTGAATTTTTTGGTAATCAATTATATTCAGGATAACATTGAGGATTTTTAAAATGAAGAAGATTAAATATGTTGTAACAGCAGTTGCTTTGTTAATGATTTCTCTTGTTTTCTCTTCGTGTTCAAACTGGACAGTTGAACGGTATATCTATGAATATCACCGTGAGAAATATGAAGCAGAGAATTTCTTGCCCACGGGTTTTGCAAGCTACGACAGTGTTTACTATGACTATGATAAAGATATATTTTTCATATTTGAAACAAACACAATGACAGTTAAGGCAAAATATGATGATTTCTACATTGCCAAGAAAAACGAAGTTGAACAAACTTATAAGTTCCTGACCGAACCGATTGAATCCGATATGCTTAAAGGACACTATGATATTCCCGTAACGGAATTTGAGTATAAAGGCTTTCAGATGCGAGTTGCCGACGGCGGCGAATATCCCAAAAAGTTCGGAATAGTTGGTTGGAATGATGAAACAAAAGAAATTGCGTATCTTTGGTTCAACGACGCCGATTTGGATTTCATTTCGGAACCCGACCAAGATAAAGAACAAGCAATGATTGAGTTTGTTGAGAATAATTTTAAACTGTAAGTTAATTTAATATTACTAAAAAATTCAAAGCCATACACCTTGATTAAAAGTCAATGTGTATGGCTTATATATTTTTATTTAACTGTTCTGCAATACATTCCCACTCGATCAGTAAATATGTAACGATTTTATATAGATTGCAAATAGTCCTTTAGTTTGTCAAAATCTGAAACTAAAGCACGATAAAGAGCTGCCCTCCATGAATTAATATCGTTACTTTCTATACTTTTGCATTCCCTTTCAATATGAATTTTCAACTCATCAATGCCTGCTTGATTAACCAGATTTTCCCATCGCATCATATTGTCAGCAATTTCTTGTGCAGCATGACTGCTATATAGCGAGTGTAGGTTGTAAATATCTAAATGGTTTTTCATTCGGTTTCGCAAACCTACCTCCCATGATTCGGGACAAGAAACATAGTAAAGTGTTTCAAAATTATCCTTGATTTTTACGTAAAGCCAAGGTTCATTAGGGATTTCATCAAAATATAAATGCACGGGCATTTCTGATGGAACGAATGAAATGTTTGCACGTTTATCCATATTACAATCTCTGCACGAAGGGATCAAATTGTTTGGTGTAATCGATAAAGTCGGCACTTCGCTTTTGGGTAGATAATGATCTAAAGTGTTAACTATACGTATACCACAAATAGGACACACACCTCTCGGGGGTTGCGATTTAATCGTATCATAATAGTGCCTTCCTGGACTTCCTTGCCGAGCAAACTTATCATCATACACCGAATAAACCTCTTTATTTGAAACCTCATCAGGAAGAGTTGATTGAGAAAAATTGTTTGCGTTATGAGGGATAGTATTATCAAAAGATGCAGAATCTGTTGCAATCAAATTTTTGCAAGATAACAGTTTGTTCTTTTTTTGAGCATCCCTATACCCATTAACACATTCTTCAAAAATATCTTCTGCTTTGGTGTTAAGCAATGGTTTTGATAATGTTTTCATTAGTTTTCCTCATTTTTATGTAGTGCTAAAAGTGTTCTTAAAAGAATTGCAGCCTCGTTTCCTAACTGATTATCAAAATGACTAGCAATTATGTCGTAATCACCGAAATTTCCTGAATTATATACCGCTTCAGACAGCAATTTATGAAAGCCTGAATTTGTAACTTCAAGCTTAAAAACCTCATTTGTTAATGAACCAATACTTGCACCGAATGTTTGATTTTCCAAGCGTTCGGCTATTATTTTTTCATCCGAGCGCCTCAATGCCCAAACGCAGCTACTAGGTACTTCCTGCAATACAACTGGAGAATGCGTAGAAATAATTGCAACACCATTTCTATCCATTAACAAATCTGATAAAGCTCTAATCAATGCCGAGAGTAAAGGTGGATGAAGATGATTTTCCGGTTCATCAATGAAAACTATACTTTTTTCCACTATTTTATCAACACAGCATGTAATAATTAACAGTACTACTTTATGACCAGAGCTTAAAGTTGAAAATTTTTCTCTGATAGATTCCGTTTTATCTTGCGCAAGCTTATCTTTTTCATCAGATAAAATAGTGCTCACTACAGAATCAATTGCTATGTCGTTAAATGTTGGATCACTCTTAAGCGTCTTTATTGCATTTAACCATAGTTTCTTTTTTCGAGCATTTATCATACAATTAGAAAACGAATCACAAAATTGGTTCTCTATTTCCTTGAATAAATTCCCGCTCTGTTTGTTTAAACCAATGTATGAATATGGTATTTCCGAAACATCATTATCGATTTCGGTAAAAATCATCAAAAGGGCTAAATGCAACACATAATACATTCGTAAATTTTGAACCGGATGAAAGGCGCCCAATTTTTTCGTAATCAAATCTGTTGTTGCTAAAGTCACGCTGACGAATACTCTTTATCAAATTTTTAATTAATGTTGTTTTCCCTGTACCGTTTCTACCAATCAAAACGTGTATGTTAGTTGGTGGGTTTGATTTAGGATTAACATCAAATGTAATTTGGCTTGAATCATGTTCTTCGTTATCAGAGTCCGACAAATTGTAAGAGAATTTGTATTTTGTAAGTCTAGCCCCGCCGTGAGCAATGCGATTCAACTGCCCTTCAACAGAAAGAGGTGAAACACTTCTTAAAAGAGAAGTTTTCATAACTTTTTCTGAGCGTACTTTATTAAAGTGGTCAAGATTAAATGCTACATCTTGTAAGGCAGTTAGAATTTCAATGCGTTTTTCTTCGCCTAACTCTAAAAGTTTGGCATAGTATGTTTCATCTTGGCCAAGTGAAAAATAATTATCATCGAGTTTGTCAAACTCTCTAGTCATATGATCAACAATTTTTCCTTCTTCCATATCCTTGATACCAATTTTCAAATTTCCGATTGGTTTTAATTTACCAGGAGAGTAGCAATAAAACATACAAAAAGATGTTTTGAAAAAATAATCATCCCAATTATCTCGTTGCATATATACTGTATCCTGTGTAAAATTGATAAGGTTGCTTCTTTCATATATTTTAAATCTCATATTTTTACCTCACAAAAATGGAAGAATTATCTTTATTATATCATATAATTTTCTGCTTTTCCACAAAAAATCTTAGTACGATAGTTATGTGTTTAAACGAAACAGCAGGCAACACCGAAAATGATGTTGCCTGCTGAAATTTTATCTCATATCAGATAACGGCGTATAATCTGTGTTGTTTCGCAAATATTCTTTCACCTTGCCGCTGAGCAATAATCTGACATAACTCATCGGCTCATTGTATATAAGAAAATCGAGTTCTGATGTTTCGTACATGTTGTTTGCATATTCGTTTTCAACTGCAGTGCAATCGATTGACACCATTGAACCGTCGGCGAGTTTCACCTCAACACAAGCGGTATCGATATTAAATTCACAAGAAATAATGTTATTAATCATAAAATAAAAAACTCCTTTTAATAGTTTGAAAAACGTAGGAAAAGTAGGCTCTGGAATCGTTGATATATAAGGGTTTGAAAGTGCGGTAATCGAGGGGTACGTATAGTTTGACCTGTTGCCCCGATTTTGCATTTACTTTTTCCACATAACATATTTTTTGTTGTAAAAAACAAGAAATATAAATCACTTCCGTTACTGTAAAAAATTAACCAAATAGAGGTTCTGAAACCCTTGTATATCAACGGTTTCAGAGTACGGTAATTGAGGGGTGCGTATAGTTTGACCTGTAACCCTGATTTTGCGTTTTATTCGTTACAAAGGCGATATTTCAAGATGTAGAAAAATAAAAACACGAGAAATGAAGCTATGCTTCAATTTCTCGTGTTCTACTTTTTACCAACCATGTCAGACAGATGCTCTAAATAAAAATTTTTTAAATTACTGTTTTATGAGCACCCAGCTAACCCCCGTCGGCTTTTTGTGAATCTGCATACAGACAAATTGTATAATAGTTTTAATTATAAACATTCAGAATGATTAATTTTTTATTTTATGAATAATTATATGTTTGTAAACATATACTAATAAATTAACCATATTGATCCATGAAATTGACCCGTTACAGACAACATGGACACAGTCGGAAAACTACATTTCCGCTCTGCTCGATTTAGAGAAACGGCTTGAGTAAATCCCTTACATATCAACGGTTTCAGGCGTTTTCATTTAAGCGTTCAGGACCTATAACGCTTCATCCGCTTGATTTTCAATCTGCTTTTTGATAAGATATATCTTGTAAACAAACTATACGGAGAGATATTATTATGAAGTCGGTTGTTGCATTCATTACCGCTGTCGTAACTTTTTTCAGCAGTTGTTTTTCAAATATCGTTGACACAGTATTTTTCCCTGAATCACCGCAGACAGAATCCGTTGAATTTGCAAAAAACTTAGGCAACGGCTGGAATCTCGGAAACACACTTGAAGCCTGCGAAATGGGTTCAGCCGAAAAAATGGGTCTCGAAAGCGAAACTTATTGGGGCAATCCATATACAACCAAGGAAATGATAGAAGCTGTAAAAAATGCAGGCTTCAGAACGGTCAGAATTCCGATAACCTGGGCACAACACCTTGATGAGAATTATGTGATTGACGACGAGTGGCTTGCCCGTGTAAAGCAGATTGTTGACTGGGTGCTCGAGTGTGAAATGTACGCCATAATAAATATCCATCACGATGACACATTCTGGCTTATTACCGACAAAGCGCACGAAGAAAACGCAACAGCGGTTATCACCGCCATCTGGTCGCAGGTGAGCGAGTATTTCAAGGACTACGACGAACGCCTCATTTTTGAAACAATGAACGAGCCGAGAGTAGTGGGATGCGATACCGAATGGAGCGGTATTCCTGAGCACTATGAGGTGGTCAATAACCTCAACTTTGCGGCACTCAAAGCCATACGCCAAAGCGGAGGCAAAAACGAAAGCCGTTTTGTTTCAGTCACAACCTATGCGGCACGCTGTGAAACCGAACCCGTTTCCGCACTCAGACTTCCCGATGACCCCCATGTTCTTGTTTCAATACATTGCTACTACGGAACGGCACACAGAAGCGAATTCCTCGACTGCGAAAACAGACTCACACTGATTGAAAAATATGAAATGTATAAAATCCTCAGGGATATTTACAGGATTATAATCAAAAAAGGCTACGGTGTTGTGCTTGGAGAATTCGGCTGGACAGACAGAGTCAATCTTGAAAATCTTTCCGAAAGAGCAGAATATTTTATCACAACCGCAAACAAATTCGGTATTCCTTGCCTTGTGTGGGATAACGGTCTGGATTTCAGACTTTTCGACAGAACAACACACATCCTTGAATTCCCCGACTACATAAAACCGTAAAAGTTGAAAGCCGTCTGATATTTTCAGAAGATCGATATTATATGAAGGTGAATTAATATGGCAGACACAATCTACAAAGAAACACGAAAAAAGCATGACCTGACGAGAGACGATGTTTGTGACAAGGCATCGCTTATGGATAATCCCATTCAGCCCGAGCGTCTGGAAAGAATAGAAAACGGCAAATTTCCGATAACTCCCGATGAAGTGATGTTACTTGCCGAAATTTACGGCGAGCCGACTCTCTGCAACCATTACTGCTCAAAAGAGTGTCCTATAGGTGAAAAATACGTACCCGAAGTCAAGGTCAAAGACCTTGCACAGATTGTTCTCGAAATGCTTTCGTCGCTCAATTCAATGAAAAAGAGCCAGGAAAGACTTATCGAAATCACCGCCGACGGTATGATAGATGACGATGAAATCAAGGATTTTGTTTTTATTCAGAAAGAACTTGAACGAATTTCAATTACCGTTGAAACCCTGCAGTTATGGGTTGAGCAGATGCTTGCAGATAAGAAAATCAACATAGAAAAATACAATCAGATCAAAGGCGAATAATAAATTACGGTGTCCGGAATTAAACCGGGCACCGTTTTTGCATTTATTGTGAAAAAACAGAGTATGTTTTCCGCACAAAGTGTCATTCCGTTTTGTGATTTGTTGCGCTATCATATAGTCAAGAAAACACGAAGGAGTGTTGCATATGAGTCCGAGACAGAAAATATTGGCCATCAGGCTGACAGAAAAACTTGCAAAGAATCCCGAATATGCACGAACTATCGGGGTAGAGATATCAAACAAAAAAGACGGCAAGGATAATTCAGACGGCAATATAATAATATCAAGGAGTGATTTATATTGATTGAAATAATATTTTCGATTCTTGCAATCTGGCTTTTCTTCAAAGCCATAGGATTGGCATTCAAGTTAACTTGGGGTGCAGCTAAAATCGTTGCAACAATACTGCTTGCAATTGCAGTGCCCGCATTTATTCTTCTCGCAATTTTCGTCGGCGGATTCGTTTTACTCTTACCCGTTGCACTAATCGCCGGTGCGGTGGGATTGCTTAAGGCGTGTTGTTGACTGTTAAAAGAAATTTTGGCATAATATTATAGACCAAAAATTTTTTAAAGCGTCTTATAGATGAATGCCATTAATAAGGAGTGAAAAACATGAAAAAATCAGGTGTAGTACCTGTTATTACAGGTTTGATTACGGGCTTGGTTACGGGTCTGATTGTATCAGCAGCGGGATTTTTTATTTCAAGCACCGCAATCAACATCCACAATCCCGGCTTTTGGGTTATTGTTATCCTTGCCCTGTTTGCGGCAATCCTTGCCGGTAGGCTTACAAAAGGATGCAAAGATTTCGGTTGGATAACCGTTTCAAAAAAGACAGGTTCAAAAGGACGTACAAAGAAACACAGCGAATTCAGATTTTCAATAGTGCCCTATATTCTGCCCATCGCCTTGACTGTTATCATTATCGGAGCAGGCATTATCGGCAGCACTATGTTCAACGCAACCTCTTATGCAAAAATTCTGAAGGTTAATGACTCGGATTTTACCGCCGATTTATCTGAGTCCGTTGAAACAGATTCCATTGCTCTCATGGATACCGCATCGGCACGAATGCTCGGCGACCGTGAAATAGGTGCTCTTTCGGATGTTGTAAGCCAGTTTGATGTTTCGAACGATTACATACAGATTGACTACAACGGAAAACCCGTAAAGGTTTCTGCTCTTGAATATGCAGGATTCTTCAAATGGATGAACAACAAAGAGGGCGTCAAAGGTTATGTTACCGTTGACCCCGTTTCAATGTCAGCTTCGTTTGAAAAATCCGAAGGCATGAAATATATTCCCTCCGCCTATTTTCTTGAAGATGCAAAAAGACACATCTGGCTGGAATATCCCACGTTGATGACCGAAAATCTTCATTTTGAAATCGATGAAAGCGGAAAGCCTTATTATGTTGCATCAATCGTTGATAAAACAATTTCTCTCTTCGGAGGAAAAACCGTAATCGGTTGCATCGTGCTTGACCCCGTATCGGGCGAAACCGTCAGATATGATGTTGCTGATATTCCGAGATGGATTGATGTTGTTTTCCACGGCGACCTTATCTGCGAACAGTATAACTGGTACGGAATGTATCAGAACGGATTTATGAACAGTCTGTTTGCCAAAAAGGGCTGCAAGCAGGTTACAACCTACAGTTCAGAAGATGATTCCTCAGACGAAAAGCCTGTTTCCGATTACGGTTATGTTGCCAAAGACGGCGATATATGGATATACACGGGTGTAACTTCAGTTAACGGCGACAGCTCAAACATAGGCTTCCTTCTTGCCAACGAAAGAACGGGCGAAAGCCGTTATTATGCGATTGCAGGTGCCGATGAAAAATCTGCAATGGCAGCCGCAGAGGGCGAAGTTCAGGAAAAAGGCTATCAGGCTTCGTTCCCCTCTTTGATTAACGTTGAGGGAAATCCCACATATATTATGGTGCTTAAGGATTCGGGCGGACTTGTGAAGCTTTATGCCGCAGTCAATGTTGAGCAGTACAACATCGTAACAACTGCCGCAACGCAGGCAGAATGTATCGCAAAATACAAGGCTATGCTCGGCATAAGCGAAATTCAGACTCCTGCCGATGAAATTAAGAATGTAACCGTTGCAATCGCTTCAGTAAAATATATCGATATCGACGGAAACACCTATATTTATCTGATTGACACAGAAAACAATATTTTCAAAGCAAAAGCATCAGAACATGAAAATATGCTGCTCCTTGAAGCAGGCGACACCGTTGAGCTTTCCTGCTCAGGTTCAAAAATATTGTCGTGCAAACAGATTGTCGGTTAAAAAATCAAGCCGCCCGAGTTTTAAGCTCGGACGGCTCTTGCATTATATCTTCTTTTTCATAAGTCCGTGCTTGTTGCAGTAGATATACAGATATCCTCTGCCACGGAGTTGTAAGCGTGTTTCTGCGTTGCCTTCGGGATAAAACTTGACAAACTGCACTCTGTCGGATGTCAGATATGCGATAAACGATATGAAATGAGTCTTTGCCATTTCGTGATTGACCGTTATAAAATGCTCATCTTCAACCTTTTCAACGGTTACACCGTGTGCTTCGTCAACATCTTCCGCTTCAAGCGGCGGCAAAGCAATTCCGCAGCAGCTTATAACCGTGTCACCCGTTGTACGGATTACGTTGCCACATACGGGGCAAACGTAAAACTTTGAACGCAGTATGTTTGACGAAATATTTTTATTGATAACCGTATTGCCTGACATAAGCTCCATAACCGAAACCCCGAGAGTCTTTGCAAGCGGTTCAATCAGCGTAATATCGGGCAGACCCTTTGCCGTTTCCCATTTTGATACCGCCTTATCGCTGACACCTATCTGCTCGGCAAGCTGAGTCTGCGTAACACCTTTTGCTTCACGCAAGCGTTTGATTGTTGCACCTGTAATATAATTATCCATAGCTGTTTCTCCTTTACGGTTACAGTATAACTTATCATCGGCAAAACCACAACCTACGCTTCGTGGATAGTAAATATCATTCACCGAAAACTTCTTTTATCGCTTCAAGATAGCCGTAACCGTAGAGGTCATCGGGCTGAAGATAGCTTGTTTCTGTCCATTCATTCCAACTGTTTACCGTTATAAACGGAGCTTTCATTATGCCGCTTTCAAGCGCCGAATCCGCAAAATCCTTTATTCTTTCGCAGGCGGTCCTGAAGTTTTCGGGCGTATTGTTTTCCACAACTCCGGGAATAAATTTATTGAATCTCACGTTGTTATCCCAACCAACCGAAATATTCGGATAAAACGGAATGTTGAGTTTCTCTGTTTCCTTTTCAATTTCACCAACGTATCTGTCCGTAATCTCGGTATAATCGCCGTCAAAATCCGTTGAACAGCCCCAGTTATAGCTCGTTACGGAATCAACTCCGAGAAAACGGTACATCTCAGCAGAGTCAACACCTTTATTGATGTCGGAATCATCGAGCCAGTTGAAAACACGGTTGCGCCAATGAACAACCTGAAAATGTAGTCCGTCAAAGCCTGCCTCAACGGTTTTTCTGCGGAATTCATCAATACCTTTTCTGCATTCGTCACTCGTGCCGAAAGAACGGATAAAGTTATCAATGTCAAAAATCATATAGACGGGGCAACCGTCAATCATATAGTAATTCTCACGGCTGAAATACTTTTCAATCGTTCTGTCACAGATGTTTGAAAATATTTCGGGAGTAACAACACCGCTCCATATAACGGTTGAAAGGTCATTGTCGGAATTCCGTTTGTCCCAGAGATGGGTTGCATCGTGGTTTGCCCACATCAGACAGAATTTCATATCCTTGTTGTTGCGTGCCTTGAGGAATCCGTCATTAATGCAGTTTTCGAGAAACGGACGGTTATCGTACCAATACCAGTCATAGATGAAAACGTTAACTCCGTACGAAACGGCGCAGTCAATCTGCATTTCCATAACACGGCTGTCGGCTTCGTTGACGTAACCCCAGGTCGGTATTCTCGGCCAGCGGCAACCTTTGTAGCCTTTATCGGTCATCGCTTTTACCGTTTGCCATTCGCCGTAGCCTTCGGGCCAGAAAATGCGTGTGCGCGGCTCATCGCCCGTATATGACGGCCATATAAATGCAGCTATATCGTATTTCATGTTTTTGCCTCCGTTTCGCAATGTTACGGGTTCAGTATATCATACGCACATATAAACATCAAGCCGCCCGAGTTATTCGGTCATATTAAAACAGCAAAATAAAAATTTTCCGTATAAACCGCAATTTCTGACAAACAATAACAAGGCAACCAAAATATAAGGAGAAAGATATAAAATGAAAGCCACAGGTATTGTCAGAAGAATCGACGACCTCGGAAGAGTCGTTATCCCCAAGGAAATCCGCCGCACTATGCGTATCCGTGAAGGCGACCCGTTACATATATCATTGACACCGTGTGAAAGATTCTGTTATGCAATGCTTAATTTCTATAAGCGTTGCAAGGAATAATAAATTATACGGAGGTCAAAAACTATGACACAGCAAGCAAAAACAAACATCACTTACCGACAAGTAGCAGACTACATAATCCCCAACATCGCATTACCTGCCGAAGCAAACAAACCGCTCGGTGTATGGGGACTGAAACGCAAAGATCATCTTATGAAACATAAACGAGTTCAGTTCAACATTATGCTTATGAATGGCACACTGTGGACTCACCTTGCAGAGATTGATGAACAAGCATCAGATATGTTCTCTCAGATAGCAGAACAGATGAAGATCAGTGAGGGAATTACAGAACAACTCAAAGCAGATGACCAAATGGAATGGGTTGCCCAAATAAATAACATTGAAGCTCGTGCAAGGGAGATTGTAACATCAGAATTGATTTTATGATGATTGTTCCAGGGATACTTGCCGAGATTCTTCTTCAATATGATTATTACCCATATTAAGAGATGAAAAAATGTACGGAGACACCACTCCCTTTGATTCTATGAAATAGATGCATTAAAGAGATATCTTTCATCGAGGATAATGCAGAAATTTTTCTCCGTTCGGTAAAAACAATATCTCATTTGCTTTTGTGAAACTCTGAACGATTCCGCATCATTAACAGTTATGTTCATAATTAACTCTGTTCCGTAAATCATTTATAAATAATATAAAACATAGAAAAATTGCAAAAAATTTAAAAAAACACTTGCATTTTCTTTGCGTTTATGATAATATACTAACCGCTATTCAAAAGATAGCCAAAACGCCCCCGTCACAAGGACGAGAGCGTCAATTTGGTGGTACATATCAGATAGGCACATTAAAGAGAGCGCTTAGCTGAATGTAACTTAAGGCACCGCTATTCAAAACCGAGGCCAGTCGGTGATGAGTGGTGCTTTTTGTTTTAACAGGCTAAAAGTGCCGAAACAGCATCAACGAAATCGTTGAGCGAGGATATTGTACTGAATATTGAGAAGTAATCAATGATTGCTTGCCAAACATCAGCAGGTATGTTATCACCACCCGCCATAACTCTTGACATTATAACCAAGATTAACGGGGTAACGGCAACTACAGAAACAATGAATGAAATTGTACTCTTTATGCCGTTTGAATCCTTTTTGAACAGATGCTCAACGAACACAACTGTTATTTCGAGAAGGGAGACAATAAAAGCCTGGAATGGCGGTAGTGTTTTCCAAGTAAAGAGAATAAGCAATGGCATTATACCACGTCCTTCCAATAGAGTCGGTCATGCCTATTCCTTCTGTACCACCATTGAAGATTATCCTATATTTCTAAGTCTTGGTCAAGACGGAGTATTTAATAACTTTATAAGCATTTTCACAAATTTTTTGTTAATTATGCAGAATTTGTCAAAGGCAACGAATTTGATGATTTTTTTACTTGCAAAGCATTGGATTATAGGGTATAATTCCAACTGCGCGCACATTTTTAAATCTTTAAAAAAACTCTTCATCGTCGGAGAATTTTGATGATTTTTCTTTTGCATGAAAGATTCACATACGAAATTTTTATCCGATTTTGAAAAACGCAAATAACACAAATAATTAAAGCCATGCAAGCTGACTTTGAAATCAACTTGTATGGCTTTTTCTATACGATAGTTTATTTAGCTATTTTAATTTTAACTCCGAGTTCTTCGAACTGCATTAAATCATCTTCCGAAGAATCGCTGTCAGTAATAATATAATTCAGCTTGTTTGCATGGCAAATGCTGATTATAGAATCAAATCCGATTTTTTCAACGGGATATAAACCGTAAACTGTTTTTGAATTGTTAATGATAGCGTTTGTAAGTTCAACACTTCTTGACTTCTGAATTGAAAGACCGAACTTTGCAGAAACACAAGCAGAGGTAACAAAGCATTTATCAAAACGAAGTCTGTTGATTACCGACAATGCAAAACTGTCATAGAAACAACCGTTTGCCTGCATTTCGCCGCCTGCAAGAATAACTGTAATGTTTTCCTTTTTGCGAAGTTCTTCGGCAATTGCAATTGAGTTTGTAACAACAGTACAGCAAACATTACCAATGTTTTGTGCCATCAGATAACCTACACTTGCATTGGTGATATAAACAACGTCATTTTCTTCAATTGTTTTTACAGCTTCTTTTGCTATCGCAAGGTAGTTTTCCTTGACTTCAACAACACGCTCATCGGGGGAAAGATTTTTAATTACATTTCCGCCGATTTGTCTTGCAGGAATAGCACCGCCGTGAGTTCTTTTCAAAAGTCCTTGTTCTTCAAGAAGTCTTAAATCTCTTTTTGCCGAGTCATAGCTGATTTGAAATGTTTCCTGAATCTCAGAATTTGATATTCTGCCTTTTTCTGATAAGATTTTGAGAATTTCCTGATGTCTTTCTTCAATAAACATGATTTTTGCCCCTTTCATTAACGGTTATTAACAGTATTGCCGTAGATACAAGTATAAAATAGCACAAATGTTAATGCTCGTCAAGCAAAACCGTGAAAATATTTGAATATTCGTGAACAAGAGGGAAACGTTGAAGAAATATCATTTGTTTAAATCGATATCTATTAGCCAAAAATGAATTTGTGTTGATTTTGGATAATAGCTTTGGTCGAGAGGTGTCAGTACAGCAAACATAAAATTCGGCGAACGATAATTTAACATACATCATCTTAGTCTTATAACATTATGCTTATGAATGGAACATTATGGACTAATCTTGTAGAAATTGATGAACAGGCATTAGCTATGTTCTCTCGGTTGGTAGAACAAATGAAAGTCAACGAGGGAATCACAGAGCAATTTAAAGAAGATAACCAAATGGAATGGGTTCGAAGAATTAATAGCATTGAAGCTAGGGCAAGAGAGATTGTTATCAATGAATAGATAATGGTGTAACTTTTTAAAAACATCTAAAAGAAACAAAGTTCACGCAAAAGCGACAAACAAACAAGCAAAATGAAACAAAATGTATCGTTTTGCCTGTTTGTTGTTGACATATTGTTGGGTATATGCTAAAATGACTATGGAGATACGAAACGGAGGATAGAGCAATGAAAAAAATGGTTGTTAGGATTGAAAGTTTAGAGATAATCAATTTTAAAAATGTAAAACATGGAATTCTTGAATTTACAAACAATAGAAAAGCATTCAAATCTAGTGTTTTAGGATTATATGGACAGAATGGTTCTGGAAAAACCGCTTTGATAGATGCTCTTTCTTTGCTTAAACTTGTTTTGTCAGGAAAGAGTGTACCTGCATATTTTGCGGATTATATTAATGTCGATGCTTCGTTTGCTACTTTAAAATTTAATTTGAGAGTTAAAAATAAAGAAACTTTAGGCGAGTACATAGTTAACTACGAATTCAGTATCAGAAAAGATATCGATGAAACGACGCAAAACATAAATCAAGAAGATTTAGTTGATGAAAAATATAAATCAACTATCTTTGATGAGGTTTTATCATACTCCTTTGCAGACGAAAACTCAAAAACAAAAATGGGACCAATTGTTGATACAAGAACTGACGAAGTATTTGTACCAGATAGTAAATATAAAATTTTAATAGGGACTAGCCAAAAGAAAAAAACAGAACTTCTTACCGCAAAAAAGCTTACAATGTCTACATCAAGAACATTTATATTTTCTTGGGAGTTATTAAATATTATTAGACAAAACTGTAAAGAGCAACGCCATTTAGATCTTTTTGAGGCTTTAATTTGGTTTGGTAATTATGAATTATTTATTATTAATACTACTAATTCCGGTTTGATTTCAATGAATGCTCTTCCTTTAGCTTTTAGATATGAGGATAGAGAAAAGCGTAAAACTTCTTTTGGAAGTTTAATGATAGAATTAAATAAACCCTCACTTATTCCACAAGAGGCGCTTGAAGTTGTAAAAAATGTTATCGCAAATATGAATGTTGTATTGACTCAAATAATCCCTGGGTTAACCATAAGTGTTAAAGATTTGGGAACAGAACTCCTTAAAAACGGAAAAGTCGGTTCAAAAATACAGCTAATGTCACATAAAAACAGCAAAGAAATTCCTTTGCAATATGAATCTGAAGGTATAAAAAAGATTATATCTATTTTGCAATTATTAATTGTAGTCTATAATAATGACTCTATTACAGTTGCTGTTGATGAACTGGATTCCGGCGTTTTCGAGTATCTGTTAGGCGAACTTCTCAGAATAATTTCAGAAAAAGGTAAAGGTCAATTAATTTTCACTTCACATAATTTAAGACCTCTTGAAACACTTGATAAAGGATTCATTGCGTTTACCACTACTAATAAAGAAAATAGATATATTCGTATGAGCAATATCAAAACAAATAATAATCTTCGTGATTTCTATTATCGTGATATTGTTTTAGGTGAACAAGATGAGCCTGTTTACGAGCCGACAAACAACTATGAAATCGCTTTTGCTTTCAGAGAGGCTGGTGAGTATAGTGGCTCGTAAGAAAATAGTTTTTGTGATTGTAGAAGGGCCTTCAGACCAAGATGCTTTGGCTGTTATCTTATCTCGAATATACAGTAGTAACGAAGTATATGTTCATGTAGTACATGGTGATATCACAACTCAATTCAACGAAACATCTCAAGAAAATATTTTTACAAAAGTTGCAGGTGAAATTAATCACTACGCTTCAAACAATCATCTGAATAAAGATGATTTTAAAGAGATTATACACATTGTTGATACAGATGGCACCTATGTTCCGGATGAGTGTATTGTAGAAGATGAAAACGCAACAGAACCATTTTATTCATTAACTGAGATACGCACAAAAAATAAAAAAGGAATTGAATCCCGAAACAAGAGAAAAAGTACAAACATCAATAAATTGTGTTCCAAACAATCTATATGGGATGTGCCGTATAGTGTATATTATATGTCCTGTAATTTAGATCACGTGTTGTATAACCAACTTAACTGCAGTGACGAAGAAAAAGAGAATAATTCATTCAAATTTGCAAAAACCTATAAAGATAAAGTTCCTGAGTTTTTACGATTTATAGGAGAATCAGATTTTTCCGTAACAAGTAATTATAAGGATTCTTGGGATTTTATAAAACAAGGGAAGAATTCTCTTAACAGATATACCAATTTAGGCATTTGCTTTCAACCGAAAGATGATTAAATCAGAATAATAGACAAAACACCATTACCAACAGCTGTACAGCTTTTAGTAATGGTGTTATTGCTTTTATAAGGCTCAAAAAAAGAGCTTTATTGCCACATTTATCTTACGTTTTTAGTTTACATTTTCATCTGCTTCTTGATTTTTGTCTTGAATCAAACTGCAACGGCTCTTTTTTTCTGATGTTTCATTCAAAGATAAATACATTCCAACACCGAAAGGTGTAAAATCAATAAACAATGACATTATCAAACTAAACCATGCCATAAGAGGAAAATCTGAAAAAAAATATAAAATGGCGCTTTCAACTTCGCTTATTCCTTCCAACTTATTTCTGCTATATTTATAAGCCTCATAAATTGTGTCGGTCTGATATTCTTTATAGTCCTTTAAGGCATTAACATAGGTGGACTGTCCCTCAACCAATTTAAGTAAAACATTTACATCTGGTAATGATTTAAGTAATTTAATGAACTTGCCCATATCAACTCTTTTTGCTTCATTCCATTCATTCTCATAAACGATATTAACATCAATTTCCCCCTCCTCTCCGGTGGTGAGCGGAGTGGTCGTCTCTATTGTTTCTGTTTCAGATTTGGTTTCGGAAAGAATCGTTGTTGGTGGTTGGGTGGTTATATTGGTAGTACTTTCTGTAGTTTCTGAAATATCTGTAGTATCTTCTGTTGAAGGCTCCGTAGTTATTGCTTTAGTAGTTACTTCAATAACATAAACCTGATTTAAAACAGTGTTTTCGTATTTTGCAATAGCATCATCCAAAGCAACATACTTTTGATATTCTCCAAGATATACAATACAATTAGACAAATTAGACATTATTTCATTTTTTATTTCTGCCGATTCGGTAGTTTCTTGATATGCTTGCAACAGTTTTTGAAGAGATTCTATTGCAGTCTTTAACTCATTATCATCTATTTTATCGGCTGAATATATCGTTTTATAAAGATCGTCAACATCAATTTGACCTAAAACTATATTTTTATCTTCAGATGCATTTTGAAGTAACACCAAATATGAATCATATATATTTATTAAAGAATTTAATTTGCTACGAAGTGTATTTTTAGAAATTTGTAAAGTATTATTAAAAGTACTGTTAGTATCTGACAAATTATCCAAATTATCTCGCATGGAAATAAGATTGTTTCTGCTACTTGTTATTGTACTATGTAGCGACGAAATATCTGATTCTTTAATACCTACACTTATTGTATTGTATATTTTTTCATAACTATCATATTCGGATTCATATACAGCAGCAATACCGTTTAGAGCTTGTTCTATAGCACGTGCTCGAACTTGTTGTGCTTCGTTCAAATTTTCATATGAAGCAATTAACGCTTCTGCATCAAATCCGGTTTCTGTGCCATAAAAACTGACCTTTGAGATAGTTGATTCGTTGAATGTATCATCCAATTCTTCAGAGGCTTTTGTTTGCAAATCATCAACAATTTTTTGAAGTTCCGGCATATTACTTTGAATTTGTTCTAAAATAATTCTTCCTTCAAGCTGATTTATTTCTTTGAGATTTTTCAGTTCTCTTGTAATAAAGCTCTCCAGCTCAATGTTGTAATTTATTGAAGCAACATTCGAATATACATTGGTTGAAATAAATACATAACTAAAAAAAGATGAGAAAAAAACTGAAAATAAATACGCAACAATTATCAGAACAGCTGCGATTTTTTTGACTGTCTCTTTACCATTATTATGTTTTTTATATGTGTTTTCAATAATATTCCACAGATTTGAACCAACAACCAAAACAACAACCTGAATTCCAAATGAAATAAAATATGATGTGATGCTATGGTTACCAACCAGTAAATTTTTAAGACCATTACTTGTTGTGAAAAAAGAAACTATTGTAAGTAAGGCAATTGCATATCTTAAAGCGTTAGCTGTATAATTTTTATTTGTTTTTGATACAACATTGTTGTTTTCAGAAATTTCAACAATTTTATCATTTGTTTTTTCGTCCAAGTTACTTTCTTCCTTTCTATTATTCTAGTTTTTTGTTTGACTTCATTTTTTCTTGTTTTTATTTCGATTTAACTCTTCTTTAAAAGAGTCTTGTATCTCATTACCAAAAAGTGTGGGAAAAATAGTAGCTATAAAATCTGGGATAAACAACAAGAAAAACATCACACCTCGTATGGTTCCAAAGAAAAAGAGCTCAATTTGTTTTGAAAAGGAACTAATATGAGGAGTCAAACTTTTACTATGTAGAACAAAATGAACGATTGCTCTAAACAAAAAGAAAACTGTTAATGTCAATAATATGATCACAATAGGAATTAATAAAATTATTCCTATTGCTAATACAGCATGATACAAATCATTACCTATTTGATCTGCGCCAGGACCAATTTGGGTAACAAAGTTTATTAGGGATTTAAAAGCTTGGGCCAACAAATCCGGCGAATCATTATTCTGTATGCCTCTAAATACAACATATCCTATAATGCCCAAAACGATTAAAAAGGAAAAGACATATATTATAATATTGCTAGCATCATATGTCCCGAATTCCAAATCGCTTTCATAGTCTTGAAGCTGTCTTTTGTGGATAATTTTTCTTTTAGCAGCTTTGAATATTCGTTTGTCGTAAATTCTGCACCAAATAGGATGTTCAAGAACTATTTCTGCGTTGTTTTCAATTGAATTAGAATCTTCAATAGTCTCTGTTTCATCCTTTTGATTAAATGTTTCGTCATTATCCTTTGAAGAAATAGAATCTGTGTTTGTAAGTATAGACTCTTTTGATTCATCGCCTGTATGAACTTCATTTTCATTTAAATAACTTCCCAAAGAATCTTCTGTTTCACTGAGTTGCTCATCATCGAAACTTTCAAATGATTTGTCGATTACTTTTAGATAGTTCCTGTTGGCAAGATATTCTTTCGGAAAAGCAGATAAAATTTCCTTGTTTTTTCTTACAACTATTGTAGATAAATAAAGAATCACTAGTGTTCCCAAAAGAACAGTAATTATTTCCCAATCGGATTTTATAGTATCTTTTAAATAAGACACATATTCTATAGAAAATCCTCCTGCTAAAATAATATTGATAAAGCAAGAGATACACATAAGCAGGTATTTTTTTGTCTCATTTTTGTAAATTGAATAACAGAGACACGAAACAAAGGCAAGCCATAGAAAAGTAGCCCATGCTTTTGTTGATTGTATTAAATTACTGTAAGACTGTAATACCGCTGCAAATATCGAAAAGAAAGAATTGTCGTTTGCATCAAACATAACGCCAGAAACTATTTTTTCAATTATTTGGAGAACAATAATTGCCACAAGAAAAATCGTTGCGATAACACGCAAAATGTTTGTTTCATTTTTTTCTTTCATATTTATTTCCTTTCTTTAAGTTATTATATATAAAAATGAGAAGTTTGAAAAACACTCTCATATGTTGATAAATCACTAACTATGATTTTTATTAAGTAGAATTTTAATATTTGAATCTATATATATGACAAAAAATGCAAAATGTTACGGAAAAGTTTTCGCAAATTTTGTTTTTCTACCTTTTGGACAAAATCGATTGTTTGTTTTTGTGACAATTAACGACACAAAACGACACAAAACAATATAGATGTGTTTGCGTCAGTCAGATATTCAATTGTTTTGTTGCCCGTTGATAGCATTGTGGCAAAATGATAACCGCTTCCCTTACTTCCAATTTGGATAAAAACAAAAAACACCTGCCATAATGTAGCAAGCGTCTAAGAAACACATTGAAATATTTTTATGTGAGTAGTAATATCATACTTGCAAATTTAAAATATTGTAGTATAATTTATTCAAATCTTAATTGGAGGAAATCGGTATGTTCTTTATCTCTATTCGACGCAGACGAAGATAGCTTGTATCTTGTATTGGGTACAGGCTTATTATGCTGTGTGCCTGATAGAGTGATAGAGAAAAGTTTACCTTTTACATTACTGTTAACGGCATATAGCTGTTAACAGTATTTTTAATTTTTGGAGGTTATATAATATGAGCATTAATAAGTTTTCATCATTAAATAAAGCCATTTTTGAACAAATAAAATTACCCGATAATGCAGTTGTTGCAGACTTGGGCTGCCGTGATGCGGGATTCCTTGTAGGATTACAACAAGCATTTCCTGATAAAATACATCAGGCTATAGGTGTTGATATTACCGATAAATGGTTTAAAGATGTAAAATACAAAAGTCCCATTAAACTCAAAATAATGGATTGTTCAAAAAAACTTGAGTTTGAGGACAATACATTTGATTTTATATTCTCTGCCGATATGTTTGAATGTGTATCTGACAAAGATTTATTGGTAAGTGAAATACACAGAATTTTAAAACCAGGCGGAGTTGTAATTTGCGTAAACTGTGACTGGGACAGTGTTGCATATAACGGTGAAAACAAAGACCTTATTTCAAAAGCAGTTCATGCTTACGCCGTAACAAAACAGCCTTGGATGGATGACCTTGACAGTTGGATTGGCAGAAGGATGTACGGGATTTTCAATAAGAGCAAATTGTTCGAAAGTTCTGTATGTGTCCATAATGTTGTTGAAACAGAATATAAAGAAGGTACATTCGGTTATGATTTAAGTTTGGATATAGCTTGGCTTCACAAGGAAAACACAGAGGCATTAACCAAGAATGAATATGATGGTTTTATAGACAATCTGAAATCAGCACAGCAAGACGGAAGTTACATATTCTCAAAACCGTATTATATTTATAAAGGTGTAAAATTATAAATAACGTTGTTCTCGACTGCTCTCACATCTGTGAGGGCAGTTTTTCTTTGAAACCATTTTTCATATTTCCTTGATTGTTTTGATTTGCAGATATGAAAATTGTAAGATTGTTGTATTTATATTTTTCTTGTGATAAAATTTCAATCAGAAAGACGGGTGATGTTATGCAATCTCTGATTTCAAAAATATTTATGTCAACATTGCGTTTGATTTTTCATTCGCCGTTATCTGACAGTTCAAAGCTGTCCGACAACGCGGCAAAGCTGACGAAGGATAAAAAATCAAAATACAAGCCCTCAAAAAACTTTATCCATTCAAAACATACAACCGACGATGTGAAATATGAAAAGCTCATAAACCGTAATTGCAAAACAGAAAAAGTTATACTTATGATTCACGGCGGCGGTTTCAAAATTGAACTGAACGATTTTTACCGTAGGCTCGCCGAAAAATACAGCAAATTGTTTTGCGGTGCAACGGTTATAAATGTTGATTACGGCAGATTTCCCGAACATCAGCTTCCGTCTCAGATGCACGATGTAGTAAAGGTTTATCTTCATCTGCTTGACGAAGGTATCAATAATTCTGATATTGTTTTTATCGGCGACAGCGCAGGTGCAACTCTTGCAATGACATCATCTTTGTGGGTTCGTGATAACGGTTATCCCATGCCGAATCATATTGTTTGTTTTTCTCTTTGGGCAGATGCAACATCAAGCGGTGATTCAAGAATCACAAATGCATACACAGATCCGTTTTACGGGATAGCAAAGCATAAGAAAATCGAAGATAACCTTCATCTGCTTAGAAGAATATCAAAGTACGTTCTGAATGTTGACAGAACCGATCCGTATATCTCACCGTTGTTCGGCAGTTTTGAAGATTTTCCGAAAGTTACTCTGATATGCGGAACTGCGGAGCTTGATGAAAGCGATAACGACAGAGTTTATGAAAAACTGAAAGCCGCCGGTGCAGATGCCGAGCTTCATAAATTTGAGGGTATGTGCCATTGCTTCCAACTGTTTTCGTTTTTACCCGAAAGCAAAACTGCATACCAAATTGTTAAAAGAAGAATTGCGGAGGAATAACAATGAAAATTCTCGATAACAGTAACAAACATATATTGCCGATAATACCTGAACTTGTTTCTGAAAAACTCGACAAGAAAGTTTCGAATATTAAATTTATCGGCGGAGGCAGTTACGGAAGAGTTTATAAAACAATCCTTTCAAACGGAGAAACAATCGCTGTCAAAGCATACAGAATTCAGGGTTCCCAGTACGAAGAAGCTCAGCAGCTCAACATCCTCTCTGCAAACACAAGTGTGAAAATGCCGAAGGTTCTTTTTACACATAAAGATGAAGAAACGGCAATTTTAGCTATGAGCTTTGTTGATGGACAAAATGTGTTAAATCCGTTGTTTTTGTTAAAAAACAAGAGTCAGAAACAGAAATTTGCTGATGATGTTGTTTCGGGTATGCTTAAATGGCACAGCGTTACAAATGACAAATTCGGTGAGTTATCAAATCCTTGTTATGATAGTTGGCTTGAATACTACAAAAAAGAAAAGCAAGAGCTTTGGATTGCCGGTTTGAAAGAATTGAGCGAAAAAGGAAAGTTCAGCAAGAAAAATTTGAAGCTTCTCTGTGAAGCAACTGAAATCTTTAATAATCTTCCCGAAGAAAACTCATCTCCTGTTCTCGTTCACAGCGACCTCAACATAATGAACATAATGGCTGACCCCAAAACATTAAAACTCACAGCCTTCATTGACCCTTGCGCTTGTATGTGGGCAGAGAGAGAATATGATTTGTTCCAGCTTCGTAATATGTGGGGCGATGCCTATGGTTTATACGAGACATACAAACAAAAATATAAACTATCCGAATATGCGGATTTCAGAGTTGCATATTACGGTGCAATGAATGAGGCGCATTGCCGTTTAGGTGGCGGTCTGATTATGCCGCTTTGGGAAGTTTTATGCAATAATCGTCTGAAAAAAGAAATGAAAAAGCTGAAAGAAAAGATGTGATTCAATGAACATAGGCGAACTCGTAACCGTCAAGACGATAGAAAAAAACACTCTTGAAAAACACACGCCATACAGTGCAGAAATCCGTTTGTTTTCCTGCGTTCAGCAAGGCGATATTGATTCATTGATGATGCAGATAAAAAATCTTGATTCTCTTATTGTTATGGGCAAAATGTCCGACAATGAATTGATGCAGCATAAATATATGGCGGTAAGCGCAATCACCCTTGCAACCCGATATGCAATACAAGGCGGACTCAACGAAAACAAAGCCTATGAATTTTCGGACAGAGTTATTAAAACGATTGATTCGCTTGCGGATAAAAATGAAATATTTATGTGCCTCGGTATTGAAATATTAAAATTGACGCAGGATGTGAAAAAGAACAAGAAGCAACCTGAATTTTCTCCTCATATAAGAAACTGCATCAAATATATAAACGAAAACCTTTGTAAAAAAATAAGCGTTTCTGCTGTTGCAGAGCATTGCGGAATTTCATCAGATTATCTGTCGCAGGTTTTCAAAAGAGAGATCGGAGAAAATCTCAGTTCATATATTTTGAGACAGAAACTTGAAAAGGCGAAGAACTTACTTCTCAACGGAATGTCATCAAAAGAGATATGTATTGAAGTCGGTTTTTCTTCACAGGCATATTTTGTAACGGCATTTAAAAGGTTTTATAACATGACACCATCAGAGTATATTAAAATAACCAGAACGCACAAAACAAATACTTGAATTTAATCTTAGATAATACTTTATTTGCCTTCCCGATTTCGGGAGGGCATTTTTTTATTGTCTGCAAATATTTTTGAAATCAAGGTGGCAAAAACGCCTTCTAATTCCAAACAAGTGGAGGTGTTGAAAATGACAGCAATTCTGCCGTCGTCCCACAGATAACACGGAATGATTATTGAAATTGTGGCGGCACTCTTGCCGTCACGAAAAAAATTTTTAAAAACTTTTCGGAAATGATGCCGAATTTGGGGTCTACCAGTGCAAACATAATGAGAGGGATTTTGAATTCTTTGTAAATATTTTGGAATTAGGGCGTACAAACGCTTTCTCTCGGTGGGAATAAGTGAAGGCTATTTTAATTTTTTTGCAAAACACCCTACAATTTGACCTCTCCCAGTTCATACATAATGAAGGGCTTTTTTTAATTCTTTATGAACTTTTCCGAAAACAGCCAAATCTGGGTGTCCATTTCGGGGGTGTTTGTTCAAATAAGTGAAAGGTGTTTTTGCCCTTCATTAAAAATTAAGGAGTTGATGTCTATGATTTAGTACCCGCCGAAAAGAAAAACAATTCTAAAAGAAAGGAGGAAACCGATGGCAGACAAAAATAAAATCGCACCGCTTGACACGATAACAATGCAGGAACTTTTTGAAAATGTTTACTGCACAAACGCAGCGGTCATCAAAGATTTGCTTTATCCGGGAACATATCTTTTTGCAGGCTCACCGAAGATTGGTAAAAGTTTTTTCGTAACACAGCTTGCCTATCACGTAAGCACAGGCACACCGCTTTGGGACTTGCCGACAAGAAAAGGAAAGGTCTTGTACCTCGCTCTTGAAGATACTTACCGCAGACTTCAGGAAAGAATGTACCGTATGTTCGGAACCGAAACAACCGACCTTCTGCACTTCTCCGTTTCGGCAGGTAAACTCACAAACGGTCTTGAAGAACAGATACAGTTATTCCTTGATGAGCATCCCGACACCACTCTCGTTATGATTGACACTCTTCAAAAAATCCGTGAGGAAGAAAGCGACAGCACCTATGCGAATGATTACAAGGTTATCACTCGTCTTAAAAATCTTTCGGACAAGCACGGTGTTTGCATCTTGGTTGTTCATCACACACGAAAACTGAAAGCAGATGACAAGTACGATATGATTTCAGGCACCAACGGATTGTTCGGTGCGGCAGACGGTGCATTGATTCTTCAAAAAGAAAAACGCACAAGCAACAAAGCAACGCTCGATGTTTCAGGCAGAGACCAACCCGATTTGCTTTTTCATTTAATACGAAACGAAGAACAGTTGGTGTGGGAACTTGAAGAAATGGAAGCGGAACTTTGGAAAGAAAAACCTGACCCGCTTCTTGAAAAGGTTGCAGAAATAATCACAACCAACAATCCCGATTGGGAAGGAAGTGCATCGGAGTTTGTTGCACTTCTCGGCGTTGACCTGAAAGCAAATACGCTCTCGTTAAAGCTAAACGTCAACGCTTCACGACTGCTGAATGAGTACAACATTTCTTACAGCAGCAGTCGAAGTCACGCAGGAAGAAAGTTGAGTTTTCATCTTCTGCGTGACGATCGTGTCGATGGTGACGATGATTTAGAGGGCGTGTAAAAGACCGTCACGGTCGTCACCATCGTCACGCAAGACGGTGCATTTGTACCGTCTTGGGGGCTTACCACAGTAAGCCTATACCCCTCGGAGGGCGCAACAGCATCTTTTGATAGCCTTATGGATGTCAAAAGTGCTTTTGCGTTACTTTTGACAAAAGTAACAAAATAAAATACTTCGCTTTGCTTGTATTTTGCGGTGTTACCGCAGTCGCTGACGCGACATAGAATTTTGTTGAATGACGGTGCTTTGCACCTTATTGAACAAAACCGTTTTTAAGGTTTGTAGATTTTTAATTTTAAAGGAGTTGATTAAATTAAAAGAACGATAAGTGCAATGGTAGGTAAAGGCTCGGTCAATCACAACAGCAGAAAGTTCAATGCGAAGAACACAGACCCCGAAAGAACTCACAGAAACATTGAATACTGCAACGAAGAAATAACGGATGTGTATCATCAGCTTTTCGATGAGGCACAGAAAAGGTACAACGAAAAACAGAAACGTGCCGACAGAAAAATCGAAAACTACTATGAGAAAATCCGAACGGGTAAGCAGGAAAAAACTTTTCAAGAAATCATTTTACAGATTGGTGACCGTGAAGATATGAGTGCGAAAGATGAGAATGGTGAACTTGCTGAAAGAATACTCGACGAATATTTTCAATCGTTCCAAGAACGCAATCCGTATCTGAAAGTTTTCTCCGCACATCTGCATATGGATGAATCGACGCCGCACCTTCACATTGATTTTGTTCCGTTCACAACTGGAAGCAAACGAGGAATGGATACAAGAGTATCACTCAAGCAGGCACTCGCCAACCAAGGCTTCATCGGCAACTCAAAGCACGAATCGGAATGGAGTCTATGGGTACTTGCCGAGAAGAAAGAACTTGCAGCCGTAATGCAAAAGTATGGCATTGAGTGGGAACATAAAGGCACGAGTGAAAAACATTTATCCGATTACGATTACAAAAAGAAGATACGAATTGAAGAAGTTGAGAAGCTCACGAAGGAATCCGAAGAACTGAACATAAAGGTTGATGAACTCAATGCAAGAGTTTCAAACCTATTGGAGTTTGAAAATGAGATGGAAGAAATCTCTAATCAATTTTACGATGAAGAAGAGTTCCAACTGCCCGAGCCTCCGCCTCTGATGTCAGCAAAAACTTACAAGACAAAGTTCGTAGAGCCGCTGATAAAAAAGCTCCTTGCGATTGCAAAGACAGCAGTCAAACGTTGCTTTGAGATTAAGGAAAGACTCGACGGAATGACTGCTCGTTTTAATTGCCGAGTAGTTGACAGTGACAAATATGTTAAGGCGAACAACGAGCTTCGGAGTGAAAATGAAAAGCTCACACACGAAGTTCAGGACTTCCGTCTAGTAAGAAGACTCTTTGGTGATGAACGTGTTGTTGAGTTGATTAACGAAGCAAGACGAGTCGAATATGAACAGCGTACGTCACGTTTCAGAAAACCGAAACGAATTATTCACAAAGACAAGGACAAGGATGTCCGATAAGAAAAGATTACTAAATCGTATAGCAGACCCGAGTATGAGGAAAAATATGTAAGGAAAGGAGGATAAAATTTGCTTTTGGATGTATGCGACAAAACAAAGATAGCTTATTTTTGGTTATCTCAGGAGGAGCGAAACAATGAGGAGTTTTATGAATCTCTCAGACCGCAATACAGAGAATGGAAAAACAAAGGCTATGTGGTTTGTGTTTTTGTTTCAGGCAAGGAGAGTCTTGTTGAAAACACAAAGGAGCTTCTCGTACACAACAAAATGGTTCTCGCAAAAAAGAATTTGAGAGAGCGTGACAGAGAGGCACGGTGAGTGCAGCTCTGTATAGGCAGAAATTATTCTGCCTACATACATGTAACATCCGAAAGCAAATTAATTTCTCAAAGTCAGTTGAAAAAACAAAATTATTATGTTACAATGTTGTTTGTTGAACAACGAATATATTTAATATAACATTGGTGGTAATATTTGGATGAGCACAAAAAGAATAGCGGCGTATATGCGAATTTCCGTTGATACGGAAAAAGACAGAGATAATACGTCGATTGAAAACCAAAGAAAAATAATAAAAGCATATATAAAACAAACTTTTCCCGATGCTCAGGTTGATTATTATGAGGACCGTGACCGAAGCGGTTACACTTTTGAGCAGAGAGAAAGCTATCAGCAGATGCGACCTCTTTTGATGAACGGACACTATCAGATTCTGATTATCAAGGACTTTTCCCGTTTTTCACGCCGAAACAGCAGAGGTCTTGTTGAACTTGAAGATTTGAGGGATGCCGGGGTCAGAATCATATCAATCGGCGACAGTATTGACTATCCGACATACGATGACTGGAATAATATTCAGGTTCGGTTTTTGCTAAATGAAATGCCTGTTACCGATGCATCCAAAAAGGTAAAGCGGGTTGTTGAACTCCGTCAAAACGGAGCGAATTGGGTGTGCGCCGTGCCTTACGGCTACTACTTTGTTGACACAAAGAACATGGTGTTTGAGATTGACGAAAAGGCTGCAGAGGTTGTTCGGAAGATATTCGAGCTTTACAATAACGGCTGGGGATACAAAAAAATTGCGAATTATCTCACAGAACAAAACATTCCCACGCCCCGTATGATAGAAAAGGAACGCAAGGAAGCCGAAGCGGCAAAGAGCAAGGGCAAAAAAGAGGTTAAAATCAAAGCAAGTTCGATATGGGCTATACCTACGGTCAGCGGAATTTTGCAGAACGATTTTTATATCGGAACTCTTCGTCAGCGCAAATACACACGGACTAAAATCAACGGTCCCGAAAAGAAATTAGATAATGAAGAACACATTGTTTTTGAAAATCACCACGAAGCAATCGTAGAAGTCAAGGCTTTTATGAAAGCTCAACAGCAGTTGAAATCAAGAACAAAATCTAATTACAGAGGCATAAAGAAATACGATACAACCTATTCGGGCTTTCTTTTCTGCGGTGACTGTGGCAGTCCTATGTTTTCAATGAGCAGACCCGATTTGGCACCTGCTTACACCTGCGGAACGTATCATAAAAGAGGTTTAAAGGGGTGCACCTCACATCATATCCGTATTGATTTGCTTGACACTATGCTCAAAAAATATATCGAGCGGGTTATGATGAATGCGGATATTATGATAGCTGAGCTTGAAAAAGCGATTAAAGACGAGCCGCAAATGATGAACACATCTGCATCAACCATTGCGGATTTAGAGGTTGATTTGGCAAAAACAAGAGAAAGCTTCAAAGCGACTCAAAAGCAAAAAATCCGTGAGCTTATGAAATGCGAAGAAGCCAACCGTGATATTATCGAAGAAACTTACGAAGAAATCGAAGAAGAGCTGTTGCAGAAAATCGAAGGCTTGGAAAAGCAAATTTCTCTCACGGTTGAACGCAGAAACACAACCATAGAGGTTAACCGAATCGCAAAAACAGCAATCGATATATTCCGTGCCCTGCTTGCAAAGGAGACTCTTGATAAAGGCGATTTATCTCTGATTATTGAAAAAATCTATGTTTATGACGGAAAAGAGCCTGCCATTGAAATACAGCTAAAGTCAGATATTGCTATGTTGCTTAAGTCAGGAACGCTTACCAAAGAACAGCTTGAAGAAGCGGGATATAGAGGTACTGTCGTAAATTTTAATTGGGACATCGAAGGTAACTTATCAGCCACAATAGTCCAGAAGGCTAATCACCGGACGGACAAGGCTTTCGGTGTCAATGTTGTATGTGAAGGCGACCCGTTGGAGATTTACACGGATGCGGACGGTGAGGTTATTTTCAAAAAATACTCGCCTATCGGTGAACTCTCTTCAATAACAGCCCAGTATGCCGAAGTGCTTTTCAGAGGTACAGGACTGCCCGTTATTGTCACCGACCGTGACACGGTTATCGCTGCTGCAGGTATGAGCAAAAAAGAGGTGCTTGACCGCAGAGTCAGCCGCAGTCTGGAAAGCACTATGGAAAAACGCGAAAACTTTGTCTGTGTCATCGACGGCGAAAGAATGAAACCCGTTGAGGGGCTTGAAAAAGAAGCTGCGGTTGCTTTTCCCATTGTCGGCGGCGGCGACGTTTCGGGATCGTTGGTTATGCTTATGCACGAAAACGGCTCCTGCCCCACCCAGACCGAAATCAAACTCGCACAGATTGCCGCATCATTTCTCGGCAAACAGATGGAGGAATAATTTTTTCCGCATCATACCAGAACAGACAGTATTGTCTGCCCATCCGCTGATTCAGATCAGCGGATTTTTTTCTTGACAAATTCTGTCTAATGTGTTAGACTACACTTGTCTAATACATTAGACAAGGAGGCTTGATTATGTCGACACCAAAAATTTTTGAAAGCGAATACCGTTTCTGCCTCATTCTCTGGGAAAACGAACCGATTGCAAGTTCAAAGCTTGCCGCTCTCTGCAAAGAAAAACTCGGTTGGTCCAGAACAACCACATATACCGTTATCAAGCGACTTTCAGACAGAGGCGTTGTCAGAAACGAAAATTCAACCGTCACCTCACTCGTTACAAAAGACGAGGTTCAGGCATCGGAAATTGATGAACTGGTTGAAAAAACCTTTGAAGGCTCGCTCCCCTCTTTTATTGCCGCTTTCACAAAGCATACAAAACTCACCGAAAAGGAGATTGCACAAATCCGGGCGATGATCGACTCTGCGGGAGGTGAATGATGTGGCTGATTTCTTCAGTGAAATTCTGAATATGAGTATCAACGCAAGCTGGCTGATTCTCGCCGTTATACTATACAGACTGGTATTTATCCGCAGTGAATTCCCAAAATGGTGCAGAGGCTTTCTATGGGCCATGGTCGGAATCCGACTTGTTTTTCCGTTTTCTGTCGAGTTTATGCGCAGTCTTATTCCGACAAGTGCCAGACCCATACCGCAGGAAATTATACACGCCCATACTCCGGATAATATCAGCGGAGCGGAAATATTGGGATACATCGGCAACAATCCCGTTTCATACAGTATCGGAATTCAGGACGGGTCAATAATATTCAACGAATACTGCGCTCCCGACGTTGAGACGGTAAATCCGTTGCTGATTATTATGACGGTCGCTTCCATCATATGGGTTATCGGGTTTGCCGCTCTTATGATTTATGCCGTTATCAGCTATCTGAAACTGAAAAACGGAGTAAGGGATGCAGTTATTCTCCGTGACGGAATTTATCAGAGCGAAAAGGTTGAATCACCTTTCATACTCGGATTTATAAAACCGAAAATCTATATTCCCTACGGACTTTCGGAGGAAACATTGCAACACGTTGAAGCGCACGAAAACGCTCATCTGAAACGTTTCGACCATATCACCAAAATGCTCGGATTTCTCATTCTCTGCGTACATTGGTTTAATCCGCTTGTATGGATTTCCTATAATCTTTTCTGCAAGGACATCGAGCTTGCCTGCGACGAAAAAGTTATCCGTAATATGGAAATTGAAAAACGCAAAGAATATGCAAACGCCATTCTCGAATGCGGAATCAGACGTCAGAGAATCGCCGCCTGCCCCCTTGCATTCGGTGAAACAAGCATAAAACAACGAGTCCGAAATACTCTGAAATACAAAAAACCTGCAGTTATTGCCGTAATCACCGCTATGCTGATGTGCATACTTGTCGTCATTCTTTTTATGACAAACCCTGAAAATCCCGAAGATAAAAGTGCCTCAAAAACCTACGTTTCAACCGACAGCGGCGCGTCTCACGAGGGAGTGCGGATGACTGTCACTGACCTCAGACTTGACGGCGATGACCCGACCGTTACGGTTGAATTGTCAAACAAACTCAAAAACGGCATTTTATTCGGAGAAGTTTTTGACCTCCTTTACTTTGAAAACGGCAGATGGGTAAGCTGCCTCAAACCCGATACCGAAAACTATTTCCAACTGCCTCTCTATATGCTCAATCCTGAGGCTAAAAAAGAAATGGTGTATCACATAAAGAATTTTAACCTTTCAAGGTCGGGCGATTACAGAGTCGTCGTAAACTATGAACTGGATATTTATCAGGATATGTCACGTTCAGTTGTACTCACCGCATATGCGGGATTTTCGCTGAGTGAAGCCGTTGCTCCAAACACAACAAATCCGTTTCCTCTTGAGCCCGAAAGCGTAACCGCCAATAACGAATTCCTTGGAATCCAATCGTCAAGCATTCCTTATTCGGAAGCCAGAAGCGAAAAATATCCGATTCCCGACGGCTATGACGACGTGCCGATTTATGCGGGTGCATCAAACAGAGAAAAGCTCTACATAAGCAGTATTCAGCATCTGCCGACCCATGCGGTCAGAAGCGTTGAGGAGCTTGAGAATTATAAAAGAATCACCCTCGGCACTACGGAATATTCCGAACACTCCATGCTCAACGACTATGACGAAGCTTTTTTCAAGGACAATATGCTGATTATGATAAACACGCTCGAAGCAAACAAAAACTTTGCTTACGGTCTTATCGGTGTTTACTCCTCGGGAAGCGACGTATGGGTGCTGATTGAGAAAACACATCCGAAAAAATATGACAATGCCGAAAGAGCTTACGGCACCAACATTGCCATTGAGGTCAGAAAGGATCACATTCCCAAAGCACAGACCTTTGATGCGTGGATTGAAAAAAATACTCTTATGGGAGAAAGCAATGCCGTATCGGACTTGCACAACGATCTTTTCGGCGAAATTATCGCCGTCAACGATAACGTTATTGTAATAAAACCCGACGAAGGTGAAGTCATTCATATCAACGGCACGTGGATGTCGGGCAAAAACATTGCAGTGCGTGAATATGACGGTCATAACTGGCAGGTCGGTGACAGGGTATCCGTAATTTATTCTTCACTTTATGAAGGTGCGGATTCAACTGTTATCGGAGTAAAATATATTATCAGGCAATAATCTTTTCCAAATTCTCCTTGATTAATGTTGACGGATACAGTATTATATTTATTGTATCAACATCCCGAAAGGAGATTTTTATGAACAGGATTTCTCTCGGCAGAAAGCTCGGTTACGGCGTGGGTGCCGTCGGTCTTGACCTGAGCTACGGTATGTTTTATTCATACCTCTCGATTTATCTTACCAATGCGCTCGGCATCAGCCCTGTTTTTCTTCTGATTCTCGCTCCCCTTGCAAGAATCTGGGACGGAATCAACGACCCGATGATGGGTATGCTGGTTGACAAAACCAAAACAAAAATGGGCAGATACCGCCCCTGGATTCTTATCGGTACACTGCTCAATGCAGTTGTTCTTTGTCTGCTTTTCAATAATCCCGGATTTGCTTCAGGCTCTGTCGGTCTTTACGTTTATGCCGCAATACTCTACGTCTTCTGGGGCATGACAAACACTCTTGCAGATATCCCCTTCTGGTCGATGGTTCCCTCTTTCGCCACCGAAGAAAAAGACAGAAACCTTGTTTCCACCATTGCGAGAGCCTTCTCGGGTCTCGGTCAGGGTATTATTTCAATTTTCACACCTATTGCGGTTGCATATTTCGGAGGCGTTGCGGGAAGCAAGCTTGACGCTATGAGCTCCGATTCTCTCAGCAGGGGCTTCGGAATCTGGTCAGTTATTGCATCCGTCGGTCTTATTGTGTTTGCACTCATCTGCGTTCTTTCAACAAAAGAAAAAAACGTTGTTGCCAACCCCGAAAAATTCTCATTCAGGGCAGCAATCAACGTTATCAGAAGCAACGATCAGCTTCTCGTATTTATGTTGTTTGCGATGATTTCAAACGCAGGATTCTATATGACCTCAGGCATCAGCAGTTACTATTTCGCATCCGTGCTCGGCGACCTCACCCTCCAGTCAAAATTCAATCTGATGGGTACTGTCGGCTCGGTACTTGCAATCCTCGTTGTTCCCGTCTGCTCAAAATTTATGAATAACCGCTCAATATACAAGCTTTCGCTCAGTATGGCGGCGGCGGGCTACATCGGTATGGCGTTTATGGGTTACTGCTTCAGCGGTAACGTCACCGCCCTCGGCTTATTTTATATTCTCACGTCACTCGGCACGGGCAGTATGTTCGTCAATCAGACGGTTATGCTTGCCGACTGCGTTGACTACGGCGAATTCAAGACCGGCAAACGCAATCAGAGTCTCACTTTCTCGATGAAAGGCTTTCTTCAGAAGATGGCATACACACTTCAGGCAATCATCATGTATGCCGCATTCAGCGTGACGGGTTATGACGGTCAGGCTGTTGTTCAGACCGAAACCGCAAAGAGCGCAATTTCGTTCCTTATGTTCATCGTTCCGCCCGTTATGATAATCATTTCATTAATCATTTTCTCAAAGAAATACAGAATTTACGGTGACTTCAAACAGGAAGTTCTCCGCACGGTAAGTGAAAAATAAAAAATCAAGGACTGTTCGCCTGAACAGTCCTTTTTCATTGAAAAAAATCACTTTATGATAATCCGGAGAATTATGTTTGCGGCGAGGAAGACTACGTTCACAACCGTAAACACAAGCAGATATCTTCCTGATTTTATGTCTTCTTTGACAGCAATTTTGAACGAAATCAAACTTGCCATTGATGCTATCAGAGTACCCAGACCGCCGAGATTGACACCGATAAGTAAATCCTTTGCATTATCGGTGAATCCCGAAAGCAGAAGTGCCGCCGGCACGTTGGAAAACACCTGACTTGCCGCAATGCCCGCAATCACCTCGTTACCGATAACAATCTTTTTCAGGAATTCGCTGACGGAAGCAATGTTTCCGAGATTGCCGATAAAAATGAAAAGGAAAACAAACGTCAGCAACAGACTGTAATCCACACCGAGCAAGGTTTTTCTGTCAAAAATCAACACGGCGGCAACGGTGACCGCAAGAGTTGCCGGATAAGGAATAACTTTGAAAACAGTGAGAATCGAGACCGCAAAAAGCACCGCATAAACAGATACTTTGCCTGCGGAAATCTTCTCGTCTCCATCTGCGGCAGGGCATTCTGTTTTTTCTTTACCCGAAACCAGTGAAAACACCGTGACGAGAATCAGCGACAAAACGGTATAAGGCAGAACTGCCGAAACAAATTCGCCTATACTCATTTCAAAGGCGGAAAAGAGATAAAGATTCTGCGGATTGCCTATCGGAGTAAGCATACTCCCGAGGTTTGCGGAAACCGTTTCAAGCACCACTATCGGTATAAGCTTTTCTTTTTTACCCGAAATCCGAAGAGCCTCCACCGTAAACGGCACGAAAGTTATCAGTGCAACGTCATTTGTGATGAGCATAGCCGAAAAGAAACAGAGCATATTCAGTATCAACGTCAAAGCTCTGACCGATCCGACCCCTCTGAGCATCTTCGCCGCATAAACACGGAATACTCCGAGTCTTCCGAGGCCCGCCATGACCGTCATCAGGCAAAAAAGCAATGCAAGAGTGCGGAAATCAATATATCCGAGATAATCCTCACCCGGTTTAACGATAAACGCTGATACCGCCGCCAACACAATTGAAATCAGCAGAACAGGCTCGGTTTTCAAAAATTTTTTAATCCTATCCATAATCATATCCCGAAAATTAAAGGGCATACCGAGGTATGCCCCTTGAATGTTTTTAAATCTGTCAGGTTGTTTCCAGATTGAACTGGTAAACCAAAGCTGCTCCTCTTCCGTCAGTACCCTTAACGTCGGTATTGAGGAAGGTGCCGTCTGCAGACTGTGTGAAGCCACCGACATAGACCGTCTTACCGTTCGAGCAGATGGATCTCGCATAGTCCGCACCGCTGCCGCCAAATGACGACACGGTCTGAAGATCACCGTATGCGGAAATGATATAAACAAACGAATCAACTTCGCCGTTATTCTTGATTGCGAAATCTCTGTTGGTTGAGTTTGTATAACCCGAAAGGGCAAAGCCGCCGGGTACGGGAGTTATATCTGTGATGAAATCGTTCTGGAAACCGACAAGAGGCTTGAGCCACTTCTGTTTGCCGTTCGCAGCTACCTTGATAACAACACCGTCAAACGTACCCTGATTGCCGCCGTTATAAATATCCTTGAAGGTACCTGAGTTACCCTTGACACCGCCTGCATACTGACCTGCAATAAGGCATCCGTCAGACGTTGCGATAACCGAGCCGAGCTGAGTTCTGCCGCTGCCGTAATAAACATTCTTCCAGAGCATATTGCCGTTTGCATCCTGCTTGAGGAGTACGGTTGTTTCAAGACCTTTCTTTACGCCCTCGAGACCGGCAAAGTCGCCGTCATCACCCATAAGCTCGAGTACGGAGTAGATTGAGCCGTCGGGAGCAATTGAAATATCCCTGACTGCGGTATGATAATATGACGAGAGAGCCTTTGTCCATTTCTTGTTGCCGTTTGCATCCATCTTGACGATGAACGCCTTGTGTCTCTGTGTACCGATGTCCTTGAGGTCATAGTCAATGGAGTCTGACTTACCGCCGATAACGAAGCCGCCGTCAGCCGTTGCTGCAATGCTGTAAATCATATCCGAACCCGAACCGCCGAAAATCTTGGTATAGGTCTTGTTGCCTGAAGGAGAATACTTGATGATAAGACCCTCTGCAGAGCCGGGACCACGGAGTTCTGCAACACTCATACCGTCAACTTTGGTTGAACTGGTGTAACCGACTGCAACGATACTGCCATCCTTGAGAACTGCAACTTTTTCAAGCTGGCAGAGCTTATCTGCTCCGATAACGTCGTGCCATGCAAGTTTGCCGTCCTTGGTATACTTTGCAACAACCGCACTGTAAGCCGTCGACTTGCCTGAAGCGTTGTCAATCGCAACGGATCCACCGACCGCAACAATACCGCCGTCACTCGTTAACGCACTGTCGGAGAAAACAAAGTGATCCTTGTTATTGCCGTAGGTCTTGAGCCAACCCGCTTTTGCAAGTTTTGTCTTGGGAAGAGTTGTGCCCATCGGAGCAACGTAGCCGACTGTGGGCTTAACGTACGAAGGAATTTCAACCTTGATTGTTGTTTTGTAATCCCCCGCATTATTGTTAGGCTGTTTAGTGGGAGCGTTTGTAGGTGCCTTTGTGGGGGGGACAAGTGTGGGTTTAACAATTTCAACCGCACCGTTATCCTTGGTCACAAGCTGCATATTATTGCTTGCGGCAACCTGAGAAAGTCTTGTGATTTCTTCGGGAGTAAGGTTTGAGGGGTCTTTGATGCTTGCCTGATTGAAGATGTTGCTGACTACCTCTGAAGGAGCCTCAACCGCAGGCTTCTGTATAACAAGGTTGCCCTCATTATCTTCTTCAACTATGTAACCCTTATCGGTTGCAAAATCCTTAACCTTATCTTTTTCTGCATCTGTCAACTCGCCGACACCGGTATCTCTGAATTCTTCACCGAGTGCACCGCTGATAAGATCGGCAAGTTCAACGCCCTCGATGACGACCTTTGAATAGGAAACGTCTTCGGGAACCTGATTGCTCCAACCGTTATCAACAGTTATGGGTGCAGTCGTTTCGTCGCCATCCTTGACACCGCATGCGGTAAAGACGGATGCGATAAGAATGATGCACATCAGAATGCATAAAGCTTTGTTATGTTTATTCTTCATAGGAATCCTCCTTTTTTTATTTAAACAAATTGCTCGATAATATGCTATCATAAATACAATTTAAAATCAACCGTTTTTGAGTTTTAATGAGAAAAATTCATATTTGTTTAACGATTTGTATTTATTTTTTATCGGATTTAAGATATAATTAAAGCAGAAATTCAATAATCCGGAGTGTTGATATGACAAAAAAAGAAAAAGCCCTGCACGCCGTGCAGGCACTTAAAAATAAATTTCCCGACAGTATATGCTCTCTCAATGCGGATAATCCGCTTCAACTGATAATAGCAACCAGACTCTCTGCACAGTGCACCGATGCGAGAGTCAATCTCGTAACTCCCGAGCTTTTTGCAAAATACAAAACCGTTGAAGATTTCGCTGCCGCCAATGTGGAGGATGTTGAAAAAATCATTCATTCCTGCGGATTTTTCAGAGCAAAAGCAAAGGATATAGTCGGAATGTGTCAGAAAATGATCAGCGATTTCGGAGGTGAAGTGCCCTCAACAATTGAGGAGCTGACTTCGCTCCCCGGCGTAGGCAGAAAAACCGCAAACCTCATTGTCGGCGACGTTTACGGTAAACCTGCCGTTGTTGCGGATACCCATCTTATCAGAATATCCAATCTTCTCGGTCTTGTTGACACTAAAGATCCCTTCAAAGTGGAAATGCAGCTTCGTGAAATTCTTCCGCCCGAGGAAAGCAACGATTTCTGCCATCGCTGTGTGCTTCACGGCAGAGAAACCTGCATCTCGGGCAGACCGAAATGTGACGAATGCGTGATGCGTGAATTCTGCTCACACGCAAACTCTAAATAAACGATGCAACAATAAATATACCGCTGCTGATTGCCGCACCCGCACAGGCGGCGGCACCCATATTCAGCATCAGACGGATTCTGTTTTTCTTCAGCCTTGTTGCGGGAGGCATACCCGCGCTTTCGGCGATTGCGGTTGCCCTCTCCTTGAGGTCACCCTCGCTGACGGAAGAATACTCCGGCTTGATAAAAAACAGCACCCTTTCAAAATATTCACACTGAGTTTCGGTAATTTCCACAACTTGTCTGTTGACCCCTTTGATCACAGCGTTTTCTCCCCTCACATAATGTTGAATGCCTTGACTTTCACTCTTCTATTTTGGGATAAAGCGGATGAATTTATACCTTTGTCTGCGGATATTTACCGCTTTTTTTCATCATATTATGCATGCTCAGGTGTAAACCAAAAAATACGCTTTGTATAATCCACCTTTTCAACATTTGTGTGGAAAACCCGGTGGAAAAGGTGGATAACTGAGGTCGGAAAGCTTGTTTTATCAACATTTTAACGCGTGGATAACTTTTATTATTCTCTTTCAGAATATTTATTTGCTTGTTTATTTTTGACATTTTGATGAAAAATGTCGTGAAAATTTCGTCATTTCATAGAAATTTTTTTGATAATATTACAAATTGGAGAATTACGGATGAACGTAGACTACATAAAAAAATCGGATAATATTTCTGTTGCGAGAGATTGCTTTGATGCTGCTCTTTCCGTTGACTGCGGACAGTCTTTCAGATGGAAAAAAGTCGGCGAAAATGAAATATGCGGCATCGCCTTCGGCAAAAGTCTCCGCTTTGTTCAGAACGAAGAAACAGTCACTTTTCTCGGCGTTTCAGACGAGGAATTTGTAGAAATCTGGGTGCCGTATTTCGACCTCAACAGGGATTATTCCGCAATCTGCGAACGGCTGAAAGCTGATGCTTATCTCGGAAAAGCAGTTGAAGAATTCCGCGGAATCCGTATTCTCCGTCAGGATTCGTGGGAAGCTATCTGCTCCTTTATAATTTCGCAAAACAATAATATTCCGAGAATAAAAGGCATCATTGACCGCCTCTGCGAAACTCTCGGCAATCCGATTGACGGCGGATTCTCTTTCCCGAGTGCAGAAAAAATCGCACAGTCGGGAATTGATTCGCTTGCGCCCCTGCGTGCAGGTTTCAGGGCAAAATATATCATTGATGCCGCAGAAAAAATCGCTTCGGGCGAGGTGGATTTACAGAAAATCGCTCTTGCGCCGCTTGACGAGGGCAGAGACGAACTGATAAAAATCAAGGGCGTCGGCGAAAAGGTTGCCCAATGCTCACTCCTCTACGGTTTCGGCAAGGTTGACGCCTTCCCCGTTGACGTCTGGGTCAAACGCATAATGGCAGAGCTTTATCCCGACGGTCTGCCCGAATGCGCCAACGGTGTGCGGGGTATTGCACAGCAATATCTTTTCCACTGGTACAGAATACACTCAAAATAACAAAAGAACGGATGCTCACAACATCCGTTCTTTCTGTTTAAATATTCATTACGAAATTTTCAATCAGCTTTGCCGCATTTGCCGCCGCAATCGGGAGGAATTCGCCGTAATCCATATGCGAACTGCCGTCTGCACAGTCGGAAACCGCTCTGACAACACCGAAAGGTACTCCGTTTGTGTAGCATACCTGCGCAATACTTGCGCCCTCCATCTCGCAGACTACTGCATTGAAGTTGCTCTTTATGAAATCTTTCTTTGCGGGGTCGGCAATAAACTGGTCACCCGATGCAATAACGCCCTTGAGCGCCTTGATTCCGTCGAGAGACTCAACACCCTTGATGAGAGTTTCGACCACCTTTTCGTCACAAGGCATATTGACCACGTTGATACCCGAAATGAGACCGATGGGGTCACCGAGAGGCGATGTATCCATATCGTGCTGTACAAGGCTTTCCGCAACGGCAATATCGCCGATTGCAAGTTTTTCACTCAGACTGCCGCCGACACCCGTATTGATTATTCTTTCGGGCGCATATTTCAGAATCATTGTCTGAGTGCACATTGCGGCAGCTACCTTTCCGATACCGCAAACGGCAATAACGATTTCTTTGCCGTGAAGCGTACCGCTGACATATTCAACGCCGCTGATAACCTCGCTCTGTTTGTTTTCCATAAGAGCTTTGATGGTTTCAACCTCGATTTTCATTGCTCCGATAATACCTGTCATAAAAAACACCTCCGTGAAGCTTACCGCAGTATTTTATCATATCCTGCGGAAAATAGCAACACGAAGGTGTTTTGTTTTCAAAACAAGTTTCTGACCAGATCAACAAACAGTTCAACCGGTGCAAGCAGATACATAATCAGAAATGCAGGTAAAAGCAAGCCCATACGTACTCTCCTTTCCTAAATCAGACCCATATAATCATTTGTATCAAAGAAAAAAGCAAGAATCGGCGATGCGATAATTTCACCAATGCCAACAAACAGACTCGCAGCGCTTATGGGCACACCGATAAGACCCAGCGCCACGGCTATCGGAGGAAACACAAAAAATGTGACCGGACTTAATGCCGTACCTGTCAAAAACAGTCCCGCATTCATAAGGTTCTGCAGACCGCCTTTGAAACAGTGTCTGAGACGTTCGGAATACGTATCCTCTTTCTCAAGCTCTTCGGAAACCGTAATATCCGTATCGGGGATTTCCGTTTCGGGTGATTCCTGCGTGATATCCGTTATGCCTTTGCCCGATTCATCCGCAGAAGCAAAGGGAACACACACCGTCATCATCATTGCAACGCAAAGAATAACCGCAAAAAATTTTCTGATATTTTTCATCTTTTGTCCTCCTTGAATCATATGTTTTTTACCGCTCCCCGTAACCGATTTTATCCCCGGTTTTCAATACTGTCAACGGCATCGGTGCAATCTTAATATTTCTTAATTCAATTTTAAGATCCTTAAAAAATTCTTATGGGAATCTTAATCTGCAATTCAAAATATTGTAATATTTGATGTTGCCAATTTTTGTTGTATATGTTATGATAACTATATATTATTAGAATGGGGAGGTTTGTAATGGAATTTTATATCGTCGTTGCCCTTCTGGCGGTCATAATCGTGTTGCTTGTTACGGTCATTTCAAGACAGTCGAAGAAATCCGCCGCACCGCCTGACGTTAGCCTCGGATCGCTTGCGGAAAGCATCGGCAATCTCTCCCGTTCACTGGGAACGGAGTTCGAAAGAAGCCGCAGGGAAAATCTCGCAGCTCAGCGTGATACCCGACTCGAAACAGCACGTTTTCTCGATGATATGCGTCAGAAACTTGAGTCGCTCCGTATCGACAGCACCAAGCAGAATGCAGAACTTCTCCGCTCAATCAGCGATTCGCTGAATGCTATCAGGCTCAACAATGCCGAGCAGAATAACCGACAGAGCAAGGCGCTCTCCGATGCGGTTGACCGTCTGCGTGAAAGCAACGAAAAGAAGCTTGAAGAAATGCGGCTGACTGTTGACGAAAAGCTCACCTCCACCCTCTCAAAAAGTCTTGATACGTCCTTTAAGACCGTATCCGACAGACTCGAAAGCGTCTATAAATCCCTCGGTGAAATGAAAGAACTTTCAAACGGAGTCACTGCAAACGTTGCTTCGCTCAACAGAGTTCGTACAAACGTCAAAGCGAGAGGCACCTGGGCAGAAGTCCAGCTCGGTGCAATTCTTGATCAGACAATTCCCGGTATGTACGAAACAAATTTCGCATCCGACTCCGCATCCAAGGACAGAGTTGAGTTTGCGGTACGCATTCCCTCGGGTGAGGACGGCGGCAGAACAACCTATCTGCCCATCGACTCAAAATTCCCGATGGAGGATTACATCCGCCTGTGCGATGCCGCTGATTCAGCCGATGCCGAAGCTCTTGCGGCGGCAAGAAAAGCTCTCGAACTGAGAGTTCTTGCCGAAGCCAAAACGGTTGCAAAATATATAAACGTTCCGACAACAACACCCTTTGCAATCCTTTATCTCGCAACCGAAGGTCTTTACGCAGAAATTGTTTCATCAAGAAACGGTATCTGCGAAAAAATCCGTAGCGAATATAACATTATGATCGCAGGGCCTTCGACAATAACCGCTTTGCTCAATTCCCT
Organism: Clostridia bacterium; assembly: GCA_017502085.1. Taxonomy (GTDB): domain Bacteria; phylum Bacillota; class Clostridia; order Oscillospirales; family Acutalibacteraceae; genus CAG-177. Next base: position 12,794 of record JAFVVQ010000056.1, on the reverse strand, counting down.
TTCTCTCGGTTTCAGAGCCGTTGCCATCAACGAAAAAGCAAACGAAGTCCGTCTGCTTCTTGCCGCGGCAAAGGTTCAGTATGATAAATTCGGAGTTGTGCTTCACAAGGCAAAACAAAAAATCGAGGAAGCAGGCAGGTCGCTCGACGAGGCTGACCACCGCAACGAGGTTATCCGCAAAAAGCTCAGAAAAGTTGAAGAAATCGACGGTATGAATGCCGACGAAATATTAGGTTTGGAAGAAAATAATTCAGATACATAAGGAGGAACTCAAAATGAAAGATCCCAAGGAAATTCTCGCAATGATGACTCTTGAAGAAAAAGCCGCCCTCTGCGACGGTGCCGATTTCTGGCACCTCAAAGGCATGGAAAAATACGGCATTCCTTCAATCATGGTATGCGACGGCCCTCACGGACTCCGTAAAAAGGACTACAGCAAAACGGGTGACAGCCTGAGCAACAGTGTTCCCGCAATCAGCTATCCCACAGCGGCAACAACCGCTTGCTCATGGGATCCCGATCTGCTCTATGAAATGGGCGTTGCCCTCGGCAAAAAATGTCTCAAAGAAGAAGTCGGCGTACTTCTCGGCCCCGGCATCAATATGAAGCGCTCTCCCCTCTGCGGCAGAAACTTCGAATATTTCTCAGAAGATCCCATCCTTGCAGGTGAACTTGCCGCAAGCTTCATCAACGGCGTTCAGTCAATGGGTGTCGGTACTTCTCTCAAGCATTTCTGTGCAAACAGCCAGGAAACACGCAGAATGACCTGTGATTCAGTCGTTGACGAAAGAGCTCTGCGTGAAATCTATCTCACCGCATTCGAAATCGCAGTCAAAAAGGCTCAGCCCTGGACCGTTATGAACTCATATAACAAGATCAACGGTGCTCACGGTTCCGAAAACAAACACACTCAGATTGAAATCCTCCGTGACGAGTGGGGCTTCGAAGGCGTTGTAGTCAGTGACTGGGGCGCAGTCAACAACAGAGTTCTCGGTCTCAAGAACGGTAACGACCTTGAAATGCCCTCATCCTCAGGTTCAGGCGCAAAGAAAATCGTTGAAGCAGTCAAAAACGGTGAACTCGACGAAGCAGTTCTCAATGAAAGAGCTCTCAATATGCTCAAGCTTATGAAGAAAGCTGCTGACGGAGCTAAGGCAAACTATGCATACAATGATGCTGACGATCAGCCTCTTGCAAGAAAAATCGCCGCTCAGTCAATGGTTCTTCTCAAGAACGACGGCATTCTGCCCCTCAAAAAAGGCAGCAAAATCGCTGTTATCGGTGAACTTGCAAGATCTCCCAGATATCAGGGCGCAGGTTCATCACACATCAACCCCACAAAGCTTGATAACGCTCTCGATGAACTGAAGGCTTCGGGCTTTGAGGTTGAATTTGCTCAAGGTTATGAACTCAAGGCAAAGAAAGCCAAGAAAAATCCCGCACACATCGCAGAAGCAGTTGAACTCGCCAAGAGAAGCGAAAAAGTTGTTCTCTTCATCGGTCTTACAGACGATTACGAAGCAGAAGGCTTCGACAGAACAATTATGGCTCTCCCTGAGGCTCACGACAAGCTCGTTGAAGAAGTTCTCAAGGTCAACAAGAACGTTGTTGTTGTTCTCGCAGGCGGCTCACCTGTTGAAATGCCCTGGAACGACGGCGTAAATGCAGTTCTCCACTCATATCTCGGCGGTCAGGCAGGTGCAGGTGCGGTTGCCGATATTCTCTGCGGTGACGTTAACCCCAGCGGTAAGCTCTCCGAAACATATCCCATGTGCTACAACTGCACACCCGCAAAGAATTTCTTCCCCGGCAATCCCGCTTCGGTTGAATACAGAGAAAGCATCTATATCGGTTACAGATATTATGACAAGATTGAAAAGAAAGTCCGCTATCCCTTCGGCTTCGGTCTTTCATACACAACCTTTGAATACAGCAATCTCAAGCTCGACAAGACCGCTATGGATGAAAACGATACTCTCACCGTTTCATTCACAGTCAAAAACACAGGTGCAGTTGCAGGCTACGAAACAGCTCAGCTTTACGTCGCCGACAAGGAAAGCACCATCTACAGACCCGTCAAGGAGCTCAAGGGCTTCAAGAAAGTATGGCTCGAGCCCGGCGAAAGCAAGGAAATCTCAGTCCAGCTCGGAAAGAGAGCTTTCGCATTCTATAACGTAAACATCAACGACTGGTGCGTTGAAAGCGGCGATTTCGATATTCTTATCGGTGCTTCGAGCGCAGATATCAGACTTTCCGCTGCAGTCAACGTAACCGCTCCCGAAGTTTCAATCCCCGATTATTCGCAGACCGCTCCTCTCTACTACACAGGTGAGGTTCAGAACGTTCCCGCAGAACAGTTCGTTGCAGTTCTCGGCAGAGAGCTTCCTCCCTCTGACTACGCTCCCGACAGAAAGCTTGGTATCGTTGATACCTTCGAAAGCTGCAGCCACACAAAGAACGGCAAGAAGATGTATAACCTTCTCAAGAAACTCGTTCCCGCAGGCTTCGCTCAGGCTATCGCACTTCAGACTCCCTTCCGCGATTTCATCAGCATGAGCGGTGGTGTATTCAGTGAGCAGATGGCAGAGGGCCTTGTAAAGCTTCTCAGCGGCGAAAAAGGCGGCATCCGTATGATTCTCAAGGGTATTCCCAAAGCAATCGCGGGTATCGGTCCTCTTCTTAAGAACATTTAAGGTCGGGAGAAAAAAATAATGAAAAATAAAAAAGCCTCATTCAAGGCATTAAGCATTTTCCTTGCTCTCGCACTGATTGTTGTGAGCATTCCGTTCACCGTCAGTGCAGAAACCTCGGCAGTCAGATTCGGCTTAATTTCCGATATCCATTACTTCGCCCAGTCACTCAAGGGCGATACAGAGGAATACAAGGAATGGCTTTATAACAAACACAAAGAATATGACGACGCAGATTCGCTTTTAGCAAACGCTCTCGACGGTGTTCTCAGGAACGCCGTTGAGAATGGCGAAAATGCCGTTCTCATCCCTGGCGACCTGACCAAAGACGGTGCTCAAAAGAGCCATCAGGAACTCGCCGCAAAGCTTGCTGAGTTTGAAGAGGAAACCGGCATCCCCGTTTTCGTTATTCCCGGCAATCACGATATCAACAATTCAAATGCAATGACGTTTGAAAACGGTATTGAAGAGCCCGCTGACACTACAACTCCCGAAGAATTCCGTGAAATCTATGCGGATTTCGGCTATGCCGATGCAGACAGTGTTTTTGTTCCCAAGGAAGGTAACAAAGGCGGTATGCTCTCATATACCGAAGTGATCGGTAACTATAAGCTCATCGCTATCGACAGTTGTATGTACAGCGAAGATAACGGAGCAGAAGGTAACGAGCATATGACCGACGGCAGAATCGGTGACGATCTTCTTGAATGGATAGTTGCCGAATGTGAAGATGCAGAAGAAAAAGGTCTGACCGTCATCGGTGTTCAGCACCACAACCTTGTCCCCCATATGGCAATTGAAGAGGCTACTTTCTGGCCCTTCGTTGTTCAGGATTGGGTGCGTATCGCAGACACATATGCCGATGCGGGTATGCATTACGTTTTCACGGGTCACCTCCATGCAAACGACGTTTCCGCCCACGTTTCCGACAACGGCGAAACTGTCTATGACATACTCACACCCACACTCACGGGTTACCCCAACTACTATAAAATCGTTGACTTCGTTACAGACGGTACAAACATCGATTTCGAGATGACCACAATGGAGGTTGACGAATATCAGAACGTTGTTGCCGATGACGGTACTGTTTACGAAAAGCCTTACAGACTCACTCATTCATTTGAGCGCACGTTTGGCAAGGGAAGCGTCAAGGATTTGCTTGACGGTATCATTCACCCGTTCATCACCGATATTTTTGCTGAAATCGCAGAGGCAGGCGGTCTTATAAAATTCCTTGCCGCAAGCGGTCTTGACCTTCAGCAGATTATCACGGATGCTCTCGGCACAAACGGTCTTGCTCTCGGCAACGTTGATATTCTTACCGTCAGCACCAACCTGATGGGTCTCATCAACGATATCGGCTCTCAGGTTGACAAGGTTTATATCAACCAGCCCGAGCTTACGCTTCAGAAGGTTGACGCAATCCTCAACAAGCTCCTTTCTTTTGAGCTGACGGAAATGCCCGCAACATATCTCAACGATATGCTCGGTTACGAGGTCAGCGGCGGATGCACCGTCGGAGAACTTGCAACAACCGTTATGCTCACCTACTATGACGGCAACGAGGATATAAGCAATTATCCTTACGTTCAGAACATCCTTGACGGTTTCAACAGCGGCGTACTGACGGAAAAATTCTTCAACCTTCTTCTTGAGGTTGTTGTTGACGATCTTGTCAAGAACGAAATTCTTGCAAACATCAACCTCAATCCGGGCGCACTCTTCCCGCCCAAAACGGTCTTTGCCCTTCTCGGCAAAGTACTTCAGGGCGCAACCGTAACGCTTCTTGGCGGTGACAACAGTCTTCTTAACCTTGTTGAATCCGTGCTCAGCATTCCGCTTATTCCCGAGGAATACTCTTCAATCAACTCAATCATCGACAATCTTGCAGGTAAATTCCTGACGTTCAGCCAGTTTGAATCCTGGGGTTACACAATTTCCTGGATGCTCGGCTCGTTCTTTATCGATAATAATCCCGCACCCGATATGGATATCAACACTTCTCTCCCCTATTCGGGAACAGTTGACGTTGACGTTTCAAAGGAAACCTACCGTCTGCCCTCGCAGATAGCCGTCACTCTCGGTGACGATTCTTCAACGGAGGCAAACATCACCTGGCTTACGAAATACAGTCTCACCGCTTCGGATATCGAACTGATCCCCTACAGTGCAGACCCTGTTTTCACAGGCAAACCGACCGTTGATTCAAGAATCAACGCATCAAGCGAAACCGTTATCAGAAGCTATCCCGGTGCAGATATCGGTCTTCTTCTGTCGATTATCCCCTACGAAACAGAATATGTTTATCACACAATAAAGCTTACGGGACTTGAACCCGATACGAAATACAGTTTCCGTATCGGCGATGCAAAAAAAGGCTGGTGGAGCGATGCGGGTGTAATTCACACGGCAGGCGGTGACGGTGCATTCACCTTCCTCACGATAACAGATCCGCAGGCACAGAGACCCGACCACTATGACAGATATGCGGAAACAATCGAAACAGCTCACGCACTCTATCCCGATGCAAGATTCGTTGTTTCAGCAGGCGATCAGGTTGATATGGGCGGCAACAACAAACACTGGAATTATTTCCTTAACTCCACCAACGAATTCCTCTCTCTCCCCTTTATGCCCACAACGGGTAACCACGAAAAAGACGGAGCGGTTATCACAAATATCTTCGAGCTTCCGAACGTTCCCGAGCAGGATCTCGATTCGGGTGTATTCTATTCATATGAATATAATGGAGTTCATTTCACCGTTCTTAACACCAACGATGACGAGGACGATAAACTCAGCGATGCACAGATCGAGTGGCTCACAAACGATATCAAGAACAGCAACGCAAAATTCAACGTTGTTGTTCTTCACAAAGCGCCTTATTCCAACGGCTCACACGTTGAGGACGGCGACGTTGAGGGTATCAGAAATCAGCTCAGCGGTCTTCTTCCTTACCTCGGCGTTGACCTCGTTGTTCAGGGTCACGACCACGTATATCTGCGCACCGATGCACTCAACGCAAATGCGGTTGTTCCCTGCAAAACCGAAACCGTCAGCTATAACGGTCAGGATTATGAAATGAAAATCAATCCCAAGGGCACAATTTATTCCATCTGCGGCACTTCGGGTGTTAAGGTCTACGATACCGTTGACGTCACCGCAACAGACGGTGTTTTCCCCAGAGCGGAAGCAATCGTCGAGAGCGAATATTCGATGTTCTCCGCAATCACCGTTGACGGCGACAGACTCTACTACAATGCTTACAAGGTTGTTGAAGGCGAGGCAATCCGTGTTGACTCCTTTGCAATCGAAAGCACAGAGGATGCTCCCTTCAATTCGGTCGGAGCAATCGATAATCTCATAACCTCGATTCTTGCCAAGCTCAACATCAAGCTCATCTGGAAACCGCTGAATTTCTTCCTTAACATTTTCGGCAGATTTCTTGAAATCATCCGCGCTATCTGAATTTGAAAGTTCCGCTCCGGCATAATGCCCCCTGCTAGTAAAACAGTAATTCGCAATTTTCTTGGAACAGGCATGATTTCGGTCATGCCTGTTATGCTTTATGTAATCAACCACAAGTTATACTTGTGGAAAACACCAAAGCGGAAGCGTTGATTGTTAGAAAAAAAGACCTCCTTTGATATAATAGAAAATGCAACACCAACTGCAAAAGCCAAAAATCAAAGGAGGTCGAATAATTGTGGATGAAAGTAGTTTATCACATAGTTCTTGTACCGAAGTACAGAAGAAAAGCGGTATATGGGAAATTAAGAAAAGATATTAGGAGCAATATTGAGGCGGTTATGCGACTGCAAATACGTAGAGATAATAGAATCACACGCAATGCCGGACCACATACATATGTTGCTGTCGATACCACCGAGTATATGTGTGTCGGAATTCATGGGATACCTGAAGGGTAAAAGTACACTTATGATATTCGAAAGACACGCTCAGCTGAAATATAAATATGGAAGGCGAGTGTTCTGGGCAAAAGGGTACTATGTAAGCACGGTTGGCGGTAATAAAGCGGCGATACAGAAGTACATACAGGATCAGGAGACAGAGGATATGGTTTCAGACCAGCTGACGTTCAAAGAATACGAAGATCCGTTTGCCCATATAGCAAAATAAAAAGCAACACCATTTTGCAGTTGGTGTTGCTTAGATGCACCTTCAGGTGCCGCTGGTATTGTTTACCCTTATAGGGTTATTATTCAAACCACGTCCTTTCGGGCGTGGTTATGATTGCATAAGCTCATTCAGTGGTATAAATCCTATAATGTCATATTCTATTTCTATGATCTGTTTGCGTTTGCCGTTTGCTTGCCAAGTACCGATGGTATTAGCAAGCAATGCACGGCGGTACCCACTTGTACGTACTTGTTGGGAAACATCCCAAACCCTTTAACAATTTCAGAGGAATCGGCTACGCACCGATGGTGCTTTGTGAGACTTATTTTATTTTTCCTAACTTAGCTGTGTTGGCAATAACGATCAGCGTGGTTTCTTCTTCAAGAGGTTGTTCGGGATTGATATTTACGTTTACCTTTTCGCCTTTTTTGATAGCAACGATATTGAAACCGTATTTTTTTCGGAGATTTAATTCAATCAAATTTTTGCCACGCCACTCATCTCTCACATTAATCTCGATCATTGACACATCATTCGACAGAGAGATCATATCAATAAAACCTGAGCTAAGTAGGTTCTTGGCAAGACGGATGCCGGACTCGTTCTCGGGAAATACCACCTTGTCCGCACCCACACGAAGCAATATCTTTTGATGCATCTCGTTTGCACATTTTGCTATAATTTTTTTTACGCCCGCTTCCTTGCAGAGCGTGACAGCCATTACACTTGCTTCAAGATTACTTGCCATACAAACGACCACAGTATCGATGTTGCTAATACCAAGGCGCGATATGACCTCCGGATCGGTTACGTCCGCACACTTGCAAACCGGCAAATATGCCGCTGCATCATTCACAATTTTTTGTTCAGTATCTACTGCAACAACCTCCATGCCATTCTCGACAAGTTCTCTTGCTACTGCTCTACCGTATCTTCCAAGTCCGAAGACTGCGTATGTTTTCTTTACTTTCATAGGATTCTCCTTTATCCAATACTGATATCTTCCGTCGGCTCGGAAATAAGATTCTGACTTTCATTTTTTCTACCCAAAGCGACCGCAAGCGATATGGGACCGACTCTGCCAAAATACATGGTAACAATTATAATGAGTTTCCCAAATGCGTTGAGTGTTGCCGTAAAATTTCTTGAAAGACCAACTGTTGCCGTTGCACTAACTGTTTCATAAACTGCATCAATGACAGAAGCGTTACTCGTTGCCAGTATAAGAACCGTTGAGCCGGCGCAGATCGTAAGAAACATTACAACCACAGCAACAGCCTTTTTTACTGAGTCATCGGAAATGCGACGACCAAACAGAGTTGCGCTATTCTTGTTTCTGATGGTAGCGAACGCCGAACAGATAAGTACAGCGATGGTTACTGTTTTCATGCCGCCTGCTGTTCCCACTGGCGAACCGCCTATCAACATCAAAATAACAGATACGGCAGCAGATGCATTCGTCAGATTCTCTTGCGGAACAGAGGCAAAGCCTGCGGTTCTCGTAGTGACCGATTGGAAGAAAGATACTTGAATCTTATCGAATAAGTCCATCTCTCCGATGGTCAAAGGATTTGCATATTCAAAAATAAATATGAGAATCGCACCGGCAAGGATGAGCCCCGCCGTAACGGTAATTGCTATCTTGCTGTGCAAGGTCAGATGTCTAAATATTTTTCTATTTTGGGGTGAACGGCTCTTAACTACACGGAGAACGTCCCACCATACGATATATCCGAGACCCCCGAGAATTACGAGCGCAGAGGTTACGATGTTAATTAAGGGATTTGCGGCATAATTACAAAGGCTGTTATCAGCGATAATGTCAATACCTGCGTTACAAAAGGCGGAAACTGAATTGAATACTGATATCCAAATGCCTTTTGCACCAAACTCAGGGACGAACACGAGCATATACAGAACTGCACCAATTCCCTCAATGATCAGCGTGCCGAATAACACGTTCTTGACAAACTTGACAAGGCCCGACATAGTATTGAGATTGAAAGCTTCTTGAATGAGCAATCTGTCGCTGATGCCCAGTTTTCTGTTCAAGAGAAGCATCAATCCTGTCATAATCGTGATAACCCCAAGTCCGCCAACCTGTATCAGAATCAGTATAACAATCTGCCCAAAAACACTCCATGTTGAAGAAGTTGGCAGTGTTACGAGTCCGGTAACACAGGTCGAAGTTGTTGCCGTGAACAGAGCATCGATATACGGCACTGCTATCCCGTTAGTTGAGCTTATCGGCAGTGCCAGAAGAACACTTCCGATCAATATCACCAGAAGAAAACTCAATAGTATAATTTGAGTCGTTGTAAATCTAATCCTTTTCATACCATTTACTCTCCGTGGACAAATACGGTTCCTGAGCATTTTGCAGTTGCTTAAGCTCAAAATATCAACCACTCTTTTTCTATGATTTCGTAGTCAATCCCATATTCATCGCAAAATTCTTTGAGTTTTTTCATTGCTTTCATATTCGGCTTGGCTTTATTAAGTTCCCAACGATTGACTGTTGAAAGAGCCACGTTTAGCTTCTTTGCAAAATCCTGCTGTGTAAAAAAAGCCTTCTGCCGAGACATTCTTATAGCATCTCCTAAACTCATTTGGCGCCCTCCTTGCACTATTTAAGCGTTATTATAGCATAAATTAGGTGTTTTGTCAATGCGATGCACTATCTTGTATTTTTCTTTTTTTGTGAACACCCATAACGGCAAAGAACCCACAGCTAAGTCTGTGGATACTTTTTGTTCTCAATCGAGCATTTTGTATTCAGTTACTGCTTTCAGGTAGGCTTCGAGGTTGCCATTGAGTATCAGATCGGCGTATGCAATCGGGTCATTGCAGATAAGATAATCAAGCTCTGAGCGCTGATACATATTGTCCGCCACCTCGTTTTCAACCGCAATGGTATCAATGGCAATCATAGTGCCGTCTGAGAACTTCAGCTCCACGCAGACCGTATCAAAGTTAAACTCGCATGATAACAGACGTTTCATGGTAAATCCTCCGTGTTTTTATGTTTTTATATAAAATAAGTATCTTTCTTCTTGAATATGCAAAATAAAAATGATATACTTTTATAAATAGCGACTATCCGTAAAGGAGATGCAGAAATGTTTCAGCAACTGATTGAATATTTTGAAAAACGCAAGGTGCTTGTTCTCGGTTTCGGCAGAGAGGGCAGGTCAACCTATGACATAATCCGTCACAACCTCCCCGATAAGCACATCGGTATTGCCGATATGCGTGAGCTTGAGGTTTTTGATAACAACGTCACTCTTCATTGCGGTGCAAATTATCTTGACGCAATCAAGGAGTACGATACCGTCATCAAGACCCCCGGTATGTCGTTCAAAGACGTTATTGTTCCCGAAGGCGTAGAAGTCACTTGTCAGACAGACCTTTTCCTCCGATTTGCAGACTGTACCTGCATCGGTGTTACGGGTACAAAGGGCAAAACAACAACCTCAACACTCATCTACGGTATGGTGAAACAGTCGGGCAAGAAGGTCTGTCTCATCGGTAACATCGGTGTACCCGTACTTGACAGCCTTGAAAACGAAAAGGTTGACGTTGCGGTTATCGAAATGTCCTCACATCAGCTTGAATTCACAACCGCATCACCTCATATTGCGGTTATGACAAACATTTATCCCGAACATCTTGACCACTATAACGGCTTCGGCGGTTACGTTGCCGCAAAGCTCAATATTATCCGCCATCAGACGGGCAGCGACTATTTCGTATGCAATGCCGAGCAGGATTTTGACCGCTATTTTGATTTTGCAAACGCAAAGCCCTCCGTCATCAAGGTCGGTCTCAACGGCAGCCTCGGTGATGAAGATATCATTGCCGCCGCTGCGGAAAACGAGCGTCTCAAGGGCAGTCACAACAGACAGAACGTCTGCGTTGCCGCAACCGTTGCCCGTTGTCTCGGCATAAGCGATGCGGATATTCTCGAATCAATCAAAAATTTTGCAGGTATTGAAAACAGAATGGAACCCGTCGGCGAATATGACGGAATCAAATTCTATAACGACTCCATCGCAACCATTCCTCACGCAGTCGAGTGCGCAATCGAAGCCATCGGAGACGTTGATACTCTTATCTTCGGCGGTCTCGACAGAGGCATCGATTATTCGGGCTTCAAGCGTTATCTCCGCAAATGCAGAGTCCGCAATCTTATCGGCACCCCTGATACGGGCGTCGAAATCTGCAACGCTCTGATCGAAAGCGGATGCACCAAAAACATTGTCATTGCCCAGGATCTTGAAGAAGCGGTTGATGCCGCATTCAGATACACGGAAAAGGGCAAAAGCTGCCTGATGTCCCCCGCCGCATCGAGCTACAATGTCTACAAGGACTTTGAGCACAAAGGTAATCACTTCAAGCAGCTCATCAGAGAGCATAAATAACCCCCTCAGGAGGACTTATGGTATTCTTTCTTGCGGCGTTGCTCGTTCTTTGCCTTGTCGGAATAAAATTCTCAGGAAAAAACGGCTTCGAAGATTATATGTCACCTCAGAAAACGGGCTCAATCAAAGGCGTTTTCACCGTAATCGTTCTTTTTTCTCACGTAAGACAGTATTTATCCCTCGATGCATCCCCCTTCAACAAGCCGTACGTTGATTTTTTGTCATTCCTCGGTCAGCTTATGGTTGTTATGTTCCTCTTTTACTCGGGCTACGGCGTTACTCTCGGTCTGATGAAAAAGGAAGGTTACGTAAAAACGCTCCTTTCAAGACGGGCATTGAAGGTTTGGATTCACTTTGATATCGCAGTGCTGATTTACTGGCTTCTCGGTCTTGCACTCGGCAAGAATTATCCGGTCAAAAAACTTCTTCTTTCTTTTATAGGCCTGGATTCGGTCGGCAGCAGTATCTGGTTTATCTTTGTCACGCTGATTCTTTATATCGTAACCTGGTTATCCTTCAGATTTATTAAAAAGCGGATTATCATCAGCACGTGCATTGCGACACTGCTCTCGGTTGTCGCCGTTATCCTGCTTTTCGTCTTCAAAAAGTATGAAAGCTGGTGGTATGACACACTCCTCTGCTATCCACTCGGAATGTGGTATGCAATAGCTAAGCCGTATATAGATAAGGCTCTTCTTCCGAATATCGGCAAATGGCTCGCCTGCACGGGAGTTACTCTCACCGCATTCATAACGCTCTATTATTTCTTTGAGCAAAGTCGCAGGGATCGTGCGATTTTCGTTCCGATGTCATTCATCTTTACTCTGCTTCTTGTGTTTATATCGATGAGAATGAGCGTCAACAACGGTGTTCTGCGTTGGCTCGGCACAAGAGTTTTCGGTGTTTATATTCTGCAAAGAATTCCGATGACGATTCTTTACCACTTCGGATTTAACAACAACCCTGTTGTTTTTGCCGCCATCAGCTTTGCGGTGACACTTCTGATTGCCGAAGGTTTTGAAAGATGTATGGCTCTGCTTGATAAAAAACTCGATGCAGGTATCAATAAAATCTCTTTCAGCACAAAAAAGAACAAAGCATAAAAACAGCGAACGGAGTAAATCCGTTCTCTGTTTTTACAAAGTAATTTTCGGATGCGCTTATTGACAAGCCGAATTAAAAGCAGTATAATTTCAATATAATTTGGGCCTGTAGCTCAGTTGGGAGAGCGTTCGGTTCGCATCCGAGAGGTCATGGGTTCGAATCCCACCAGGTCCACCAAACGGGCATTGGATGAACACTTATTTTTTCAAAGGCGGTTTCGCCGTAAGGGTTCCGATCTGATGCAAAACAGAAAAGAGAGTCAAGGTTTAAAGCCTTGGCTCTCTTTTATTTATGAGTTGCTATGTCACCATAGACTTACTGTCTTACCCATTTTCTTGCTGCCATTTTTCAAACGCTTTTTTGCCTTCTTCGGATTCATAATACTTTCGTATCTCCGGCACAAGAAACCTTGCGAATGAGTCGATTACCGACTGCG
>JAFVVQ010000055.1 GCA_017502085.1 Clostridia bacterium | reverse complement strand
TTCAACGATGACACCGATAAACGTATCGTTGAAAGTATCCCATACAGTTGCAACAATGTTCTGAATTGCAAGATAGCTGAAATCGATTTTGACAACATCATATATGTATCTGTCTTTGAAATCGTTGATATTCAGGCTCTGTGCAGTATCCTCAAGAACGTAGGCAACAGTTTCTTTTATGCCGACAAATCGCCTGTTTTTCAGCAGAACAGAGTTATCGGTTGTCTCAACAAGTTCTCTTTCTGTTGACATAATTTCACCTTACTTTCTTAGAGTATTAAGAATAATTATTACAATAACGCTGATTGAAAAGAGTCTTTATGACTGCACTGTATTCTCAACAGCTTTCAGCCATTCGCCGGCAATAATCATATGACCCGCTACGGTAGGATGTGTGCCGTCCCAGATAAAATATTCCATTCTCGATCTTTCTGCATTTTCTTTGATTTTTTCATAAAGAGGAACGAAAATGCAGCCGAATTCCCCGGCAACTTTCTTTGCTGCCGCTCTGATTCTTGCGTTTGCCGCCTCACGGTATGCAACAGAATCCTCGGGGTCACTGCTGTCGGGTCTTTGGAAGGGTCCTTCAACTCCGTCGGGATGCGGTGTAAATTTGTAGGAACAGTCCGATTTATCAAGCGGATAATAAAACGGCTCACATACTATGATTTTTATACCGCCAAGTTCATTTCTTGTTTTTTCAAGAATTGCACGGAGATTTGTTTCATAGCGCTGTGCCGTTTCGTCGGGAGTGATTCCGGCAAAATAGCCGTGTCCTCCGTCGTTTGCTCCCACAAGAATGCTTAAGACTGTCGGCTTATTGTCGATAACATCTTCCTGCCATTTTTTAAGAAGTTCCTCTGACCTCTCGCCCGAATAGCCTTTGTTTATGAATTTGGGCATATTCTCCGCATTTTCAAGTGCAAGCTGCGATGCAACTATATACTGATAACCGTGACCCATAATGTGGTTGCAGTCCATGCACTTACCTCGGTTCCCGTCGGTTATGGAGTCACCCGAAAACAGCACGACATCATTTTTGTTAAGCTTCATAAAGGAATCCTCACCTTCTTTCTCATCTGTCAGAAGTGTATTACGGATAAAAAATCAAGGCAATTTGTATTTTCTTCTCACAATTTGTTTTCGTAAATAATCATTCCCTTTGGCACAGTCTGCTGAAAACACAGGAAATACCGCTGTTAAACAATGTAAAAAGCAAGATTTGCCGAGATAATCATTCACATTATACTCGTTCTATTTTAAATTTTATCATTTTATACAGAAAAAATAAAGGTCATTATTAGAGGAAAAAGTGTCCTTATTTGCAACGAAAGAGTTGAAATAGTATCCGCAACAAGTTATACTGTATGTAACAGGCGGTGATTGCTATGAGAAATGATCTGATAGAAAGACTTATCATGCACACATATGAAAATCCATCTTTTTTGCTTAAAAATAAAAATGATGATGAGAGAATCATCATCGAGGGCTCCAGGTTAATGAAAAAAGAAAAGCTCATTGCGGTAAGAGCCGATACAAATACTAATCATTTTCCGGAACACAGCCACGATTATGTTGAAATTATTTATATGTATCAGGGAACAAAAACCAATATTATAAATAACGAAACTGTTGTTCTTAATAAGGGAGATATCCTTTTTATGACCCAGAATTGCAGACAGGAAAACCTGCCGTCAACCGAACAGGATATAGCGGTCAATTTCGTTGTTCTGCCTCATTTCTTTGAGAAAGCTCTTGAAATGCTCAAAAGCGAGGAATCATTGTTGCACAGCTTTATAATTCAATGTTTGCGAGGAGATAACGGTAAATCAAGCTATCTTCATTTCAGAGTTTCAGATGTACTGCCTGTGCAGAATCTTATTGAAAATCTTATCTGGAATTTGCTTGATGACCGTCAGGAGCAAAGAAATATAAACGAAACAACAATGGGTCTTATTTTGCTTCAGCTTCTCGGTCACATTGATGACCTGGATTATAACGGTGACGACAGCAGCCTTATATTTCATGTACTGAAATATATTGAGGCGCATTTTGCCAACGGAAGCCTGACAGAGCTTTCGCAGATGCTTTTTTACGATTTCAATGCGCTGTCAAAGCAGATTAAAAAGCTGACAGGCAAAACTTATACGGATCTTGTTCAGGAAAAGAGAATATCTCACGCTTGTTTTCTTCTTGAAAGTACAAATCTCGGAATTTCGGAAATTTCGCAGCTTGTAGGTTATGAAAATATCAGCTATTTCCACCGTGTTTTTCGTAAATTCCATAGTATGTCGCCAAAAAAATACAGAGACAAAACGGTTGCCAAATAAGAAATTGCGGTATAATTCAATTCAGCGAATAAGGACACTTTTTTAACTAAAATGTGTCATTTACTTCTCTGTGCCTTAATGATAAAATTAAGGTGACTGATTGGTGAAAATACACTGAAAATATATAACGGAGGCCAGTATGAAAAGATTTATTTCAATTATTCTTGTAATGGCTATGATGTTTGCATGTGCTGCACCGACCTTTGCCTTTCAGGCTGAGTCTGAGCAAACAGCTTTATCTGCTGCAGAGGAAGAAAGCGGTGACAACATACTCGTTGCCTTTATCGATAAACTGTTTGCAAAAATCAGGGCGTTTTTTAACAGTGTGAAATATTATTTCATAATTAAAAAAGAGGGCGTTCCCAACACCATGAACAAAAACGCAATTCATATGCTCAAATCGGTTGAAGACGCCATAGGCGACAGCTTTATCATCACAACCGAGGACGGCAAGGTTATTGCAATTGACGGCGGTTATAAATTTGAAACCGATTACTTCATTCAGTACCTCAGAGCTGTCACGGGACAGTTTGTGCCGAAAATTGACGTTTGGTTTCTGACTCATCCCCACACTGACCATGTTCAGGTTTTCAACGAAGTGGCTGAAAACCGCAAAAATCAGGTAAAATTTGACAAGGTTATTCTAAAATACGCTCCCTACGACTTTTACGCTTCCATTAACTCAACGGAAGGTGCGGAAATGGTGGGCGAGTTTGACAGAATAAGCAAGGCTTTCCCTGAAAAAGTTCAGATCATCAATGACGGCGACGTTTTCAATATCGGCGCCGCAAAAATAACCACGCTCTTCACCTTTGACCCTGCTTTCACAAACGTTAATGATGCCTCTTTGATATTCCGTATGGATCTGGGCGGAAAAAGCGTACTGTTTACGGGTGATGCCGGTATAGTTTCAGGCAACAAGGTGCTTGCAAACGCCGAATATAAGGAGCTTCTGGATTGCGATATATGCAAAATGTCGCACCATGGACAGGCCGGTGTATCGAAAGAATTCTATGAAGCTGTTGACCCCGAAATCTGCCTGTGGCCTACACCTTCATGGGTGTGGAACAACTCACATGAATCTCTTGTGCTTCTGACGCCTGAAGTTCGTGCATGGATCGAAGAAATCGGTGTAGAGAAAAACTATCTTTCCTGGCAGGGCTCACAGGTTATATATCTTGATTAATTGACACCCGTCACCGAAGAAATACTGTAACAGAATGCGGCCGATTGTTTATGTATTAATACTGATGTTGATGATAAAACAATGTGGACAAATCAGAATGCATTGTGCTATATTTAATATGTAATTCAATCGAAAGTATAATTATGAAATCGGTCAGAAAAATACTCGCAGTGCTTTCTGAATTACTTCAGGTTGCATCTCTTGTTGTCCGCAACAAAGAACCCTGAACAATAACTACCGTATTTCTAATTACTGGTTTGCAATAATTAAAAAAATCATAAAAGGGTGATTGTTTTGAAAAAAATCCTGTCCGTTATTCTTTCATTTATCATCGGTTTCGCTTCATATCTTTTCAGTTTTCTGCCATCAAAAGCAGATACGGATTTTACAATCGAGGGAATTTCTGCCGTATCCGTAAGCGGAATTGAAAACGGAATTATATCGGAAAAAGCCGGGTTTGATTTCGGCGACGCCGATTGCGGCTGGTTCAATTATTACGGCATCAGCTATAAATCCGATGCATATATGAAAGGTGAAATTACATATATGCTCAAAGGTGAACAGTATTCCGAGGAATTCTTCCTTGAGCCTTCGGACGGCACAAAACCTTTTTACAGCTTTATTGACGGTGTGCTTGACAAGACCAAATCAAACACTCTTTGCAAAATAACGCTCGAGCCTCTTGATAAGGATACGGCGGTGTTTGAGCTTGTCGGTGTAGACGTATTCAACCGTGAAGTGCCCGATAAAAACGTTTATCTTCAGAACAGCGAATATAAAATCGGTGTCAATCTTCTCTGGGGTGGCGCGCTGGATTACCTTGAAGACCTGGATTCCGACGTGCAGGCGGTTATGGTTGACGGCTTAACCAAAGTTGATTCGGATGCTTCGGAGAGATACGGTGTAAAATCTGTCAACAATAACGTTAATCTCATCAACCGTCACGATACGGGCAGACTTGTTCAGCAGTCCTACTACGGCACCTTTGATTGCGATGCTTATCAGAGTGCCATGTACGGCGAAAACAAGTGGAATTATAACCCCGTGCAGGGCGGCAATCAGTATAACGAGAGCAGCAAAATAGTTGACCTTGTTGTGGGCGATGACTATATCTATATCAAGTGCAGACCCCTTGACTGGGCAAAGCCTGCGACGGATATAAGCCCTTCGTATATGGAGGCAAAATACAGCATCTGCGACGGTGCCGTTGAGGTAGCCTGCAGATTTGTTGATTTTTCAGGTTATCCCGAATATTACACAACTCAGGAGCTTCCCGCCTTTTACTGCATAGAGCCCTTCAACAGATTTGTTTATTACGGCGGCGATGCACCCTGGACCGGAGATAAAAATTACTCATATCAGAATAAGCTTATTTTCTGGCCCGAGGCAGGTTACCCCAATTTCCAGTCAACGGAAAACTGGTCGGCATTTATCGGCGAGTTTGACGACAGCTTCGGAATCGGTATTTATACGCCTCACCACGGAAATTTCCTTGCAGGTGTCCTGGCCAGGGAAACCACTACAGATAAAGACCCGTCCGTAGCACCGCAAACATCGTATATTGCGACTGTTAAGCACAACACTTTCCGAAGCTTCGTTCCGAGCGAATATAATTACTATATCGCAACCGGTACGGTTGACGAAATGCGTGAAAGCTTTGATAACCTGAGGTGATTAAAATGAAAAAAATACTTTCGCTTTTTCTTACTTTCTTGTTTACGGTCGGAGGCATGAGTATAGCTTACGCAGAGGATTCATCTGCAAAACTCTACGGCACCTACGGCGACGGTATGCTTTTTCAGCAAAATAAGGATGCCGTTTTCGCCGGTACGGCATCTGCCGGTGCAAAAATAACCGTTGAAATGTACAATGCGGCAGATGAGCTTGTTGCAAGCGGAAACTCAACGGCGTTGCCTGACGGTACTTTCACAGTATCGTTCCTTGCTCCCGCAGGCGGCTATGAGGAATACAAAGTTATTCTCAAAGAAAACTCCGTCGAATTTGAACAACTTGATAACGTTGTTTTCGGTGAACTGTGGCTGGCAAGCGGCCAGAGCAATATGCAGTATCCCCTTGCTCAGGCAAAGGGCGGCGCGGATATGTTCAAAAATTCGCAGAAGCTGAGCAGATGGCTCCGTGTTCTGCATATGCCTATTTATTGTAACAACAACGAGAACGATACTTTTGTTGATCCTCAGCAGGACGCTGTCGATGCAGTGTGGACTACGGGCGAGAATGGGCACGTTTACAATATGAGCGCCGTAGCCTATTATTTTGCGGCTCAGATGATGGAAGAACTTGATATGCCCGTAGGCATACTCAACGCTTCACTTGGCGGCTCTGCAATTGCAAGCTGGCTTTCAAGAGACGCAATCGACGGCGACAGCAAGGTCAAAAATTATCTTATTTCCATTGATAAATACATAGAAAAATCGGATTGGAAAATGACAAACCCCAGCATTTATCAGGATATGACCACCAACTATAACCACAAGATTCATCCGCTCAGAAATTTCAGACCCTCGGGTATGATCTGGTATCAGGGCGAAACCGATCTGATGAACAGATATAGCGAGGAAGCCTATGCGGATTTCTATGACCTGATGCAGCGTTCATATTCGGAACTTTTCGGCTATGAGAATGAGCGTATGCCCTTTATCTGCACGCAGATTGCATCCTTTCTTTACTCCGATGACGGATTGATTATGCTGGATTGGAATATCAATTACTGCAATATTCAGTCGGCACAACCCGACTCGAGGGCAACCGTAACGATTTATGACGTGCCTCTCACGTTTCTGCCCGAGGCAGGGTCAATCCATCCTGAATGCAAGCAGGAAATAGGCGAGAGAATGGCGTTTGCCGCAAAGGGTCTTGTTTACGGAGGCGATGATGATTACACAGCCGCGACCGTTGAAAAAGCGGAAATCCGTGACGGTGCCGTTTTCGTTACGTTCAGAAATGAAGGTGACGGACTTGAATGCGGCGGCGATGAGCTTCACGGCTTTGCGGTTTGCGGCGCAGACGGTGTTTACGTTCAGGCGAATGCCGAAATTGTTTCGGCTGATACGGTAAAGGTGTGGAGCGACGACGTGACCTCACCCGCATCCGCAAGCTATGCATACTGCGTGAGCAATATGCGCTCCAATCTCTACGCAACGGCAGACGGCAAACTTGCTTTACCTGTAAGCCAGTTTATAACGGACAAATCCGTAGGCACTCATTATTGGTTTGACAGACCGTGGGCGGACTGCAACGACGAGCTTACCTGGCACGTTATGAACGAAATGGAGGCCAACAAAAATTATTCTTCCTGGTTGGCTGACGGAGCGCAAATCGCCTTTACAAACGGTGTTATAAACGTAAATGGCGGCACGGAATTCACCTTAAGCCCCGCACTCAATTATAAATCGGGTAAAAAATTTGAAGATACCGATAATGATTATTCCGATTACGGAAAGATGAGCTTTTATATTCGCAATAACAGCGATGCAGACGTTGAATTGAGCGAAATCAGAATTTTAAAAAGTTCACTTGAATGGTATTCACCTGCGGTTAACGGCACAAAGGGCGTTGAAGCAACAATTCCTGCCGACGGTCAGTGGCATCTTGTAACCGTTGACCTTAACAGACTTTATCTTTTCGGCAATGAGGGCGGTGCAGGCAGACCCTGCGGCAAACTGAATAAGGTTAAGGAAATCCGTTTTGCTTTTGCGAGTGAAAACGGTGCTGATATCAGCATTGATAATATCCGTTTTGCTCCCGATACTTCGGACGGCAAGATGCAGTTTGACCCCGATATGAGTACCGCAGATACAATAATCGAAAAAATCTCTGCCATATTCATAAAAACTATCGGCGTTATCATATCACTTTTCAGATAAAAACAACGGCTGCTTCGTGTGCGAAGCAGCCGCTTTTCAATAAGCGCAGAAATTATGTTTGTCAATGAATTAACTGTGTGTCGGATTCAATCACAAAATCCTCTGCGATTTCTCTATGCCTGACCATATCTTTGAGTATAAATTCCGCCATACTCTTTTGAAACAAAATCTTCACGGAGTGATGGCGATTTCGTTGTGACTTTAGAGGAAAACGGAAAAAGTGATTCAAAAATACAAGATAGTGAAAAGCGGAGAGATTGAGGCTCTGAATCGTTGATAAACAAGGAATCTGAAGTGCGGTAATCGAGGGGTACGTATAGTTTGACCTGTTGCCCCGATTTTGCGTACAATGCCTGTTACGTGCAAATTTTAAGTTACAGAAAATCAGACTTCTGCAACTGTTCAGGATTGTTTAAAAAACACAAAACGAACCCGGTGCACACTGCATTGAGTTCGTTTTGTGTTATTTTATTAATTTTATACTCATTGTTGCTGTATACCATTTTTCGCCGTCATCGGTCTGACTCCTTACATCAAAAAAGCAATAGTCAATCTTATCAATGACAGACAAAATTTTCGGAACACTTTCCTTATCAACAAAGCCGATGTCTTCGCCATCAACGAGAACTTTTAAATAATCTTCATTGTTCTCAACAATATGCTCAAACGTTAAATCGATTTTGAAATCTTCAAAGTGCTTGTTTCTGCAGATTTTTTTCAGGATATTCTGCTTTTCATCGTGATAGCAGTTAACTAATTCAGCCTTAATCACGTTGTTTTCTGCAGTTTCATTTCTTTCTTTTATGGGTTCACTCTTCAAATTCAAAAACGGATTTGAGTATGCTTCAATTTGCGGTGATTTTACAGTTTTGCAAAGTTCTTTTTCTTCTTTTGGGATATCTGTGTGGTCATCGGTTTTCGGTTTTTTATACTTTTTAAAAATGAAAAATGCGATAATCAATATTGCAACGGCACCAAGGATATATCCGACAATCGGGAAAGTGCCGATAAAGCCGATGACAAAAAATATTAAAATCAGATATCCGATAATCGTCTTAATCATAAAAAACAATCCCCTTTTTTCTGAAATGTTCGGAATATGTTTCGATAAAAAAACAAAGGCAGTCTGACGACTGCCTTTGTTGGTGGAGCGCTTTGGTTTAAATCCGAACCGAAAGCGGCTTCTATTTCCTCGAGTGTGATGGTTTCCGTACCATCTTTGAAGTTGTATGTAAACACCAGTTTATCGTCATAAACATATACCGAATTGACGAAGGTGTCTATTATCTGTCTTTGATAGTTTCTGTTGTTGGGATTGCCGCCTTTGAATCGGCTTATCCAATTAACAATTCTTTCTCTTGAATATTTCGGGCGTTTTATTTCCGCCTGCAAT
>JAFVVQ010000054.1 GCA_017502085.1 Clostridia bacterium | reverse complement strand
AAGTTGTACCGATAGATAAATTAAGTGTAGTAATTACCTTAGTGTTGGCGTTTGTATTTTTGCACGAAGAGTTTACAATCAAGTCATTGGTAGGATGTATTCTGATTGGAATAGGAACATTAATAATGGTTATGTAATTACATATAGAATATAAACTTCCAATTTGTCGAGCAGTTATAAAAACTGCAATTTGCAGAGGTGAAATAAAATATGTTCAGAGAAGTTGCGAGAAAAAAACAGGTTCTTACATCAGATCAGATTATCGAAATATTGAAAGCGGAAAAAAGAGGAGTTTTGTCTGTTCAGGGTGATAACGGATATCCTTACGGTTTGCCGATAAATTTTTGGTATAACGAAGAAAACGGATACATTTATTTCCACAGCGGCAAAAAGGGACACAAAACCGACGCCATATCATCCGATAATAAAGTTTCGTTTTGCGTGTATGACGAAGGCTACAGAAAAGACGGAGAATGGTCGCTGAATATCAGCAGTGTAATTGTTTTTGGCAGGATGCATACTGTTGAAGATTCGGAAAAAGCCAACCAAATATATCGCAGTATGAGTCTTAAATACACTTCTGACATTGAATATATTGATTCTGAAATACAGAAGTTTGCAAAAGATACAGTCTGTTATGAATTACAGCCTGAACATATAACCGGAAAAATTGTTAATGAATCATAACAACAAATTCCGATATATCGAACTGTTAGCAACAGCAAGTTGCTTGTTTATAAAACCATTCGGCGTTAGAATAATACTGAGGTGATAAAATTATGGAAACAAAAGATATTATTCTTGAACTCAGAACAAAAAACGGTATGTCACAGGATGAGCTGGCAGAGAAAGTGTTTGTTACCCGTCAGGCAGTTTCTCGCTTGGAGACAGGAGTATCACATAGTTAAGGATACCACACCAAGACCCACGCTTGAAATACTTTCAAAACATTATAAATTTTGGAGGTATCCTAATGAACTATATTAAATCTTGTGAATTCAACATCGACACCGCCTGCGTTGAAGTCAAACTCAACGATGGTTCTATGGTGTCAATCGACTGCATCGCCGTTGAAAACGAATATGCTGACAATATGTATGAGGTGTCTGAACTTGATTATCTTATCTATAACGAACCGATGAGTTATGTCAGATTACTGCTCAGCGGTAAGATGGAAGAATATCTGCTAAACAGTACAGATTACACACCGTTATCGGATATGAGATAACAACGAGAGCTATACAGCTTGCATTAAAGCAAATTGTATAGCTCTTTTTATATTCGAAAACGGTTTTCTTGCTTATTATCTTGCGAAAAATATTGCTTTCAGGACTTACGTCTTAAAAACTCACCCGTGTAATGCATATAGCGTGGAATCGTGGGTAAAGGTCAAACTATACGTACCTCTTAATTACCGTGTTTTTAATCCCTTATGTATTAAGGGTTTCAGAGCTTCTATTTGTCTGCTTTTCACACGTTTTGATTTGGTGTTAATTTCTGTCTGAGGATTATTTGTGTTGACACGGTATCATAATCATTGTAAAATCAAATAAAAACACAAAGGAGAAAATGAAATGGCAAAAATTCTTATCAGCCCCGGCAAATATGTTCAGGGCGCAGGCGAAATGAAAAAGCTTTATGACTACGCAAAGGGCTACGGCAAAAAAGCCCTTGTTCTTATCACCGCTTCAGGTTACAAGAGAATCGGTGCAGCCGTTGAAAGCAGCTTTGCAGGTCAGGATTTTGAGCTTGTTTTTGATTATTTCAACGGTGAATGCTCGAAGAATGAAATCAACAGACTTATCAAGATTATGGAAGAAAAGGGCTGCGACCTTGTAATTGGTATCGGCGGCGGTAAGATTCTTGATACCTCAAAGGCGGTTGCATATTACTGCAAAACTCCCGTTCTTATCTGCCCCACAATCGCTTCAACCGATGCTCCCTGCAGTGCACTTTCTGTTATATATACCGATGACGGTGTTTTTGAAGAATATCTTTTCCTTCCCGCTAACCCCAATATGGTTCTTATGGATACTGATATCATTGCTGCTTCACCCGCAAGACTTACGGTTTCGGGTATGGGCGACGCACTTGCAACTTATTTTGAAGCAAGAGCAGTTATGGCAAAGGATGCAGGTACTTGTGCAGGCGGTAAGGTTACCTGTGCTGCAATGGCACTTGCAAAGCTCTGCTTTGACACACTTATGGATGAAGGTGTAAAGGCAAAGATTGCTCTCGAAGCAGGCGCTTGCACAGAGGCTGTTGAAAAGGTTATCGAAGCAAACACTCTTCTGAGCGGTATTGGCTTTGAAAGCGGCGGTCTTGCAGGTGCACACGCAATCCACAACGGTCTTACCGTACTTCCCGAATGCCATCATATGTATCACGGAGAAAAGGTTGCTTTCGGTACACTCACACAGCTTGTTCTTGAAAATGTTGACGGCGATGAGCTTGAAAGAATCATCAGCTTCTGTATCGAACTCGGTCTGCCCGTAACCTTCAAAGAACTCGGTATTACAGAAGTAACAGACGAAAAACTTATGGCAGTTGCAACAGCAGCTTGCGCAGAGGGTGACACTCTTCACAATATGCCTTTCGAAGTAACTCCCGAAAAGGTTTGCGCAGCTCTCAAAGCGGCAGATGCATACGGCAGATATTTTCTTGGTGAATAATTAAAGCGATTCGGGATTGTCTTATCAAGACAGTCCCGAATTTTTATTTCACAGCTATTGAACAAAATCTGAGTTTATTGTATAATAATTGTATATTTATAAATCCAACTCATACAGAGGTGAGATAATTGAATATACTGCATATGAAGTATGCCGTTGAGGTTGCAAAAGTGGGCTCGCTCAACAAGGCGGCGGAAAGTCTTTACGTTGCTTTGCCGAATATCAGCCGTTCAATCAAAGAGCTTGAAGCAGATTTAGGTATTACTGTTTTTGATCGCACTGCAAAGGGTATGGTACTTACTCCCGAGGGCGAAGAGTTCATCAGCTATGCCAAGGATATTCTCAAGCAGATTGACCAGGTTGAGAATATGTATAAAAGCGGCCAGGTAAAGAAACAGAAATTTTCTATTTCTGTTCCGCGAGCTTGTTACATTTCCGATGCATTTGCGGAGTTTTCTAAAACTCTTTCAAAGGATGCCTGTGAGATTTTTTATAAAGAAACCAATTCGCAGAGAACAATCAACAACATACTGAATCACGACTATAAGCTCGGCATTATCCGTTATGCGGAGAATTTTGATAAGTATTTCAAATCAATGCTTGAAGAAAAAGCACTAAGCTACGAAATGGTAACGGAGTTTTCCTATTGCTTGATTATGAGTGCCGATAATCCGCTTGCGAAGAAAGAAGAAATCACTTTTGATGATTTGACGGACTATATTGAAATTGCACACGCAGATCCATATGTGCCGTCACTTCCGCTTGCAAAGGTTGTCAAATCGGAACTTCCCGATAACATTGACCGCAGGATCTTCATTTTCGAAAGAGCAAGCCAGTTTGATTTACTTTCTCGGAATCCCGAAACTTTTATGTGGGTTTCACCTGCGCCGCCGAGTGTTCTCGAAAGATACAACCTTGTTCAGAAAAAGTGTGTTGATAATAAAAAGGTATATAAAGATGTTCTGATATACCGTAACGGATATAAGCTCACAGACCTTGATAAAAAGTTTATAACAGCACTTTGTGAATCAAAACGAAAACATCTGAATATTGACATTTCCAGGGCTCAGTCTTAATGGCTGAGCCTTGATTTTTTATATCGATATGAGGGTTATCGATATTGATAATACCGATTAAACATTTTAATAATTCCCAACTCCTTTAAGTTTTGTTAAGATAGCTATGGTCAAAAGAAAGGAGGCATTACGGTGGAAAAATCGAGCATAACCAAAGCAACTTTGGGCAGACTTCCGCATTATCTTCAGCTTTTGCGAGAGCTTTCGGTTGACGATATTCCGTATATTTCCGCAACCGTGATTGCCAAAAAGCTTTCTCTCGGAGAGGTTCAGGTAAGAAAAGATCTGAGTGCCGTAAGCGGTGCAGGCAAACCGAAGGTCGGATATAAAACGGCTGACCTGATAAAGTGCATTGAGAGTCATCTCGGTCAGGGCGATATGACAAATGCCGTTCTCGTTGGTGCAGGAAAACTCGGAAAAGCACTCCTCGAGTTTGACGATTTTGAGGACTACGGCGTAAAAATCATCGCCGCATTTGACTGCAATGAAACGGCAATCCGCTATAACCGTTCGGTTGAAATTCTTCCGATGAAGGATTTTCAATCGTTTTGCAAACAAAACAATGTGCAAATCGGGATAATAACCGTAGGTTCGGGTTCGGCTCAATCTGTATGTGACCAAATGATTGAAAGCGGAATATCTGCAATCTGGAATTTTGCTCCGTGCAACCTTGAAGTGCCCGACGGCATATTGTTGAAGCAGGAAAGACTCGCACTCTCACTCGCATATCTTAACAATAAGTTATCAATCATGTAAAACATATTCAGGAGGATATAAAATGGCTACAAAAACTTACGAAATCATCGACGGCGTTGAAAAGCTCACCGAAGCGATTGCTCGTGTGAGAAAGGCTCAGCAGGTTTTCGCAACCTACACTCAGGAGCAGGTTGACAAGATTTTCCTTGCAGCAGCTTCTGCAGCAAACAAGGCAAGAATCCCTCTTGCAAAAATGGCTGTTGAAGAAACAGGCATGGGTATTGTTGAAGACAAGGTTATTAAGAATAACTACGCTTCAGAATACATCTACAATGCCTATAAAGACACCAAGACCTGCGGTGTTATCGAAGAAGACAAGGCTTTCGGCATTAAGAAAATCGCAGATCCCATCGGTGTTATTGCTGCGGTTATTCCCACAACAAACCCCACTTCAACCGCTATTTTCAAGTGCCTCATCGCTCTCAAAACAAGAAATGCTATTATTATCTCTCCGCACCCCAGAGCAAAGAACTGCACAATCGCAGCTGCAAAGCTTGTTCTTGAAGCAGCAGTTGCAGCAGGTGCTCCCGAAGGAATCATCGACTGGATTGATGTTCCCTCACTTGAAATGACAAACACAGTTATGAAGGAAGCAGACATCATCCTCGCAACCGGCGGTCCCGGCATGGTTAAGGCTGCTTATTCAAGCGGCAAGCCCGCACTCGGTGTTGGTGCAGGTAACACTCCTGCTATCATCGATGACAGCGCAGACATTCTTCTTGCTGTCAACTCAATCATCCACTCAAAGACATTCGATAACGGTATGATTTGTGCTTCCGAGCAGTCGGTTATCGTTATGGAAAGCATTTACGATACCGTTAAGGAAGAATTCGCTGCAAGAGGCTGCTATTTCCTTAATCCCACAGAAACAGAAAAGGTAAGAAAGACAATCATCATCAACGGCGCACTTAATGCAAAAATCGTTGGTCAGCCTGCTGCAAAGATTGCAGAGCTTTCAGGTGTAACCGTTCCCGAAGGAACAAAAATTCTTATCGGTGAAGTTGAGAGCGTTGATATCAGCGAGGAATTTGCTCACGAAAAGCTTTCACCCGTTCTTGCAATGTATAAAGCAACAAGCTTTGAGGATGCACTTGCAAAGGCAGAGCACCTTGTTGCAGACGGCGGCTACGGTCATACCTCTTCAATCTATCTCAATGAAGTAACCGAAACAGAAAAAATCAACGAGTTTGCCGCAAGAATGAAGACTTGCCGTATACTTGTTAACACTCCCTCATCACACGGCGGTATCGGCGACCTTTATAACTTCAAGCTTGCTCCCTCACTCACTCTCGGCTGTGGCTCATGGGGCGGCAACTCGGTAAGTGAAAACGTTGGTGTCAAACATCTTATCAATATCAAAACTGTTGCAGAAAGAAGGGAAAATATGCTTTGGTTCCGTGCACCTGAAAAGGTATATATCAAGAAAGGCTGTCTTCCCGTTGCACTCGACGAACTCAAGAACGTTATGGGCAAGAAGAGAGCATTCATTGTAACAGACACATTCCTCTATGAAAACGGCTATACAAAGCCCATTACAGACAAACTCGACGAAATGGGAATTGCTCACACAACATTCTTTGATGTTCAGCCTGACCCCACACTCCTCAATGCAAAGAACGGCGCTGCTCAGATGGCAGCATTCAAGCCCGACACAATCATCGCTCTCGGCGGCGGATCTGCAATGGACGCAGCAAAGATTATGTGGGTTCTTTATGAACATCCCGAAGCAGACTTCATGGATATGGCAATGAGATTCATCGATATCCGCAAGAGAGTTTATACCTTCCCCAAGATGGGCGAAAAGGCATATTTCATTGCTGTTCCCACATCCGCAGGTACAGGCTCTGAAGTTACTCCCTTCGCAGTTATCACTGACGAAAAGACAGGCGTTAAGTATCCTCTTGCCGACTATCAGCTTCTTCCCAATATGGCAATTATCGACACCGATTTCCATATGTCAGCTCCCAAGGGTCTTACTGCTGCATCAGGTATCGACGCAGTAACACACGCAGTTGAAGCTTACGCAGCAATGCTTGCAACCGACTACACAGACGGTCTTGCACTTCAGGCACTCAAGAATATCTTCACATATCTTCCCAGAGCATATGAAAACGGTCAGACAGACGTTGAAGCAAGAGAAAAGATGGCTAACGCTGCAACAATGGCAGGTATGGCATTCGCAAATGCATTCCTCGGCATCTGCCACTCAATGGCTCATAAGCTCGGCGCATTCCATCATCTTCCCCACGGCGTTGCAAACGCACTTATGATTGAAGAAGTTCTCCGTTTCAATGCTTCCGAAGCTCCCGCAAAGATGGGTACTTTCTCACAGTATGACCATCCTCACACACTTGCACGCTATGCAGAAATCGCTGATTATCTCGGTCTCGGCGGCAAGAACAACAACGAAAAGCTTGAAAATCTTATTAAGGCTATCAACGACCTCAAAGCAACTGTCGGCATCAAAGAAACAATCAAGGATTACGGCGTTGACGAAAAGGATTTCCTTGACCGTCTTGATGATATGGTTGAGCAGGCATTCGATGACCAGTGCACAGGCGCAAACCCCAGATATCCCCTTATGAGCGAACTCAAGCAGATGTATCTCAATGCTTACTACGGCAAGCACTTTGTTGAAAAGGCTATGCCCACAGCAGACGACATCAAGGTTTTTGAGTCCGACAAGGTTAAGTCCGCATACAGAAAAAGCAAAAAGGCATAATTGAGAAGGAGGATATACAATAATGAAACTTGACAGAGTTATAGCAGTAAGAAACAATAAGACAATCTACCGTGACGGCGACGTTTGCGTTAAGGTTTTTAACGACGATTATTCAAAGGCTGACGTTCTCAATGAGGCACTCAATCAGGCGAGAATTGAAGAAACCGGTCTTAACATTCCCAAGGTTCTCGAAGTAACAATGATTGACGGCAAATGGGCAATCGTTTCCGAGTATATTAAAGGCAAAACACTTGCACAGCTTATGGCAGAAGATGAAGACAAGAAGAGCGAATATCTGGAGCTTCTTGTTGACCTTCAGCTTGAAGTGCAGTCAAAGACCTGCCCGCTTCTCAACAAACTCAAGGACAAGATGAACAGAAAAATCAGCCAGTCAGAGCTTGAAGCAACAACAAAGTATGATCTTCACACCCGTCTTGAAGGTATGCCCAAGCACAACAAGGTCTGCCACGGCGACTTTAACCCCTCAAATATCATTATCGCAGAAGACGGCACTCCCTATATCCTTGACTGGTCACACGCAACACAGGGCAACGCATCAGCAGATGCTGCAAGAACTTATCTTCTCTTCTGGCTCAGCGGTGATATCAACGGTGCAAAGGAATATCTTGAACTCTTCTGCAAGAAGAGCAACACAGCAATGCAGTATGTTCAGAAGTGGATGCCTATCGTTGCAGCTTCACAGTCCGTAAAGGGAAATGAAAAAGAGAGAGAGTTTCTTCTCTCATGGGCAAACGTTGTTGATTACGAATAATAAAGAATGGGGAGAAAAATGTTATGAAAATTACAGTATGTATCGGCTCATCATGCCACATCAAAGGCTCAAGACAGGTTGTTGAACAGCTTCAGTATCTCATCAGCGAAAATAAGCTCGGCGATAAAGTTGAGCTTGGCGGCACTTTCTGCATGGGCAAATGCCAGCAGGGTGTATGCGTTACCGTTGACGACAATTTCTTTTCGGTAACTCCCGAAACAGTAGACGAATTCTTCTCAAAAGAAGTTATTGCGAAGGTGTAATATATGGTGATTGTTCAGGTTTGCGTCGGCAGTTCATGCCACCTGAAGGGTTCACCCGAAATTGTTGAGCTTCTTCAGAAAGCCGTTGAAGAACATCATCTTGAAGACGAGGTTACACTTGCCGGAAGCTTTTGCATCGGCAAGTGTAATCGTGTTGGTGTAACAATTCAGGTCAATGATGATGTTCACGTCGGCATAACGAAAGAAAATTTCAAAGAATTTTTCAATGAAAATATTTTATCCGCAGTTGAAAGGAAGTAACAGAATATGAATTGTCTGACCCTTAAAAAATCAAACTGCAAAAACTGTTATAAATGTATCCGCCATTGCCCGGTCAAAGCCATCCGCTTTTCGGGCAATCAGGCACATATTATAGGCAACGAATGCATTCTCTGCGGTCAGTGCTTTGTTGTGTGTCCGCAGAACGCAAAGGAAATTGTGAACGAGGTTGAAAAGGTAAAGGTGCTCATTCAGAGCGGCGATCCCGTTGTTGTCAGTCTTGCACCGTCTTTCATTGCAAATTATGACGGCGTCGGAATTAATTCAATGCGTTCGGCACTCCAAAAACTCGGTTTTTTTGATGTTGAAGAAACCGCAATCGGAGCAACAATCGTTAAAAATGAATATGAAAGAATACTTGCGGAAGAGGAGAGAGATGTTATCATTTCTTCCTGCTGTCATTCAATAAATCTTCTGATTCAGAAGCATTACCCCGCAGCACTCGAATATCTTGCCGACGTTATGTCACCAATGCAGGCACACTGTCAGGATATTAAAAAGCGTATTCCCAACGCAAAAACCGTTTTTGTAGGTCCCTGCGTTGCAAAGAAGGATGAAGCTGAATATTACGAAGGAATCTGCGATGCTGTTCTCACTTTTGAAGAGCTTACCGAATGGCTCAAGGAAGAAAATATTGAGCTTGAAGCAGTTTCGGATAAGGATGAATTCAGCCGTGCAAGATTCTTCCCCACAACGGGCGGCGTTCTCAAAACAATGACCGAAACGAGCGACTATACATACGTTGCCATTGACGGCGTTGAGAATTGTATTGCAGTGCTTAAGGATATTGAAAAGGGCAAGATTCACAAATGCTTCATTGAAATGTCCGCTTGTGTCGGCAGCTGCGTAGGCGGTCCCGTTATTGAAAAATATCACCACACCTCAAACATCAAGGACTATATTGAAGTTGCAAACTATGCAGGAAGCAAGGATTTTGAGGTTGACCAGCCCAAAGCAATCGAGCTCAAAAAGAATTTCAGCTTCATCGAAAGAAAGCTTCCTTTGCCTTCAGAAACGGAAATCAACAACATTCTCCGTCAGATGGGCAAATTCAAGCCTTCCGATGAACTCAACTGCGGTTCGTGTGGCTATAATACCTGCCGTGAAAAAGCAATTGCAATTTCACAGGGCAAGGCAGAATTTTCAATGTGTCTGCCTTATCTTAAGGATAAAGCCGAGAGTTTCTCCGACACAATTGTTAAGAATACTCCCAACGGACTTATCGTTCTCAACGAACAGCTTGAAGTTCAGCAGATTAACACCGCTGCAAGAAAGATTATGAATATCCGCAGTGCATCCGACGTTCTTGGCGATCAGGTTGTCAGAATTCTTGATCCGACTGTGTTTATGACCGTTCTTTCAACGGGCAGAGATGTCCGTGACCAGCGTGTGTATCTTGCAGAGTATAAGAGATATGTTGAACAGACCGTTGTTTATGACCGTGATTCTCATCTTCTTATCGGCATTATGCGTGATGTTACCGATGAAGAAGCAGAGCGTGAAAAGAAAGAAAACATCAGCCGTCAGACGGTTGAGGTTGCGGACAGAGTTGTTGAAAAGCAGATGCGCATTGTT
>JAFVVQ010000005.1 GCA_017502085.1 Clostridia bacterium | reverse complement strand
GGTAAGCCCCGCTTCAAATATACTTGTCCCGGTGTACGTAAAAAGGAATGCACCTTTAAAGCCGTTGACGGAGTACTGCTTGATGAATTTGTAGTTGCACAGTTATCAAATCTCAGTGATGAAAGTGCAGTATATTACAACACTATTTTCAATGAAAAACTGCAAAATCTCATTGCTAACGATGAAACCGAAACGGAATACCGTGAGACTACGAAAGCTATTGAGAAAACCAAAACAGCAATAGCGGCACAGGTTCGAAATATGCGAGAAGCAGATGAATATCTTCGCAAATTTATTGAAGCTGATATTGCAGAAATGAATAAAGACCTTGAAAAGCTCGAAAAAGACCTTTCCCGTATTCAGGAAAGCAAGGCAGACAGTGCCTTGATGCTTCACGAGTTTAATGAGGTAAGAAAAAAGCTGTTATCCTTTGCAGAATATGCAAAAGATGCACAGCCGGAAGAACTTGTTAATTTAATCTCAACCGTTGTTGAGAAAATTTTTATTACCACAGAGAATGACAAGAGAGTTTGTCATATCTTTGTGAAAGGCTGCACAACCGAGGACTATACAGACCTCTTCGGCGCAGCCGATTACATAACGGATAACAATAATCCTTTAATTTTTAATATGTGTGATTCAGAACAGTGTAGAGAACACGATATGATATTTGCAATTCCATTTGGTATGTGCTAAACTACTGTTGTCATTCATTTGAATGTCCTCCTTTTGATTTCTTGGTGCAGTTGGTAGCCGCACCTTTATTTTATCAAAAGGAGTTTTTCTTGTATACGCATCGCTAAAGCTTTTTCGGAACCCCTGGCACAGCCAGGGGTTTTCAAATACAAGAAAAACCCCCGTTGCATTTCTGCAACGGGGGTCAGATTTAATAAATCAGAATTGCTTTGTTAATTTTAGATTACGCTGCAAGAACCACACTGTGTTCATCCTGAGGAATCTGATAATTATTTCCTTCAGCATCCTGGTAGTTATAGTGAAGCTCGATAAGACCACTGTCGATATCATCGACTTTACCATCGTGGTTAATATCAGCTGCTTCGAACTTGATTTCACCCATACCACCAGCTGAGGGGTCTGCACTATTGTTTGTGCCCTGGATAACATAGAGGTCAATAGCAGTTCTGTCAGTACCGTCGATACGAGTATCGCCGTTAATATCACCGTAAAGTACAGCATAGAAACGGAACTTTTCAAGGTTACCGATTGTACCCTTATAGAAAGCACCTGTACCATTGCCCTTACCGGAGTCTTCAACAGTTATATTATTACCGACTGATACGTCGACTCTGAGACCGATAACATCAACAAGATCAATTGTGATACCCTCGCCTTCCTTCAGACCGAAGATATGACCGATTGTTCTGTTGCTGCCTTCACCGATTTCAGTGATGATTTCGCTCTTAACACCGTCTGCTGAAGGAATAACCATGGGATTTGACAGGTAGACAAGTGCGTTGATAGCTGCGAGGATCTTACCGTTTGCAGCGTCAACTTCCTGCTGTCTTTCGCAGTCGATTGTGTTATCCTGTGAAACGGGATAAACTTCTTCATAAACATTATTAAGATTTGCAAGTGAATCGGATGAATATCCGAGAACTGAATCGTTTCTGTTGGGATCATTAAGGATTGTTTCAGCAATTTCAAGGTTCATCAGAAGCTGTGTCCAGTCTGCATCACCTGTGTAATCAATAAGCTTTCCAAAGGTTTCAAGGAGTCTATGGAATGCAAGTGTAACCATTGACTGAGTGAGACCGGCTGAAGCCGTGGTGCTGACTGATGCTTCGTTAAGGCTGTAAGCATAGTCATAAGCCTTGCGGAATTCGTCATATGAGCTCTGAGTATAAACCTTTGTGTAGTAGTATGTGCCGTCATCCTTGATACCGGTAACCTTATAGTTACGAATCTTGGAGTCTGAGTTCTTATAAGCTTCCTTGATTTCAGCGTGTGAGAGAGCCCACTTAAGTATTGTTGTATCGATTCTGTTGTTTGTTCTGAGTTCAGCGAGTTTTTCAGCGCAGTCAGAAATGTAATCGATGTGGTTGTAAAGAGTCTTTCTGTTGTGATACATGGTCTGCATGTATTCAACATATGACTTATACATCTGGTCGTCAACAACTTCACCGAATGACTTTTCATCTTTTTTCTTCATGGAGAGAGCCATGGGAGGATTGGAGTCAACACCGCAACCTACTGTGTAGGAACCGTCGATTACTCTGAATACGGGTCTTGAGATTTCGTAGGTACCTGCTTCAAGGTCATATGTGAATACATATTTCATACCTGAGCAGATTGATGTGATGCTCTGAAGCTGAGTTGATGAGAGGCCTGCCCACTGGATTGAACCTTCTTCGTAGTGACCGTTACCATCCATCGTGATATCGAAGGATCTGTTGCCGATAGCAAGTCTTACAACTTCTTCTGCCTGATGATCATCGAGAACGATATTCTTTGTTACGTCTTCACCAAGCTTGAGAGCCATATCGAGCTGTTCAAACTGACCTCTGTGATAATCAACGGGATAGAGGTAAGCATAGTTATCGATTGTCTGGTCAAGATATTTGTATGAATGATAGGTAGTTGCGTCTGTTGTGTAATAGGGAAGCATTACTGTGGGAGGTTCGGGCATATCGTCAACGGGGAAGCCGGGATCGTTATCTGTTGCTGCAACGTAATCGGTATCGGTAGTGCTGATTACGCATCTGCCGTCGCCGTTGGTATCAAGAAGGTCATCTGAGTAGAGTCTTGTCTGGATGAAATATCTCTGCCACTCGTTATAAGCATCGCCGAGAGAATTGTTTGCAAATGAATGGTATTCATCAGCATAGGTGCCGGCCTTCTTCATTGCCTGCTTCATATTGTGGTATGCATAGGGAGTTGTCTTCCAGTCTTCAACAGCATAGAATCTGTAAAGATCAAGATACTCGTTGTTATCTTCATATACAACGTAAGGTCTGTCAGTTCTTCTGTTAGTAAGTTTTGAGAATCTGAAGTTTGTGAAGCTGCTGTAGCTGTTGGAACCGTCAGGCTGGCCTTCAACAATGTCCTGATCAGCAGCTTCGTCAGCACTGATATAGAAATCGTTCTTGGTGTAGATGATGTAGTTGAAGAGTTCGTTGTTCTCTGCATCATACTCCTTGGGATCTCTGGAAACTTCCTTGATATACTGCATTGATTCGTTTGTGATAGCAGCTTCAGCGTCTTCATAAGTTGTGTAAACAACGCTACCCTTAACTGCATTCACGTCATCCTGGAACCAGCTGAGATAGAGTTCAAGATGTTCAACCTTAAATGCAGTCATATCGGTGCCGAGCCAGTTGTTATCAACCATACCCTGACCGTCTGCTGAGAATTCCTTGTCGTAGGGCTTATTATAAGCACCGCCCATTACGAGGGGAAGAATCATGAGAGCAAGGGGTTTGACAAGCTTTGCAAGACCTGTCAGAAGCTGAGAAACGAGAGTGGGAAGAGAACCGTTTGTATCACCCTTGCCGCCGAGAAGAGCGTCAAGTGAAGTGATGCTTGTGTTGTTAATGAATACGTTGGCAACACCGTTTGCATTTGCGCCGGTACGTTCTGCAGTGACGGGAAGAAGAAGAGGTGTGCCGTTGAATACAAGACCGAGAACACGGTCAACAACTCTGAGAAGAACTGTAAGAACGGGCTGATGAAGTTCACCGTTCTCATCGGGGTTTGTTGATAAGAGTGAAAGGATACCCTGGAGGTCGAAGTTCAGAAGGTTATTCAGAAGCCAACCGTTGAAGAGTTCAAATGATGAGTTGATGCCGGGAAGCCAGCTTGTGGGGATAAGCTTGAGAAGGGTGTTATCAATGAATGTGTAGATAGCATCCCAGTTGGGGGTTTCCTTAAGAGTTCTTGTTGCGTAGTCGCTGTAGATAGCGCCGATGAGGTTATTCATTATGTCTGCCCAGATGGGTGTATAATATTCGTCACCGACAAACTTTTTAGCAGCAAGGTCATATTCACCGATAAGCATGGGAAGATATTCGTCAGCAGCCCAGATAAGGAACTCAGCAACGAATCTTTCGAAGGTTGTGCCGTCTTCCATAAGTCTTTCGGAATCTTCGAAGGTGAAGACTGCATTAAGGTAGTAAGCAGCAACGGAACCACCGATTGTAAGAGCTGCGGTGGGAACTTCGATGCCGTTCTTAACTGTGTAGTAAGGAATAGGCTCAACTATTTCGTTGTTAGCGTCTGCTACGGGAGCAATGCCGCCTGTGTAATGATAAGCGTCAAGTCTTGCGAAGTAGTTACCTTCGGGAACTGCGGGAGCTGCAAGAGCTGCCATTGCGTAAGCAAGAACTGAGGGAATATCTGTTGTCCATTCAGGCCAGTAGCAACCGTCAATAAGTCCGTTAAGGAGCATCTTGATAAGGCATGCATAAACCATGTCAGTTGTGATGACGTAGTTAGGTCTGATAAGGGAGATGTTTCTGTAGTCTGAAGCGTCGGGGTTTGAAGTATTTACAGGCTTGCTGTTTGTGATGTAGTTATAAGCAGTGGGAGCACCTGTCTTTTCATCCCAGTCAGTTGCGTAGAGGATTTCGCCTGCTTCGTATGTCTTGTAAGTCTGGTCGATTGCGCCTTCTTCGAGTTCATCGCAGGTTACATAGTAGCCTGATGAGTTCTCTTTGTAGTAACGGACCATGTTGAGCTCGTCTGCTGTGTAAGCAAGAGCTTCAGCGCCTTCAAAGATGTCGCCGCCGACAAGGCCGGGAAGAAGGTTGATTGCAAGACGGGCAAGGTCACCGAGAAGAGACATGAAGTTATCTGTGAGAGCGATACCGTAGAAGTCAATCTTGATGAAAGTATCCATACCGCCGCCTGTGAAGAACCAATCCATAAGGGCATTGATCTTACCGACGGGAGTTGCGTTATCTTCTTCGGTGTAGTTGGGCTGGGGAGCACCGTTCTGCACTGCGAGTGATTCAACCGCACCGAGGATGGTGTTGAACATCATGTCTTCGAAGATTGCGGGGTCACCCATGGGGAACTGATCGTTAACTTCAACACCTACAAGGTCGATGATGAGATCGCCGAGCATGGGAGCGAGCATACCGTCAAGAAGAGCAGTGAGAACGTTGTTAACGAGCTGATAGAAGCTCATTGTCCTATCTTCAAGAACGCCGTCTTTGTTTCTGTCAACCTTGATAGCAACGCCCTTAATGTTAGCGCCACCCTGGTCCTTAAGGTCTGCAAGAGCAGGCATAAGGGGTTCAGCGTCGGGGCCGAGCAGTGAGTTCATACCGCCGACTTCGGAGTTTGTGCCTGTGATGAGAGCCCAGTCAATAAGCTGCTGAACTGCATCGTCGATGGGTGTTGCGGAATTTGTGGGAACTGCTGTTGCGTTCTCGTCAACAAGCAGCTGATAGAGAGTGAGCTTGAGGAAGCCGGGAAGGTCGAGAATAAGTTCGGGAAGAGCTGATTCAAGAAGACCGAAATCGAAAGTACCGGCAACGATGTTAACTGCGGCATCTTTAAGTTCAGCTTCAAGCCACTTGACAAGCATGATGAAAATATCAAGGTCGTTGGTACCGCCGGAATAGTTATCCGCTCTGTTACCTCTCTTCATAGTTGAGTCGAGAGTCTTATAAGCACCGTTGAGGCCCTTGTCCTTGAGAAGGTCACCGAGAAGACCGAGACCTGATGCAAGAGAGCCGAGCCATGCGCCGTCAAGCTCTTCGAGAGCAACGTCGAGGGAGTAGATGAGATTGTCGATTGATGTGAGGTTGATTGTCCAGTCGATAGCTTCAAGGTTAACGCCTGCGAACTTGAAAAGACCTTCACCAAGACCTGTCAGATCAAGAAGGTCGAGGGTTATGTTCTCTTCGGCAAGCAGCTCGTCGATTGCGTCGAGAGCCCAACCTGCGCCCTGGTCAGCTGTGAAGTAGAACTTCTGGTTTGTTGCAACCTTGGGAACGGTATAAGCATTACCGGGCAACATCTTAGCATACGCGGGCAGGAAAGCTGCCGACACGATCATAAGAGCTGCCATGAAGATTGCAAGGAGTCTTTTTGCTTTTGTCATAGTTTGCACCTCCATAGTGATTGCGGTCAGACCGCTGTAAGTCCCATTTAAGGGAAGGCATTTATAAAAATGCCATATTTTACGTTATTACTTTATAAAGAAGACTTTGCGAATGCTCTACAACTTTTTTAACATTTAGTAAATATTTTATGAACAAATTATGAACGAGACGTTTTTTTGTTTATATTTTACAAACAAAATTCTCTGCATTTGTCAGTTTTGAACAAAGAAAATCAGCTCACTGATTTTGTCCAGAACAACTGCACCTGACCGTCGGAGTCTTTCGGGATGCTCGTGCCCGCTCGTTAAAAGCACACAGTCTGCACCGATTTCCGCCGCCATTTCGGCATCGTGTTCGAGGTCCCCGACAACCAGCACACTGCAGTTTTCACCGCTGCTTTCAAGGTATGCACGTGCCCTTTCTATCTTCGAATCAGCCTTGAAATCCGCCGCTCCGAGCACCGCTTCAAAGCGGTCATAGACACCGTATTTCTTCGCATTTTCGCAAAGCTGAGCATTGTTTGACGATGAGACTATCGCCTGATGTATTCCCGCAGCCGCAAAAATTTCTATCGCTTCAACTGCGCCTTCGGTCAAGCCGCATACACCTAGATGATGCATATATCCTGCGTTGTATTCGGCAAGAATCGAGGGATAATCCTCCTTTTCCAAATCAAAAACCTGCTCATAAAATCTGATTATCGGCGTGCCGATACACTCCTTATATCGGGTTATATCCATCGGCTCTTCTCCCCTTCTCGCGAGCATATCGTTGACACTCGCAAGGGATGCTCCGATATCATCAAGCAACGTTCCGTTC
Organism: Clostridia bacterium; assembly: GCA_017502085.1. Classification (GTDB taxonomy): domain Bacteria; phylum Bacillota; class Clostridia; order Oscillospirales; family Acutalibacteraceae; genus CAG-177. The sequence goes on along the minus strand of JAFVVQ010000005.1, from coordinate 45,661 downwards.
CAGTCCCAGATGATGTGCGTATATTTCATCAGATGCTCCTTTCTGTTGAGTTTTTGGCAAAAAAGTGGTATATTATTAATGTTATAAATACTCTAAAGTAATACAAGGATGCGATAATATGAATACTTTTGAAAGAATTTACACCGTTGTTAAATCCATCCCGAAAGGCAAAGTTGCCACCTACGGACAGGTTGCCGCCCTCGCCGGTAACCCCAGATGGTCACGCGTTGTGGGGTATGCTCTTCACGTCAATCCTCAGCCCGGTGCAATCCCCTGCCACAGGGTTGTTACGCGCAACGGAGAACTGGCCAAAGCATTCGCTTTCGGCGGCGAAAATATGCAGCGCCTCCTCCTCGAGGAAGAAGGCGTTGAATTTCTCACCGACGGCAGAGTCAATCTGAAGCTCTGCCTTTGGAACAGCGAAGACACATATATATAATGTTTCTATAAAAAATATTAAGCAGGAGTGACAATTCCGTCATCCGATATTTTAACCGCCTGCGGCTCAAAGGATTCTATCTTATCAAGGTATTCGCGGCGTTCCTCCCCTTTGAGAAGACGTGTTTCACAACCCTCCTGAATCAGCGGGACAAAAACGGTTTCAACGTTCATATTTTTATCAACCCTGAGCGTAACAACACAGGAATCCAACGTATAGCTGCTGAACCAGAAGTTACCGACACTGTACGCAATCGGCTTGTCATTATAAAAATCAAGTCCCTGAACACAATGAGTGTGACCGCCGATAACCGCATCGGCACCTGCATCGATATATTCTTTCGCCATCCTCTTCTGTGCAGACTCCAGCTTCACAGAGTTTTCAGTTCCCCAATGCACATAGGCAACAAGAATATCACATTCAGCGTCGGCTTCCGCAATCGCATCAAGGAAGTCTGCGCTTTCATACGTGCCCATAATACCTGCGGAATCCTCTGTTGCAACAGGCGTAAAATAGACTTTTTCTGCTCGGCTTGCAGCAATTATACCAACTTTGATGCCGTTAACAATGAAATAACGAGCCTGTCTCGCTTCATCAAGGTTTCTGCCCGCACCAACGTACGGAATTCCTGCCGCATCAAGGTGATCAAGCGTATCGGTAAAACCGATTTCACCGTAGTCATATACGTGATTATTGGCAAGTGAAACTATGTCCGCTCCCAAATCCTTGTGAATATCAAGTGTATCGGGATGAGCCTGAAAAGTCCACGTCTTGCCCGAAAGAGGGGTGCCTCTTGTTCCGACCGAAAACTCGTTATTTATCAACAGAATATCGCTATTGCGAAGGTAATCGACAACTTCGGAATCAATGCAGTTAACGACACCGCCCACATTCTCCGCATGCATCATCGGAGAAAAATCAGTATCATACAAAACGTCACCTACAAATGAAATATCAAACGTATCCTTACCGTTATACCCGAAATCGGCAACATTTTCGGCATCAATAACACCGTTGACCATATCGAGATTGGCATAATAAGAATAACCCGTTGCGTGAAGCCAGCTTTTATCGTTGAAAATGCCGTATTCCGCATCGGAAAGAAGCGTTGTCACCTTCTCTTTGCCGATGTTTTCAAGCATCTGAGCCGTTACAGGCTTGCCGTAAGCCGCAGAAATCTTCTGCGCAGCAAGATCAAAGTCAAAAATCTCTTCGACGGGCATATTGACAGCAAGAGTACCCATACCCTCAACTCTGCAACCGCTCAGAAGGGTCGCCAACATTACAATTATCAACAAAACTGCCGTTTTTCTTCTCAAAAAGATACATCCCCTTCCTCAAGCCTTGCCTGAAGTTCGATGATTTCAAGCAATTCAAGGCTGACGTTTTTCATATAATCAAGAATTTTTTCGTCTCTGACAAGATAACGTGCCGCCATTCTGACCTGACGGACAAACGACGGGGCGATCTTCTTCGATGATCGCACAATAGGACACATTGTCGCTCTCGGATCACGAATCACTTTTATATTTATTTTTCCGTTTTCTTCTGTAACAAGCGGAAAAAGAGGAAAAATTCTGCAGGCAAGCGGTCTTTCTGCTCTGTCGCACTCTCCCGAGCAGATTACCATCGGATAACCGTAGTTTCCTTCGGTTTCACAAACCTCGAAGCCTTCCTTATCGGCAAAAAGTTCTTCTTCGTAAGGGTAAAGCCACATACCTTTACAGTCTCCCCTGCAGCAAAGACCGTCACAAAGTCTGCCGCAGTTATAGAATCCAAGAGGTGTTTCGTGATATAATCTCTCATATGCTTCTCTTAATTCAGGGTTGCTCGGTTTCATCATTTTTTCATTATTTCCTTTCAGAACTCTTTATATATCAACGGTTTTAAGGTTATGTAAACTAAACTTTACATTGCTGATTTTTTTACGGTTTGAAGCAATTTTTTCTTTCGTCAGCTCTGATTCATCCCCACCATTGAAGACACACATACCGATGCATTTTTGACGGTTAATTATGCATCTGTAAAGTGATATCACTTTACAGATTTTTCTTGTTTTTGTTTGTCATTCAAGGCGATATATTACCGTTTCCAGAGCCGAAAACAGGGAGATTCCCTGCATTTACAAAACCGTATATCTATTCTAATATTAATCGGCAAAAATATCAAGATTTTCTTGAAAATAACTTTATTTTCACCATATATTATGGTATACTTGTTTAAAATATAATCATCAAAACAGTCAGAGGAGCTCCCCATTATGAAAAGACAAAGCGGAATGCTGATGCATATTTCTTCCCTCTACGGCGATTATTCCATCGGCACTTTCGGTAAAAACGCATTCGAATTCATTGATTTTCTCGTTGACTGCGGTTTTTCCGTGTGGCAGGTACTGCCCTTCACCGTAACCGACGAATACAATTCCCCCTACAAATCCTTCTCGGCATTCGGAGGCAATCCTTATTTTATAGACCCCGAAATTCTTTTTGAAAAAGGCTATATTTCAAAAGCCGATCTTGACGGCTGTATACAGACCACTCCCTATAAAGCGGAATATAAGCGTCTTGCATCCGAAAGAATGGCTCTGCTGAGAAAAGCATATAAAAATTGCAACAAAAAATCCGAAACAGAAAATTTTATTGCCGAAAACCCGAGACTTGATGCCTTCTGCAGATTTATGACTCTTCGTGAGCAGAATAACAATGCTCCGTGGCAGGACTGGAAATCCGACGAAATAACTGATACCGAAACACTTGGTATGTGGAAATTCATCCAGTATGAATTCTTCACTCAGTGGGCAAAGGTCAAGGATTATGCGAATTCCAAAGGTGTGAGTATAATCGGTGATATTCCGATCTATGTTTCTGATGACAGCTGCGACGTCTGGGAAAACAGAAGTATCTTCCAGATTGATGAAACGGGCTACCCGACCAGAGTTGCGGGTGTTCCGCCCGATTATTTTGCCGTGGACGGTCAGCTCTGGGGAAATCCCCTCTATGATTGGGACGAGTTGAAGAAAGACAACTACGGTTGGTGGAGAGAACGCATCAGTCACGCTCTCACAATGTTTGACGGAGTCAGAATTGACCATTTCAGAGCGATTGAGGCTTATTGGTCGGTTGATTCCTCCGAAACAACCGCCAGAAACGGCATATGGATCAAGGGCCCCGGCATTGACTTCATCAATGCCATCAAGAAAGGTAATGAAGATAAACTGATCATAGCCGAGGATCTGGGCGATATCACCGACGAGGTGCGTCAGCTCGTTGAGGACAGCGGCTTCCCCGGAATGAGAATATTACAATTCGGTTTTCTTGACGACGGCGACAGTCTGCACACTCCCCACAATTACATAAAGAATTCCGTTGCATACTCAGGCACTCACGACAATAATACCCTTTTCGGCTATCTCTGGGAAAGCCCTGATGACGTCAGAAGAAGAACGCTTGATTACTGCGGATTCGGTGACGGTGACTGGGGCGGAGCTACTCCTTTGCTTCTCCGTCAGGTTTTCGCCTGTGTCAGTGACCTTGCAATAATACCCGTTCAGGATTTTCTGATGTACGGCTCTGATACACGAATCAACACTCCGGGTGTTGCTGACGGTAACTGGAGTTACCGTGTCACAAAAGATCAGCTTATGAACGCCGACAAGGAGTTTTTCAAAAAATTAAACAGAATTTATAAGAGATAAGGTTTTGAAATGAAAAAAGAATTTTTTATATTTGATGACAGAATAAAAAAAGCATCAGAAAAAGCACTTGCAAAAGCAAGAAAAATGTTTGACGAAATAGAAGAAATTACCGAATACAATCAACAGAAAGTACTTTCAGCATTTATCAACAACAACGTCTGTGAAGCGGATTTTTCGGGCACAACGGGTTACGGCTACGGCGACCGAGGCAGAGAAAAACTCGACAGAATCTATGCTGATGCTTTTGGTGCGGAAGATGCAATAGTCCGTCACAGTTTCACCTGTGGAACACATACGCTTGCGGTTGCTCTTTTCGGAATACTTCGTCCCGGCGACACAATGCTTTGTGTTACAGGTACTCCCTACGATACGATTCACAGTGTAATCGGTCTGAGCGGCGAAGGTATGGGCTCTCTCAAGGAATTCGGTGTAAGTTACGCTCAGGTTGACCTCAAACCCGACGGCAGACCGGATCTTGACGCAATCGCAGAAGCAGTCAGAAGCAATCCGAAAATGGTTTATATTCAGCGCTCAAGGGGTTACAGTCTGCGTCCGAGTCTGTCGGTTGACGAAATCGGCGAAATTGTTCAGGTTGTCAAGGCGAATTCCGAAGCTGTTGTTATGGTCGATAACTGCTACGGTGAGTTCGTTGAAATGCGTGAGCCTACAGAAGTCGGCGCAGATATCATTGCCGGTTCACTGATAAAGAATGCAGGCGGTGCTCTCGCAAGAACAGGAGGATATATCGCAGGCAAAAAGGAGCTTGTTGAACTTTGCGCTTACAGAGCAACAACCCCCGGTCTCGGCAAAGAGGTCGGATGTTCCCTCGATGAAAACAGAAATATGTTCATGGGTGTTTTCAATGCGCCAAACGTTGTTGGAAGTGCACTCAAGGCGGCTGTTTTTGCCGCGGCAATGTTTGAGGATTTCGGTTTCGGTGTTACACCCGCAAGTGACGAAAGCCGCCACGATATTATTCAGGCTCTCTGCCTTGAAAATCCCGAAAGACTTGTTGCCTTCTGCCAGGGCATCCAGTCAGGTGCTCCCGTTGATGCTTACGTTGTGCCCGAGCCCTGGGATATGCCCGGTTATGACAGCAAGGTCATTATGGCGGCGGGTGCATTCATTATGGGCTCGTCAATCGAGCTTTCGGCTGACGCTCCTCTGCGTGAGCCCTATGCGGTATGGCTTCAGGGAGGCATCAACTTCAGCAGTGCAAAAACGGCTATTATGCTTGCTGCACAGAAGCTTCATAAGGAAGGTCTGATATAAATGGATTTTAACGGAATAACACAGGAAGCACTGTTTATGATGGCGGATAACAGATTCCGCAATTCGAAAGCATATTATGACGAGCATAAGGATGAGCTGAAAGCAAAAATGACCGTTCCGATGCGTCAGATTGCAGGCATTCTCGGAGAAGAGCTTCTTTCGGTTGACCCGATGATGAATACAATTCCCACAAAAATGGTGTCCCGAATCCGCAGGGATACGAGATACACAAAAGACAAAAGCCTCTACAGAGAGAATATGTGGATAATGTTTATGCGTGATAAACACCAATGGAGAGGTTACCCCTGTATGTGGTTTGAGGTGACTCCCGCATCGTACTCCTATGGCGTGGGATTCTTCGGCGACGAACCGGGTCTTATGGCGGAATTCAGAAAATTTCTTCGCGAGGACAGCGAGGATTTCATTCAGGCTGCAATAAGCTGTGAAAATTCAGGCGCACAACTCAGTGCAAGACATTATAAAAGACTTCAGCCTGGCTGCCCGACGGGTCTTGAGGAATACTATAACTGCAAGGATTTTTATTTCATAAACTTTTCAGGCAATATGAGTGACCTTGAAAGCGGCAGAATAATCGATATCCTCCGCAAAGCATATCAGGCATATGCGCCTATGTACCGCTTTCTTCTCAAGGTTTCGGACAGCTATTATTCAAAGGAGGACTGATTATGAATTACTCCGGTTTCAAAAGCGGAAGTGACATCAGAGGATACGCTCTCGGTGATGAAACCAATCCGCTTTATATGGATGACCTGATGGTTATGCGATGTGCAAATGCATTTGCACAATGGCTTAAGGCAAAAACGGGCAAGGATAAGCTTTATATCTCCGTCGGTCACGACAGCAGACTTTCGGCTGAAAGAATCAAAAATGCAGTTATCAAGGCGCTTTGCTCCGACGGTATCAGCGTTGCCGATTGCGGTCTTTGTTCAACACCTGCAATGTTTATGACTACGGTTGAAATGGGCTGCGACGGTGCGGTGCAGATAACCGCAAGTCATCATCCGAAAGACAGAAACGGTCTGAAATTTTTCACCCGTGACGGCGGTCTCGACGGCTCGGATATCGCAGATATTCTCAAGGCGGCGGAAGAAACAGATAATCCCGTCGGCATTCACGAAGGTGAATGTACACCCTGCAATTTTATAAAAAAATATGCAGAGATTCTGCGTGAAATGATTATTAACGGAGTCAACAGTGAAACTGACCGTGAGCATCCTCTCAACGGTATGAAAATCGTTGTTGACGCGGGTAACGGCGTTGGCGGATTCTACGCAACTGACGTACTCGGACCTCTCGGCGCGGATATTTCAGGCAGCATTTTTCTCGATCCTGACGGCAATTTCCCGAATCACGCTCCCAACCCCGAAAATGCTCAGGCTATGCAGTGCATTTCGGAAGCGGTCAAAAAAGTCGATGCGGATTTCGGTGTTATATTCGATACAGATGTTGACAGGGCAGCCTGTGTCGGCAAGGGCGGATTTGAAATCAACCGCAACCGTCTCGTTGCCCTTGCCTCAAAGATTGCTCTCGATTCGTGCAAAGGCGGTACAATCGTTACCGACAGTGTAACCTCCGACGGTCTTGCTGAATTCATCAAGAAAAACTGCGGTGTTCATCTGCGTTTCAAGAGAGGCTACCGAAACGTTATCAACAAACAGCTTGAACTGTGTGCAAAAGGTATCAACTGTCCCCTTGCGATGGAAACCTCGGGTCATGCCGCATTCGCCGAAAACTATTTTCTCGACGACGGTGCTTATCTGATCACCAAACTCATCATCGAAGCGGCGGCTCTTGCTAAAAAAGGACTGAGTCTTGACGATCTCATCGCCGACCTTCGTGAGCCTGTCGAAGAAAAGGAACTCCGTTTCAGAATTCTCTGCGATGATTTCCGTACGGAAGGTGAAAAGATAATCACACTTTTTGAAAAAGAAGCTGAGAAGCACGTCGGTTGGCGTGCATCTGAAGATAATTATGAGGGCATACGAATCAACACTGACAGCACCTGCGGAAACGGTTGGTTTTTGCTCCGACTGAGCGTTCACGACCCGATTATCGTTCTCAACTCCGAAAGTGACGAAGCGGGTGGCATTCTTACAATGGCAAAGGATATTCTGAAGGTGATTTCAAGCGCTGAAAACATTGATATTCTTGATATCTCAACCCTTGAAGCATTCTGCGAATAAAAAGAAAAGAGGAATATAAAAATGATTGACAAAATTATCACCGCATTTTTCGCATTCGTAACGTTTATTCTCTCGGCTTTCTACGTTCCTACTCCCGTTACTCCGGTCAACCCCGAAACTCTCCCCGACGCAAAGCTTGAACAGACCGTCACAGTTATGACTTACAACATCTATATGGGCGGCACAGGTGAAAAGGCTCCCGAAAACAGAGCACCTCTCATCAAGCAGAACGTTGAAAAATTCAATCCCGACTCCTTCGGTATGCAGGAGGTTACGGAGAAATGGTATGAAATTCTCAAGACAACCTTCCCCGATTACGGTTACGTCGGTGTCGGCAGAGCAAAAGACCTTGGCGGCGAGGCAAGTCCCATTTTCTACAAAAAGGATAAGTATGAACTCGTAAAAGGTGACACCTTCTGGCTCTCAAAAACTCCTGATAAGCCTTCAAAGGGTTGGGATGCAATGTTCAACAGAGTCTGCACCTATGCTGTTCTTAAAGACAAGGAAACAGGCTTCACATATGCTCATTTCAACGCCCATTTCGACCACCTCGGTGTTATTGCAAGGCAGGAATCCGTTGCGGTTGTGACGAAAAAAATCGCTGAAATTGCTCCCGATATGCCCGTCGTCTTTACAGGTGACCTTAACGAAAATATGGAAAGCGAAATGTACAAAAACGTTATTGCAAGCGGCTTTGCGGATGCCAGAGTGCTTTCGGGTTCCGAAGATAACGACGGTACTTTCCACGGATATTCCGACCTGACAACAAAAGAACTTCCCATTGATTTCATCTTTGCAAACAGCTATGTGAAATCTGTCAGCAATTATGCGGTTGATCGCAACAAGCTCAACGGCATCTATCCCTCAGACCATCACCCTGTTGCATCAACACTTGTTCTTTTTAACTGAAAGGAGACATCTCAATGTTTTTCAAGTTTACGCAAACAATAATTGCATTTTTCACTGCAATCATCACCCTGATTGCTCCGCAGAATCCCTCGGAAGGCACCAAACCCACAAGTCCTCTTGTAAAGGTCAACCCCAATCCGATTGCCGAAGCAGTTTCCACTCAAGATGTTACAATTATGTCCTATAACGTTAAAATCAGCGGCGACGGTCTCAGAAGCCCAGACAAGAGAGTAAAGCACATTACCGACACAATCAAAGAAAAGGCTCCTGACTCCTTCGGTCTTCAGGAAGCCGACAAAGCCTGGGTCGAAAGAATCGCTCCCCTTGTTTCCGAATATGCACACGTCGAGAAATACAGAGACGACGGCGTTACTCAGGGCGAATCAAGCGCAATTTTCTATCTTAAAGAGAAATATGAGCTCGTTGAATCAGGTCATTTCTGGCTCTCCGAAACCCCCGATGAGCCTTCACTCGGCTGGGATGCCGCCTGCAACAGAATCTGCACCTATGCAATTCTCAAAAATAAGACAACAGATTTCGTTTATGCTCATTTCAACGTTCATTTTGACCACGTAGGAAACGTTGCTCAGGCAGAATCCGTTGCACTCATTTCGAAAAAGATCGCTGAAATTGCTCCGGATATCCCCGTTGTACTTACAGGTGACTTCAACGTCCCCGAAGGCTCTGACAATTACAACAACCTTCTTGAATGCGGTCTTAAGGACACCAAATATCTTGCAGAGAAATATGATGACCACGCAACATATCACGGTTATCACGTTATTATGACCTCAACAAAGCCCATTGACTTTGTATTTGTCAACGGCTACGTGTCATCGGTCAAATCAAGCAAAATTGATTCCGGTTTTATCGATCACATTTTTGCTTCTGACCATTTCCCAATCACCGTTGAAATGACACTTTTTAACGGAGGAAGCAAATAATGTTCAGAATTATGTCATTCAACCTTCTCTGTTGGGGAGAAGGGCACAGAAACTACGTACACAGAATTCCGCTCGTATGTCAGATTATCCGTGAAATCAAGCCCTCATCCTTTGGTGTGCAGGAAGCACACATCGAATGGATGACAGCTCTCAGAGAAAATCTTCCCGAATACGATTTCGTCGGTGTCGGCAGAGAAGACGGCAAGGAAGACGGTGAATTTGCCGCAGTATTCTATCTCAGAGATGAGTTCACCGCAAGCGACAACGGCAATTTCTGGATTTCAGAAACACCTGAAAAGCCCTCAAAAGGATGGGATTCCGCCTGCACAAGAATCGCAACGTACGTCAAACTCACTCACAAAGAAAGCGGTAAGGAATATATCCATTTCAACACCCATCTCGATCACGTGGGCAGAACTGCTCAGATCAACGGTGCAAAGATGATTCAGGAAAAAGCTGCATCCTTCGGCGGTGTACCCGTTGTATGCACCGGCGACTTCAACGTTGAACAGGGTTCAGATTGCTACAACACAATGATCAGCGCAAATATGGGCGATGCAAGAACACTTGCTCCCGACACGGATGACTGCTATACCTTCCACGGTTTCAGACCCGATGAAATTCGTTCGGTCATTGATTTTGTCTTCGTCGACAAAGCAACCGTAAAGCCGCTTAACTTCAAAGTTGTCAACAAGCTGATTGACGGAGAATTCTACTCCGACCATCATGCGGTTTATGCTGATATTGAACTTATCTGACAAAAAAATTCCCGTACCTCGGTACGGGAATTTTCATTTTTCATTTATACTTTTTCTCTGTACTTTTTTCTTACATATCTGAAAACAACGTATGCTAGACAGACGGCAACGAAGATGCCGATATAGATAACGTAATTCCAGGCTTCGGGCGTCATAACGGTCCCGTTTGAATTGCCGAGTTCACCATCACCGAAGAAGAAATCGTAGTTGCTTGAATCGGAATTCGGGATATGATTCTTCACATCATCCCAGAGAGAACTCATCAAAGCAAGGGTTTTGGGGTTGAGGTTGAGGAAGTTCTGCGTTTTGAACTGTCCGTCCTCAGGATAAAGAAATTCGTCCTGATAATAACTGTATTCGGGATTGGTATAGACGCCTGTATGAGGACTTGCGTAGCAGATATATTCAGCATTCGCAAGTGCAATTTCGGGATCAAGCATAAAGTCGATAAAAAGCTCTGCAGCAAGTTTATTCTTTGTGCCTTTAAGAATGCACATCGCATCAACAAAGAAGTTGACTCCCTCTTCGGGATAAACGAGAGCAAGGTCGGGATTGTTATCCTTCATCGAGAGATAGTCACCCGCATAATAGGGAGCGAATGCAGCTTCGCCAGATTCCATCATATTGAAAATCTCGTCACTGACGTAGGTCGGAGATACAATTTTCTGCTCCTTGAGAAGCTCTGCAGCCACCTTCCACGCAGCTTCGGACTGCATATTATAATCCATACCGAGAACACTCTGAGCAATTGCAAACGCATCTCTGGGATTATTGAACATCAGTATACTGCCCGTATAATTCTTATCCCAGAGAGCCTTCCAGCTTGTCGGTGCTTCGCTGACCATTGAAGTATTATAAATCAGACCGACCATACCGACTGTATAAGGCACGGAATATTCGTCCTTGGGGTCATAACTGAGTCCGCGGTATTTTTCGGGTATGTATTTATAATTGGGAATGTTTGAACAGTCTATCTTTTCAAGCATATTCTCGGCTATCATTCTTTCAATCATATAGTCCGAGGGAATAACGATATCATATGCAACGCCGCCGCTTTTAAGCTTGGAATACATTGTTTCGTTATTATCAAAGGTGTCGTAAACGACATCGATACCGAATCTGTTTTCAAACTCGCTGATAACGTCAAGGGAATCGTCCGAGCCATCTGAAATATATTCGCCCCAGTTATAGACATAGAGGGTTGTGCCTCTGAGGGCTTCAATTTCATCGGCTTCAACAGCAAATCCCGTGAAAACGGGAAGCGTTGCCGCCACAAATGCAAGAAGCAATGCGAAAACTTTTTTCACGCTTTGCAACTCCTTTCATAAAAGGGGTCAGCCTTTTTTCTTTGATTTATCTTCGCTCTTCTGCTGTGCGATATTATAGATAATGAGAAGCACGAGAATGCTCACAAATATCAGTGCCGAAAGAGCATACATATCGGGTTTGACTCGCTTTTTGGTCATTGAGAAAATGGCAATCGGCAGAGTCTGGAAGCCCGGACCGCTTGTGAAATAGCTGATAATGAAGTCATCAAGCGAAAGAGTGAACGCCATAATCATACCCGTGATAACACCGGGCATAATTGAGGGCAACACAACCTTAAAGAATGCTGAAACGGGTTTGCAACCGAGATCCTGAGCGGCTTCCGCAAGGTTTTTATCGGTCTGATGAAGCTTGGGCAAAACGTTCAGAATAACGTAAGGCAAGCTGAAAGTAACGTGAGCTATAAGCATAGTGCCGAAGCCGAGCACCGCACCGTCGCCGACAATTTTGCCGACAAAAACAAAAAGAAGCATCATCGAAACACCCGTTACGATTTCGGGATTCATCATCGGGATATTGGTCGTTGCCATAACACCTGCACGGAAAGGTCCTTTTTTCAGTTTATCAATACCGACTGCCGCCGCTGTGCCGAGAACTGTTGCAATGACAGACGATACAACTGCAAGGATAACCGTATTATACAGTGCGGTAAGCGTTGCCTCATCCTGAAAAAGAGCCTTATACCACTGAAGTGAAAAGCCCGAGAACATACTTGTGCTTGATGATGAGTTGAAAGAAAAAACAATCAGCACAATGATGGGCGCATAGAGGAAAAGAAAAACGAGGAACGTATAGAGCTTTGAGAATATTTTCATATGATCATGCCCTCCTCGTCCTCTGTGAAGTGGTTCATAACCGCCATACAGATAAGAATGAGCACCATCAGAACGAGCGAAATCGCTGCGCCGAGGTTATAGTTATACGACTGCTGAAACTGTCTCTCGATAACGTCACCGATAAGGTCGAACGAGCCGCCGCCGAGTTTCTGAGAGATATAGAACGTACTTACGGAAGGCACGAATACCATCGTTATGCCCGAAACAACACCCGGCATACTCATCGGGATAATGCATCTTCTGATAACCGTCAGTCTGTTGCCGCCGAGATCCTGACAAGCCTCGACCATTGAATAGTCAAGCTTTGCCATAACGGAATAAATCGGCATTATCATATAAGGCAGAAAGTTATAAACCATACCGAGAATAACCGCTCCGGGGGTGTTTATCATATGAACGGGATCAATGCCAAACTTTGAGAGAAAACCGTTGATGAGACCGGTATCCTGAAGCAAAGCCATCCATGAATAAGTTCTGATAAGAAAGCTCATCCACATAGGAAGCATAACCAGAAGAACAAGGGTTCTCTGCACCTTATCGGTTTTCTGCGAAATGAAATATGCAAGAGGGAATGCAATCACAAGGCAGATAAGCGTTGCGACGATTCCGAACCAGATTGAACGCAAAAAGGTAGGGGCATATTTGCCGAGTTCTGCCATATTGGCAAACGTGAAGCTGCCGTCAGCGGTTGTGAAGGAATAATAAACAACAAAAATCAACGGTGCAATGATGAAAAGCGCTGACCACACGATATAGGGGGCGGCAATAAGCTTCGCACCGAGAGATGAGCGGTTGCTCATTCTTCCTCCACCTCCTCGGGATCGGAAAGCTCATCAAACTCTTCGCTGAACGAGCTGTAGTCGCCGTAAATACCCGAATACTCGGATTTTTTCATAATATGGATTGCATCGGGCTCGATGAAAAGACCGATTTTGCTTCCGACAGGATGATAGTCGGTTGTCTGAATCATCCACTTGAAGCCACCGATGTCAACAATGATTTCAAAATGAACGCCCTTGAAAGTAACCGAGGTCACTTCGCCTTTAAGCATACCCTTTTCGGACTCGACAACGTCAACGTCCTCGGGGCGGACAACGACGTCGATCGCTTCATTCTTCGCAAAGCCCTTATCAAGGCACTCGAATCTTGCGCCCGAAAACTCAACGAGGCAGTCATCAAGCATAACGCCGTCAAGGATATTACTTTCACCGATGAAATCGGCAACAAAAGCGTTTTTGGGTTCGTTATAAATATCAAGAGGTGTGCCTATCTGCTGGATAACACCGCTGTCCATAACAACAACGGTATCCGACATTGAGAGCGCTTCCTCCTGGTCGTGAGTAACGTAGATAAAGGTGATGCCGAGCCTTTGCTGAATGTTCTTAAGCTCGTGCTGCATATCCTTTCGGAGTTTGAGATCAAGTGCACCGAGAGGCTCATCAAGCAGAAGGACTCTGGGCTTGACCGCAAGTGCTCTTGCGATTGCAACTCGCTGTTGCTGACCGCCTGAGAGTGAATTTATGTTACGCTTATTAAAGCCCTTGAGGTTAACAAGAGCGAGCATTTCTTCAACGGTTTCTTTGATCTGCTTCTCGGGAACCTTTTTTATGCGCAGACCAAAAGCAACGTTCTCATAAACATTAAGATGCGGAAAAAGAGCATAACGCTGAAAAATGGTGTTAACCTGTCTCTTGTGAGGCGGTACACCATTGATTTTTTTGCCTTCAAAAATAACCTCGCCCGAATCGGGTTCAATGAAACCTGCGATGATGCGCAGGGTCGTTGTTTTTCCGCATCCCGAAGGACCGAGAAACGTTATGAACTCCTTATCACGGATGTAGAGGTTAAGGTCTTTAAGCACCTGATTATCTCCGAATTTAACGGAAATGTTTTTAAGATCGATGATAACGTTTTCTTTCAATTATGCATCCCCTCTCTGCCCTTTCCGAACAAGCGAAAAAAAACGGCTGATTATGGTTTTTATACAGTGCGATAAAAGTCAATTCTGCCTCGCTGTATAAAATCATAAATAAAATATAGAGCAAAAACTTGCAAATGTCAACAATATTTTTATAATATCCGTGAAAAATCCGTTTCGGTTTTGATTTTTCAAATATTTTGCTCCGTTTTTCTCTCGGATGCTCTTTTTTGCTCTGTTTTGCTCGTTTTTTTATTTTTGAAAAAAATTTTCGTATTTCGGATGATTTATGTGTATCCGATACTGATAACCCCGATGATTTCAGGCAATACTGTATATGCAAGAAAAATTTTACGGGGTGATAATTTGCAATTCAACAAGGTTGAAATCTGCGGAATCAATACGTCGAAGCTGAAGGTGCTCAAAGAAAGCGAAAAAATTGAGCTTCTCAAAAAAGCACGTTCAGGTGATAAAAAAGCGCGTGAGGATCTCATAATGGGAAATCTGCGGCTTGTTCTGAGCGTTATCCAACGGTTTGCAAACAGAGGCGAAAATCCCGACGACCTTTTTCAGGTGGGATGCATCGGTCTTATAAAAGCGATTGATAATTTTGATCTGACTCTCGACGTGCGCTTCAGCACGTACGCCTGTCCGATGATCATCGGAGAAGTACGTCGGCATCTGAGAGACAACAATCCCGTCAGGGTCAGCCGTTCCGTCAGAGATACCGCATACCACGCAATGCAGGTGCGTGAAAAACTGATAAACAAGCTGGAGAGAGATCCCTCTCCCGAAGAAATAGCAAAAGAACTCGGCACTGATCGCGAAAGTGTCGTTATCGCCCTTGACGCCATCGTTGAGCCCGTTTCTCTCAACGAACCCGTATACTCCGATGGCGGTGACACAATTTACGTTATGGACCAGATCGGATCATCAGAAACAGACGAAAGCTGGCTTGACGAAATCCTTCTCAGACAAGCCATCAGCGAACTGAATCCGAGAGAAAAGAAGATTCTGTGGCTTCGGTTTATGGCAGGTAAAACACAGATGGAAGTGGCAAGTGAAATAGGCATTTCTCAGGCTCAGGTTTCAAGACTCGAAAAGGGTGCAATCAAGAGAATCAAAGAAAGCAACAGAGCATAAAAAATCGGAGTGTGCCCGACAGGACACGCTCCGATTGAACGTTATTTATCTTTTCTGACTTCACAAATGCTCTTTGCCAGACCGAAAATCATCACCGCAAGGCAAACGAGAAAAAGTATAATTTCTTCGGGCGTGTTAAGCAAACTCAATGCATTGCTGACACCGGGCAATGCTCCGCAGCAAGCCGAAAGAGTTCCGAAAACGCCGACAGTTCCGGCAAGGAAAAGTGCGATATAAAATATAAATTTTTTCATACGGGAAGCCTCCTTCAGGTTGATTATTTTTCTGCAGTATAGGTAGCATATGCAAGCATTTCGCCGCGGAGGAAGTCGATTGCAGTGAAAACAATTTCATCTCCGTAAACCTCGATAAGCATACCCTCGGATGAGCGCATTGCATGTTCGGTTGTATCAGCAATGTTTGCTGTTGTTCTTCTGGGAGAAGATACGCTGGAAATATGTACCATAGTTGCAAATTCACCGTTATAATCGGTGATATTGAGCTGAGGATTCAGCTTCTGCATATCGTATGCCCAATGTGAATGACCGTTGAAGAACACAACATTTTCATATTCATCCATAAGGTCCTCAAACCTCACCTCATCGGGACAGCCCTCGGTGAACGGCAAGTCATAAGCGTGACCTGCGTTGTTGATAAGGTTGCCTTCACCCATCTCCGGAACCTCACCCTCGACGGGGTTGTTAAGGAAAGTATGGAAGAAAAGATATACGGTTGTATCCTTATATTTTTTAAGTTGAATTTCGAGCCAATCAAGCTGCTCATCTTTAAGGATTCGGCTTGAATCACTGTTATAATCCCACTGATACTGTGAAAGAAAGATAAAAACGTCACCGTTTGCAGCATCGGGTGCATATACGAAATCAAGTCCGTTATCCGCTACGTTTTCAACGCCATCAGCCTTTTCTGCACCGTAAACGCCCGCATTGACATATTTCTGCCAGTTGACAAGTGTAAAATAATCACTGACATCGTGATTGCCCGTGCAGGTATAGACAGGAAAATCGTATTCCGCCGCAATCAGATTGAAATTCTTGAATGCGTATTCTTCGCCGTCTCTCGAAAGGTCGCCCGACATACCGACAAGCGATACTCCGCAGGCATCAAGAAAATTGAGTGCATTGGGAAATGTCAGCAGAGCATCGTCGCCCGAAAGAGACTGGTTATATCTCTTGAAATGAAGGTCGCTCAGCGCACCGAAGGCATACTCTCGTTCACCTCTGTCCGCCTGCTTTTCTTCGGGGATATCGGCACTGCCGACAAGAATTCCACCCTTATAAGCAAGAATTGTTTCTGCTCCGTCGGGAATTGCAGTGAATCCGTAGATATCCTCACTGCCCTTGCCGTCGTCAACCTTTACTGTTGCAAATTCACTGTAATATACTTCATATCCGCTGACATCAACAGAAAGCTTTGAATCCGAATCCATGCCCCAATAAAGTTTGTATTTGCCGTCATATTTTGCATTGACGGTTACGGTTCCTGCGGCTGAACCCGATTCTTCATTTGAATAAGCATATGTGATTTCCGCTGAATCGCTGATGAACGGCAGACTGAACGATAAGCCGTTGAATGCAATAATAAGAGGCATCAGCAAAGAAAAGAATTTTATCGAAAGACCTGTTAACATATTTCACTTCTCCTTCTTACATCATAGCAACCGAAATTGCCAAAAGAACCTGTGCGGGATAATACGTAGAGAGTTCCGCTGTTACAAGAGCATTTTTGCGTTTGACAGCGGTAAAATAGAGGATTCCGAGACAGGTATCGCTGATAACAAAGCAGATGCCCGAAACGAGAGCAACGATATATGCAGGCGTCGCACCCTTGATGACAATCATTGCCGCTGCCATGGAAACCTTAAGAAACAGAAGCCCGTAATAAACGGACATAACAATTTTTAATTTCAAATCAATCTTCATTTTCAGCACTGTTGTTGCTATGAACGCTATAACCGCACCGCCGAGACCGACAAGTAAGGTTATCGGCTGAATTCCGATCTGAGTGACAAAGGCACACAAACAGCAGATATGACCGAGAGAAAAGAATATCAAGCCGAGAACAATCAGCTTCGGCTTGAATTTCGGTGCAATTTCTTTGATCCCGAGAAGAACGTCACCAAAAAATCCGAACATCAGAGCAAAACTGACAAGACAAAAATAAAATGTTTCTTTCGGTGAAAAACTGTATCCGACAATCGCAACCGAAACAAAAGCAAAGCTTGCCAGGAACTTAAAAAGCATTCCTTCAAAAGATTTGCCTTTGCGCCTGAGCAGAATACAGCACGTTGCAAAAACTGCAGTCAGACCTGCAAGAACATAACAAAGCGGTGACATACTTATGCCTCCTTCTTTATAATTTCAACCCACACACCGTTATTCTCAAACCCGATTTTTTCATAAAAAGCGAGAAGCGAGTCATTACGGCAGAAAAGAAAAACGGTTTTATCGCCGAAACTGTCGGCAAGTGCTTTGACAAGCCTTGACGCATATCCGTTGCCCTGAGCGCCTTCTCTTGTTGCAACCGCTCCGAGAAGCACCGATTTTTCACCGACGAAAAGTGCACTTGCACAGGCATCAAGCTCATCGTGTGCAATTGCCGCAAGTTTTGCCGTTTCTTTATTCAGCTTTGAACAGAAATCGGCAAGAAAATCACCGAACTCTCCCATTTCAAAGCCTCGGTCACGCAAAAGCCGATAAACCGATTTTTTATCGTAATCCCATAAAACACATTCGTGCACGGGTGCGGGTATTCCACTGTATTTAACGATATAAGACGTTTTTGATGCATTGAATCCGAGCTTATCGGCAGTTTCTTTCCGACAGGATATAACCGAAAATCCCACCGCACAAACAAACTCCTTAAGCTCCTCATAGACGGATTTTTCCGTGCAATAAATATTCATATTACCGTCAACACGGCTGACTGCCGCAACAGGATTTCCGTTGCCGTCATACTGCACCCAGAAAAGCGCAAAATCATAGCCGAAGCCGTAAGTTTTTGCAAGAGCTGAAATCCTTGCCGCATACGGGTCGGCAGACATAAATCCAAGCTCCGTCAAGCTTTCGCAAAGCCTCAGCATACTGCGAATTCCTCCGCCAATGCCTTGATAAGCTTCAGACTTTCTTCCGCATCTGAGTATTTGATAACACATACGGGAGAGTGGAGATATCTGCACGGCACTGATACCGTCAGCACCTTTACTCCTCCCCTGCTCTTATGGATTGCACCCGCATCGTTACCGCCCGCAACATAGGTCTTGGGCTGACAGAGAATGCCTTTTTCATCTGCAATTTCAAACGCTCTGTCAAAAAGCGCCTTATTATAAAGCGTACTTCTGTCCATAAACGAAACCGTGCCGCCCTTACCGCAGATGCAGACCCTTTTCTCATCCCTGACGCCCGAAATATCGGCGGCAGTTGTTGTTTCAACAACTACGGCATAGTCGGGTGCAATGTTGAATGCGGCAGTCTGTGCGCCTCTTGTGCCGATTTCCTCTTGCACGCTGAAAGAAAACCACGCATCGTATTCGAGCTCACTTCTTATCATTTCGATGAGAATTGCACATCCGACTCTGTCGTCAAGAGCCTTTGCCTTGATGAACCCGTCACCGAATTCAACGAAATCACTGTCAAAATACACCGCATCGCCGAGCGAAACGAATTTCTCCGCCTGCTCTTTGCTTTCGGCTCCGATATCAATATAAAGGTCATCCGCCGACGGAATGGCATCCTCTTTATCCTTATCGACAAGGTGAACGGGCTTTATGCCGACAACACCGTTGATTGCATTTTCGCCGACCTTTACGCTTCTGCCGATGAAAACTTTTGAATTGATTCCGCCGACTTTGGCAAATTTCAGATAACCCTCAGAGGTTACGGCAGTTATTATCATCCCGACCTCATCCATATGAGCGTCAAGCATAACTTTGTTTTTTGCGGGTTTTTTACCTTTTTTGAAAACGAGGAGATTTCCGAGCGCATCGATACTGTATTCGGCATAACCTTCGATTTTATCTATAATATAATCCCTGACGGCATCCTCTCTGCCCGAGATTCCCGAAAGGGTGCTGAGTTCTTTGATCAGTTCAAGCATTTTCCGCACTCCTTTCGGCTATATATTCCGCCATAAGCTTTGCGGTGTTTTCGATATCCTCAAGATCACACACCTCACAAGCAGTATGCATATTGCGGAGCGGTACGGAAAGCAGAGCAGTCCTGACACCCTTGCCCGAAACCTGAATCTCGTCACAGTTTGTGCCTGTTTTTCCGCCCATAACCTCAAGCTGATACGGAATACTTTCTCTCTCTGCGATTGCTTCGAGAGTTTTGCTGATTTTATAGTCGAGTGCGGGTGCAATGCCTATCATCGTTCCCTTACCCAGAGCGGCATATTTTTCCGAACTGACAGACGGTGCGGATGCAAAGCTGACGTCAACAGCTATCGCTTCATCAGCCTGTGCGGCAAACGATGCTGCCTGTGCTCCGCTTCCGCCTGTTTCTTCCTGGGCGGAAAACATTACGGTGAGGTTACAGTCAACTTCTTTTTCTTCAAGGATTTCAAGGCATCTGAGAATCGAAACAATGCCTGCTCTGTCATCGACGGAGGGTGAGCTGATTCTGTTGCCGAGAAGCTGAAGATAATTGCCGTTGAAGGTCACTCTGTCACCGAGAGAAACGATTTTCTCCGCTTCCTCTTTAGGCAGACCGATATCAATCGCCATCTCTTCAAAAGGCAAAGCCTTCGCAGCATCCTCGGGCTTCGCAAGATGCGGAGGGGTTGACGTTACAACTCCGAAAACATCTTTTTTACCGTGAACCGTAACCTCTGCGGCGCTGAGTACACGTCTGTCTGCACCGCCGCATTTCGAAAACTTCAGAAATCCGTCTTCGTCAATCGCAGTTACGACAAGTCCTATCTGATCGATATGTGCATCGAGAAGAATATGCGGACCTTTGCCCTCTTTTCTTCCGATTACGCTTCCGAGAGCATCGGTGCCGACGGTCATAAATCTGCCGAGCATTTCCGATGCGGTCTGAGCTGCTGTGTTTTCCGCACCCGATACACCCTTTGCCGAACAAAGGGCTTCGAGCATAGCCGAAATTCCGGCATAGTTATTCATAAGATCACTCCGATCAGATAACTTTGATTCCGCCTACAGGACGGATATTGAGAACGTAGCAGGATTTCTCACCGAATGCAGCGCAGATTCTGCTCTTGAATTCATCAAGCACAAACTCGGGAACGAATGCCTGAATGGTACCTGCGAAGCCGCCGCCGTGAACTCTCCACGCACCCTTGCCCTTAAGGATATCGCTGCATATTGCGAGAGCAACGCTTACGGGCTGATCAGAGGGAGCTTTGCAGGTGTATACGTTCTGGTTATACATATATGAGGAGTAGCCGCTGTCGATAATAAGAGCCTTGAAAGCCTCGAAATCGCCGTCTTTGAGTGCGGCTGCCTGAAGATCTACTCTCTTGTTTTCGTTGAAGAAATGCATTGCGCGGAGAACCGCTCTGTCACCTGCCGATTCACGGATAACGGGAATGTTCTTTTCAAATTCAGCAATATCAACGTCACGGAGAACCGCTTTGCCGAACTTAGCGGCAACGGATTCCATTTCACCTCTTACCGCCGCATATTCATCGGTCAGGTCGGCATGGTTTCCGCCCGTATCAACGATGCAGAGAGCATGGTTGCAGGATGCAAAATCAAAATCAACTTTGTTGATAACCGGAACCGCAGGATCCTTGAAATCAATCTGAACGAATCCGCCGACTGAACAAGCCATCTGGTCCATAAGTCCGCAGGGTTTGCCGAAATATTCGTTCTCTGCAAACTGTGCGATCTGAGCAATTTCAACCGCGCTGACTTTACCGTCATTATAAAGATTATTGAGGATAGTACCGAGAAGAACCTCAAATGCAGCTGACGACGAAAGTCCCGAACCCGAAAGAACGTCGGATGCGGTTGCAGCATCAAAACCGCCGATATTATAACCTCTGTTTCTGAAACCTGCACAAACACCTCTTACGAGAGAAGCGGATTTACCTCTCTCTTCAGGCATAACGCTCATATCCGCAAGATCAACAACGTCCATCTTATAGCCTTCGGATTTGACTCTGACGATATTTTCATCATTCTTGCCCGCAACAGCCACAGCATCAAGATTAACACTTGCCGCAAGCACCTTGCCGTGATTATGGTCGGTATGGTTGCCGCCGACTTCCGTTCTGCCGGGAGCACTGAAAACGCCTGCTTCTCTGCCTGAACCGAAAAGCTGCTCAAAGCTTTCCGCGATACGGATATATCTTTCTTTCTGTGAGGAAATATCCTCTTTCTTATAGATTTTTGCAAAAATCTCATCATATTCCGCTGTGGTGAGTTTTGTTTTGAGGTCTGCTGTTTTTATCATTTTTAATTCTTCCTTTCTATGAAGCTTTTATTATTTTTTAAATTCGCTCTGCGTATGCTTTTTTCAACCGCACGCCATATTCCGTTGACGCAAACCAGCGATATACCGGATGCAAAAGCAATAATCATTATCGGCACAATAAATTCGGTCGAAAGCGGGTCATAAACGTTGCGGCCGACAAACGTATATGATATTATCTTGGGCATATATCCGATTAACGAAAGCAAAAGGAAACGTCTGTATCCGAACTTCAGTGAGCCGTAAATCCCCGAAATCGTATTGACAGGCATTGCGGGCATAAGTCTGAGAATAATCAGCAACGGAGAATTGCCGTTTCCGTCCTGTTCAATGAGCTTACGCAGTCTGGTGTTTTTTTTGAGCAACCACCACGCACCTCCTGCACCGAAACGTTTGCCTGCATAATACCGTATCGTCAGCAGAATTCCAAACCCGAAAACGTTGACGGGCACAGAAACGTACATCGGAAGCATAACACCCGTCAGAAAACATACCGTCGGGGTCGGATAAATGGGAATAAAACTTTTGACAGCAAACAATCCGAGTATAATAATAACGAACAACCATTTATCATCAAGATGCGATATATAATTCTCAAGATCGGAAAGTTCCTGTCTGATAACCGCATACCAGTGCCACAGGTGTTCATACCGCAATAAATAAAGCAAAACAGCGGCAGCAACACCTATTCCGATCAGGACCAATCCGCACAAAAGCATAGTTTTCTGAGGTTTCTGCTTTTTATTCAATTTTTCACCTCAATTCACACTTGCACTAATTCATAATATATTTTATAATATAATTATAATTCGGTCAACACAAAAATTGAAATATATTGCAATTTATTTTTCAACGGAGGATTCACGATTATGAAAATAACAATACTTGACGGCTATGCCGAAAATCCGGGTGACCTTTCATGGGACTGGCTCGGAGAATACGGAGAATACACTGTCTATGACCGCACTCCCGCAGAGCTGATTGCCGAAAGAGTTGAGGGCTGCGATATCATCATCACTAACAAAACTCCTCTGCGCAGAGATCTGCTCTCCGGATTGGAAAATCTTAAATATATCGGACTTCTCAGCACGGGTTACAACATCGTTGACTGGGATTACTGCAAGGAAGTCGGCATCCCCGTGTGCAATATCCCCGCATACAGTACAATGGCAGTTGCTCAGCTCACTTTTGCACTGATTCTTGAGCATACCAACGCAGTATCGGTGCACAGCGAATCCGTTCACAACGGCGAATGGGCGTCGTGCAAGGATTTCTGCTATCAGAAGACTCACCTGACCGAGCTTTTCGGCAAAACACTCGGTATAATCGGTTTCGGAAGCATCGGCAAAGCGGTTGCCAGAATCGCACTTGCATTCGGCATGAAAGTCACGGCAACAACCAATCATCCCGCACCGTTTGACGGCGTTGAATTCACTGACATAGACACCCTCCTGGCAAAGAGCGATTTTGTTTCTCTTCACTGTCCCCTGACCGACAAAACCGAAGGTATGGTCAATGCGGATTTTCTCAGTAAAATGAAGCCATCCGCTATGCTTATCAACACCTCGAGAGGTCAGGTTGTCAACGAATCCGACCTTGCAGATGCACTGATAAACGGTAAAATTTCAGCGGCGGGTCTCGACGTTTTATCGTATGAACCACCAAAGGCTGACAATCCCCTTTTCGGGCTGAAAAACTGCTATATTACGCCTCACATTGCCTGGGCAGGATATGAAACAAGACTCCGTCTGATGGAGATATGCAAGAAAAATCTGAAAGCATTTTCGCTCGGCAACCCCATTAATGTCGTATACTAAAATAACAAAGGCTTGCAAAGGTTGAATTCCTCTGCAAGCCTTATCTGTTTGTTGTTTTATCTTACAAGACGGTCCGATTTACTGAATGCCGAAATTAGTGCCGTCATTTGTATATACAATATCGAGAGACATAAGATTTTCGTTATATATCATTGAGGTATAAACACCCTTTTCGGTATTGATACCGTCAAAATAATATGCCGAACATCCATCGAGCCTGCCGTTGACAACCGTACCTTTGAAACCTTGTTTAACAAGCTGTTTGACGTAGGAATCGAACTGTGCGTGGCTGACACCCGCAAACGCATTGCCGTGAGCAAAAAGCACCTGCCATTTTTCATGAAACTGTCCGTCAAAATTATGATTTACGATTTCTCCGTTTGAAGTTATCTCGGAATACTCACCCGGAATGAGCGAATATCCCTCAAACACGGGAAAATACTGTGCAAGTTCGGGATAGAAAACCTCAGTGCATTTGACGATATCGAAAACCATGGCAAAACTGCCGTCAATTTCATTTTCATAACCCATAACTCTGATTATGTGTTTACCGTTCTGCCAACATCCCTGCCAGCCCGGGTTATAATATTCCGTTCTGCCTGAATCGTCTTCAATGAAACGAATACTGCCTTCATAACCCGCATTGACAAGATCCTGCGAAAACTGAATTACACTGTGCTTAGGTGCGGAAAATCTGAGTCGAATCCAGTCGGAGCGGTAACCGTGCTCGGATTCCTCGGGAGAATAACGGATAATCGAAACGTTCGACGTTCCTTCGGGAATTTTCGGAAAGCCCTCGGGAAGCTCATTGCGGCTGATCTGAATCGCATTTGTTCCCGATTCTTTTGTCTCCCCTTCGCTCGGTGCAGGCTTCGTTTCAAACCAATCTGCAACGGTTTCTCTCTGGATACCTGTATAATCATCAACGTTGACGTAGCTCACGTTGGGATTGTTTTTCGGTTTATCTTTATTCTCACAAGCGCACAGGCATAAAAACACCGCACACATAAGCAGGGCAATCACCTTTTTCATTCAAAGACCTCCTTTGATTTTCTAATGATATCACAGTTTTGCGCATATTTCAACCCGCACTTGTCATCGCAAATAATTTTTGATATAATGAACTGAAATCCGGGAAGGAGGTGCGCCATGCCGAGAGAAATCAGTTATATCGTTTCGCAGGAGTACGACGGCCAGAAAGTCGGTCAATTTTTGCGGGGATTCTGCGGCTTTTCTGCAAGAATTGTCAGAAGCATCAAATTCACTCCCGACGGGATCAGACTCAACGGAACAAAAACCCGCACCTCGGACATACTGAAACGCGGAGACACCGTAACTGTTTTTATCCCCGACAGCGGCAACGCTCCCGAGCCGATGAAAGCGGATCTTCAAATACTTTATGAAGACGACGACATTCTCGTCATCAACAAATCGCCGTTTATGGCAATGCATCCGACACACAATCATCAGGGAGACACTCTCGCAAACGCAGTAGCCGCTTACCTTGATACAAAAGGGATCCGAAGCTCTTTCCGTTCCGTCGGCAGACTCGACAAAGGCACTTCGGGTGTTGTTGTGTGTGCCCTTAATTCACTTGCCGCCTGCAAGCTTTCGGGCAACGTCAGAAAAGAATACTGTGCGCTCATCAAAGGCAATCTTTCGGGAAACGGCAGCATCGACGTGCCGATTTACAGACCCGACCCGATGAAAACTCTGCGTGCCTGCTCATATGAAATTGAAGGCGAATCGGCGCTTACGCACTGGACCGTTGAAGAAGAATTTGACACGGCTACAGTCGTACGGCTCAATCTCGAAACGGGCAGAACTCATCAGATAAGAGTGCATATGGCTCATATCGGTCATCCGCTTGCGGGAGACGATATGTACGGCGATTTTATGACGGAAATCGGGCATCAGCTTCTGCATTGCCGAAGCTGTAAGCTCACTCATCCCGTTACGGGTGAAGAAATGGTTTTCACCGCCCCGTTATGGGAAGATTTTACAAAAGCCGTTGAAATAGTGAAAAACGGGACCGAAAACGCATAATTATTCGGAATAATTTATAAAAATACATATATGTCTTGATTTTTTATAATTTAATGTTATAATTAATACACCAATAAAACTATGGAGGTCAACAAAATGAAAAAGACAATCAAACTCATTGCTCTCGTTATGGCTCTTGTTTTTGTTGTTACCGCATTCTCAGCTTGCGGCGGCACAAAGGATGAAACAAACAAAGACGCAAAACTTGCAATCCTTGATACTGAATATATCACAGAGGATTACGCAATCGCAGTAGGCAAAGAAAACGCTCAGCTTCTCACGGATATCAACAATGCCCTCATCGCTCTCAAGAATGACGGCACCGTTAAGAAGATTCAGGATAAATACATCCTCGGCACAGAGCACGATCTTGTTTTCCAGCAGAACGTTGAAGGCAAAGAAGAAATCAAGATGGGTACCAATGCTGAATTCCCTCCCTATGAATTCAAAGAAGGCGACGCTATCGTAGGTATCGATGCTGAAATCGCAGCAGCAATCGCTGACAAACTCGGCAAGAAGCTTGTTATCGAAGATATGGCATTCGACGGTCTCATCCCCGCTCTTGAGGCAGGCAGAATCCAGTTCATCATGGCAGGTCTCACAGTAACAGAAGAAAGAAAGCAGTCCGTCAACTTCACGGAGTCATATGCTACAGGCGTTCAGGTTGTTATCGTTAAGGAAGGCTCAGCTATCACATCAGCTGATGATCTCTTCGCTCCCAAGGCTGACGGTTCACTCTGGAAGGTAGGCGTTCAGCAGGGCACAACAGGTGACCTTTACACAACATGGGATCTTGCAGAACCCGAAGAAGGCGAACCCACCGCAACAATCGAGCGTTACAGCAAGGGTGCTGATGCAGTTCAGGCTCTTATCACCGGCAAGGTTGACTGCGTTGTTATCGACAATGAACCTGCTAAGGAATTCGTTAAGGTCAACAACAAATAATCATAACAAAAACACTTATGGGGGCAGGTTTTCCCTGCCCTCATTTAAATTTATAAACAGCAGGTGATTTTGCTATCAATGAATAATATAATCAGTATTTTCAACGATTTTAAAGAAGACTTTGTCTTCAACTTTATCGACGGCGACAGATGGAAGTGGCTTGTCGACGGTCTTCTGGTTACTCTTCAGGTAACCTTCTTTTCTGTGCTTCTCGGCATAGTAATCGGTGTTGTTCTCGCTCTCATAAGATCAACTCACGATACAAATATTTCCACGATCGGTAACCCTATCGCACGTAATCTCCTCAAATTCGCAAATATGATAGCCAAGATTTATCTGACGGTCATCAGAGGTACGCCCGTTGTTGTTCAGCTTATGCTCATTTATTACGTAATACTCGTTTCGGTTGACAGCAAAATCCTCGTTGCATCGCTTGCATTCGGCATCAACTCGGGTGCTTACGTTGCTGAAATTGTCCGTTCGGGTATTATGTCGATTGACAAGGGTCAGTTTGAAGCGGGCAGAAGCCTCGGTCTGAGTTATACACAGACCATGACTCAGATTATTATCCCTCAGGCTCTCAAAAACGTTCTCCCCGCACTTGCCAACGAATTCATCGTTCTCCTCAAGGAAACCTCCGTTTCGGGTTACGTTGCCCTTCAGGATCTTACAAAAGCAGGCGACCTTATCAGAAGCCGTACATACTCTGCGTTTATGCCTCTGATTGCGGTTGCTCTCATCTATCTCGTTCTCGTTCTCTTCTTCACGAAGTTGGTTGAAATCCTCGAAAGGAGGCTTCGCAACAGTGACCACTGATATCAAAAAGGATAATGACGTTATCATCAAGGTAACGGGCTTGAAAAAAAGCTTCGGTAAACTCGACGTTCTCAAGGGCATCGATACCGAAATCAGAAAAGGCGAGGTTGTTGTTGTTATCGGACCTTCAGGCTCGGGTAAATCAACCTTTCTCCGCTGTCTCAACAGACTCGAAGAGCCCACCGGCGGTGTAATTGAATTTGACGGCGTTGATATTACTGACAAAAAGACAAACATCAACAAGCACCGCGAAAAAATGGGTATGGTTTTCCAGCAGTTCAACCTTTTTAACAACCATTCCATCCTCAGCAACATTACTCTGGCACCCACCAAGCTCGGACATCTGAATAAAAAAGATGCCGAAGAAAAAGCATACGATCTCCTCAAAACAGTCGGTCTTTCCGACAAAGCAAAGGCTTATCCTTCACAGCTTTCGGGCGGTCAGAAGCAGAGAGTTGCCATTGTCCGTGCACTTGCGATGGATCCCGAAGTTATGCTTTTCGACGAACCCACCTCCGCTCTCGACCCCGAAATGGTCGGCGAAGTTCTCAACGTTATGAAGAATCTCGCTCAAAGCGGTATGACAATGGTAGTTGTCACTCACGAAATGGGCTTCGCAAAGGAAGTTGCTTCAAGAGTTGTTTTTATGGATGAAGGAATCATTATGGAAGAAAACAGTCCCGATGAATTCTTCTCAAATCCGAAGAATCCCAGACTCAAGGAATTCCTTTCAAAAGTGCTTATATAAAGAAATAAGGCAGGTAACGTGTGTTACCTGCCTGTTTTTTACCCTGAATTAAAGTCTGACTTCCTTGCCTGTCTTTGCGGATTCATACATAGCACAAAGAATCTTTATCATATCAACGCCCTGCTGAGGAACAAAGATGGGGTCTGCGCCTTCAAGCACGTCAAGGAAATGACTGATATTTTCTTTATGTGCGTGAGGTGTGGGCTTTCCCTTGACCTTCTTGTCAATCTGTTTGCCGTTTTCTTCATAATAAATTTCGGCTTTGCCGTCAACCCAGGAAAGACCCGCTTTTTCACCTCTGAGTTCAACGAAACGGTATTCCTTTTTGATGTTTGATGCCCATGAAAATTCAATCTGAAGCACAGCTCCGTTATCGAAACGGATAAGTCCCATTCCGAGGTCTTCAACGTCAAACGTGCCGTTTTCATTCTTGTCGCCGAACTTTGCTTCGGGAGAATCCATAACCTCACAGTCCGCAAACTTGCAGAAGGTGTTACCGCTGACACTCACGGGAGTGGGGTTGCCCATAAGCCAGATTGCAAGGTCTATCATATGTACGCCAAGGTCGATAAGCGGTCCGCCGCCCGACTGCTCTTTTGTGGTAAACCATCCGCCCTTACCGGGGATACCTCTGCGTCTTATCCAACCGCAACGGCCTGCATAAATCTGACCGAAATCACCGTTTGCGATTGCTTTTTTTGCTTCTGCCGAGGTGCCGTAGAATCTGTTGTTTCTGATAACCATAAGCTTCTTACCGTTTTTCTCGGAAGCGGCTTTCATTTTCATTGCTTCCTCAACGCTGACTGCATCAGGCTTTTCGCAAAGCACGTGCTTACCCGCATTGAGTGCATCAACGGCAATTATGGAATGGAGATAGTTGGGGGTGCAGATATCAACGTAATCAATGCTTTCATCCTTGAGAAGGTCTTTATAATCTTTATAAACATCTGCGTTAGGAAAACGCTTATCACGCGCTTCTTCCGCTCTATCGAGAATGATATCGCAAAGAGCTGCAACTTCAACTCTCTTGCCGAGTTTCTCGTATGCAGACATATGCGATCCTTTCGAAATACCGCCGCATCCGATAATACCGACTCTGATTTTCTTTTTCATAATTATTCCTCCTTAGTTTTCAAAAACAACTGTTGTTATACTTTTGGATGTTATATCAATCTTTTCAAGTTTATCACCTGAATAAATCTCATTGCAGTTATTATCCGCATCGGTGCGGTAAACCTTCATCGAATCGTATCTGCCGAACAAACCGACGGTCTGGTCAAAATCTTCATTATTGATGATAACCATTACCGTCTGATTATTATCAGCAAAAGCAATGGCAGAAACCTTACTTCCATCACCCGCACTGTTTTTGACACGCACTCTTTCCATACCCGGTTTTATAAATGCAGAGAATTGCTTATAGGCATAGTAGCGGCTGTATTCAACGAGTTCACCGTTGACAATATCAAGCACTCCGTCACCGTTGACAGCGGTCCAGCTTTGCCACGAAACCGCATTCATCCAGGATAAATCCTGCATAATTACGTTTGCCATACGGAGTCCGCTTTCAATTGTATTCGGGTCGAGGGTCATCGGGAGCTCGCACCATTCGCTCATCTCAAACTTTTTATCGGGATACTGATTTTCCATTTTCTCGGCAAAAGCGGATTTTGCCCACCAATTGTTATCAATCCAGTAGCTGTGAGCACTGATTGAATCGCAGAAATCATTAAGTATTTCACTTGCAAAAAACTTATCGATATAGTCAAAATATTCCTCGGTCAACTGACCGCTTTCGGGTCCGCTGAGCTTATAGCCGCATCCCCTTTTCTGCATCTCAAGAGCAAACATTTCAAGCACTTCAACGGTTTCATCGGCGGTATAGTGACAGCCCTCCTGACCGACCCATTCACCACCCCAGCTCCATTGAGGCTCATTAATGGGCGAAATTGCGGTGACGGGATATCCTTGAGAAACAAACCAATCCGCAATCGTCAGTACGTAATCGACAAATGCCGCATAGTTTTCTTTCGGGAGATTGGAAACGTTGGTTTCGAGTCCTCCCGAAGCGTGGCCGCTTCGGGTCATCGAAAAATGCGGACTGTTACAGAAAAGGATTACTTCCTTTGCGCCGTATTCGACGGCGTAATCAAGCATTCTTCTCGCATTGGCATCTCTTGTGAAATCGTATTCGTATACACCCGTTTCTTCGTTGAAAACGTAAAAACTTTCGGTTCGTCGGGATGTATCCCATATGCGGCAATCGGGATTATCGTGCTCGCCGCCTCCTATATTATAGCGGTATATATCGAGTCCGAGACCCGTTTCGTCATCATAAAGCAGACGGGCAATTTCTTTTGCCGTTTCCTCATCGCTTATATTCTGCGACCACCAACACGAGCTTGTGCCGAATCCCTCGAAGGTCTGATATCTTTCAAAATCTATCACACCAATAGTCTGGATGTCTTCGTTTTTTGTAAACATATTGAAAATCAACGTCTGCAGCGCAGCAAGAATAATGCAGATTAATTTTTTTATCAAAAAACAACCTCCCCTTTCCTTTTTTTGATTTTAGCATAAGCTATTTTTTGTGTCAACAACATAGCTAAATTAAAAATATGCATTGACTTTTTCGTCTGACGGATTAAAATTAAGATAAGAAAGGATGGTTGCACAATGATATTTGACAAAATTGAAAACCTCAAACTCTATTCGGCATTCAATTCACACTTTGACGATATGGCTAAATTCATCGAAGAGAACGATTTTGCCGCACTCCCCTGCGGAAGCTATGACGTGGGCAACGGTGTTAAGGTCAGCATCGCTGAATATGAGCCTGCGGGCAACGATAAATTCGAAGCACACAGAAATTTCCACGACGTGCAGTATGCAATCACGGGCAATGAAACAATCGAAGTAATCCCTACAAGCGAAGCAATGGAATCAAGCGGCTACAAGCCCGATATCGAGTTTTTCACTGCACAGAATTGCGAGAGCACAAGCGTTGCGCTCGAGGCAGGCACCTTCGTTTTTCTAGCGCCTCAGGATGCTCACAAGCCTTGCGTCAGACTCACAAGCAACAGCATTAAAAAGGCAGTATTCAAGATTCCCGTATAAATTTACACGTTAAGCTCTGTTTATAATAAGGAACAAAATATAACAGCGGAAATATTGCGGCGCAAAGCGGAATCCAATGAAGGAATCCAAGCTTGAAGCGAAGCAGATCCGCTGCTTTTTTATCGGAATTATTTATGCTGAATCTGATGCAATCTCCAACGGTCAATTGCGGATATGCCGCAAGATAAAAGGGAGCTTTCGCATATTTCTGCACAGAAAAAAGATAAAAAATCATTCCCGAAAGTGCCGTTAAAACCGCTCCGCAAAGAACAATAACGCAGAATTTCAAGCTTATCGCATTCATATTGATTACCGCAAACAAAAGAAGAATAATTACTGTCGGTACAAACTCAAAAGCAAGTAATTCCAATGATTTCAGAATAAAAAGAGCCGCTGAAAGCACCATGCTGCGCACGTACTCCGACGGTCTGATTTCAGGTTTGTCGGTATTCCGTGTGAGCATAATCATCTGTACCTGCAGACGGTGGTTCAGGCATATTTTGACTGTAATATAAGCAACACCGAATATCAATCCGATCGCAAAGGCATACGGTCTGCCTGCAACAAAAAGACGTATAACCACATACCCGCACAACGTTGCAAGGAGCGAAAAAATAACCGAAGATATTCTTTTTTTCCTTTTTCTGAGAATAATCTTTGCATCTGCTCTTATCTGTTTATTCAAAATATCACCGCACAAAAAAATTTCGGGAGACCCGTCAAGGTCTCCCGATTATTTTTTGCGTTTATTTATTTTTTATGCCGCCATAAACTTATCAAGCACTCCTGTAATTGCATTGAAAACAGGTGCGGCATATTTTGAATATTTGTCGTAGAACGAGTTGCCTGCTTCATAGGTCGGCTTTTCGGCACCCTCTGCAAAGTTGCCCATTGCTTTGATTCTGAGGTTGGGCTTATCGTTCTCAATGAACTGTGTAAACGCGGGATTTGACCATACGTCACAGTCTTCGCCCGAATACATAAACCAGTTATACATTTCCATTATACCGTCGTGGCAGTTGGAATGAAGCATTCCCTTAATGAACCAGGTATGTTCGGGAAGAATGCAGGTTGATGCATCGATAACTCCATCGGGTGAAACGTGGTTGTGACCGCAATCGCAGTTCTTCTGCTGATAGCCTTCGCCGAGTGTTTCGCCGAGAAGAGCAACGGTTGCACCCGCAGATGCGTATTTTGTATCAACAGTTGCGTCGCTGTTATTATTCATATTCTCAACGAGAGGAGTTCTCTGAATATCGTAACCCGCAACAATCATAACTCTGACACCGTTATCCATCGCATCGTTGAGGATTTCTTCGGCATTGCACTGAACTTCATAGTGATAGTAATCAGCCTTTGCGATAAGACCTGCCTGAGTCTTGGGATCGAGGTTAATTTTCTTTGCTTCCTCATATGCCGAATCAGGCACGAAAGACCAGAGGCCGAGAAGTGTACCGAAAACGGGAGTGAGGAGTTCATCGAATACTCTTTCCTGAAGATTGTCGAGGAGCTTGCCGGCAAAACTGTAAACTGCATCAACAAGACCGCTGTAATAAAGCACGTCGAAAAGAACGTTGAGTGCGGCTCCGCCGAAATCGAAGGGAGGAATACCGTCGGATGCGTAGTCGAGGAGTGCCTTCGAGTCAAGAGCAAGTTTTCTGCTCAGAAGGTCACCCGCAACGTCTGTGCCGAGAATCGGGCAGCACTGGAAAATACAGGCGTCAACGTCAGCATAGCCGTATTCATGGAAATAAGCCATCGTAACAACACCGCCCATTGACGATGCACGGAAGTTGACCTTATCGTGACCCGTAAGAGTCTTGACGTGCTTAACAAAAGCATCAAGCTGACCCGCAATCTCAATAGGGTCAAGACGCCAGTCATAGCTGAAATAATAGTCATAACCCTTACCGTGAGTGGGGTCGGTAGGAAGATCATCGGGTTTGACCGCAACGTTTTTTGCGGAATCGCCGTTGCCGTCGAGAGCCATCGCGCCGAATGCACCGTAAACGGCATCTATGAGTGCATCTCCGAAGCTGTCATAATTCTGAAAAAGCAGAAGTGCGGGAAGTGCAGGGAGAAGCTTCAGAACAAGTGTGATTATCGAGCCCGTGGAGGGTCTGAAAAGTGTTCTTTCTTCATCGGTATTCGGATTTTCGTAAATATCCGAGTTGCCGAGAGGACCAACGTAAATTATGGGATTTTCTCCGCAGGCACATTTTCCGTCAACCGCAAATGCGGCAGGCGCGGCGAGAGAAAAAACCATAGCAAGTGTGACAATAACTGCAATAATTTTTTTCAAATCAATCATTCCTTTTTACGGCTGAATGCCTTTTTAATCAGTTTAACATAAATAGATGTAATATACAACCTGTATTTGTATAATTATTTTTAAAATTATTGAAATAAAAGTATAATTATGATACAATACCCGCAGTGAAAGGATGATTTGATTGGCGAAAAACACAGAAAACAAGCAAGCGGGTCTGAAAATAGACAAAAAGACCATCGTAATTATCTGTATTCTCCTCGCTGCGGTTATGGCTTTTGCAGGTATTCTTACTCAGGTTCTGCCTACCGGTGAATACCAGACAATGATCAACAGTGACGGCAAAGAAGCCATTATCCCCGGCACTTATACGGAAATTGACGAAAAACTTCCGATATGGAAAATCATACTTGCTCCCATTCTCGTTTTCGGAACGGAAACGGCTCTCACGGGCGGTCTGATTATCGTTCTGATTACTCTTGTCGGCGGAACGTTTCTTATTCTGGATAAATGCAACGTTCTGAAATATATAATGGTAACCATAACGCAGAAGTTCAAAAACAAAAAATATCTTCTGCTAAACCTTATGATTCTCGCTTGCATGCTTTTAAGCTCAACGGCGGGTATCCTCGAAGAATCCGTCACACTGGTACCGATTGCAGTTGCCATTTCATTGGCTCTCGGATGGGACTCCTTCGTCGGTCTCGGCATGAGCCTTATTGCAATCGGATTCGGCTACACCGCGGCAACGTTCAATCCGTTCAACGTTCTTACGGTTCAGAAACTTGCGGAACTCGAGCCGTTTTCAGGCACGGGCTTCAGAATTATAGTCTTTATCGCAGTTTATCTTGTTCTCGCAGGTTTTATGACGGCTTATGCAAAAAGAATTGAAAAAAATCCAAAAAAATCAATCTGCTACGAATCGGATATAGCACTTCGCGAAAGATACAGTCTTGACGACGGCGTTGCAATTTTAAATGATGCAAAGGTCAGAAAAGCAACTTTCGCATTCCTCATCTGTCTTGCCAGCGTAATTCTCTGCATCATTGCAGACTATGTTTTCGGTTTGTCGGGTGCTCTTTCAATGGGAGGAATGGGTATCCTCTTCTTTACCGGAGGTGTTCTGGCAGGAATCTTATCGGGTGTTAAAGGCAAACAGCTTCTCAGAACTTTCGGTGAAGGCATTAAAACGGTTGCGCCCATCGTGCCTATTATCGTAATCATCCTCGCCATCACCTACATACTTGATGAAGGAAATATCATCCACACAATCCTGAATTTTGTATATAATCTTATCAACGGAGTATCACCCTACGCCGCAATACTGCTGCTTTTCGCTTTCATTGTTTTTCTTGAATTCTTTGTCGGAAGCAGCACCGCAAAAGCATTCCTCATTATGCCGATTATCCTTCCCCTTGCAGAAATGGTCGGTGTAACAGACCAGAGTGTTGTTCTCACATTCTGCCTGAGCGATGGCTTCACGAATCTGCTTTACCCCACAAGCGGTATTATGATTATCGCAATCGGTCTCGTAAACATTTCATACGGCAAGTGGCTTAAGTTTTCATGGAAACTCTTCGCTCTTGAGGGCATTCTTTCAATAGCGCTTATGCTTATCGCCGTTGCTGTCAACTACTCATAAGGTGAACAATATGAAACTTAAATTCAACAACGGAAAATTCAAAATTCTTCTGTTCGGTGATATCCATGAACATACGGATTACAAAACGAATCCCCGATTCAGGGATATGAAGAAGCTTATGATTGCGGCTCTCGATGAATATGAACCCGATTTGTGCGTTCTTCTCGGTGATAATTGCAACACTGACTGTATCGCCGATAATCCTGCACAGTTTGAGGAGATGCTCCGTGCGGTTGTTTCTCCCATAACCGAGCGCAACATTCCCGTTGCCGCCATTCTCGGCAACCACGAACACGACCACGGTCACGAGGATGAAATCGTAGCCATCTACGAAAAAATTGAAAACTGTCTCACAAGAAACGATGCTCCCGCCGAAATTACAGGCAACGCAAATTTCAAGGAACTGATTTATTCTTCCGACGGTGAAAAGCCTGTTTTCTGTCTGTGGTTCATCGACTCAAACAACTGTCACGAAAACAGAGAGATTTCTCACTACGACTTCGTTCACGAGGATCAGATAAAATGGTTCGAATCGGAGTGCGAAAAGCTGAAGGAACTCAACGGCGGGAAACCGATGCCCTCGTTCGTTTTTCAGCACACGCCCGTTCCCGAAGAATATAATCTGCTCAGAAAAGCAAAATTCTGGGAGCTTCCCGTTGCGGTAAGGGGCTATAACACAAAGAAAGACACGTGGTACGTCGGCAAAGACGGCGTTCAGGATGTTGTCGGAGAAGGGCCCTGCTCCCCCGACGTCAACAGCGGTCAGTTCGAAAGCTGGAAAAAGGTCGGCGGTATTCTCGGAGCATTCTTCGGTCACGACCATCTCAACGATTTTTCGGGCTGGACAGACGGTATTTTCCTTGCTCAGCACAGGACAGCAGGCTTCAGAGCATACACCGACGGATGCAGAAGCTGTGTCAGACTTGTTACAATCGACGAGAAAAATCCCGAAAAATTCACTCACGAACTCAAACGTTTCAAACAATTCGGTCTCAAGTGCGAAAGTCTCGGACCGATTCTCAGAAACTTCACAGACAGGCAGAGTCTGTTTATGCACATTGTCGGTTATGCGGTAGGCGGTATCGCAGGTGTCACTGCAATCGCTTTACTGGTAAAATATCTTATAAACAATTTTGGAGGTTGATATTATGTCAGATAACAAAAAGCTCAGTCCGTCAATTCTTCTGAACATTATTCTTTTCGGATTTATGGGTCAGGTTGCCTGGGCGGTGGAAAACAACTTTTTTAATCTCTATATGCTGAAAGTCGGCGGCAATATGCACGACATCTCCGTTATGATTGGTGTCAGCGCAATCGTTGCCTTCCTTACAACGCTCTTTATGGGCAGTCTGAGTGACAAAATCAACAAACGCAAGATCTTCATCTGTGCAGGCTATATTCTCTGGGGTCTTACCGTTATTGCTTTTGCAATCATAAATCCCGAAACCGTAGCAAAGCTTATGGGCACAGACGTCGGTGCCGCAGTTTCCGTAACTGTTACTCTCGTTATCATTATGGACGGATTTATGACATTCATGGGTTCAACGAGTAACGACGCCGCTTTCAACGCTTGGATTACGGATATCGGCACTTCCTCAAACAGATCAAAAATTGAATCCCTTCTCGCAATCATTCCCGTTGTTGCAACACTTGCAGTCACAGGTTCATTCGGTGCAATTTTCGGCAATAATAATGAGGTCGGTCAGAAAGAATATTCTCTTTATTTCCTTGTTCTCGGTGCAATTGTTACCGTTTGCGGTATTATCGGAATCTTCACCGTAAAGGAATCCAGAACAAACGTCAAGACAACAGCAGGTTTTGTTGAAACCCTTGTTTACGGCTTCAAGCCTTCTGTTATCAAGAACAACAAGAGTCTTTATATCTCACTCGTATGTATGGGTGTTTTCTCGGTTTCAAGCCAGGTATTCTTCCCCTATATTTTCATTTATCTTGACAAACATCTTGACATGTCAGCCCTCGGCTCAATGCTTACACCCGGCAGAATTGTTTTGGCTCTTATCACCGTTGTATTAATGATTTCTGCTCTTGTTTATATGATTGTTATGAGCGACAGAAAGGGCAAGGCACCCTACCTCTTCCCTGCGGTTGTTCTTTATCTCATCGGTCTTATCCTCGTTTTCTTTGCGGACGATAATATTTACTACTTCCTTCTTGCCGCCGTTGTTACAATCGTCGGCTACGGTCTGCTTATGATTATGCTCGGTGCTGCAGTGCGTGACTTCACACCCGAGGATAAAACGGGCCAGCTTCAGGGTATCAGAATGATTTTCTCAGTTCTTCTGCCTATGCTTATCGGCCCCAGCGTTGCAGAAAAAATCTCCACAAAATATTCGGCAACAACATACGTCAACGATTACGGTGAGATTCTTCCCACTCCTGCACCGCATATCTTCCTTGCTTCTGCGGTAATCGGCGTATTCATCGTTATTCCCCTTATTTTCCTTGTAAAAGAATTCAAGAAAAATCAGGCTGTTCAGGAATCAAAATAATATTTTAAGAAGGTATCATCATTTATGAATATTATTATTGTAGGTCTGGGCAAAATCGGTACAACAATGACAAAACAGCTTGTTGCCGAGGGCCACGACGTTACGGTTATCGACATAAAGCACGAAACCGTTGTTTCAACGGTCGATGCTTATGACGTTATGGGTATCTGCGGTAACGGCGCAAGCCGCGAAATCCTTGAGGAAGCAGGCGCAGCAAAAGCAAAGCTTATCATTGCAGCCACACCCTCAGATGAGCTCAACATTCTCTCCTGCCTTATGGCAAAACGAATGGGTACGGAGAATACGATTGCACGCGTGCGCAACCCCGACTACGCAAATCAGAATCAGTTTCTGCGTGATGAGCTCGGAATCAATATGGTCGTTAATCCCGAGTTTGAAACCGCAAACGAAATTTCCAGAATCATCCGTTTCCCCTCTGCCGCAAATCTGGACTCATTCGCAAGAGGCAAGGTTGAAATTGCGAGTATCCGCATTCATTCCGACAATCCCCTTTGCGATATGCTCATTCAGGATTTACGCAAGGTGTCAAGAGCAAAGGTGCTCGTATGCGCCATCCAGCGTGATGAAGACGTTTTCATTCCCTCAGGTGATTTCGCTATCAAGTGCGATGATATTATTCACATCACGGGCAAACGAACCGAACTGACTTCATTTATGCATCACTGCGGAGTTTATAAGCATAAAGTCAAAAACGTTATGATTATCGGCGGTGGCAGAATAGGTTATTATCTTGCCAAACTGCTTTCAGACACCGGCAGAAACATCAAACTCATTGAACACGACGAAGCAAAATGCTATTCTCTGAGCGACTCTCTGCCCGACGTTACGGTTATTCACGGTGACGGCACCGACCAGGAAATCCTTGATGAACAACACATCGAGAATCAGGATGCCCTCGTTGCACTGACGGGCATTGACGAAGAAAACATTATCCTCTCAATGTACGCCGAATCAAGAGAGGTCAGCAAGGTTATCACCAAAGTCAACCGTCACTCCCACTCAATTCTCATTGATATCGGTCTTGAAACCATTGTGTCGCCGCAGATTGTTGCAGGTAATCTTGTCACCCGATACGTCAGAGCGCTTTATAACTCGGTTGACAATTCACAGATTCAGACACTCCATAAGTTCGTCAACGGCAAGGTTGAGGCAGCGGAATTCATCGTACCGGAAGCTGCGGCTTACCTTGACATTCCTTTCAAGGACCTTAATCTTCTCCCCAATCTGCTTATTGCCTGCATTATGCGAAACGGCAAAATCATATTCCCCGGCGGTAATGACGTTATGATGGCGGGCGACAGCGTTATCGTTGTTACGGCTAACCGCATTCTGGAAGACCTTCACGATATCTTTGTGTGATGGAGGTCCGAAATGAATTACAAAATGATTTCATATTCAATCGGAAGAATCCTTCTTGTTGAAGCAATCCTTCTGGTTCTTCCCGCAATCGTTTCAATCATTTACGGTGACGGTGTTCTCTCTTCCTTTGCGATTACTATTGCCGCACTTGCCGTTACGGGAATTTTAGCAACAAGAAAAAAACCGCAGAATAAAAGCATTTATGCCAAGGACGGCTACGTTATCGTTGCATTCACCTGGATTCTGATGTCCCTTTTCGGCGCATTGCCCTTCACTCTCAGCGGACATATCCCGAGCTACGTTGACGCCTTTTTCGAAACGGTTTCGGGATTCACAACAACGGGCTCAACCATTCTGAAAAACGTTGAAGCCATACCGAAAAGCCTACTTTTCTGGCGCAGCTTTACACATTGGATAGGCGGTATGGGTATCCTTGTTTTCGTTATCGCCATTATGCCGAAAACAGAAAATTCGTCAATGCACATAATGAGAGCTGAAGTCCCCGGCCCTACGGTGGATAAGCTCGTTTCAAAGCTCGGTGCATCCGCAAGAATCCTCTACGGCATTTATTGCGGAATGAGCATAATCCAGGTTATCCTTCTTCTTGCCGGCGGTATGCCCTTTTTTGACTGCCTCGTTAATACCTTTGCACCTGCAGGTACGGGCGGTTTCGGCATACTCAACAATAGCATCGAAGGCTACAACAGCCTTTATTCCGAAATGGTTATCGCGGTTTTTATGCTGCTTTTCGGCGTTAACTTCAACCTCTATTATCTTTTCCTTATCAGAAGATTCAAGCAGGCATTCAAAAGCGAAGAGGTCAGATGGTATCTGGGCATCGTTGCCGCCGCCACTCTGATTATTGCTGCTTCGCTTGCAACAAGCAAGCACTCGGTCGGTGAATCCTTCCGCTACGCATTCTTCCAGGTTTCATCAATTATCACCACAACGGGATTTTCCTCAACCGATTTCGGCAAATGGCCGATAATTGCGCAGATTGTTCTTGTTTTCCTTATGTTTATAGGTGCTTGTGCCGGCTCAACGGGCGGTGGCATCAAGGTTTCGCGATTGGTTATTCTGGTTAAAAACGGTATAAGAGATATCAAAAAAGCAATCAATCCCAGAAGCATTGAAACCGTTAAGGTTGATAAGCAAACCGTTGGGGAGCCGGTCGTTAAAAGCGTTTCAGTATTCTTTGCAACTTACATTATCGTTCTTGCCGTTTCTTCTTTGATTGTTTCCCTCGACGGCAGAGACCTCACAACAACCTTCACGTCGGTTATTGCCTGCATCGGCAACATCGGCCCCGGCCTCGGTGCTGTCGGTCCGACAGGAAGCTTCAGCGATTTTTCGATTCTCAGTAAAATTGTGCTTTCCTTCGATATGCTTGCAGGCAGACTTGAGTTGATTCCGATGATGATGATTTTCACCCCCTACGTATGGTCGAAAAAATATAATTAAAATCAAAACTGTGCAGAAAGTTTACGCAAAAACTGCACAGTTTTTTGTTTTTTTGATATTGTTTTTATCAGTTACGGGTGGTATACTTTTAGTATTAATTTTTCAGGTGATGTTATGGCAAAAAAATTTAAAGACGGCGAATTCTACAAAGCGTTTTTCACTATGACCTTGACCCTCGCCTTCCAGAATCTCATTGTTTACGGCGTTAATCTTGCTGACTCGGTTATGATGGGCGCATATAATGAAACCGCGCTGAGCGGCGTAGGTATCTGCAACAACATACAGTTCTTTCTTATGATGGCTGTCACGGGCTGCTGCAACGGTATGACGGTTATTGCCTCTCAATACTGGGGAAAGAACGATAAAAGCTCAATCAAAAAGATTTCTGCTGTCTGTCTGTTTATCAGCCTTGCATTTTCCCTTGCCATAACCCTTTTCTGCGCTTTTGCACCCGAACTGACAATCCGACTTTTCACCGATAAGGATGCGGTTGTTATTCAGGCGGTTGAGTATCTAGACATTATTAAATATACATATATAATATATGGCATAACAACAGTATTACTCGCTATCCTCCGAAGTGTTGAAACTGTTAAAATCGGGTTTTACGTTTCACTTTCATCCTTCGGTATCAATATTTTTTTCAATTACGTGCTTATCTACGGCAAACTCGGATTCCCTGAAATGGGCGTCAGAGGTGCGGCGGTTGCTACTCTTGCCGCAAGGGCAATTGAACTTGTCGTTGTGCTGTTCTACGTTTTTGCAATTGACAAAAAACTCAGATTCAGACTTACTGAATTTTTCAGAACCGAAAAGCAAATGTTTGTTGATTTCTTCAAAACAGGCTCCCCGCTTATGCTCAGCAGCCTTTCCTGGGGAATCGCAATGAGCGTTCAGGGCGCTATCATCGGCAGACTCGTTGAAAGCGCCATCGCCGCCAACAGTATTGCTACAACGATTTTTCAGATTGCGACGGTCATCACATACGCTTCGGGCAACGTTGCCTGCGTACTTATCGGAAAAACCATCGGCGAAGGCGGTACTCTTGATCTGATCAAAAAAAGAAGCAAAGCCCTTCAGCTTATCTTCGTCGGAATCGGTATTGTGTCGAGCATTATTCTGCTTGTGTGCAAAGGACTTATCATCAATTTTTATGACGCATCACCCGAAACCTATAAGCTGACAAACCAATTCATCTGGGTTCTTGCAGTCACGATTATCGGTACGTCATATGAGGCTCCCGCTCTCTGCGGAATCGTTTCGGGAGGCGGCGAAACTGCTTTCGTTCTCAAAAATGATTTCATTTTCATGTGGCTGATTGTTCTCCCGCTTTCCGCCCTGAGTGCATTTGTTTTCAAATTTCCTGTCGTGGTCACCTTTGCCTGTCTCAAATCCGATCAGGTGCTCAAATGCATCGTGGCATATGTAAAAGTTCAGAGATATAACTGGATAAAAACCGTTACAAGATAAAAAATAAGGAGCTGCCTCAATGAGACAGCTCCGATTTTGTTTTTTAAACGGCAGTTCCCGGCTTAGTCACCTTCGGAGGTGGATTAAGCCTTGTTTTTTTGCCATTGGGGTTTTTCTCAATAACCGGAGATGCGCCGTTTTCAACACATTCCTCGGTTATGAGAACCTTCTCAACTGCGGGATCGGATGGCACTTCATACATAATGGGAAGAAGCACCTTTTCGATTATTGAGCGAAGACCTCTTGCACCCGTTTTCTTTTCGAGAGTTTTCTCCGCGATTGCAATAAGAGCCGCCTCATCAAAATCAAGTTCAACACCGTCAAGAGAAAAGAGTTCCTTATACTGCTTGACAATCGCATTTTTGGGTGTTGTGAGAATCTGAACAAGCGAATCCTTGTCAAGTTCCTCAAGTGTTGTGATGATAGGCAATCTGCCGACTAATTCGGGAATAATGCCAAACCTGACAATATCCTGATGGATTGTCTTGGCAATAAGATTTTCCTGGGCGAGTTCAGATTTGCTCCTGACAGGTGCTTCAAAACCGAGTGTCGATCCGCCCGTTCTCTTTTCGATTATTTTTTCAATACCGTCGAATGCACCGCCGCAGATAAAAAGAATATTTGAGGTGTCAATCTGAATAAATTCCTGCTGGGGATGCTTTCTGCCGCCCTGAGGCGGAACGTTGGCAACAGTACCTTCAATTATCTTGAGAAGTGCCTGCTGAACACCTTCGCCGCTAACATCACGGGTAATTGAAGGATTCTCGCTCTTGCGAGCAATCTTATCGATTTCGTCGACGTAGATAATACCTCTTTCGGCTCTTTCAATATCGAAATCCGCCGCCTGAATAAGGCGAAGGAGAATATTTTCAACGTCCTCACCGACATAACCCGCTTCGGTCAGCGTTGTTGCATCAGCAATGGCAAAGGGTACGTCAAGTATCCTTGCAAGGGTCTGGGCAAGCATCGTTTTGCCCACACCAGTGGGACCGAGCATCAGAATATTGCTCTTCTGAATCTCAACTTCGCCCATGCCTCTGCTGCCGATTCTTTTGTAGTGGTTATAAACTGCAACGCTGAGCGCAATTTTAGCATTTTCCTGTCCGATGACGTATTCATCAAGCTTTGCCTTAATTTCCTGGGGTTTCGGAAGGGATGCAACGTCAAAATCGCCGTAATCATTTGATGAAGGCTCTGACTCAATAATTGAGCAGCATAAATCGACACACTCGTTGCAGATATATACATTCGGACCTGCGATAAGCTTATCAACCTGATCCTGCGTTTTGCGGCAGAAAGAACAGGCGACCACTGACTTATCTCTTCTATCGTCGTCTCTGGGCATTAATTTTACTCCTTATCTGTGAGCGATAACCTTATCAACAAGGCCGTATTCCATAGCTTCCTGAGCGGAAAGATAATTGTCTCTTTCGGTATCTCTTGCAATCTCCTCAACGGATTTACCTGTGTTTGCAGCAAGAATTTTATTGAGCTTTTCTCTGGTTTTGAGAATATGCTCAGCGGCAATCTGAATCTCAGTTGCCTGACCTCTTGCTCCACCCAGAGGCTGATGAATCATAATCTCACTGTTGGGGAGAGCGTATCTCTTGCCCTTTGCACCTGATGAAAGCAGAAATGCACCCATCGATGCAGCCATACCGATGCAGATTGTTGAAACATCGCACTTAATATACTGCATAGTGTCATAAATAGCCATACCTGCAGTTACCGAACCGCCGGGACTGTTGATATAAAGGCTGATATCCTTCTCTGCATCCTGACCTTCGAGATAAAGAAGCTGAGCAATAACAATGCTTGCAGTTGCGTCATTGACCTCATCGGAAAGAACGATGATTCTGTCATTAAGAAGGCGGGAGAAAATGTCGTATGAACGCTCGCCTCGGTTTGTCTGTTCAACTACATAGGGAACAAGTGCCATAAAATGAATCCATCCTTTCTTGAGTTACTATACGGAATAAACCGGCATTACGCCGGTTCATTCTCTGAATCTATAGTAAAAATAATGTTAATTAAAGTATTGAAAGATTTCTGCCGGATTATTCAGCAGATTCTTCCTTTTTGGGAGCAGCCTTCTTTGTTGTTTTCTTTGCAGGCTTCTTCTCTTCCTTTGCTTCGTCAGTGGGAGCTGCTTCGCCTTCTGCTGCATCCTTCTTCTTGGTTGTTCTCTTTGCGGCGGGCTTCTTTGCCTTTGCTGAATCGATAACTACCTTGAATGCCGCCTGCTTCTTGATTTCAGCGGCAACTGTTGCTTCGGGAACGATTTCCTTAAGCTTTTCAAGTTCGATCTGATACATCTCATGCATCTTCTCATACTCTTCGGCGATAGCTTCTTCAGAAGCTTCGATGCCCTCAAGCTCAACGATCTTTTCGATT
The DNA here is from genome assembly GCA_017502085.1 of Clostridia bacterium. Taxonomy (GTDB): domain Bacteria; phylum Bacillota; class Clostridia; order Oscillospirales; family Acutalibacteraceae; genus CAG-177. Next base: position 1,151 of record JAFVVQ010000005.1, on the reverse strand, counting down.
GCAAGTTCAACCTTGACGTCGCCGACTGCACGCTCTCTCATCTGGCTCTCGAACATTGCCTTATCCATACCCATATACATAAGATATGTGTCAAGGTCGATGCCCTGCTGACCTACGCGCTGAGCAAAGGAATCAACGTTTTCCTGAGCCTTGTTGTCATACATGCATTCGGGGATTTCACCCTCAACGTTTTCGATAAGAGCTTCGATAACAGCATCTTCAAATGCTCTCTGAGCGCTCTCCTGCTTTCTCTTGAGGATATCCTCTTCGACACCCTTCTTGAGTTCATCAACTGTTTCGTATTCGCCCATATCCTTTGCGAATTCATCATCAAGTTCGGGGAGTTCCTTAACCTTGATTTCATGAAGCTTGATCTTGAAAACAGCTTCTTTGCCTGCGAGCTCGGGAGCATATTCTTCGGGGAACTTAACGTTAACGTCAAATTCTTCGCCTACGTTGTGACCTGCAACCTGCTCTTCAAAGCCGGGAATGAATGAGCCTGAGCCGAGAGTAAGGCTGTATTTTTCTGCCTTGCCGCCTTCGAATGCTTCGCCGTCAACAAAACCTTCAAAATCGATAACTGTGATATCACCGTCTTTTGCAGCTCTGTCATCAACATCAACCATTCTTGAACCTCTGTCAAGCATATGCTCGATTTCGTGATCGATTTCTTCCTTGGTAACCTTGGAATCAGCCTTTTCAGCGGTGAGACCCTTATATGCCTTGAGAGTGATTTCGGGCTTGACTGTTACGTTGAAAGCGATTACAACGCCTTCTTCTTTGCTCATTGTTTTGATATCAACGTCGCGGGGCTGATCAACGGGGTTGATGCCTGCTTCGTCATATGCAGCCTGAACTGCTGTGGGGAAAACGATTTCAAGAGCGTCTTCAAAGAAAACTTCCTGACCGTAGAGCTTCTCAATCATCATAAGGGGAGCTTTGCCCTTACGGAAGCCGGGGATTGCAATTGACTTTCTCTGCTTAAGATATGCCTGCTGGATAGCAGCTCTGAAATCTTCTGCTGAAACCGAAAGTTCAACTGCATAAGTGTTTGTTTCTGTTTTGTTAGCTGATACTAAACTCATTTTGAATTCCTCCATTTGACTTTCTAACCCTTAAATTATAACAAATGTTTCCAAAAATTTCTATAT
>JAFVVQ010000053.1 GCA_017502085.1 Clostridia bacterium | reverse complement strand
TTCTCCGAGAGCTTTTCGGAGTTTTTTAATATGAGTATCAACCACTCTGTCATCGCCCTCATAATCCCAACCCCAAACTTTTATAAGGATTTGTTCTCTTGAGAGTATGTTGTTTTTATTTTCCATAAGCAGAGCAAGAAGATGAAAAGACTTGTAAGAAAGACTGATTTTATCGCCGCAAACGGATACCGTAGCTTTGTTTTTGTCGAGAACAATACCGCAACATGATAATTCTTTCTGAAGTTTGTTACCGTTATGACGATTGATTAAAACATTGCACTTTTCTGCGAGAACTGACATAGGAAAAGGTTTTACAATGTAATCGTCACAACCTGTGCGATAACCGTCAAGCAGATTGTTTTCTTCTCCCAAAGCAGACAGAAATAAAACGGGTATATCGGATATTTTTCGTATTTCTCTGCAAGCATCCAAACCATTCATAATAGGCATCATAACATCAAGTACAACGATATCATAGTAATCATTTCTTACCTTTTCAACCGCTTCTTTGCCGTTTTCTGCAAGAGTAACGTCAAAACCTTTTGCAGAGAGATAGTCATAAAACGTTTCTCTTATTTTCTTTTCATCATCACAAACAAGAACTTTGTGCATATCCGTCATCTCCTTTCAACGGAATTATAAATCTGCAATGTGTATTTCATGTGTCGGTTTAATATAAATTAATAAGCTTATTCTTTATTTCGGAAAATCATTTTCTCCTGTTTACATTCTATATTAATCTTTCGATGTTAGCAATAGGAGAAAACAAAGCAGCAGGCAACATCTTTTGAATGTTGCCTGCTTTAATTTTACATAAACTCACAACCGTCATAAATATCAGACATCCAAAGCATTTCTGATGAATGTTCTGCATCAAAAACAAACTTCATTTCGCCGTGAGCGGTAGAATATTTCGGGTCGTCATCATCTTTTTCAACCATATCAAACACATAGGTAAACTTGCCGTCCTCGGTGTTGAGAATCATTCTGTTATTTTCTATGGTGTAACTTCCGACTCCGATATAACTGCTGTATGCAGAGAAGGTAAACTGAAACATACCGTTATCATATAAACTGATGCTCGGTTTGATAATTCCTTTTGAGTCTTCAAACACACAGGTTCTTATAAGAGTTGCATTTGCCGTTCCTCTGTTGGGATACTGAACAGAGCTGATTAATGCATCAATCTTTTCTGCATCTGCAATATCTTCCTTTGAAACCCGAACCGCAACAAGCCAGCCTTCCATTGCAGTATCGCCACCTTCGGGGTCAATCTCTGCAATGTTTACGGTAATTATACCTTCAGATTTTGTGATGTTATCAACGGTATATCTGTGAGCAGTTGTGGGTGACGAGGTATAAGCCAACAAAAGACTTGAGGTGTTGAAGAATTCTTCGTTATATTCTGCTTTGACTTCGTTAAATGAAGGTGCATCAGAGTAAGATTTGTCAAAACTCATAAAAGCATTCATTTTCTGCATAAACGATTGCAGTTCATTTACATCTTCAATCTTTACCACCGGCATATATTGAATTTTGTTCATGTATGCATTAGGCGATATTCCGCCGATTTCAATCATTTTGCTGTAAGTTTTCTCGTTGTAACCCACAGGTATGCAATGCCAGCTTGCCGAAAGATTTTTAACAACAGGATTTTTCTGATGCTCGTTTATAAACGCCTCAACATCACTTTGGCGGATATCAATCTGAAAATCCCAGGCATCGCTTGCGTGAAGATAAATATACATAGGCTCTTCATCGGGACCACCGCCACCGATTAAAAGAGTAAACATTTCATCTATATCATACTGTCTGATATATAATCCCGAACCCGTTTCAATATATCTGAATTCTTCAAAATCCGACCAGGTGAGCTTATCTTTTTTTTCAGAAAGAGTTATAACATCGGAAAGAGTAAGTGGTCTGTTCTTTGCGACAGCATTATAACCGTCAATCCCACCGTATTGAGCATAATCAATACCGAAATGCTCCATTGCCAGTGCCTCGCACCTTGCAATCTGCTGTTTTACATATCGCTGAGAATCAATTCCTTTGTTATGAAGATAAAACGGGAATTTATCTTTTATATCCCTGGCATAATATGAGCCGTCTCTCGGCTCCCAATACTCAACAAGCTTATATCCGCCGTTTTCTTTTCTGACGGTTATTGCTGTTGGAATATGCGCTCCACACTCTTCCTTAAGAACACCGTCAAAGCTGTATTCCTGATACATAACCCAGAGATAAAGAGTTGTTTCCCCAAAGAATTTTCTTTTGCCTAAAACCTCATAATCAACGCAGCAGGCATGATTTACGCTCTTTTCATTCTGAAAATGCTCTGCAATTCTTCCGTCTATGAATACGCTCAGTTCATCATCGAGTGAATTGTTATGCTCTGTATCTGTCGGAGTTTTTTTTACAAGGTTGAATACGCTCATAATTCCGCCGTCACTGAAGAACATAACGACTGAAACGTCACCGTTTTTCTTGTGGAAGAAAACATAATCTTTTTTGCCGTTATCATCAGATATTTCATATACCTTCTGCGCTCTGCCGATATTGATTCTTTTTCCGCCTTGTTCTTCAATCATCGAATTTAGCTCATTTGTCGAAAAAACAGAGTCTTTAAGCTCGCCGATATATTCGCCCTCGCCGTTGCCGTAATCCTTATATACTCCGCCCGTTGAGTTTATTCCGAAGCTCAACTCGTTTTTGTTGGTTTGCTTATCCTCTGTTACAACATCATCAAAAAGACATTCACCCGTTTCATATTTCGCATTGAAAATCGATGAATTATCAATCGGATTTGTCAAAAAACAGACGGCAAGAACAATGCTTGCAATAACTGCAACAACGATAACCCAGAATGCAGGCTTTTTATAGTTAAGAACAGATTTTATTCTTCCTTTGACACCCGTTTCACCGAAAGCAAGCGGGCAGGCTGCTATTGATTTTCTCGGCACGCTACAGTTAATGAGTGCATTGGAATAATCTTTTTTGATTTCTGCTCCCATTTCTTTTATTACCTTTTCATCGCAGGCAAGTTCGATATCTTTGCAAAGCAGAATATATGCAATCCACAGAACGGGGTTGAACCAATAAACGGTTAAAAGCATAAATCCGAGCGGTTTCCACCAATGGTCTCGCCGTTTCAAATGTGCATTTTCGTGAGCGATAACAAAATCCATATCGGCTTCATTCATATTTGAAGGCAGAAAGATGCGAGGCTTTACCAATCCGAAAATAAACGGAGAGTCTATTCTGTCACAAAGCCACACATTATCTCTTAACGGCATTGCTTCATTGAGCTTTTTGCTTATTTTAAAACAACTTACAACCGTATATATAAGCATCGCAAGCATACCCAAAATCCATATGCACGCAAGAAGACTGAAATTATCTTTTAAAACAGAAACACTGTTGGTTTCGCGCATTGCAGATCCTACAACTGCATCAAAAATCTGCGAGCCGCTGTTAACATTGCGATAAATCAAATTGCCCGATATATCGGGTCCCGATTTATAAATATTTGTAACAGGCAAAGGCTCCACACTGGGAACAAGGCTCAATGCACTTTCAATTGAAAAAGGCATAACAAGTCTTATTGCAACCATACCCCAAAGTACACAGCTTATCCATTTCGGAGCCTTTTTCAGCAGAAGTCTGATTAAAACAACCGCCAGAACGAACCAGCCCGCCGTCATACTGACATTGAAAAGTTGCATAAAAATCTGACCCAAGGAATGGAACAAATCAATCATCTTTATCCCTCCTCATATTCATCAATCATTTTACGAAGCTGTGCAACTTCATCGGCAGAAAGTTTTTTCCTTTTTGAAAATGCAGCAAGAAAAGCAGGCAAAGAGCCTTCAAAGGTTTCTTCAACGAACTTTTCGCTCTGCAACGAGTAAAACTCCTGCTTTGAAATAAGAGAAGTTACTGTTCCTTTGTTATTCTGAAAAATACCTTTGTCGCAAAGTCTTTTAAGAACCGTATATGTTGTTGACTTTTTCCATTTAAGTATTTCTTCGCTGCGTTTTGAAAGCTCGGTTGATGAAATCGGCTCGTTTTCCCAGATTATATCTGCAAATTTCGATTCAACCGCACCCATCTGATAATCACTCATAAAATTTCCTCCGTTATTCTACATCTTGTAAACCATTTATATTCTACATCTTGTAGACCTGATTGTCAATATAGCCCACAAAATTTTTTAAAAAAAGTGTCACTTATAAATAAGTCAACTATGATTTTTTTGAAAAACTATTGTCTTTTTTAAAATTCGGTTGTATAATACAGTTACAATTTAACAGACGGGAGCTTGTGTTACAGGCTGAGAGGAAGGTAAAACCTTCGACCGATAACCTGATTTGGATAATGCCAACGTAGGGATGCCTGGATATAAAAGTGTTTCGACGTGGCGGAATCAATCTGAAGCTGT
>JAFVVQ010000052.1 GCA_017502085.1 Clostridia bacterium | reverse complement strand
TATTGACAAAATTAAACATCGGGTGTTAAAATTAATACATATTATTTTGAAGGAGAGGATACAATGAATTTCAAGAAAATTATTGATCAGAAAGACAAAGCCGCAAAATATATGATTGATGAAATCACTCATATAATCAAAACATGCGGCAAAAGAGACCCTGGTTCAGAGGGTGAAAAGAAATCCTGCGAATATATGGCTGAAGTTCTTAAAAAGGATTGCGGATGCGAAGACGTCAAACTTGAATCCTATGAAGTTGCCCCGCGTGCTTTCTACGGTTGGATCTATTTCACAATCACTTTTGTACTTATTTCAGTTGCGCTTTTCTTCTTTGCTCCCATCATTTCCATTCCGCTCATTATTGCCGGTTTTGCGATTGTTCTGATCCAGTTCGGTGTTTACAAAAAATTTCTTGATCCTCTCTTCAAGAAAAAAACAAGCCACAACGTTACGGCTATCAAAAAGTGCACAGGCGAAACCAAGAGAAGAATTATCTTCAATGGTCACCCCGATGCAACTTGGGAATGGCCCGTCAACTACGCACTCGGCGGAGTAGGTTTCGAAGGTCATGCAATCATTGTTGTTTTAGGTGCACTTTTCTATCTCGTTCTTTCAATTATGTATGTTGTAAAAAACGGTGTTACTTTCGGTATGCCCGATCATTCCGATCCTCTTGTCAAAGCTGCTCTTTGGGGTCTTCTTTTCGTTCCCTTTATGATCGGTCTCTATTTTATGGTCAACTATCGCAGAGTTGTTGACGGCGCAAATGATAACCTCACAGGCTGCTATATCGGTATTGCAATTCTCAAAGCACTTAAAGATGAAGGCATTGAGCTCGAAAATACCGAAATAGGCGTTATCCTTACCGGTTCTGAAGAAATCGGTCTCAGAGGTTCAAAAGCCTGGGTTGAAGCTCATAAAAATGAATTCAAAGACGTTCCCACATTCATCTATGCATATGATACAATCAACGATCCCAAGTATCTTATGGCAAACTACCGTGACCTTAACGGCACCGTCAAATCCGATAAGGATTGCGCAGATCTTTTCTTTGAAGCTTGTCAGGAAGTCGGCGTTCCCTGCACAAAGGGTATGGTTCCTCCTCTCGGTGGCGCAGTTGATGCAGCAGCATTCAGCCAGGGCGGATTCAGAGCGGCAGGTGTTACGGGCCTCAATCATAAGCTTGAAAGATATTATCACACAAGACTTGACTCATATGACAACATGAATGCTGACGGTATTGCAAACTGCTTTGCAGCCAGCGTCAAAATGCTTGAAATGTTTGATGCAGGTGCCAAACAATAATCTGTAATATTTTTTATGACACCCTTGAAGAATTTCACATCAAGGGTGTCTTTTTGTGAAATGAATCAGAATAATATTTTCTTTTATATATGTGTTTTCAAATCATTTATAATTACCTGCCCGGTAATCGGACTTCTGCAAAACAACTCATTTGTCCGCAGAATGATTACTGTGGTTTCTTTTTATTTTTTATTTACAAATAATGTTGATAATATTTATAAAAAATGGTATTATATAAAATAAAATATTCAGAAAGAGGTATGTGTTATGAACTCAAAACATATTATTCTCAGATTTGTATCCGTTTTTCTTTCTCTGGTAACTGTATTTCTTATAGCTGCACCTTCTTTTGCTGCCGGAACAACAGATATGGATGCTAACATAGTTGATGAGGAAACAAAGGCTCCCGTTCAGGACAGAATTGTTGAAATCGCCAGAGCTCAGATCGGTAAATATGACGGCAACATCAATAAATTCACAAAATGGTATTACGGTTATGATACCGATGCATTCTGGTGCACGATTTTTGTCTCCTGGTGCGGTGCTCAGGCAGGAGCAACAGGCTCTGCCGTTCCCAAGAGATCAACTGTAGAAGGTATGAGACAGTGGTACGTGTCAAGAAACAGATATTATCCCGCAACAAGTGATTATGTACCTCAGAGGGGAGATATCGTGTTTATGAATACAGAGGTAGATGGAACCGATAACGTTCATCACGTTGAAATTATCACTGAAACCGGTTTTTCAGGATCAAAGAAAAACCCGAAAATAAGTTGTATCGGAGGTAACACTTCAAATCTCAACTTTGAAGGCTCGGAGTACGTTACCGAAAAGATAAGACCCGTAAACGGTTCCAGAGCAACCATTGTGGGCTATGCAAATCCTCCTTATGAAAATTGCGATTCTTTAGCAGGTCTTCTTCATACGATTATCGACGTAACTTCTCCCGCGTTTATCAGATACATCTTCTCAAAGATAATTTCTCTTATTCAGATAATTCAGAGTCCTGTCAACAACACTCCCGAAACAGAAGCTTTTGAAGTTTAAGGAGTTTTTATGCGAAAAATTTTTTGTTTATTATTAGTTTTGATTATGATGTTTAATACTGCTTGTCTTTCACACGCAAACAATTCATCACATGCTATGACAAAAGAAGAATGGGATTCTTTTTATAGCGAATGTGTTAAAAACAACAATCTTCCAACACTTAACGTTGGTGCTGATGAAACTCAGGTCAGCCTTTGCTGGCATTCGGATTCTGATAAAGCAGTTGCAGAGGTCAGAGTTGCAGAAAATGCAGAAATGAATTCGTTTATTACGTTCAAAGGCGATGTCACTCCTTCGGATAATGACACACAATCCGTCTGCAGAGTTACTGTTACGGACCTTAAAGAGCACTCTGATTATTACTATCAATGGCATACCGGCGACGGATTCAGCAAGGTATATAAATATTCAACCAAATCTTTCTGTGACCATAAGGCAATAGTTGTAGGTGATATTCAGATAACCGAAATCAGAGATGACGGCAATAACACTGACCAGTCCAGAGTCGGCCTTTATTGGTATAATTTTCTTGACGGTGCCATTAAACAAAATCCTGATATCAGTTATTTGATTTCTCCCGGTGACAATACTTCAACCGGCAGTACCGATGAAGAATGGCAGACTTTACTTATGCCTGAAACTTTAAGGTCTTTACCAGTTGCTCTTGCTATCGGTAATCACGACAAAAAAGGGATGAAATATAATTATTTCACCAATATGCCTAACGAAGATTACGGCAGATTCTTTTCGGGTCTTGACCGTAATTTCTGGTTCAGATACGGCGACGTTTTATATCTTTCCTTTGATTCAACATCAGGTAATGCACCTGACCATATGAGATTTGCTAAGAAAGCGATTGAACAAAATCAGGATGCAAAATGGAGAATCGGTCTGATTCATCACGGTATTTACGGATCGGGTGATGCGATTGGCGATACCGAAACAGAAATTCTTCTCACAAACATTTTTGCACCTATTTTCCAGATTTATGATTTTGATCTTGTTGTAACGGGTCATACCCATTCTCAGGGTCGATCACATTTTATGCATAGCGGCAAAATCAAAACTGAAGCCCCGAGCGGCGGCAGATTTGTCAATCCCGAAGGCATCGTTTATCTCAATTCAAACGTTGTCTGTGACGTGTATGACGATGATTTTGACGCCGAGCATCTCGCTTATAAACTTGTTGAGGATGAAGTTACTACGTATTCAACTCTCGAGTTTAAAGGTGATGAACTTATTCTTGAAACAAGAAGGGGGGATAATCACGAGCTGCTCGACAGTATTATTATCAAAAAAACTGTTGAACATAATGATAATACGGTTGGAAAATTCTTCAGAAAAACTACTTATAAAATCATAGAGTTTGTAGGATTCATTTATACGATGGTTGACAATCTCGTAAGAAAAATAAGTAAATAAAAGGAGGTTATATGATGAAAGAACAACGTTCTTTGGAAAACGCCGAGTTTCAGCATCCGAATAAAATCGGTTTAAAAGACGGTATCGGATACGCTCTCGGTGATGCAGGTAACCTGTTTATTCTTACATACGTTTCATCATATCTCAAAGTATTTTATACTGACGTTCTTAAACTTGGCGAGGCAAAAATCACAGTACTTTTTCTTATTGCAAGACTCTGGGATGCTATCAATGACCCTCTCTGGGGCGGTCTGATCGCCAAGAAAAGACCCACTAAAGACGGTAAGTTCAGACCATTTATCAAGTGGTTTGCCATCCCTCTCGGTATTGCAGCAATGTTCTGTTATATCGATTTTACAAAATTCACAAGCAATGCGACGCTGATTCTTGCGCTTGCTTATATTACGTACATTTCGTTTGGTATGATGTATACAACCATCAACATTCCTTACGGATCACTTGCTTCCGTTATTACCGACGATCCTCACGGAAGAACTCTTCTCTCAACCTTCCGAACAATCGGTGCCGGTATCGGCGGTGCGGCTCCTCTTCTTATTGCTCCGTCGATCATCTATAGCGGAACAGGTCAGTATAATGCAGCGGGCAATGAAATTGAAGCAGCCGACCCTGACGGTATGATGATTTTCGGCATTATAATGGGTGCACTTTCAATTTTTGCATTCTTTGCTTGTTTCAAGATGACTAAAGAAAGAGTTCCTTCAGAAGAAGAACCTCATGTTGATATGAAGGGGATGTATAAGGGTATGCTCAAGAGCAGACCTTTCATTATGGCAGCCCTTTCAGGTATTCTTATCAGCGGTCAGCTTCAATTCGGCTCACTTAACCAGTATCTCTATAAGAATTATTTTGAAAATACAGGTCTCGGTGCAATCGGTACAATCGCAAACTATCTTCCCATGGCAATTATGATCTTCTTTATGCCCAAACTTGTTAAAAAGTTCGGCAAAAAAGAGCTTTGCGGTTTCGGTACTTTCTTCTCTGCACTAGCCGCTATTCTTATGTATTTTGTAGTTCCTCACTGTGACAGACTCACAAGCGGTCCGGTAGTCTTTATGCTCTTCACGTTTATAATCGGCTTCGGTTATTCGTTTGTATCAATCACTAACTGGGCAATTATCACCGACGTTATAGATTATCAGGAATATAAAACAGGTATCCGTAGTGAAAGTGCCGTTTATGCAGTATATACCTTCTGCCGCAATCTCGGTCAGACACTTGCTGATACAGGCGGAATTACACTTCTGAGCAAAATTGCAGGATATAATGGTAAAACAATGGCAGATGCAGGTTATATTCCCGGTGTGGGCGAAGGCATTCTTACGGTTTGCACAATTATTCCCGCAATCGTTTACACCCTTGTTTTTGTTATCTTCAAATTCGGTTATAATCTCGATATGGGTAAGCTTGATGTTATGTATAAGGCGCTTGCTCTCAAGAAGTCCAAGAATGCCGGTGAAGAAGAACTTGTCAGAAATCCTCAATAAATACAACAGCCTCTCCGATTTTTCGGAGAGGTTTCTTGACTTGTTTTAACGGAGGTTGATTATGGGTTTTGATTTATTTCAGAAAGCAAAAGAAAACATAATTATAGTTGCTCACAGAGGCGTATCGGGCGGAAATATTCCTTGCAATACTATGGCTGCATATGAAATTGCATTGAAGCAGGGTGCTGATATGATTGAAGCAGATGTCAGCTGCAGCAAAGACGGTAAACTGTTTCTTTTTCATCCGGGGATGGAAAAAGAACATCTCGGAAAAAGAATCAATCTTTCGAGAAAGAAATATGATAATATAATGAATCAGCATTATATTAATTATGATAAAACTCCGACTCAGTTCTCTATTGCTGATTTTGACGATTTTCTTGAAAACTTCAAAGACAGATGCTTTATAAACATTGATAAATACTGGGACAATCCAGAGAAGATTTACAAAGCGGTCAAAAGACACAATATGACTGATCAGATTCTCGTAAAAAGTAAGATTTCCGATAAAGTAATTTCTGTTCTTGAAAATTTGTGTCCGGAACTTCCTTATATTCCGATTGTTTCGGAAAATCATCCCAAACACAAAGAACTGATGAAGAAAAATATAAATTACGTTGGGGCAGAGGTACTTTTCAAAAATGACTCTTCTTATCTGGCAAGTGACGAGTTCATTGATATGATGCACCGTGACGGCAAGCTGGTCTGGGTAAATTCAATTATTTATAATTATAAATCTCAGCTTTCCGGCGGTCACAGTGATGATTCAGCGCTGACTGTTTCCGAAGATTTCGGCTGGGGGTGGCTTGCTGATAAGGGATTTGATTTCATTCAGACAGACTGGACAATGATGCTTATAGATTATCTCAAGAAAACAGACAGATATTACAGATAAAAAAATCCGCTTCGGGATTTCTCCCGAGGCGGAATCTTTTTTTACGGCATATAAGGATTTTCACTGTATTCGTAGTTTTCAGGCATAATATAAGGTCTGAAATAGTTGGCGGTGAAATCAATTGCCCATTGACCTTTTTTTCCGTTCCAATAGCTTGAGTGAGGCTCGATTGAAAGCATACCATTATAATCTTTAGTATAAAGAATGTCCATAATTGTTTTCCAATCGGTCTGATCCATACCGGCAGGTGCATCATCATAATGTTCTCCACAGATTTCAACGGTTCCTTTAAGGTGAAAGTGAAGGATTCTGTCTCCGAATTCAAGAATTTCCTTGAGATAATTTCCACCGTCACCGATTGCGTGAGACGGATCATACTTTATGCCCATTTCAGGAACAGCTGAAAGAATAACTCTCCATGCTTCAGGTTCAACAACAAAGTTTTCCCAACGGCAGTTATATGAGGCAATCTTAACGTTCTTATCTTTTGAAAAATCAACAAGCGTTCTGAAATAGTTGATTGCAATTTCACAATTTTCAAAAAACGATTTGCTTTCAGTATAATTCACACCGCAATTATATACGGGGCAACCGATAATCGATGCCGCTTCAATAAGATTCTTATCATTCTGCAACGCTTTGGGAATAATGTTTCCGTTATCGTCAATTCTCTGCATACCCCATCTGCCGATTGCACCGACAGAAACGTTGTATTTCTCACTGTACCCCTTAATTTCCTCAGCTTTTGAAAGAAAATCACTTGAGTCATAGTTATAGTTTACGCAAAATTCAACGGCATCAAGTCCCTTGTCACGTACATAACTGATACAGCCTTCGCTCCAGCCATTGATAATACCGAGTTTCATATAATCACCTTGTCTCAATTTTTTTATAATTATATCATTTTATAAAGAATAAGTAAATAAATATTTTATTTACTATACAAATATTAACAACTGTGTTATAATAATTGAATGAGGTGAAATAAATGATTCTTAAAAAAATAATTTCTGCTGTAATTTCTTTTATTATTGCAGTTTTACCTTTTAGTACTGATACTTCTGAGAAAAAATGCAGTCCTGAATTCAACGGAACTTTTATTCAATCGTGGATGAGTTCAACGTGGGATGATGCACGATGGCAAAAAGAGATAAAGAATATGCAGGATGCGGGAATCAAATATCTGATTCTTCAGGATGTTGCCAACAAAGCATATAAATCCTCGGGCGGCAACTGGAGTGTTTATTACAATTCTGATTTATCGGTATTTGACAGCGCAACTGTTTATCCTGATGTTATCGAATCCGCTCTGCGTAACTGTAAATCAAGCGGAATCAAAGTGTTTATCGGTCTTGCTATGTTTGACGATTTCTGGACAGAAGGTGCCCTGACATCTCAGTATTCTGAAATGTGCTCAATCGCAGCCGATATGGTTGAAGAAATATATCACAAGTATTATTTTGAATATCCGGACTGCTTTTACGGATGGTATTTTACACCTGAATTCAACAACGTACTCACTTGCCAGTTTAATATCGGTGAAATGAGCAGGGGAGTCAATGAGATAATCGATTCAATCAACTCAACAAATGAATCTCTTCCTCTTCTTATGAGTCCGTTTTATGCACAGTATCTTTCAAGCGGACCTGTCCTGACTCTTATTAATTTAGTAAGACTTTTAAACGGTATAAATTTCCGTGACGGTGATATTCTCGCTCCTCAGGACGCAGTTGGTGCAGGTTGGGTAAACTACAATAATCTTGAACGAAACTGGAAACTGTATTCAGCGGCAGTCAATACAATTGATGCTGACGTCAGACTCTGGGCAAACTGTGAAAATTTCGATCTTGCGATAGCGGATTCTATTACCGGCGGCGTATTTACGAGACCGGAAACAGAAAATTCCAGATCTGTTCCGACAACGCTTGACAGATTCATCGGTCAGATGGATATAGCATCAGAATACTGCGAAAACATTATCACTTTTTCATATAATCATTATTTCAGTCCGGACTGTGTAGATTCGGTATACATGAATACTTATCTTGATTATATCGAAAACAGTTATACTCTTGAAAAAATCTGTCCTTCTGAAGTGACGGAATTCACTAAAAAACATACAGATAATTCGGTTATACTTTCGTGGAATGAATCAAGTGATAATTTTGGTATCGCATATTACCGTATTGAGAAAAACGGTAAATTTCTTGCAAGAATTGAGATGTGTTACGGTGATGAACCTCTCGAATATGTTGATGTAACGGGCAATTCTGATGACGTTTATTCAATAACTGCCTTTGATGCGGCAGGCAATTCATCTGAAACCGTTACAATTTAAGGAGTAATATTTATGGCTGTTAAGCTTAACGAAGATAAAGAAATTGTTTCCGCTATCCGCGAAGGTCTGAAAAGAAAAGGCGGATATTGCCCTTGCAGGTTAGAAATCAAGGAAGAATATAAATGTATCTGCGAAGAATTCAAAGCACAGATTGCAGATCCCGATTTCGAAGGATACTGTCACTGTATGCTTTATTATAAGTCAAAAGAATAAAGGAAGAGAGTTGATTATTATGGCTAAATGTAAGGTTATTTCTCACAGAGGTGCAAATAAAGTGGCACCGCAGAATACAATACCCGCATTTGAAAAATCACTTGAAATCGGTTGCGACGGATTTGAAACCGATATTCATCTGACAGCAGACGGTTATCCCGTTATTTGTCATAACTATACCATTGATGAGACATCAAACGGCAAGGGTGAGGTCAGATCAAAAACTCTTGAAGAACTTCGTACATATGATTTCGGCTCATATTTCAGCAAGGAATTTGCGGGCACAAAACTCCCCACGCTTGAAGAATTCCTTGATCTGAGCGCAAAAGGTGATATTGAAATAATGAATATTGAAATCAAGCCTCCGCTTGACGGTAATCTTTCTATCGTTGCCAAAACAATAGAAGCAGTCAAAGAAAAAGGTCTTTTCAATAAGCTTCTTATTTCAAGTTTCAGTCCCGAAGTACTTGTGGAGTGTAAAAAAATCGATCCTGATTGCAAAACAGGATTTCTTTATGCACCGAACAAACTTTTCTTCTATAAGCAGATGCTTTTCGGATACGTAAAATTCGCAAAGAAAATCAAAGCCGATTATCTGCATCCTCATTTTTATTCAGTAACAAAATCTTACGTCAGGAATCTTCATAAAAATGGCATAAAAGTCAACGTCTGGACAGTTGATGACCCGAAGGTTGCTACAAAACTGCTTAAATATGGAGTTGACGGTCTTATTACTGATTTACCCGCAATGGCTAACGAACTCGTTGAAAAATTTGAAATATAATTTCTTGAAAAGACACATTAGATATGATATAATCCATAAAGACAGGCGGTGAATTATGGCTGAGTATATAACTAAAAATCCGACCGAAACAGAATTACTTGCATTCAACATCGCAAAGGCACTTCCTTACGGAAAAGTTATTGCGATGTTCGGCGATCTTGGTGCAGGCAAAACTGCATTCACAAGAGGATTTGCAAAAGGAATGGGCATCGAATGTGACGTCAGCAGTCCCACGTTTGCTCTTGTCAATGAATACAGAGGCGACGGCAAAACGCTTTATCATTTTGATATGTATCGCATTTCAGGGTGGGACGATTTATATTCAACCGGATATTTCGATTATCTTGATATCGGCGCATCGCTGATTATTGAGTGGAGCGAAAACATCGAAGCAGTTCTGCCTGAAGATTGTATCAGAGTAACCATCAGAAAAACCGATGATTTTAACGAAAGAATAATTGAAGTCAGTGGAGTTGAAGAAATTGAAAATCCTCTCGTTTGATTCGTCAGCTAAAACCGCAAGTGTTGCAGTCACAGACGGCGAAACTATATTGAGCGAATGCTTTGTCAACGCAGGTCTTACTCATAGCAGAACGCTTATGCCGATGGTAGATAACGCATTGAAACAAGCTGATATGAAAATTGAAGAAATCGATGCTTTCAGCGTGAATTCAGGTCCCGGTTCATTTACGGGAATCCGAATCGGTGTATCAGCTGTCAAAGGTCTTGCTCTTGCAAACGGAAAACCTTGCGCAGGAATATCCACGCTTGAAGCGATTGCTTATAATTTCATTGATGAGGATGCAATAATCTGTGCTTCAATGGATGCAAGATGCAATCAGGTCTATGCAGCGTTATTCAAAGTAAAAGATGGCGTTATTACCCGAATCTGTGATGACTATGCTGTTCCGATTTCCGAACTTGCAGATAAAATAGCTGAATTCGGTGACGAAAGAATAATATTAGCAGGGGATGGCGCGGAATTATTTTATAATGCCGTCAAAGACAGACTTAATAATATAATTTTATCCTCTGAATTCAGAAGATATCAGAGAGCATACGGCACTGCACTTGCAGCAATCAGAAATAATAATTTTGAAGATTCATCTCTTCTTGCGCCTGTTTATTTACGTATGCCACAGGCTGAAAGGGAATTAAAATTAAAAAAGGAGAATAAATAATATGATAGCACTCGGAAGTGACCACGCAGGTCTTGAACTCAAAAACGCAATCAAGCTTCACCTTGATGAAAGAAAGATTGAATACAAGGATTACGGCACATATACAAACGAATCTGCAGATTACGCTGTATATGCCGAAAAGACCGCAAAAGCCGTCGTCAGCGGCGAATGTGAACTCGGGTTGCTTTTCTGCGGTACAGGTGTAGGTATTTCAATTGCGGCAAACAAGGTAAAAGGAATCAGAGCGTGCTGCTGCTCAGATAAATTTTCTGCCGAGATGACAAGACTTCATAATAACGCTAACATTCTTTGTCTCGGCGGACGAGTTGTTGACGTTGATAAAGCTATTGAACTTGTCGATGTATTCCTCGATACAGAATTCAGCAACGAAGAGCGTCACAACAGAAGAATCGCTCAGATAATCGATCTTGAAAACAGATTCTGATTCAAACAAAACGGAGGTATAATTTAATGGCAAAAGTTTTTGTAATGGATCATCCGCTTATTCACCATAAGCTGACAATCCTCAGAAATGAAAAAACCGGCTCAAAGGAATTCCGTAATCTTATCAGCGAAATCGCAACACTTATGTGCTACGAAGCAACAAGAGACCTTCCTTTAAAAGAGGTTGAAACCAAAACTCCCATTTGCGTTGCCAAGACAAAAGTTATTGCGGGCAAAAAACTGGCTTTCGTTCCTATTCTCCGTGCGGGTCTCGGTATGGTTGACGGCGTTCTTTCGCTTGTTCCTTCCGCAAGAGTCGGTCACATCGGTCTTTACAGAGATCCCGAAACACTTAAACCCGTTGAATACTACTGTAAACTTCCCGCTGATATCGAACATCGTGAAGTTATTGTTCTTGATCCTATGCTTGCAACAGGCGGATCAGCCATTGATGCAATTACCCAGATTAAGCTCCGCAATCCTATGAGCATTAAGTTTATGTGCATCATTGCCGCACCTGAGGGACTTGAAGCCCTTAAGATCGCTCATCCTGACGTTGATATCTATATCGGTTCACTGGACGATCATCTTAACGATCACGGCTATATCGTTCCCGGTCTTGGTGATGCAGGTGACAGAATCTTCGGCACAAAGTAAATTACGTTACAAGCAATAAACCCCGTTGAGTTTTAAGCTCAACGGGGTTTTTAGTATACATATTATTTCTTTACAGGCATCATACAGAAGCTGAATTCAAGTCCATTACTTCCGTCAATTTCATACTGAGGCAGTATATCGGGTCCGCAGCTTGCAGTGCCTGTGCCTCTTGTGAAACCATCAATGTTGATAACAGTTGTATGCTCATCGTGAAGATCTTCCTGATGAGCGGCATTCTGAAGAAGTTTCTGAGAGAATTCTCTTGCATTGAAATTGAAATATTCATCGTCATATGCAAACATAATTCCGTCTCCGTCGGCATCAGTAACCTTAAGATATCTGACCGCACATCTGTTACCGGAATCCTGAGGTCTTATATAAGGCTCATGCATATTCTCAACGGTGGTATTATAAACGCCTACAATTGACTGAGCATAAATATCACTGAGATTCTCGCAATCACCCATACCGTAATATTCAATGTTTCTGAACTCTTCGGGCATTTCAAGAGTGAGACCGAATCTGGGCATATGAGCAGAAAGACGTTTATATGCAACAGGCTTGAATTTGGCTTCAACCTCAACACATCCATCTGCATAAACCTCATATTCGAGCTCAACTTTACCGAGAATCTTCTTTGTTTTATTACTTCTGAGATTATATGAAACTTCAATTTCAGCCTTGCCTTTTTCAAGTTCAGCTTCAAAATCAATCATTATGCAATCATAATCGTCATAACCCGCTTCAATCCATTTGTCTCTGTACTTGGTATCGTTATCAAGATAAGCTCTGTAAATATTGGGAATAAAGCCTTTGGCAAAAGCAGGGGAGTCGTTGACAGTTTCTTTGCCGTTAACAAAGTAACTTTCAATCATACCGTTTATGGCAGAGAAAGTAATATTACCGTTTTCAAAACTTACAACGGTCTTTTCTTCGTCGCAGGTTATTGAAACTTTTTTCTTAGATGCTTTTCGTTCGAATTCATATTCTTCTTTAAGGGCAATCTGCTCAAACGCTATTTCATCGTCACCGCAGTAATAATAAACATTCAGATGGCAATCACAGTCACCCTTGGGAATCTTGAATTCAAAGGGAATTTCAAGAGTTGCTTCAGGCTCTATATCCATAACTGCCTCGTCAACAGCAAGAAGATTATTACCGTTTTTAACAATTTCCCAGACTGCGGTAATATAGGAAGCGTTTCTGAATCTGTTGGTGTTGAGGAATTTAAGAGTATTTCCTTCAAGGAAAGCTCTGACGGGTCTGTAAACGTTCTTCATCTGTTTTGCGCCCGTATGAAGTCTTCTGTCGGGATAAACGAGACCATCAACGCAAAAACATCCGTCATGTCTCCATTCACCGTGGTCGCCGCCGTAAGTGAATTTCCATTTTCCGTTGGGATGATAGTATGCGTGGTCGCTCCATTCCCAGATACATCCACCCATAAGATTGTCATATTTATAGAAGATATCCCAGTATTCTTCAAGTCCGCCGGGACCTACGCCCATTGCGTGAGCATATTCACAAAGGAAGAAGGGTTTGGGAGTATATTTCTTGCCTCTTTTATGTTTACCTGTCTTTTCACAATCAGCATGATCGGTATACATTTCTGAAACAACGTCATACGAATGTCTTTCATTTCTGACAACGCCTTCGTAATGAACGGGAATTTCGGGACAAACATCGTGAAGATATTCGTAGCATACATCCTGACAAGCGTAGCCGCCCGCTTCGTTACCGAGTGACCACATAATAATACCTGCACGGCTTCTGTCACGAAGATACATTCTCTTGACTCTGTCAAGGTATCGCGGTGCCCACGCAAGATCGTGGCTGATAAGGTTAAAATCACAGTGGGGATCACAGGCAACACCGTGAGTTTCTATATCCGCTTCATCAATAACGTAAAGACCGTACATATCGCAGAGAACAAGGAACTGTGCGTCGGGAGGATAGTGCGAAGTTCTGACCGAATTGACATTGAGGGATTTCATAAGCCTGATATCCTTCTCAAGATCAGCAAAAGTCATAACATAACCTGTTTTATAATGAGAATCGTGGTGATTGACACCCTTAACCTTAATTTTCTTACCGTTTACAGTGAAGATATCCTTCTTAATTTTAATTGTTTTAAAACCGATATAATTGCGGACAGTCATTACTTCAGAGCCGTCTTTATAAAGTGTTGCATAAGCTGTATAAAGAGTAGGAATCTCAGCATTCCAGGCAATCACATCAAGATCCTTGAAACTGATTGTGAGCTTGTTATCTGCTGTAACGAAATTCTCAGCAATGAGTTTTTTCTTTGCGTTATAAAGCTCAACGCATACACTGTAATCAGAAACATCGCCGATAATATCGAAATCAACATCAAGATTCCAACCTTTTTGGGTTTCCTTGGTTTTATAATATATATCGTTGAGATATGTTACAGGCATTTCATAAAGAAGAACGTCTCTGAAAATACCGTTTTCTCTGAACATATCCTGACATTCAAGGAAAGTTGCATTAGACCACTTGTGGATTACTGCAAACAACTCGTTTTCTCCGTTTACAACATACTCTGTGATATCAAATTCAGCGGTATTATGTGCACCTTCACTGTAACCGACAAATTTACCGTTCACATAAAGGTCGATGCAGGGGATAACACCGAGGAATGAAATAATGAAATTCTTGCCTTCGGGTTCCGCATCGAAAAGTTTTCTGTAAATTGCAACGGGCTGTTCCTCAGGGACATAGGGAGGGGGATTGTCGAAAGCATAGGGGCAATTGATATATGCGGGATTGTCATATCCGATTCTCTGCCAGGTTGAAGGAACTTTGATTTTATCGAATTTGATTTCAGCAGTATCGATAACATCAGGGAGATTTGAATTGCTGTCATAATATTTGAAATCCCATTCGCCTGAAAGAACCCTGACAATATCAGAGCTTGTTCTTTCCTTTTTGAAAGGAGTTTTTGCAAGAATTTCTTTTGATGAATAGGGGATTGCATAACCTCTGCCTTCAAGCTTATTGATTTCATAGACAGAGAAATCGTTGAAATTGGTTTTGTTGATTCCGTATTTCATAATCTTATTCCCTTTCCTTTAATAATTTAATCATTATTTTTGCCGCTTTATAGATATCACCGCAACCGAGTGTGATGATCAAATCGCCGTCGACAGCATTATCGACCGCATATTGAGCTACCTCATCAAAGGTATTGAACCAGACGCTTCCGGGAATCTTATCAGCAAGTTGAGAGGTATATATACCATAGGTATTGACTTCTCTTGAACCCATAATTTCGGTCATAATGCATTTATCGGATATCTGAAGTACTCTGACGAATTCATCAAAAAGAATTGAAGTTCTGGAATATGTGAAGGGCTGGAAAACCGCCCATACTCTGTTATACCCCATGTTCATTGCAGTGTTAAGCGTAACTTCAAGCTCCTTCGGATGATGTGCATAGTCATCGGCAATAGTTATGCCGTTGATTTTATCAAGGATTTCAAAGCGTCTGCCTGCACCCCTGAAATCAGCAATACCGGATACACACTGTTCAAAAGTAACGCCCGAATACATCGCAGCGGCAATGACTGCAAGAGCATTATGAACGTTATGAACACCGGGAACTGATAACCTGACTCTACCGAGAGATTCACCTTTGACAATAAGGTCAAACGAATAAGACTCATTTTCATTAGCAATATCGGTGGCTCTGTAATCACATTTTTCATCAAGGCCGAAAGTTATAAGAGGCTTACCGCTGATTTTTTCCGCCTCCGAAGCAACATAAACAGAATCCGGATCATCTGCATTATAAATAATTGCTTTGGTTGCCATAGCGGCAAACTTGACAAATGACTTTTTGAGATTATCGAATGTCTTGAAATAATCGAGATGATCTTCATCGACGTTGAGAATTACGGCAACATCCGGAGACAAATCAAGGAAAGTATCAACAAATTCACATGCTTCACAAACCATATGATCACTGTGACCGACCATACCGTTTGATCCCGTCAGGGGAAGTTTGCCGCCGATAACCGCAGTGGGGTCAAAATCCGCTTCTATCAGTATCTGAGTAAGCATTGAACAAGCGGTTGTCTTGCCGTGAGTACCGCTGATGCATATACTGTTAGGATATATTCTTGTAACGGCACCAAGAAGTTTGCTTCTTTCAAAAGTGGGAATTCCGGATTGAAGAGCCGCAACAAGCTCGGGATTGTCTTTTAAAAGAGCGGCAGTATATACAATCATTTCAGCGCCTTCGATATTTTCGGCACGCTGACCCATCGAGACGGGTATACCGAGTGAACGTATTCTTGCAAGAGTATCGGTTTCGTTATTGTCAGAACCGCTGAGCTGATAGCCTTCTTTATGAAGAATCTCAGCAAGCGGACACATTCCCGATCCGCCGATGCCGATAAAATGTATTCTTTTGACTTGTTTTAAAAGTCTGTCTATTTCAAACATTCGGATTTCATCCTTTCATTTTATATAAAAATATTATATTACATCTTATAAAAAAAACAAGGTGATTTTCAACTTTTTTACAATATTTATGTGGCAACAGCTTGACTGTTACATAAAATGTAGTATCACCACCAAGGAGGTGCTGACTTGATTCATAATGAAAAATTTTTAATCATCGGCGGAGACAGCCGTCAGTCGTTTATGTCAGACTATCTTGAAAAATTCGGTCATGAAGTATCCGTATATGGTCTTGCCGATAAAAACAGAACTTGTTGCAGAAGCCTCAGCGATGCAATTGCAAATAATAAAAATATCATTCTTCCGTTGCCTGTCTCAAAAGACGGCAGATATTTTACAAGCACTGTTCCAATCAAAGAAACAATAGATGAAGTTGTTTCTTTGTTCAACGAAAACCATAATGTTTTTGCAGGTATGATAAGCTCAACTATGGAATCAAAACTGAAGAGAAATAACTGCAGGGTTTTTGATTATTTCAAAAGAGAAGAGGTTACTGTTATGAATGCAGTGCCGACAGTTCAAGGTATACTTAAAGCTATTATCGACAATGTTGATTATACAATAAATTCAAGCAGATGTGCCGTTTTCGGTTACGGCAAAATCGGTTCACTCACTGCCGACGTTTTAGCTTCACTCGGAGCTGATACAGTAGTTTGTGCCAGAAAATATTCTGATCTTGCAAAAGCTGATATAAAAGGAATCAACTCTTGCCTGATAAAGGATTTCAAAAATATGGCAAAGGATATTGACATTATAATAAACACAGTGCCTTCAGTTATATTAAACCGCGATATCCTGTCAGAATTACGCACAGATTGTCTGATAATCGATGTCGCGTCAGCACCTTACGGTACTGATTTTGCAGTTGCATCGGAACTTGGTCTGAACGCTATGCTTTGCCTTTCGTTGCCGGGAAAAGTTGCTCCGAGAACTGCGGGAGAAATAATTGCGAAAGGCATACTCAATATAATCAGGGAGGAAATATATGGATAAGCCGACAATAGGGTTTGCTTTATGCGGCTCGTTCTGTACATTTGAGAAAGCAATAAATGAAATGGAAGAATTAAAACATATAGGATATGATATTACACCAATAATGTCTTTCAACGCATTTAAAACAGATACCCGCTTCGGTAAAGCGTCCGAACACATTGAACGGATTGAAAATATATGCGGCAGAAAAATAATATCAACAATACCCGATGCCGAACCGATCGGACCGAAAAAATTGTTTGATGTTCTTGTGATTGAGCCTTGCACCGGCAACACTGCCGCCAAACTTGCAAGATCAATAACAGATACCCCCGTAACACTCGCCGCAAAAGCTCATCTTCGCAATAACAGACCGGTTGTCATTGCAATTTCCACCAACGATGCATTATCAGGCTCTGCAGAAAATATCGGTAAGCTGATGAATATGAAAAACATATTTTTTGTGCCGTTCAGGCAAGACGATCCTAAAACTAAACCGAGATCAATGATTGCAGATTTCGAAAAAACTGAAGAAACTGTATTGTCAGCTATCAATAAGATACAAATACAACCAATGATATCGTGATAGTTTCAACATTGATGCTATTGAAATTTTAAGAAAAAAAGAGTAAAATATATTTACGTGAAAGGTGATTGATTATGACAAAAATTTTACTGAATGTTGAAGGAATGCATTGTGCGGCATGCTCTGCCAGCGTTGAAAGAGCTGTAAATAAAACAGAAGGCGTTGACTCCTGCAGCGTTAATCTGACAGGGGCCAATGCCCTTGTGTCATTTGATGAGACCGTAGTCACGATCGATGAAATAATCAGATCTGTCAGCAACGCCGGATTCACTGCCTCCATTCATGAAAACAAAACAAAATCAGAAAAAAAGAATCAGGCGGAAGCTGATGAAAAATATGCAAAAGCAAGGCTGATATTCTCTGTAATATTTGCAATTCCTCTTTTTTATATTTCTATGGGTCATATGTTCGGAGCTCCGTTGCCTTCAATTATCTCACCCGATAAGTTTCCGATAAATTTTTCGTTAATCCAGATGATTCTTGCCGTTATGATTATGATAAGCGGATGGGATATTTTTCACAATGCTTTCAAAGCAGGTGTTCACAAAAACGTAAATATGGATACTCTTGTCTCGATGGGATCACTTGCTTCTTTCGCTTACAGCATATATTCATTGACTATGGTATTCAAAGGTCATTCGGAATATATACATCAACTCTATTTTGAATCATCCGGTCTGATTCTGACTTTTATTTTAATCGGCAGATATCTCGAGTCTCTCAGCAAAAAGAAAACAAACTCTGCCGTTGAGAAATTAATGGATTTATCGCCCGACACAGCATTGCTGATAATCAACGGCACAGAAAAAGAAGTTGCAACCGAATCTTTACGAATCGGAGACATTATTGCAGTCAAATCGGGAATGACTGTTCCTGTTGACGGCATTATAATCAGCGGCAACTGCGTTATTGATGAATCTATGCTGACGGGAGAGAGTTTACCCGTTGAAAAACACGAAGAATCACCTGTTTACGGAGGAACAATAATCCATAACGGATATATTACCGTTAAAGTAACCGCTGAAATTCTCGAATCGGCACCCGCCA
This sequence comes from Clostridia bacterium, assembly GCA_017502085.1. Classification (GTDB taxonomy): domain Bacteria; phylum Bacillota; class Clostridia; order Oscillospirales; family Acutalibacteraceae; genus CAG-177. The sequence continues at coordinate 90,479 of JAFVVQ010000052.1, read as the reverse complement.
AAATTGCCGAATATGTATCATTGGCACAATCCACTAAAGCACCTATTGCAAATCTTGCCAATAAAATTGCCTCAGTATTTGTTCCGGTTGTTATTTCAATTGCACTTATTTCTTCTTTACTTTGGATCATATCAGGAGAAAGCATTTCATTTGCAATCAAAACATTTGTATGCGTGCTTGTAATCGCCTGTCCTTGTTCACTTGGACTTGCAACTCCAACCGCTTTGACAGTATCACTCGGCAAAAGTGCATCCGACGGCGTATTGATCAAAAACGGTGAAGCTATGGAACGTCTGAGCCATGCAGATACAGTTTTATTTGATAAAACGGGCACTATTACAAACGGCAAGCTCAGAATAAATGAGTTTTATTGCCCGAACGATTCGGAAACAAGAAAAATACTGTCATATCTTGGCTCTGCGGAATCCAGGAGCGAACATCCGCTCTCAAAAGCAATTGTTGAATACTGCAAAGAAAACAACTTTGATTATATCGATGTATCCGATTATGAATTCATATCAGGTATGGGTATAAAATGCAGTATTCTCGCTGATAACGTTATATGCGGTAACAAAAAACTTATGGCATCACATGATGTTGATATTTCCGGTTATGAAGATTTTTATAATAAATCGGCATCAGGAGGTAAAACCGTTCTTTATATGGCGATTAACGGCATTCCGGCTGCAGTATTTTCTCTTTCGGATACCGTCAGAAAAGAAAGCATCGATGTAATATCCGCTTTGAACCGTATGGGTTACGAAACAGCCATGCTTACGGGAGACAACAATTCAGTTGCTTTGGAAATCGCATCAAAATGCGGAATAAACACTGTATATTCAGAGTTAATGCCTGCAGACAAGCTTGAAATTATCAACAAACTTCGTAAAGAAGGAAAAACCGTAGTTATGGTAGGGGACGGTATAAACGATGCACCGTCACTGACAGCGGCAGACGTAGGTATTGCAATCGGCACCGGAACGGATATAGCTATTGAATCCGCTGACGCTGTATTGATTAAGAGCAATATTTCCGGAGTGTTATCTGCAGTTAAAATCGGTAAAAGAACTTTTAAAATTATAAAACAAAACTTATTCTGGGCTTTTGCATATAACGTAATTTGCATTCCGATTGCTGCAGGTATACTTCATATTTTCGGAGGTCCGCTTCTCAGCCCGATGATTGCCGCAGCTGCTATGTCTTTAAGTTCCATAACAGTTGTAACCAATTCATTGAGACTGCGCAAATCTCATTAAACTATTGATTTATACACATAAATTTGTTATACTGTTCTTAATTATTTAAAATATTTGTTGTATTATGGAGGCATAAAATGGGTAAGCTTATAGTAATTGAAGGTCTTGACGGAAGCGGCAAATCCACCCAGGAAAAACTTCTTCGCGAAAGACTTGCTGAAAAAGGACTGGAAATCAATTGCATTAAGCTCCCGAATTATGATGATGAAGCCTGCGCCCTTGTCAAAATGTATCTGGCGGGCAGATTCGGCAGCGACCCCTCCGACGTTAATGCTTATGCCGCTTCTTCTTTCTTTGCAGTTGACCGATACGTCAGTTATAACTGTTATTGGAAAGAGAAATATCTTTCGGGCGAAATATTCCTTGCCGATAGATACACCACTTCCAACGCATACCATCAACTCACTAAAACGCCCGAATCAGAATGGGATGCATATCTCGAATGGCTTGAGGATTTCGAATATAACAAACTCGGCATCCCGAAGCCCGATGCGGTAATATATCTTGATATGCCGATTGAAGTCTCCCAGAAGCTTATGACAGGCAGATATAACGGAGACGAAAGCAAAAAAGATATTCACGAGAAAAATACAGAATACCTTAATAATTGTCGCAAGGCAGCTGATTATTCCTGCACCAAGCTCGGTTGGTCAAGAATAGTTTGCGCCGAAAACGGCAATCCTCTTCCTATTGAGGCCATTTCGGATAAAGTCTTTGACGTTGTTGCTACTGCTCTCGGAATTTAATTATGATAAGATTTTATAATGAAAATGACAGAGAAAATCTGATATTTCTCTGGAATGAAGCCTTCGGTGATGAAAGAGAAGCAATTGAATTTTTCCTGGATAACCGTTGTATTCCTCAGAATACAGTTGTTTATGAAAAAAACGGTAAAATCGCTTCAATGTTGTTTTTGCTCGAAGGAAAACTTTTACACAAATCAGTCAATTATAATGCATATTATCTTTACGCCGCTGCTACACTTAAGAAATTCAGAGGCAGGGGAATAATGAAAGAAATGCTTGATTATGCCGCAAAGTTGTCACTCGAGCGGAAGATTGATTTCATTTGCCTTAAACCTGCCGAAAAAAACCTTTATAAATATTATGATTCAAACGGATATAAAACAATATTCCGTTCAAAAACAGTTTTCTTTTCTGCCAAAGAAACCGATAACATCAGAATCACATACGATAATGAATCTGATCGATTTATCTGGGATTCTTTTGCTGCAGAATATGCAACAGCTCAGCATAAATTTTATGGCGGAAAAGCAATCATCAACCGTAATGGTCAGTGCCTTTACTCCATCGAAGATGACGTTTGCTCTGTAAAGGATATCAACTTTACAGGATGCGCTATCGTTGATTTTATAAAGGAAATTTACAGAACAGAAACTTTTAAACAGTTTAAAATCACACTACCGTTTTCAACGGGAATTAATGTTGATAATTGTTTTGTTGACGATAGCGGTATGGCACTTGCCATTACAGAAAGAGCAGACGATGTAATTTCTGAAATAAACAACGCTTACCTCAATTTAACTCTCGACTGAGGAGGAATAGAAATGTTATATATGTTTTTTGCTGAAGGCTTTGAAGAAGTTGAAGCAATTGCCGCTCTTGATGTAATTCGTCGAGCCGGAATCGAAATCAAAAGTGTTGCTGTCGATTCATTAACGGTACACGGTTCTCACGGCATTTCCGTTGTATGTGATATGACCGTTTACGATATAAAAGATTACAAAGATATTGAAGGAATAATTCTTCCCGGCGGCATGCCCGGCACAACAAATCTCTATGATTGCGTTGAAGTTCATAAAGCTATTGAATTTTGTGCACAAAACCGTAAGCTTCTTTGTGCCATTTGTGCTGCTCCGCTTATATTGGGCAGAAAAGGGCTTCTCGAAGGAAAAGAAGCCGTTTGTTTCCCCGGTTTCGAGGATGAGCTTAAAGGCGCTTCAATCAGTAAGAATTTTGTATGCACTGACGGTAGTATCATTACTGCAAAAGGTATGGGAAGTGCTGTCAATTTTGGTCTTGCAGTTGTTGCCGCAATTAAAGGACAAGCTTTTGCCGATAATCTTAAATCTACACTCCAATGTTCATAAATGATAAAACATTACTTCGAAAACAACTGATCGGATTACGTAACGATCTGGACAAAGAATACTGTTACTCTTCAGATATTTCCATTGCTGAAAAGTTATTTGAATGTGAGGAGTATATTAATTCAGATTTAATTCTGATTTATATTTCCGTAAGAAATGAAATCAATACCTTTCAGATTATAAATCATTCATTTGAACTCGGAAAGAAGATAGCAATTCCTTACTGTTCCGATAACAAGATGTATTTTTACGAAATATCCGATCAGAACGAATTAACAGAAGTTCAATTCGGAATACCCACAGTTAATCCGGAAGGCAGAAATGCCGTCTCTGTTGATAAACAGACACTTTGCATTGTTCCCGCCCTTGCATTTGACCTAAACGGCAACAGGCTGGGTTACGGCGGAGGATATTATGACAGATTCCTCGCCGAAAACAATGTTGCCTCCATCGGCCTGTGCCGAAAAGATTTTATTCTGTCAGAGCTACCGTATGAAGATTTTGATATAAGAATTCCAAAAGTTATAACCGATTAAAAAGGAGGTTTTACATATGAATAATGATAACTTCCCTGAAATCCCCAAAAAGTCAGATAAGAAGTTCGAAGTTCATATTGACGATAACGATTATATGAGTCCTTCTGATCTTGACAACATCACTCCGCCTGTCAAAAAAAAGTTTGAGGTTCATATTGACGATTATGAAACACCTCAGACAGAAACACCTATATCCGATCACCGTCCACTGTACAAAGGAGAGATTTATTTTTCCAACAGAAGACCTGTCAAACCTGAACCTCCCGTTCAGAAATCATGGAACGATGAACAGTCTTCGACAGCTTCAAAAACAAAAAAGAAGGCGAGCAGGGGATCGTTTGATTTCAAAAAAGCTATGCAGAACGGTCTTATCATTTTCTGTTCTGTTGTTCTCATTTTCACAACAGCCTTCTCGGCATTCGGTATTTCTTGCGTGAATGATGTTCTGGCACTTAACCGAAGCGAAGAAAAAGTTAAGGTAACGATTCCTCAGAACGCAACAACAGACGATATTCTTGATATTCTTGATGATAACGGATTAATTCATAACAAGCTTTTCTGCAAGGCATATTATGAGCTTTTCAGTTGGTTTAAAAACATCAACAAGTCTAAAAAGCCGGGTCCGCCCGTTTATCTCAGCGGCGTATATTATGTAGAAAGAAACCTCGGTCTTGAAGGCTTTCTCAACAGATTCAAGGTATCAAAAAAAGATTCCGATACAGTTTGGCTTGTGTTCCCGGAAGGCTGGACAATTTATCAGATTATTGATAAGATTGACAAATTCGAAGTCTGTTCAAAGGAAGAAATGCTTTCAGCTATTTCCGAGGCTGATTTTGAATTTGATTTTATCAAAGAAATCGGAACCAAACCCAACCGTACTTTCACTCTTGAAGGCTATCTTTATCCGGACACCTATGAATTCTATGAGAAAAGCGATGCAAACAGTGTTATCCGCAAACTTCTTCAGGGTTCGGAAAATAAATGGACTGATGAATTTGAACAGAGACGAGCCGAACTCGGTATGACGCGAGACGAAGTTCTTACCATTGCTTCTATTATTCAGAGAGAAGCCGCTAACTCTGACCAGATGGGTAAAATATCTGCCGTAATTCACAACAGATATAACAAACCCGCTTCCTGGCCGACAATCGGTTGCGATTCGACCAAAAATTATATCAATAATTTTATAGCCAGCCGTGTTTCTCCGAGCGATGCTATCGCTTTCAGAAATGCATATGACACTTATTCGATTCAAGGACTTCCTCCCGGACCGATTTGTAATCCCGGTGAAGATGCGATTAAAGCTGCTCTTTGGCCGGACGAAGATTTTGGAGATTATTACTATTTCCGTCACGACAAAAACGGTAAGATTTATATGGCCAAAACTCAGGCTGAACACGATGCCAACGGCAACAAGGTCCTGAAGGTCAACAGCCAGTATTGATTTGGAGATTTAAATGAATAACTTTCTTAAACCCGAACTTCTTGCACCGGCAGGAGATAAAGAAAGACTCTGCGCTGCAATTGAATACGGTGCAGATGCCGTTTATCTCGGCTCCGACCGATTCGGTATGAGGACTGCCGCTGCAAGTTTTGGCGGTAACGAGCTTAAAGAGGCATGTGATTATGCTCACAAAAACGGTGCAAAAGTTTATCTGACTTGCAACACCGTTCCTCGCAACAATGAATTAGAAGCGCTACCGTCATTCGTTGAATTTGCAAAAGAAAGCGGCGTTGATGCCTTTATTGTAACCGACATCGGCGTTCTCGGCATTATCAAAAAATTTGCTCCCGACACAGATATTCATATTTCAACGCAGGCAGGTATAACCAATTATGCATCTGCTCGTGCGTTCTATGATATGGGTGCCAAAAGAATCGTAACCGCAAGAGAAATCTCTCTCGAAGAAATTGCAGAAATCCGTGCCAAGACTCCAAAAGAACTTGAAATAGAAAGTTTCGTTCACGGAGCTATGTGTGTTTCTTTTTCGGGCAGATGTCTTCTTTCAAACTATATGACAGGAAGAGACTCTAACCGCGGAGACTGCGCTCAGCCTTGCAGATGGCGTTATGCATTACTTGAAGAAAAAAGACCGGGTGAATTCTTTCCGATTGAGCAGGATGAAACCGGCACCTACATAATGAATTCAAGAGATATGTGCCTTATTGAACACGTTGCTGAACTTGCCCGAGCCGGAATCAGCAGTTTTAAAATTGAAGGCAGAGCCAAATCCGCATACTATACCGCACTTTCTGTCAATGCATACAGATGCGCTATTGACGGATATGAAAAATCAGGTTTTGATCCTCTCTACAAACCCGATGAATGGATTCTCGAAGAAGTTCGTCGTTCAAGCAACCGTCAGTATTGCACGGGTTTTTATTATTCAACACCTATGGATGATGCTCAGATATTCTACAGAGGCGGATATGTGAGAGAATTCGACGTTGCAGCAATTGCAGAGGCTTGGAGAGACGGCGTTTTATATGCTTCTCAGAGAAACCGTTTCTTTGAGGGCGATGAACTTGAAGTAATGATTAAAGGTGTTGAACCAATAAGGGTTACTGTCAGAAATCTCCGTAATGAACAAGGAGATTCAATTGAAAATGCACCTCATCCGATGATGAAACTCAGTTTCGATTGTCCCGTTGAGATTCCTGCCGGATCCTATCTCAGAATGGAGCGAAAAGGCGGTGTAATCCTTTGAGTCCGTCATTCTTCCCGACATATTTTATAATCTTCTTTGTAATATTCCTTGCGTTGAATGAAGCAAGAAAAAATCAACTTTTAAAAATTATCAGAGACAAGAAAAAGAAAAGGGGAACAGTACCGATGAATGAAATAATCAATGCATATATCAACAAAGACTGTGTGATTTATTTATCCAATTCAAGCTCTGTTATTACAGGAAATCTCATCAGCCTTAACGATAACTGGATTACTGTTAAAACCAAAGACGGCAATGAAATTCTCAATATTGATTATATTGTAAGGCTCAAGGAACATCCCGTTAACAAAAAAGGTAAGAAAAAAGAAATAATTTTTTAACGGAATTCTGTCAATAATTATAGCATCGGATCATAATAATCCGATGCTTTTTCTTTTATTTTCTTAACAACAGATTGTGCGTTCCCTTGACATTGTATCAATATGTGGTATAATGTTATTTGTAAAAATTTCGATTTCAGGGAGGATTAACCGAATGGCTAAAAAATCCGGTTATAACGACGAAAGCATTGTTGCTTTAAAAGGCAAAGACCGTGTCAGAAAAAAACCTGCCGTTATTTTCGGTACAAGCGGAATTGACGGTTGTAAGCATTCTGTTTTTGAAATTGTTTCCAATTCAGTTGACGAAGCAAGAGAGGGTTACGGCGATAAAATCGTTGTTACCCGTTTTGCCGATAATTCTGTTGAGGTTCAGGATTTCGGACGAGGTATTCCTGTTGACTATAATGCCAAAGAAGGCAGATTTAACTGGGAACTTGTTTTCTGTGAATTATATGCCAGCGGTAAATACAACAACGGCGAAGACGGAAACTATGAGTTTTCACTCGGAACAAACGGTCTCGGTCTCTGCGCAACTCAGTATGCATCCGAATATATGGAAGCTGAAATTCACACAGGCGGATTCCGTTATCTTTTAAACTTTGAAAAAGGCGATCCTGTCGGAGAAATGATAAAAGAGCCTTATTCTAAAAAAGATACCGGCTCCCGAATTAAATGGAAACCCGATCTTGATGTTTTTACCGATATTGATATTTCTCTCGAATACTTTCAGGAAATGCTCAAAAATCAGTCTGTCGTTAATGCCGGAGTAAAATTCATTTTAAAAAATCAGGTTGGCAAAAGCTTTGATACTTATGAATACTATTACGAAAAAGGTATTGATGATTATATCAGAGAAATTGTCGGTGAAAACGCACTTACGGGTTTTCTTTCCTGGAGCGGCGAAGCTGAATGTCAGGACAGAGACGACCTTGGCAAATATAAGCTCAAGATGAATTTTGCCGTTACATTCTCTAACAAAGTTCAGATTAAAGAATACTATCATAATTCAAGCTTTCTCGCCAACGGCGGTTCTCCTGACAAAGCAGTTAAACAGGCATTTCTCTCGCAGATTGATTCATTTATAAAATCAAACAACAAATACCAGAAAAGTGACGGAAAAATTACCTTCCAGGATATCGAGGATTGTCTTGCAATCATTGTTTCATCATTCTCAACGTATGCATCATACGAGAATCAGACAAAAAAATCCATCAATAACAAGGGTATTCAGGATGCAATGACAATGTTCATCAAGCATCAGCTCGAAATCTATTTTATCGAAAATCCCCTCGATGCGAACAAAATTGCCGATCAGGTTCTAATTAATATGAGAAGCCGTATCAAGGCTGAAAAGACCAGACTTGGCATAAAGGAATCGCTGATTCAGAATGTCAGCAATCTCACGAACAGAATTCAGAAGTTTGTTGATTGCAGAAGCAAAGACCCTGAACTCCGCGAACTTTTCATCGTTGAGGGCGACTCTGCTCTCGGCGCTTGTAAACAATCCAGAAACTCAGAATTTCAGGCCATTATTCCTGTCAGGGGTAAGATTCTCAACTGCCTTAAGTCAGAATATGACAGGATCTTCAAGAGCGACATTATCACAGACCTTATAAAAGTAATCGGATGCGGAGTTGAAGTTCCTTCAAAACACAAATCGGGCAAAGATATGATTTCATTCAATATTGATCTTCTTCGCTGGAGTAAAATTATTATCTGCACCGATGCCGACGTTGACGGTTTCCATATCCGTACTCTTATTCTGACAATGATATACAGACTGATGCCAACTCTTTTTGACGAAGGTAAAGTCTTCATTGCCGAATCACCGCTTTATGAAATTACCTGCGGTGATGAAACGTGGTTCGCATACACCGAAAAAGAAAAGGTTGACGTTCTTGCAAAAATAGGAAATAAGAAGTATTCCATTCAACGTTCAAAAGGACTTGGTGAAAACGATCCCGATATGATGTCACTCACAACAATGAATCCCTCAACAAGAAGACTCATCAAGGTTGAACCTTCTATGGCTGAGGAAACTGCAGAAAAATTCGATCTTCTGCTCGGTGACAATCTTGCCGGCAGAAAGGATTATATTGCAGAAAACGGTCATCTCTATCTTGACCTGACCGATGTATCTTAATTAAGACGTAACGGAGATTTTATATTATGGCAAAGAAAAAGAAAGATATCACCGCTTCGCTCAGAACACTTGATGATAAAACTCATATTCTTGGTGCCGGTGAGGTAGTTTCTCAGCCGATAACCGATACTCTTGAATATAACTTCATGCCCTATGCAATGAGTGTCATAATGAGCCGCGCTATTCCTGAAATTGACGGTTTCAAACCTTCACACCGCAAAATTCTTTATATGATGTATAAAATGGGTCTTTTGACGGGTGCAAGAGCAAAATCGGCAAAAATCGTCGGTCAGGTTATGCAGCTTAACCCTCACGGAGACGCTGCTATTTATGACACAATGGTCCGTCTTTCAAAGGGCTATGAAGCACTTTTGCATCCCTACGTGGATTCAAAGGGCAACTTCGGTAAAGCATTTTCAAGAGATATGATGTGGGCTGCTTCAAGATATACCGAAGCCAAGCTGGAAAAGATTTGTGCTGAACTTTTCAGTGATATCGATAAAGATACCGTTGATATGGTTGATAATTTCGATAACACGATGAAGGAACCGGCACTGTTACCTGTAACATTTCCGAGTATTCTTGTCAATGCAAACACCGGCATTGCCGCAGGTATGGCGAGTTCAATATGTTCGTTCAATCTTGAAGAAGTTTGCAAAACCACAATAGAATTGCTCAAAAATCCCAAGCACGATGTTGCAGATACTCTTCTTGCTCCCGATTTTGCCGGTGGCGGTCTGCTTGTCTATAACAGATCTGCTATTGAAGAAATTTACAGAACGGGCAGGGGAGGCTTTAAAGTCAGAGCGAGGTATAATTACGATAAATCCAATAACTGCATTGAAATAACCGAAATACCTCCGACCGCTACCTCTGAAGCGATCATTGATAAGATTATTGAAAAAGTTAAACTTGGATCAATCAAAGAAATCAGTGATATCCGTGATGAAACCGATCTTAACGGTCTTAAGATAACTATCGATATCAAAAAGGGAACCGATCCCGATAAACTGATGAAAAAGCTTTATGCTTCAACACCGCTTCAGGATACATTCTCATGCAATTTTAACGTTCTTATCAAGGGCAATCCCAGAGTTCTCGGCGTAAAAGAGCTTCTTAACGAATGGATTGATTTCAGAAGCGACTGCGTAAGAAGAAGAACAGCTTTTGATCTTAAAAGAGCAAAAGACAGACTGCATCTTCTCAGAGGTCTTGAAAAAATCCTTCTTGATATCGACAAAGCCATCAGAATTATCCGCAACACCGATGAAGAAAGCGAAGTTGTTCCCAACCTTATGATCGGATTCAAGATCGACAAAATTCAGGCTGAATATGTTGCTGAAATCAAACTTCGCCATCTTAACAGAGAGTATATCCTTAAACGACTTCAGGATATTGAAAAACTTGAAGCAGCTATAAAGGATCTCGAAGATATTCTTGCCAACCCCAAACGTATCAAGCAGATTATCATTTTCGAGCTTAAAGAGGTAATCAAGAAATACGCAAAACCCAGAAAAACAGAAATCATTTATTCAACCGATATCGAAGAAGCTGCTCCTGAGGAGGAAATTCCCGATTATCCCGTACATCTTTTCTTTACAAAAGACGGTTATTTCAAGAAAATCACGCCGCTTTCACTCCGTATGAGTTCCACTCATAAACTCAAGGAAGGCGACGAAATTGTTCAGACTTTTGAAACTTCAAACGCCAGAGAACTTCTTTTCTTCACCAACAAGCAACAGGTATATAAGACAACCGCTTCATTTTTTGAAGACTCAAAAGCAAGTGTTCTCGGTGACTATGTTGCTGCAAAGCTTGAAATGGACGAGGGAGAAGCCCCTGTTTATATGGCAGTTACGGCTGATTACAAAGGTTATATGCTCTTCTTTTTTGAAAACGGTAAGGTTGCAAAGGTTGATATGAATGCATATCAGACTGTCACCAAACGTAAAAAGCTTATTAAAGCATATTCCGATAAAGCTCAGCTTTCCGCTTTAATGCATATTGAAGAAGATAAAGAACTTGTAATCGTTTCAAGTGCCGGCAGACATCTTCTTATCAACACTGCAGTAATCCTTCCCAAAACAACAAAAGATACCATTGGAGTCGGTGTTATGACTCTCAAAAAAGGTCAGCGTTTGCTTTATGCAAGAGATTACCGTGAAGGCGAATTTGCAAAACCGTACAGATACAAAGCAAAAAATCTTCCCGCCGCCGGTGCTCTTCTGAGTGCCGAAGATGAAGGCGAGCAAATATCTTTATTCGGTAACGAATAATTCAAGAACCGCCCGGAGCCAAAGCAAGCGCCGAACGGTTCACAGCAGATAAAATCAGCAAACGCATTTGTAATTTTCTCTGCACAAATAGAATTTGCAGTTTTTTTTAATAAATTCACAGAATTTTTTGGAAATAAATTAAAAAATATCTTGCAATTAAATTTATTGTGTGATAGAATTCTTTAGTAAATTATTTTTGGAGGTCAGTAAAATGGCTTGGTATGAAATCGTTTTAGGCATCGTGCTTATTGTTACATCAATCGCACTTGTTGCTATCGTTCTTTTACAGGAAGGTCGTTCAGCAGGTCTTTCAGGTGCAATCGCAGGCGGTGCTGAAACATTCCTTGGCAAAAACAAGAGCAAGACCATCGAACAGAAGCTTGTTAAAATCACAAAGATTCTTGCAGGTGTTTTCTTTGTTCTTTCTCTTGGCGCAAACCTTCTTTTCCTTTTCTTAAAGTAAAAAGAAATAATCAGAGCTGCTCTTTCAGAGCGGCTCTTTTTATTTTATTCCGAAACTCTTTCTCAAACCGTCTATTGCTTTTTTCTCAATACGGCTGACATATGAACGGGATATATTCAGCCTCTTTGCAACCTGTTTTTGTGTATATGGAATTGTATTGTACAAGCCATAACGCATAACAAGAATTGTTTTTTCTCTTTCATCTTCAATGCAGTCAATAAAGTTATATAACATTTCAGTCTTAATTCTCAGGTCAATACTATCTGCAACATCGTCATCCTGACTGATAATATCAATCAATGTGAGCGGATTACCTTCGCTGTCAGTATCGATCGGTTCGCTGATTGAGATTTCCTGAGAATTTTTCTTTTTTCCTCTGAAATACATCAGAATTTCATTTTCAATGCATTTTGATGCAAAGGTTGCAAGTTTGATTCCTTTTGAACCGTCAAATGAATTAATTGCTTTAATCAGACCGATTGTTCCGATTGAAATAAGATCGTCTTGTTCATCAGAATTCGCATAATATTTTTTTACGATATGAGCAACCAGCCTCAGGTTATGTTCAACCAGTTTGTTTTTTGCATCCGTATTACCTTTTGAAAATTCTTCAAGTAACTGTTTTTCTTCTTTCGAACTCAGAGCAGCAGGGAACGAACTGCCATTCTGAATATGAAGAACAAAAAACAACAATCCTTTTGAAATTAAGTCAAATAAAACTGCAAACAATTTTTTTCACCCCGAAATTATTTTGTGCCGTATGCGGCCAATATCAATTATATTTTGTTTTAAAAAATTAATGATATTAAATATATAACTTGAAATCCACTAAAAAAAGTAATATAATGTAATAAATATAATACGGAGGTATTGTTATGAGCATTAAACTCGGAGCTCAACTCTACACATTGCGTGATTTTATAAAGAACTATGAAGATTGTGAGGAGACTTTCCGCTTTCTCAACAGCATCGGAATCAACGTTATCCAGATTTCTGGAATCGGTCCCATTCCTGCCGAAAAAGTTGCATACCTTTGCGAAAAGTATAATATGGACGTCTGCGTAACTCACACCTCTTTTGACAGAATGATAACTGATCTTGATGCGGTTATGAAGGAGCATAAAATGCTCGGATGTGATACACTTGGTATAGGCGGTATGCCTGAAGAATTCCGCAAGGATGCCGACAGCATTAAAGAATTCATTAAGATCACAAGCGAAATCGGTAAAAGGATGCACGATAACGGTCTTCAGTTTGCATATCATAACCATGCATTTGAATTTGCAAAACTTGATAACGGCAGAAGAATTTTTGACGTTCTTATCGAAGATACAAAACCCGAAGAATTCAGTTTTATCGGCGACACATATTGGTTTCAGTATGGCGGCGTAAATCCCGCTGAATACATTGAAAAGATTGCCGGAAGAATGAAGGTCTGTCATTTCAAGGATTACAAATTCAAAGATGACAAACCTGCTTTTGCTGAAATAGGAACCGGTAATCTCAATCTCGACGTTATATATAACTCCTGCAAAAACAGCGGTGTCAAATACATTGTAATCGAACAGGATATCTGCGAAATTGATCCCAGAGAATCAATGGCAATCAGCTATAAGAATCTTGTTGAAATTGCAAAAAGGAACGAGAAATAAATGAATAAAACTCCTTTGAAAATAACTGTTTTAACCGATACTCATTATTATTCTTTAAAAAGCGGATCAAGCGGCAAAGCATACGAAACTGCCAGTGCAAAAAGTCAGAAACTTCTTGCCGGCAGCGGCGAAGTTCTCTCAACGGCTTTTGACCAAATTGTTGCAGATAAAGAAAGTAATATCGTTCTTATCAGCGGTGACCTTACGAATAACGGCGAGCTGACAGCACACGAAGAATTCATTGCAATGCTCCGTGATCTAAAAGCAAAAGGAAAGAGAGTTTACGTTATTACCGCTACACACGATTTCAGGAATCACGGCACAACTGATGCTTATGACGGCGATAACGTAATTACCACTCCTACCGCAACAAGAGATATGCTTTACGATATGTACCGTGAATTCGGACCCGATGAAGCCATTGCGGTGCACAGACAGAGTATGTCTTACATTGTTCAGCTTTGTGACGGTTACAGACTTTTTGCGCTTAATGACGACTCTAACCTTAACGGCAAAAGCGGTTTTTCAGATGAGTGCTTTGAATGGATCAAAGAACAGGCCGAAGCTGCACGAAATGACAGTCAGTTCATTTTAGCGATGACTCACCATCCGCTTATCGCACCTTCTCCGATTTATGAAATTATCGGTAAAGGCGATATGCTCGGAGATTATGACAAACGTCTTTACCAGCTTGCCGATATCGGTATTCAGTTCATTTTCACCGGACATACGCATATTCACAATATTTCTGCTGATATAAGCAAAAAAGGCAACGTAATTTACGATATTTGCAGTGGTACTACAATCGGTTATCCCGGTGTTATCAGACAGATTTTAATTAACCCGGAAAACGGAACCGTAACTGCCTCAACCGATTTTGTTAATGAACCTGAAAACTATAAAAAATCAGGTAAATCACTCAAGAATATCTTTGAAAACCAGCTTATCGGCACAATCAGAGGAATGATTTTAGCTGCGGGAACGAGCATTGACGACCTTGCAAAAATGGCAACCGCAATCAGTATCAAACCGAAAGTAATTTATAAATTCGGCTGGATTATAAAGCCTGTTTTCAAATTTCTTAATTCCCTGAAAGTCGGAACTGTTGCAAAATGGACAAAAAAAGAAACAGGTCTTCATCCTCAGGACTATGCTGACATCAAGAACAAGAACGTTGTTGATATCATAACAGAACTTGTCCTTAATCTTTATGGCGGAGAAAGTAAATATCCTCCCGAAACACCAACATATAAGATTACAATGGGTCTGTTTTCAATTATTGACAGTATTCTTAAAACACTCAATATTGACTTCAAGAAGATTCTGAAGGTTGTTCCCGATGCATCGACTCTTGTTGAGCCATTGCTTTATAACGGTAAAATTGATTCTTATGAAGCGGTTCTTAAGATTTATCCGTTTGTTGCAGAAGGGGAGAGCGGAAACAAACTTGTTTTTGATCCAAAACCTTCAACAGTCAAAAAGAGTAAAAAGGGACCCGGAATAATCATTATTAGCGTACTGCTTTTGTTAGCAACGCTTCCGTTATGGTTGATAATTATTCTTGTTGCTTTTTTGATCAATCAGATTAAATACGGCAAAAAAATCAAATAATAATATACGGATATTATTTCATAAAACATAACCAAAATTTTACAATCAGATAATATCCTTGTAATTCATTTATGTTTAAATATTATTTATCAAAGCATGGGGAGGTATCATGATTTGAATAAAAATATAAAAAGCAATTCCAACAGCGCAAAGAAAAAAACAGCCTTTTCCGTGTTTCTCGGTTTATTATGCGTATGTGTACTGACTGTTTGCGTTGTTGCATCATATGTTCTTTTCAGTTCAATTTCATTTGTGAACGGTGATATTGCAATTGACCTTGAAGAATATAAAGAAAAACAGAATCAGACATCATTTATATATGCATATAACGAGGACGGATCTCTCGTTGAAATAGCCAGGCTCCACGGCGAAGAAAACAGAATCTGGGTCGATCTTGACGATATTTCTCCTTATATGAAAAAGGCGTTCGTGGCTCTAGAAGATACCCGTTTTGATGAACATCACGGTGTTGACTGGAAAAGAACTATCGGCGTAATCGTCAAACCTTCAAACATCGGTCAGGGCGGTTCGACAATCACTCAGCAGCTTATCAAGAATCTGACTAACCAGACCGAAACCACGACAGTTCGCAAATTCAACGAAATTCTTACCGCTCTCAATCTCGAAAAGAATTATACCAAAGATGAAATTGTGGAAGCTTATCTCAATACATTGTATCTTGGAAGCGGTTGCTACGGCGTTGAGACTGCAAGTGAAAAATATTTCGGCAAAGATGTTTCCGAGCTTAACGCGGCTGAATGTGCGGTAATTGCTTCTATCACACAGAAACCCACAAAAAACAATCCGCTCCTTAATCCTGAAAACAATCGTGAGCGTCAGCTTTACTGTCTCAAACAGATGTGGAAAAACGGTGCTCTCACTGAAGAAGAATACAACAATGCGGTTAACTACGAACTTGTTTTCACCAACAGTGATAAATACGTTCCTGACGATGACAAAAACGTTGTAGTTGAAGAAGAAAAAGTTATCAACAGTTTTTATGTTGACTACGTTATTCAGTGCGTACGTGATGACCTTATGGAAGCTCACGGATATTCAAAGCAGCAGGCAACAGATCAGATTTATTACGGCGGTCTGAAGATTTATGCCGCAGTTGATCTTGAAGTTCAGAAAGTTCTTGAAGACGTTTACGTCAACAGAAAGAGCTTCCCTGAGCTTTACAGCGAAGATGAAGACATCCCTGTTCAGTCTGCAATGACTATCATGGATTATCACGGCAGAGTAGTTGCAATCGTTGGTCAGGCAGGTGAAAAAACCGAAAACAGAGGTCTCAACAGAGCGGCAAATTCTTTCCGTCAGCCCGGTTCAACAATAAAACCCATTGCCTGCTACGCTCCGGCAATCGAACTTAATCTCTGTCATTTCTCAACAAAAATCAAGGATTACGCCATCGCAGTCAACGGTAAGCTCTGGCCTCATAACGTAGACGAAACCCTCGGTTCCAACCAGATGGTAACCGTTCAGTATGCTCTTCAGGAATCTCACAATACGGTTCCTGCCAGAATCATTAACTACGACCTCGGCATTGACACATCTTACAGCTTCCTCAAGGATGCGTTTATGCTTTCAAGACTTGACGATAAAGAGGATAGGCAACTTGCTCCTCTTGCAACAGGTGCTCTTTATAACGGTACAACTACTGTTGAAATGGCTGCCGCTTACGCAACATTCGGTAACGGTGGAATGTACTACAAGCCTTTCTCGTATTATAAAGTGACAAACAGCAAGGGTGACGAAATTATTCTCTCAAACGAGGAACCTGCGGGTCACAGAGCTATTTCCGAAGAAACATCAGACATTATGTGTGAACTCCTCCAGACTGTCAACACCAGCTATTACGGTACCGGCTCAAACGTAAGAAGATTCCCGATCATGGCCAAAACAGGTACTACCACCAACAACACAAATCGTTGGTTCTGCGCTGGCACACCCTATTACGTTACTGCGATCTGGTTCGGTTTTGATATTCCCGAACGACTTCACGTTGATGTTAATCCCTGCGGTAAGATCTTCATAACGGTATTTGACCGTATTCACAAAGACCTTCCCGACATGGATTTCCCGAAGAGTACGGGCACAGTTAAAAAGACATACTGCAGATCAAGCGGTCTTCTCGCTAGTTCTTCTTGTCCGTCAACGGGATCAGGCTGGTATAAGATCAACAGTCTTCCCGGCACTTGTACCTCGTGTTCATCATTCTCCATTCCCGATTCTTCAGGAGATGTTGTTGATCAGATTATCGGCGGATTGGTCAGCGGAATTATCGGATAAATTCATTGCGGAGTTTGTCAAATGCGCAAACTCCGCTGTTTTATAATTATGTTTTCAGGTGATAAAATGGTAATAATGTCTATCGACTACGGTGACGTCAGAACAGGTGTTGCAATTTGTGATAAGTTTGAAATGCTTGCATCACCCGTATGTGTTATTAATCAAAGAAAAAAAGAACTTCTGATCGAAGAAATACATAAACTTACCGATATTCATAAACCCGAATTAATTGTCGTTGGTCTACCCAAAAATATGGATTCTTCTATCGGAGAACGTGCGGAAAAATGCATTGAATTTGCTGAAGAATTATCACAGATAACAGGCATTCCCCATACAATGCGTGATGAAAGATTAACAACCGTTTCTGCGCACAACGCACTCAACGTAACCAACACAAGAGGAAAAAAAAGAAAAGCGGTTGTTGATCAGGTAGCGGCAGTTGTTATTCTTCAGGATTATATAGATTTCAGAAGAATTAATAATATCAGATAATAGCAAATCTCAATCAATTCCTGCATATCATTTTATATAATGATTTGCGGAGTTGAATATAATGAAAATTATTGTATCGCCAAAATTAAAATCACATTTTATTCTTGTCATTTCGCTTGTGATGATTTTGACCGTTTTGATTGTCGGAAACACATTCCTGATAAAAAAAGACGCTCTTAATGCTTCAGTCAGTAACCATAAGACACCCGTTATCATAATCGATGCAGGACACGGAGGTATTGACGGCGGCACACAAACAAAAGACGGTGTACTTGAAAAAGATATTAATCTGAGTATTGCAATGAAGCTCAGCGATGTACTGACTTCGTTCGGTTATAATGTAATTATGACGAGAAAAACAGACGCATCGATTCATTCTGACGGTGTAACGGGTATCAGAAATCAAAAAATATCCGATATCAAAAATCGTCTGCATATTATCGAGAGTACCGAGAACGCAATTTTTATAAGTATTCATCAGAATTATTTTTCACAATCTAAGTACAACGGCGCACAGATTTTTTATTCAAAAAACAATCCTTTATCAGAAAAATTAGCTCAATCAATCAGAACTTCAATAATCAGCAGTTTACAAAAAGATAACACAAGAGAAATCAAGCAAAGCGGCAAAGAAATATATCTGCTCAATAAAGCAACCGTACCGGCAGTTATGGTTGAATGCGGATTTTTATCTAACAAAGAAGAAGCGGATTTACTGATAACTGAAAAATACCAACATAAAATAGCATTTTTTATTGCAACAGGAATAACGGATTTTATTAAAACATCGGAGGAATTATAAATGGCAGGTAAAATCAAAACAATATACATCTGCAATCAGTGCGGTTACGAAAGTGCCAAATGGTACGGATGTTGCCCGGGTTGCGGTGAATGGAACAGCATGGAAGAAGATGTCCGCTCTCCTGAACAACAAAAAGCCTCCGCAAAACCCGTTAAAACCGTTTTTGCACAGACCATTAATGAAATCAGCGCTGAGGATGAAATCCGTTTTAAAACAGGTATGACAGAGCTTGACCGTGTTCTTGGCGGCGGTATTGTAAAAGGGTCACTTGTTCTTTTGAGCGGTGATCCGGGTATTGGTAAATCAACAATTCTTCTTCAGATATGCGAACACCTCGGTAAGAATCTCAGAGTGCTTTATGTTACCGGAGAAGAATCCGCCCGTCAGATTAAACTTCGTGCTAAAAGACTTGGTGTCAGGACAGATAATCTTTATATTATGTGTCAGACCGATGTTCAAAGCATTTGCGAATATATTAAATCCGATAAACCCGATCTTATAATAGTTGACTCAATCCAGACAATGAATGTCTCGGAAATATCTTCTTCTCCCGGCAGTGTAACTCAGGTCAGAGAATCAACAAACATGTATATGCATTGCGCCAAAGATCTCGGAATACCTACAATTATCGTCGGTCATGTAAATAAAGACGGTAATATTGCCGGACCGAAGGTGCTTGAACATATTGTTGATTGTGTTTTATATTTTGAGGGTGAACGACACCTCTCTTACAGAATATTAAGAGCTGTCAAAAACAGATATGGATCAACAAATGAAATCGGCGTATTTGAAATGATGGATAAAGGTCTCGTTGAAGTACCAAACCCTTCACTGATGCTTATTTCCGGCAAGCCTAAAAACACTGCAGGAACATGTATTGCATGTGTAATGGAAGGAAGCAGACCTATTCTTGCTGAAGTTCAGGCATTGGTTGTAGCATCAAGCTACGGTAATGCAAGAAGAATGGCAACAGGATTCGATTATAACCGAATGTCTATGCTCCTTGCGGTTTTAGAAAAACGAGCAGGATTCTTTATGAATAATTGTGACGCTTATATTAATGTTGTCGGCGGATTAAGACTCGATGAACCTGCAACAGATTTATCGGTTGCACTCGCAATGATTTCAAGCTTCAAGGATACTCCGATCAGAGATGACACACTGGTAATCGGCGAAATCGGTCTAGGCGGTGAAATTCGATCCGTATCCAATTGTGAGCAAAGAATAAAAGAAGCCGAAAGACTCGGTTTTAACCGTTGTATTATCCCGAAACACAATTTCAAGACACTATCTGACGGATTTAAAGGAAATATTGAAATTGTGGGCGCAAATAACGTAAATGAAGCTTTTGAAGCAGCTATATAATTATGTATATCAAAAATCCGAACTTGCCGACAGGGGAGGTCTCTGCTGTTGCAATAAGTTGCGAAGCCATAAAAGCAATAGACACTCTCCATTTAAAAGGTATAAAAACATATATAACAGAAAAGAATCCTATTTTGCCAGAACCCGTTTGCAGTCATACCGATTTGCAACTTTTTCATTTGTTCGAAAACAGAATATTGATCCCAAACGAACATTTGTACGCAGGGGAGCTGAACAAAAATTTTAATACAGAGCAAATCGGGGAAAAGCTCGGAAAGAGTTATCCGTACGATGTTCGTCTAAACTGTAAGATAATCGGTAAGAATATATTTCTTAACAAGAAAACAATCGCAAAAGAAATCCTTGAATATGCTGAATCAAACGAGTTGAACATTATAAATGTAAATCAAGGATATACAGGTTGTTCAATATGCGTAGTTAATGAATCGGCTGTTATAACGGATGATGAATCCATCTTTACAGCCGCTCAGAATTTTTTAAACGATGTTCTGTTAATCTCAAAAGGTTCAATCCGATTGAACGGATATAATTACGGATTCATCGGAGGTTGTTGCGGAAAGCTCGGACCAAATAAACTCGGATTAAACGGAAGAATCGAATCACATAAGGATAAGAATTCTATAATTGATTTCTTAAATAAACATAATACAGAAATAATAGAATTAACAGACGAGCCTTTAACCGACATAGGCGGAATAATACCGTTGATGCAGAAATAAGAAAAATCAAACCAGAATAAGCTTTTTGAATGAATTTTGTCAAAATCCGCTCCCCTATACTACACAAAACATTTATTTTGTATAATTAGATATTAAAATTTAAGCAGCTTGTACAAAGGAGTTGATAATATGAGGCAAGAAGAAATTTCCACTCTCCCGACATCGGTAATCAGATATCTTAATTATCTTTCTGCCATAAAAAGCAAATCTGAACTTACAGTCCTGGAATACGCCTCAGATCTCAGAATGTTTTTCAGATACTTAAAACTGTCACGCGGTCTTGTCGACAAAAAAACTCCGTTTGATGAAATCGGAATTTCCGATCTGACTGATGATATAATTTTTAACATTACTCTTAATGACGCATATGCTTTTCTCGCCTATTGCAGAAACGAAAGAAACAACAACAACAATGCACGTGCAAGAAAGGCTGTTGCCATCAAGCGTTTTTACAGATATCTTGAGGTTAACAGCTTTATCGAGAAAAGTCCCGTAATGCATCTCGAGTCACCTCAGACAAAAAGAGCTCTTCCGAAATATCTTTCTCTTGAACAAAGCATCGCCTTGCTTGACAGTGTTGACGGTCCGTTCAAAGAGCGTGACTACTGTATTCTTACACTTTTCCTTAACTGCGGTCTGCGTCTTTCCGAACTTGTCGGAATCAATCTTTCTCATATAAAAGACGACAACACACTTCGTGTTCTCGGTAAGGGCAATAAAGAAAGAACTGTTTATCTCAATAACGCTTGTGTCAGTGCTATTTCAGATTATATGAGGGTCAGACCTGCCGACGGTCTTTATGACCGAGACGCACTCTTTATTAGCAAACAGAAGAAACGTATAAGCAGACAGATGGTGCAGAAGATAGTCGAAGGTTATCTCGAGAAAAGCGGACTTGCAGGTATGGGTTTTTCAACACACAAACTTCGCCATACCGCAGCAACACTTATGTATCAATACGGAAACGTTGATCCGCTTCAACTTAAAGAAATCCTCGGTCACGAAAATCTCTCAACTACAGAAATCTATACACACGTTTATTCCGAACAATTGCGTGATGCCGTCGATTCAAATCCTCTTAATAAAATCTCAAAGGTGAAAAAAACCGGAGAACAAAGCAACACTTAATGCATCAATCGCCGAACCAATTGCTGCAATCCCTGTAAATATCAATTGTTTTGCAAGAAATATCCTTGTTTCATTTTTTTCATACTGTCCCTTACCCGCTATTGCTTTCAGATATGCATTATGCGAGTAGATGCAAGACTCATTAAAAATAACAGTTAATGCCGTCATTGTCAGAATTGCAGACGGATAAATCATTAGCAAACTGTATCCAAGTCCCATAAAACCGTATTCTGCATAAAGATAGCCTGTTACTGTTCCTATTGCAACCCCTCTTAAAAACGGTAATAACATTATAAACGGATATCCTATCAGTGAAAAAGATAGAAACACCGAAAGACCCGTGAACAATAAATTCACAAGCAATGAATTCAGGAAATTTTCCGCGCTCCCCCTCCCCGCTCTCGACATTGCATAAGAACTGATTATATATTTTACTTTATCTACGATTTCATTATTATTTTTTATTACGGTTGCACCTATAATAATTCCGACGGCGATTAATAATATCAGAATTATAATCCTTGAATCCTTAATAATATCTTTAATAACTTTTCCGTTATATACTTTATATTTATATTCAGACTTACGCATTTTTACCTCCGATATCTTTATGGTAAATTATATGAGCAAGTCCGAATTTTATGATAAAATAAATTACCCCACCGTTCAAAAAAATCAAACGGTGGGGTTCAACTTATTTCTTTTCAATTTTAGCGTAATTAGCCATAATCTTCTTAGTTCCAGCAGCGGTAAAGGCAATTTCAAGCAAGGTGTCGTTGCCCATCGCTTTGGCACTCAGAACAACACCTTCACCATAAGCCTTGTGAATAACCGTATCGCCCGGATTGAACTGAGTTTCATTTTTGACAGGAGGTTTAAATGTTGTTGAAGATGATGAAAATCCTCTCGTTGGCTGAACAGGTCTCTGCTGAGAATGGATAGCAAAAGAATTTCCCGATCCAAAAGTTTTTGCAAGAGTTTCGCCCGTTTTTTCAAGCAACTTATCGGGTATCTCATCGATAAAACGTGACGGTTGATTATATCTTGTAGATCCGAAAAGAATCCTCATTCTGGCTCTTGTCAGATAAAGGTTCTGTTTTGCTCTTGTGATGCCAACATAAGCAAGTCGGCGTTCCTCTTCGATTTCGGAAGGGTCACCTGCAGCAGCAAGATCCGAAGGAAAGATGGTTTCTTCCATACCGGCCAAAAATACAACAGGGAACTCAAGACCTTTTGCAGAATGAACCGTCATCATTACAACTGTTTCTGCATCTGTGTTATAATTATCAATATCGGTCATCAAAGCAACTTCCTGAAGGAAATCGTTAAGAGTTGCTTCATCGTTGTCTCTCGAAAAACGAAGGAGGTTGTTTGAAAGTTCGTCAAGGTTAGCAACCCTGTCTTCATACGTTTCCTTATCAAGAGCAAGATACTGAATATAACCCGTATCAGACATAACTTTTTTGAAAAGCTCCGAAAGTTCAAGAGAATCCTGATCCTCTGCAAAACCTTCGATCATAGCCGCGAATTCAAGCATTTTCTTTGCACATCTGCTGAGCTTCGGAAACTGATCGGCAGATTTAATAACCTCAAAAAGGCTTATACCGAGTCCGTCAGCTATTTCCTGAGCAGCCGAAACTGATGTATCACCGATTCCTCTTTTAGGTTCATTGATGATTCGTTGAAGCCTTACGCTGTCATTCGGATTGGCTATGATACTCAGATAAGCAAGAGCATCCTTGATTTCCTTACGGTCATAGAACTTATGTCCTCCGATAATTCTATAAGGAATACCCATTCTGACAAAGGATTGCTCAACAAGGTTTGACTGCGAGTTCATTCTGTAAAGAACCGCAAAATCGCTGTATTTTTTACCCTTTCTGACACCGTCAAGAACCTTATCTGCAATATAATAGCCTTCGTCTCTATCCGATTCAGCGGTATGATAAACAACAAGATCTCCCCTGCCGTTATCAGTCCAGAGATTCTTTCCTTTACGGTTTTCATTGTTAGCAATAACCGTATTTGCGGCATCAAGAATGTTCTGAGTCGAACGGTAATTCTGCTCAAGACGAATTACTTTTGCATTTCTGTATTCGTGCTCAAAGCTGAGGATGTTCTCAATAGTTGCACCTCTGAATTTATAAATACTCTGGTCATCATCACCGACAACGCAGATATTGTTATATCCGCCCGCAAGAAGCGAGGTGAGAAGATATTGAGCATGGTTGGTATCCTGATACTCATCGACCATTATATACTTAAATCTGCGCTGATAATACTCAAGTACTTCGGGATTATTCTGAAGCAAACGAACGGTATTGACGATGATATCATCAAAGTCCATTGCATCACCGTTTTTGAGTCTTAACTGATAAGCTTCATATACGGCACCAATGTTGCGCTTGCGAAGATCAAGATAATTCTCCTTGATATAAACATCGGGAGTAATCATCATATCCTTTGCTCTGCTTATTTCAGATAGTACACCCTTGGGAGTGATAATCTTATCACTGAATCCCAGCTGCTTGATACAATCCTTGATAACACGCTTACTGTCATCGGTATCATAAATTGTAAAATTAGATGAATATCCGATATAATCGGCGTTTCTTCTGAGAATACGAACACAAGCCGAATGGAACGTACTTGCCCAAATATCCAGTGCATCAGCACCAAGAACTCTTTCAAGACGCTCTTTAAGCTCGCCCGCAGCCTTATTTGTAAAAGTGATTGCAAGAATCTCCCACGGCTTTGCGGCATCAACTTTAAGAAGATGTTCTATATCAAACACATCTTCAATAATACCGTCAGCAACTGCACGCATAAGAGCCATTTCTGAATCATTAGGCTCACAACTGCAATAATCACTGTAATAAGCCTTGCCGTATTTAATTATGTTTACGATGCGGTTGACGAGAACTGTTGTTTTACCACTGCCTGCACCTGCAAGCACCAAAAGCGGTCCCTCCGTAGAGAGGACCGCTTTTTTTTGCATATCATTAAGTTTGTTAAAATCCTTCGCAATAATCTTTCTGCGAAGCTGAAGAAATTCAGATGATACCATTGTTTACCTCAGATTGAAATTTCATGAGCAACCTTATAAAGCTGATCGTCAACATTCTTCTTCATGCAAAGAGCTTCATAGATATCATAGTCTGTGATAGCATCATTTTTAAGAACGATAACTCTGTTGCTCTCACCGGCAATAAGCTTCTGAACAGCGTAGTAGCCCATCTGACTTGCGACAACTCTGTCTCTGACTGTGGGTGAACCGCCTCTCTGAACGTGACCGAGAACAATAGCTCTGGACTCAACACCGCATTCAAGTTCAATCTTTCTTGCAAGAGCCTCAACGCCGCCGATACCTTCTGCAACCATAACAATGAAGTGCCTCTTATCTGTTTTCTGAGTTCTCTTGATTCTTTCAATAACGTGCTTCTCGATATCACAGCTGATTTCGGGAATTACGATTGCAGTTGCACCGACAGCGATACCTGCATTGAGGGTAAGGTCGCCGCATCTGTTACCCATAACCTCAACAACGATGCAACGGCTGTGAGACTCAACAGTATCTCTTACTCTGTCAACCATCTGCATAATTGTGTTAAGGCAAGTGTCATAGCCGATTGTGTAATCTGTGCTTACAATGTCATTGTCAATTGTACCGGGAATTGCGATGCAAGGAACGCCTCTGAGAGAAAGGTCTCTTGCACCTCTGAATGAACCGTCACCGCCGATAACAACGATACCTTCGATTCCGTATTTACGGCAAGTTGCAATTGCTTTCTGCATACCTGCTTCTTCTTTGAAATCAAGGCATCTTGCAGAGTGAAGCATTGTGCCGCCTCTGTGGATAATATCGGAAACGCTTCTGATGTTAAGTTCACGGAGATCTTCATCAATGAGACCGGCATAGCCTCTGTTAATACCGTAAACCTTCATACCATTTTCACAAGCTGTTCTAACAACGGCACGGATTGCCGCATTCATACCGGGAGCGTCGCCGCCACTGGTTAATACACCGATTGTTTTCATCTTAAAATACTCTCCTTAAAATTTATCACAATTATAATACACTTTTTCCAACATAAAGTCAATTATAAACACATAATTTGACAAAAAAGTTATTCATTATAAATCACGTTGGATTCACCCAGAATTTTTCGAAGTTCACGAAGCAAAACCGGATTGACGTCAATATTCTGCCCTAAGGGATTTCTGTTATATTCTTTCTTATCAGCAAAATAATAATATAAAGGTGTCATACCGTCAAAAATTACCAGAAGCTTTTTGCAACATTCAATCTGCGGCGAAGAAGCACTGTCAAAACGCAGAAAAAGTCCCTTAGCCTTTTTGCCCGATGATTTAATGTGTTCTGTTTCTTTTTCAACAGCAATACTGTTTAAATCAGGACATTTCTCAATCGATTCGCAAACGATTTTTGTATCTTCATCCTCGCGCATGCTTATTCTGCCACGTAACAAAACTATATTGCCTTCATAAAACAAAGTCGGATTTTCAGTCAATGTTTTCGGAAAAACAATTACTTCAATTGAACCTGAATTATCTTCAAAAGTCAGAAAAGCCATTGTAGAATCGTTCTTGGTTATCTTCTTTTTAACCGACCCGATCAGACCAAGAATAACTACGCGTTCATTCTCCTTATAGATATCCTCACTCAGAATATCGGATATCTTTGCGCATTTGAGTTTTCTTGAAACCGGAAGATATTCCGCCATAGGATGACCGGATAAATACATGCCGGCAACATCTTTCTCATATCTGAGAAGAACATCTTTGGGGAACTCTTCTGCCTGAGGATAAGTGAAAGATGCAGAAACATCTTCAAATGAATCATCAAACGATGCTGTAAGATCACCAAAACCAATCTGACCGTCAACATTCCTGCGTCTATCGCTTTCAAGGCCCTCAATAATATCATCAATAACAAGAGTCATCTGCTTTCTGTTAGCACCCAGGCCGTCGAAAGCACCGCATTTAATCAAGCTTTCAACAGCTCTGCGGTTGAAATCCTTACCGTGCATACGGTGACAGAAATCATAGAAGTCCTTAAATTTTCCGTTGGTATTTCTTTCATCCGAAAGTCTGCGGATAAAACCTCTGCCAAGATTTTTAACAGCCGTAAGACTGAAATGAATATTCCCGTCGGCTACGGTAAAGGTATCGTCACTTTCATTGACGTGGGGCGGAAGAATCCTGATTCCGAGCCTTGAACATTCGCCGATATACTGAACAACCTTGTTTGTATTATCAAGAAAACTGGTAAGCAATGCAGCAAGAAACTCGCAAGGATAGTGACACTTAAGATAAGCAGTCTGATACGCAACATAAGCATATGCAGCTGCGTGAGCCTTATTAAAGGCATAAGATGCAAAAGACATCATCTCATCAAAAATCTCATTTGCGATTTTTTCGCTTACTCCCCTTCGGACAGCACCTTCACAAATGATGTTGCCGTTTTCATCCGTCATACCGTGAACAAAATGCTTTCTTTCCTGAAGCATTACGTCGTGTTTCTTTTTGCTCATTGCACGTCGGACAATATCCGCTCTGCCGTATGAATAACCTGCAAGTTCACGGCAGATCTGCATAACCTGTTCCTGATAAACCATACAACCGTAAGTAACATCAAGAATATTCTTAAGTTCAGGTGTCTTATATGAAACCAGAGATGGGTTGTGCCTGTTTCTGATATAAGTCGGAATCGAATCCATCGGACCGGGTCTGTATAGCGAAATTACCGCTATCAGATCTTCAATGCTTTCAGGTTTAAGCTGCGAAAGAACGCTTCGCATACCGGCAGATTCAAATTGAAAAACACCTTCTGTCTGTGCGGAACACATCATTTCAAATACAGCTTTATCTTCCAAATCAACTTTATTTATATCAAAATCAGGATTTGATTTTCTTATCATCTTCTCTGCAGAACTGATAACCGTAAGCGTCCTGAGGCCAAGAAAATCCATTTTTAACAGTCCAAGTTCCTCGAGTGTAGTCATAGGAAACTGAGTTACAATCGCCTCATCGTTTCTCGCAAGAGGAACATAGGTTTCAACGGGATCATGGGTAATAACAACACCTGCAGCGTGAGTGGATGCATGGCGCGGCATACCCTCAATTTTTCGGGCAAGATCAATTAGCTCCTTGGCTGATTCATCGTTTTCATAAATATTTCGGAATTCGGCGGAACGTTTGAGTGCTTTGTCAAGCGTAATATTAAGCTCGTTGGGAATCTGCTTTGCAATATTATCAACAGTAGAATAAGGAATTCCCATCGCTCTTCCGACGTCCCTGACAGCAAGTTTTGCGGCAAGTGTACCAAAAGTTACAATCTGAGCTACATGATCTGCGCCGTATTTTTCGATAACATAATCAATAACTTCGCCTCGTCTTTCGAAGCAAAAGTCAACGTCGAAGTCAGGCATACTGACTCTTTCAGGATTAAGGAATCTCTCAAAAAGCAGATTGTGTTTCATGGGATCAATGCCTGTAATCCCGATACAATAAGCACAGATACTAGCCGCACCTGAACCTCTGCCGGGACCGACGGGAATACCCATCTCCTTAGCTTGACGGATAAAATCGTGAACAATGAGATAATAATCAACATATCCCATCTTATTTATAACGTTAAGCTCATAATTAAGTCTTTCTCTGTACTCCTGCGGAGGATTTTCTCCGTATCTTTCAACAAGACCTTTATTACAGAGCATTGAAAACCAGTCAAAATAGCTCCATCCGTCAGGCACTTCAAAATGCGGAAGCTTTGTCTTGCCGAATTCAAAAGTAACATTACATCTTTCTGCGATCAAAGCGGTATTTTCAACAGCTTCCGGACAGGCTGAAAATGCCTCAAGCATTTCATCTTCACTTTTAAGATAAAACTCTTCCGTACCAAACTCAAGTCCGGTATCCTCACCCAAGGTGTGGTTTGTCTGAATACAGATAAGAACCTGCTGCATTTTATAATCAGCTTTTTCAACGTAATGAGCATCGTTTGTTGCAGCGAGCGGAATACCCGTTTCTTTTGAAAGACGTATAAGATCAGGATTGATTCTCAATTGCTCTTCAAGACCGTGATTCTGTATTTCAAGATAATAATTGCCTTCTCCAAATACATCTCTGTACCACAACGCAGTCTTTTTCGCGGAATCATAATCGTCTGCAATAAGATGTCTTGAAACCTCACCCGCAAGGCATCCCGAAAGAGCAATCAATCCCTCGTTATATTTTTCAAGGATATCTTTGTCAACTCTGGGTTTAGTGTAAAATCCGTTTACCCAGCTTTCCGAGACAAGCTTGATAAGATTTTTATATCCCGTATTATCCTTGCAAAGCAGGACGAGATGATAACGCTCGTTATCTATGCCATGCACTTTATCAAATCTGGATCTGGCGGCAACATAGACTTCGCAACCGATAATAGGCTTGATATCTTTTTTCTGAGCGGCTTTATAGAAATCAATCACACCGTACATAACGCCATGATCCGTTATAGCAACAGCAGTCTGACCCATACTTTTAACTCTGTCAAGCATAGGTTCGATTCTGCAAGCTCCGTCAAGCAGACTGTATTCACTGTGTACGTGCAAATGTGTGAATGCCATTTTTATTCTCCCGCTTTTAACTTTTCAGCATAACTGACAATACGGGCAAGACGGTGATTAACACCTGAACGGGACAAAGGCTCGTCCATAAGAAGACCCAGATCGCGAAGACTGGCATCGGGATTTTCAATTCTTAATCTTGCGATTTCACGTAAATTATCAGGTAACGAATCAATACCGCATTTTTCATCAATATAAATTATTGCCTGAAGATGACTTTTAGCGGCATCAAGTGTTTTGTCGATATTAGAAAGCTCAAAATTAAGTTTTCTGTTAATCTTATTCTTGACGTCTTTCTCAATCTTTACACCCATCAATATCAATGTTGCACTGTGGGCACCGATTGTCATCAAAATATCTTCAATACTTTCGCTATCCTTAAAATAAACAATATGATTGCCTTTGCGATTTATATATTTGGGTTTAAATCCCAACTCTTCA
The DNA here is from genome assembly GCA_017502085.1 of Clostridia bacterium. Lineage (GTDB taxonomy): Bacteria > Bacillota > Clostridia > Oscillospirales > Acutalibacteraceae > CAG-177. Next base: position 60,492 of record JAFVVQ010000052.1, on the reverse strand, counting down.
AGAAAACAAATAAAATCTAAACAAAGTTTTTTATAGGGAACAACAAATTCGAGATGATAACCCCTCTCAGGGTCAGTAACCGTTCCGCAAGCAAGAAAAACGCCCCTGAGGAATGAAGAAGCGCAACATTCTTCGCCGATATTTGCTCTGTTGATGCGTAAAGTCGGCTCTCTTAAACTATGACCGAATTTATCGAATACCTTTGATTTCTCTTCATCAGTTTTTACATAAGCAGTCATCTTTTTACTGCTTCCGTCACTGATATAAGTATTGACACCGCAGTAATCATTTATATATGATGAATACAAATCAAAAACATCCGTATTTTCAGTTGTAATAGATAAATTGTATTTTGAAAAATGAGCAAAAAGCACAAGCCCGTAGACTTGTGCATGATAGCAACAGGATACAAGATTTTCAATTTTCGTAAGTTCACATTTAACGTCAGATGAAAATGACATATCTATTCTCCTATCCGATAATTTCAACTTCGGGCTCAAGCATAATGCCGGTTGCATTCATAACAGTTTTTTGACAGTGTTCTATAACGCCTAAAACATCAGACGCAGTTGCGTTACCGATATTGATAACAAATCCAGCATGTTTCTCACTTACCTGAGCACCGCCGACAGTATATCCTTTCAAACCACAATCTTCAACAAGCTTACCTGCAAAATGTCCCTCAGGTCTTTTGAAAGTGCTGCCGGCACTGGGAAACTCAAGAGGCTGTTTATTGCGACGTTTACACATCAGCTCATCCATCCGGGATTTAATTACATCTTTTTCGCATTTTTGAAGCTTTATATAAAGAGCTGTAATAACCTTATCAGATTTTGAATAGACACTGTGTCTGTAGCTTAAGTCAAGGTCTTCTTCTTCATAGTACCCAATCTGACCGTCCGAAGAAATATGCTCGCATTTATAAAGCACATCCTTCATTTCACCGTTGTAAGCACCGGCATTCATATATGCGGCACCACCCGCAGACCCCGGAATTCCAAATGCAAATTCGAGTCCCGTCAGTGAGTGATCCAAAGCGAAGCGACAAAGCTTTGAAAGGGTCACTCCGCTCTGGCAATAAATTGTAGTTTCGTCAATAAGCTCAATTTTATCAAGACCGGAGGTGCTGATCACAACACCTCTGAATCCGTCGTCAGATACAAGAATATTACTGCCTTTACCAAGAATAAAATATCTGACACAGTTTTTTCTGCACGAAGTAATTATAGCCGAAAGCATTTCAACTGAATCAGGTACGGCAAAAAAATCCGCCTTGCCGCCGATACGAAAGCTTGTGCAAGCAGAAAGAAACGTATTCTCATTATAATCGCAGCCGATACTGTCAAATACCGACCTGATGATATCATAAGAGCTCATTGAATCCTCCGGAATAAATATTATTCATCAAGAAGTGCGGCACCGAAAATGCCAGCATCATTGCCAAGCTGAGCGGCAACAATTTTAGTCTGTTTTGTCGAATATATGCTGTATCTCTGTTCTTCGACATATTTAATGAGAGGCTTAAGAAGATAATCTCCCTCGTGGCTCACACCACCGCCGATGCAGATAATTTCAGGCTGAAGAGCGTTAATAACGTTGCAGATGCCGATAGAAAGATAATAAACATATCTGTCAACAACCTCTTCGGCAGCCTTGTCACCCTGTCTCATAGCATCAAAAGCAGTTCTGCCGCTGACGTTATCAATACCGCCTGTAAGCTGCCACATAATGCTGTCAGGATTCTTTTTCATAGCTTCTTTTGTCTGTGAAATAAGTGCGGTTGCCGATGAATACTGCTCCCAGCAACCCTTTCTGCCACAGTTACAGGGAATACCGTCTGCGCAGATAACCATATGGCCCATTTCGCCGGCACAGTAGTTTACACCGACTACAATCTTTCCGTTAACAATGATACCGCTGCCTACACCTGTACCAAGAGTGATTGCAACAAAGTTTTCAACACCGTTACCGACTCCTGCAATAGCCTCTCCGAGAGCAGCACAGTTAGCATCATTATCAAGATAAACAGTCTTACCGATTCTTTCTTCAAGCATTTCTTTTGCCGGAACCTGATTGAAATCAAGATTGTTTGCAAACTCGATATAACCGTTTGACTTATTGACTGAGCCGGGAGTACCGACACCGACACTCACAACGTCATCCATCGAAACGCCTGCATCCTTCACAGCCATTTCAACTGCAACTGCAATATCATCAAAAATTTCTGCTGCGGGTCTGGGGCATCTTGTCTTAACTTTACCTCTGCCGATAATCTTAAGATTTTCGTCAACAACACCAACAGCAATGTTAGTACCGCCGAGATCAACACCGATTCTGTACATAGTTTATTACCTCCAAAGAAAATATATCCTTAATTATTTAATTAATTAATCATGCCATACTTCAAGCTCTTTTTTAGCGGGAATAATGTCTTCTGTCATACCAAGATTATGAAGAAGCTCTCTGGCCGCATTATAACCCATCTTCTTCTGTCTGTTATTCATAGCCTCCGCTTCAATGATAATAGAAAGATTACGGCCGGGCTTAACAGGAACAGTAGTTATCGGAACATTGATTCCGAGAATCTCAGTATATTCATTATCGAGACCGAGTCTGTCATACACCTTCTCACTGTCCCAGGGCTCAAGTTGAATAACCATATCAACCTTTTCGGTAAGTTTAACGGCACCCATACCGAAAAGACGTCTTGCATTAAGAACACCAACACCGCGCAACTCAATGAAATGGCGGATATTATCAGGGGCGGAACCGACAAGGGTTTTGTTGGAGACCCTTCTGATTTCAACTGCATCGTCAGCTATAAGACGATGACCTCTTTTTATAAGTTCCAGCGCGGTTTCACTCTTACCTACGCCGCTGTCGCCAAGAATAAGAACACCTTCGCCGTAAACTTCAACAAGAACGCCGTGACGGGTTATCCTCTGTGCGAGTTCAACACCGAGATATGATATTGCCGCTGCCATACAACTCGAAGTAGCCTCAGACGTTCCGAGGATGGGAACTTCATATTTCTCAGCAATCTCAATAAATTTTCTGCTGCATTTAAGATCACGCGTTACAACCACTGCAGCAGGACGTTTTGAAAGAAAGCGTTCGGTACACTCCACAAACTGATCTTTATCGAGACTCTTTATGTATTCAAGTTCAGTCAATCCGATGAACTGAATTCGGGCGGGATCAAAATAATTATCAAAACCCGTAAGTATAAGACCCGGGCGATTGACATCCTGCGAACTGATCAGAATCTCTTCGGTGTCTTTGGGTGTATAGATTACGTTTAATGAAAGGTTTTTAACAACCTTATCAAGGGAAACTGAATATTTGCTCATATCGTTCTCCTTATTTAATGGTACATTAATACCCATATTAATGTTATTATAAAACAAAAGTTGTTTTTTTCCAACCCCTTTTTAAAATATTTATATAAAAAGTTTCGGAGCACCCGCAAAAATACGGCTGCTCCGAAAATGTTTTAAAGGTCGGTTGCAATACCTTCAAATTTCGATTTCGCTTCTGTGATTTTCTGTTGCTCTGCTGCAGCGGGACTGTACCATCCTCTTTTTTGCATATCACTGAAAACGTCAAACTGCATATTGTGTTCTTCTTTGAGAATGGACATCATATCTGCCTGAAGCTGACTGTTGACACATTCATTGGAAAAGGTATTATAGACGCCGGTAATATGCTTCTGAGAGGTCAGAATATCGTCCATAATTTCTCTGTCTGTAAGCCAATTATTATTCATTTCAATTCCTCCTTAAGAAAGATGACCCATAAGAGTATCAAAGTGAGTTTTATGACGTGCCGCCATATTTTCACAGGTATTCTTAATCTGAGGATCTGATGTGCTTTCAGCATACGCCTTGAATTTTTTGATCAGCATCTGTTCGCAGTTAAGCTGATCTTCAATTGCGGAAAGTTCTTTTGCGGTAAGGTTTGCCATAATCATCGCTCCTTTTAATAATTGTATTTTTATTATTGGCAAAAAATATAATAAAATACAATAACAAAAGAAAAAACGGCTGTCACCGATTGGTAACAGCCGTAAAAATATTTTTTAATTGATTACATCATGCTTGCAACTTCTGCTGCGAAGTTGTCTTCCTTCTTCTCGATGCCTTCGCCCTTTGCAAGACGAACAAAGCCTGTAACCTTGATTTCAGCGCCGAGCTTCTTAGCAACATCAGCAACATAACCTGCAACTGTACCGTCGAAAAGGTCGGAGCGAACGAATGCCTGGTCAAGAAGGCAGATTTCCTTAAGCTGCTTCTTAATACGGCCTTCAACAGCGCCTGCGAAGATCTTGTCAGCAACAAATTCTTCCTTACCTGCAACTGCAAGGCTTGCAAGAGTTGCAACAGCTTCCTTTGAAAGGAAGTTGAAGAGGAAGTTGTTGTTCTTCTGTTCTTCATAAGCAGCGATATCTTCGTCGCTGAAGAGTTTCTCGTTAACAGCCTTTTCGAAGAGCTTTCTGAGAATGGGCTTGGGAAGTGTTTCGGGCTTGTTAAGTGAGCTGTCAATTGTGATTGACTTCATCTTTGCAAGCTCATCAGCCGAAATATCAGCCTGGCTGAGATATTCAGGGTTCATAGCTGCAACCTGCATTGCAATATTCTTACCCATAGCAACAAACTCATCTTTATCAGCTGCATTTGTATCGAAGCTTACAAGAACGCCAACGGAACCGCCTGCGTGGATGTAAGAAACTGCTGTGCCCTCAACAAGAGCAAAGCGACGGAGCTTGAGGTTTTCACGAAGTGAAAGGAAGAGCTCCTGGATTGAATCAGCAACTGAAAGAGTGCCGTCTGCAATTGTTGTTGCAAGAAGAGCGTCGAGATCAGCGGGCTTGCTGAGAACAACAGTCTTTGCAATCTGATTAGCAAGAGCCTTGAATTCGGGGCCGTTGCCTACGAAGTCAGTTTCGCAGTTAAGCTCGATAAGAGCTGATGCTGTACCGTCTGTGTAAAGACCGATAACGCCTTCTGCTGCGATTCTGCTTGCCTTTTTAGCTGCAGTTGCGAGACCCTTTTCTCGAAGGATTTCAACTGCCTTATCCATATCACCGTCAGCTTCTACGAGTGCCTTTTTGCAATCCATCATGCCAACGTTTGTTTTCTCTCTGAGAGCCTGAACGTCTTTAGCTGTAAATGCTGCCATTATATTATTCCTCCTCTGTTGATTCGGGAGCAGTCTGCTCGCCCTGTCTGCCTTCGATAACTGCATCTGCCATTGCACCGGCGATAAGCTTAACTGCACGGATAGCATCGTCGTTACCGGGGATTACATAGTCAACTTCGTCGGGATCGCAGTTTGTGTCAACGATAGCAACGATCGGAATACCGAGCTTCTTTGCTTCGAGAACAGCGATTCTTTCCTTGCGGGGGTCAACGATGAACATAGCAGCAGGCTGCTTCTTCATTTCTGTGATACCGCCCATGAACTTTTCGAGCTTTTCGATTTCGAGGTTGAGCTTTGTAACTTCTTTCTTGGGGAGAAGATCGAATGTGCCGTCAGCTTCCATAGCCTTGAGCTGAGCAAGTCTCTTGATTCTCTTCTGGATTGTGTTGAAGTTTGTGAGCATACCGCCGAGCCAACGAGCGTTTACATAAGGCATACCGCAACGAACTGCTTCTTCCTTAACGGAATCCTGAGCCTGCTTCTTTGTGCCGACGAAAAGGATTTCGCCGCCGTCTGCTGCAATCTCACGAATGAACATATAGGCTTCTTCGAGCTTCTTAACTGTCTTCTGAAGGTCGATGATGTAGATGCCGTTACGTTCTGTGAAGATGTACTCAGCCATCTTGGGGTTCCATCTTCTGGTCTGGTGACCGAAGTGAACACCTGCTTCGAGTAATTGTTTCATTGATACTACTGACATAATTTTTTCCTCCTAAGTTTATTTTGTATCTTCATGTCAGATACGAACCGCCGCAAGGTCTGATATTAACACGGATTTTTGCTCCGCACTTATAATAAAAATAACCCTGCGTGTGATTTGCTCAAGGATTATAACACATTGCATGCAGAAAAGCAAGTATTATTTTAAAATAATTTCTGTATAAGGAAATTTTGTTAAAAAATCATAAAACTCCGCTTTGAGCAGTGCTCTCTGCGGAGTTTTTGACTATAAATCAGCCTGAAATTATTCTCTGTGCCACTTGACACCCTGAGCGGTATCTTCGAGAACGATGCCCATAGCCTTGAGTTCGTCTCTGATACGGTCAGCCTCAGCCCAGTTCTTTTCTTTTCTTGCCTGAGTTCTTGCTTCAATCATAGCATCGATATCAGCATCCAGAACTTCAGTCTGACGGTTATAAACAAGACCGAGAACACCTGTGAGTTCATCAAAAATCTTAGCGGCATATTCAACCGTCGCTTTTGATTCACCCTTGCCGATTACAAGAGTGTTGATATCTCTGACAAGTTCAAACACTGCAGCAATACCGTCAGCTGTGTTGAGATCATCGTCCATAGCCTCGATAAACTGAGCAACTCTCTTATCAAGCTGTTCTTTGACTGCAACGTTAAGCTCTCCGTCAGCAGCATTCTTGAGCTCAAAATCGATACTGTCACGGCAAGTGTAAAGTCTTGTAAGTGAAGCCTTGCACTGTTCGATAATATCAATACTGTAATTGATTGGGCTTCTGTAAGAAGATGAAATCATAAGATATCGGATAGGCTCATAGCCGTAAACTGCAGCAACATCGCGGACAGTCTTGAAATTACCGAGTGACTTTGACATCTTGACGTTATCAACGTTGATATATCCGTTGTGCATCCAGTATTTTGCAAAGGGTTTACCTGTAAAGCATTCACTCTGTGCGATTTCATTTTCATGATGAGGGAACACGAGATCCTGACCGCCGCAATGGATATCAATGCTTTCACCAAGATATCTGCATACCATGGCAGAACATTCGATATGCCAGCCGGGGCGACCTTTGCCCCAGGGAGAATCCCAATAAGGCTCACCGGGTTTTGCCGACTTCCAGAGCGCAAAATCCATCGGGTCTCTCTTGATATCACCTACCATAATTCTTGCACCGGCTTCAAGTTCTTCAAGAGGCTGATGCGAAAGCTTACCGTATTCATTGAAAGTTTTTGTGCTGAAATAAACATCACCGTCTACAGCATATGCGTGACCGTTATCAATAAGACCTGAAACGATTTCAATAATCTTATCAATATTTTCTGTTGCAAGAGGATGAACTGTTGCGGGTCTGAAATTGAGGCCGTTTGCATCTGTCCAGAATTCCTCAATGTATTTCTTTGAAACAGTTTCGTAATCCGTTCCCTCTTCATTCGCACGCTTGATAATCTTATCGTCGATATCGGTAAAATTCTGAACGAAAGTAACCTTGTAGCCTCTGTATTCAAGATATCTGCGAAGAACGTCAAAAACACAGATAGGTCTGGCATTACCGATGTGGATAAAATTATACACGGTAGGACCGCAGGCATAAATCTTGACTTCGCCCTCGTTAATGGGCACAAAATCAACTTTTTCTTTTGTGAGTGTGTTAAATATTTTCATATTCTAATCCTCCTTGTTGAGTTGCTTTTTTAATAAAATAATATCACTTTCGAGTCTCGCTATTTCCTGTGCAACAGGGTCCGGAATATCAACCTGATTAAGATCATCGACTCTGATACCGTCTTTCTTGACAACCCTTGCGGGAACACCGACTGCAGTTGAATTGGCAGGAATATCATTAAGAACAACCGCTCCCGCAGCAATTCTCGAGTTATCACCTATTTCAAGCGGTCCAAGTACCTTTGCGCCCGCACCGATCATAACGTTATTGCCGATTGTAGGATGTCGTTTACCGGTATGTTTGCCCGTACCGCCGAGAGTTACTCCCTGATAAATCGTAACATCATCACCGATAACCGCTGTCTCACCGATAACAACGCCGGTTCCGTGGTCGATAAAAAATCTTTTTCCGATTTTAACCGCAGGATGTATTTCAATACCCGTTTTTTTTGAAGCACGCTGAGAAATCCAACGAGCCATAAAAAACATATTGTGAGAATAAAACCAATAAGCCAGTCTGTGAAGTCTGATCGCTTTGAGTCCGGGATAAAGAAAGAATATTTCAAAGAAAGACCTTGCGGCAGGGTCACGGGATTTGACGCACTCAATATCCTCGCGAAGCTGTCTGAACATAAATACACCTCCGTAACAAAATAAAAAGCTCCGCAGTCGAAAAGACTACGGAGGCGTAAATTAACGCGGTTCCACTCCTGTTTATAACTCAGGGTAACGCAAAAGCGCTGACCGAATCTTTAACGCAGATCTTACGCGCAGAGATACTGTGAATTCCCCCTGCGTGCCGTCGGGTGCACTTCACCGCACAAACATAAGAAGCATTTTCAGCTGCCTGCTTCCTCTCTGATATGCATTGTTGCAGATACTCTCCCGCCGATAGCATTTTAATATTAAGATTATTATATTATAATTTGCAAAAAAGTCAATCGGGAAAATCAACAAAATCACATTGAAATATCAATGACTTTTACACCGTCGACAATATATTTGACTCCGGAAACAACAGTCAGCACCGCAGTAATGCCGAGTAAGACATTGGAAACCGTTGAAAGAATCGCAAAATCCCACGAATAACACTCAAACAAATGGATTGCCAACATTATGACAATAGAGAAAACCATTTGACTTGCCGTTTTGAGTTTTCCCCAGATACCGGCGGCAATAACAATACCCTGCGCCGAAGCAACAAGTCTGAATGAAGTGACAAGAAATTCCCTTGTGAGAACAATCATAACAATCCAGATACTGCATATATCAAGCTCCATAAATGCAAGAAGAGCTGCAGTAGTAAGCATCTTATCTGCAAGAGGGTCACAAAGTTTACCGAAAGTTGTGATGAGATTTCTCTTTCTTGCGATCTTGCCGTCAAGCATATCCGTAAGCGATGCGACAATAAAAATCAATGCCGCAACAAGATAATGATATCTGAATTCAACAAGCATCGCAAGAAGATAAAACGGGGTCAGAATTATTCTGAGAACAGTTAATTTGTTAGGTAAATTCATTGAAACTCCTTTATGAAACATCTTTGCCGATGAGGTCGTAATCATTCATACCGATAACTTCAACGTAAGTAAAATCACCATTGTTGTAAGACTTATTGGTTGTGAAAACAATTTTTCCGTCAATATCGGGTGCATCCATATATGTTCTTCCGCTGTAGCTGTCACTGTAGCCGTCATAATCTTCAACAAGAACACGGTAAGTATTTCCGATTTTTTCATGATTTTTCAGATTAACAATCTCAAGCTGATCCCCCATAATTATTTCGCCTCTGCGAAGCTTGGTTTCTTCATCAACCTGATCTTCAAAATCAAATGCAGGCGTACCTTCCTGCGGAGAATATGAAAAACAGCCAAGTCTGTCAAATTCAATTTCATTGACAAACTCTGCAAGAGTCTCAAACTCTTCTTCGCCTTCACCGGGGAAACCGATAATAAATGTAGTACGGATAACCGCATCAGGCATTGCAGTGCGTATTCTTCCGATGGTTTCACGAAGAAAAGCGTTATCTCCCCTTCTGTTCATAGCCTTAAGTATTTTGTCATCTGCGTGCTGAAGAGGGAGGTCAATATAATGAACAATTTTCGGCTGACGAGCCATAGTTTCAAGAAGTTCATCGGTAATTTTATCGGGATAACAATAAAGGAGTCTTATCCACTCAATACCGTCAATTTCGCAAAGAGCATCAAGAAGCTCGGGCAGACGAAGTTTACCGTAAAGGTCCATACCGTAGTTCGTTGTATCCTGAGCAATAAGAATAAGTTCTTTTGTTCCCGCATCGGCAAGAGCCTTTGCTTCATCGATAAGCGTTTCAAATTCGACACTTCTGAAATCGCCTCTGATTGATGGAATCGCACAATATGTGCAACGGTTTGAGCAACCGTCAGCTATTTTGAGATACGACCAATATTCAGGAGTTGTCAGCAACCTTTCGCCGACAAGAGGAAGAAGAGAATTATCGGGCATTTCATAAACGCTCTCCCCCTCAATTACCCTTCTGACAATGTCAGCAATATCAGCATTTGCGCCGATACCGATAACTGCATCAACTTCGGGTATTTCACTGAAAATTTCCTGCTGATGTCTCTGCGCAAGACATCCTGTGACGATAATTTTTTTAACGGTACCGTCTTCCTTGAGCTGAGCCATATCAAGAATATTCTCAATTGCTTCACGCTTTGCATCGTCAATAAACCCGCAGGTGTTGACTATAACAGCATCAACACCGTCATAGCAATCCGCAATTTCAAATTCATTTCTGTCAAGTGCGGCAAGCATTCTCTCGGCATCAACCTGATTTTTAGGACACCCGAGTGAAATCATTCCAATTTTATACATCGCCGAAATCCTCCGTTTCAATTTCATACTGACGAAGTGCCGAATTAATATCTGACCATTTATAGCCAAGACGCTGAAGCGCAGATATTGTTTTTCGAACACCTTTATCGTCACTGAGATAGCGGAAATATTTTTTATTCAATAAATCTATAATACGCAAAATCGGCTCGTTGTCAAGTTTTTCGACCGTTTCAAGTGCAATTTCCCGTGAAATTCCTTTTCTGCACAGTTCTGAAACGATTGCATTAATGCTCATTCCCTTTCTTTCAAAAAGGTCTTTTGCATATATTTCAGCTACCCTTTCATCGTCAATGTATCGGTATTCTTTCAGTTGAGAAACAGCATTTTCCGCATATATTTTTTTATGCCCTTTCTGAACTAATTTTATAAAAAGCTCTTTTTCACTGTGATCACGGTACGAAAGAAGACGTAGCCCCGCAATGAAAGCACAGCGGGAGCCGACGGCATCATAAAATGCCGACGACTCCTCGGAATCAATCGTGTCTTTACCGTGATAAGGACTGCTGAACCAATACTCAGCGTCAACGGTGAATGAATATTCACCATCGCAGTAAATGTGTATTTTATTTTGTTTGCCCTTTGTTACGGTAATTTTCATAGATTAATCGTCATCATCAACCACAATATCAAGCTTTGCTCTTGCGCTCGCTTTTGTGGTGGGAACAGGTGCAGGCATCTCGGGCATTGCAGGTCTGGGTTTCTTTAGTTTTGAAGAAGATGCTGCCTCTTTAAGAGCGGCAACAACTTTATCATTGATTTCTTTGAAAAGTGCGGGATCATTCATAAGCATTTCTCTTGTGTTGTCTCTTCCCTGAGCAAGTCTCATATCACCGTAAGAGAACCACGCACCGCTCTTCTGAATAATGCCGAATTTTACACCAAGGTCAACGATTTCGCCGTCTCTTGAAATACCTCTGCCGTAAAGAATATCAAACTCTGCCTCCTTAAATGGAGGAGCAACCTTATTCTTTACAATCTTCGCTCTTGTGCGGTTGCCTACAATTTCATTACCTGCACCTTTGAGAGCCTCGGATCTGCGAACTTCAATTCTCATTGTTGAATAGAATTTGAGCGCACGACCACCCGTTGTTACTTCAGGGTTACCGTAAACAACGCCGACTTTTTCACGAAGCTGATTGATAAAAATAATAATTGTATTTGATTTCGCAACGGCACCCGCAATTTTACGGAGAGCCTGAGACATAAGTCTTGCATGTGCACCAACGTGTGAATCGCCCATTTCACCTTCGATTTCAGAACGCGGAACAAGAGCTGCAACAGAGTCGATAACAACAACGTCAAGCGCACCTGAGCGAACAAGTGCTTCCGCTATCTCAAGAGCCTGTTCACCGTTATCGGGCTGAGAAACAAGAAGAGCATCAACGTCAACACCGAGATTGGATGCATATGCAGGGTCAAGTGCGTGTTCAGCATCGATGAACGCAGCTTCACCGCCCTGTTTCTGTGCCTCAGCAATTACAGTCAGCGCAAGTGTAGTTTTACCCGATGATTCGGGACCGTATATTTCAATAATTCTGCCCTTGGGCATACCGCCGATACCTGTTGCGGCATCAAGAGAAATAGATCCTGTGGAAATTGCTTCAACATTCATTCCGCTGTTTTCACCCAAACGCATAATGGTTCCTTTGCCGTATGCCTTTTCAATCTGAGCAAGTGCGGTTTCAAGTGCTTTCTTTTTGTCTGCCATATTATAACCTCCTGACTTCAATCAAACAAATGTTCTATCGGTATTGTATAACAAACTGACAAAAAAAGCAATAGATAAATGAAAAAATTTTTATTTTTTTAAAACTTTCAAAAAATATAAAAAAACTCTTGCAATTTCTTAAATTATCTGCTAATATATCATCTGTTAATGACTAAAAAGGAGGTGTGACACATGGCAAAATGTGATTTCTGCGGTAAAAATGTGTCATTCGGCATTCAGGTTTCCCATTCTCACAGACGTTCAAACAGAACATGGAAGCCCAACGTTAAGAGAGTCAAGGCTGTTGTAAACGGCACTCCCAAGAGAGTTTATGCTTGCACAAGATGCCTTCGCTCAGGTAAGGTTACAAGAGCCGTTTGATTAATAACGCATGATTAAGAGACTGCATCAAGCGGTCTCTTTTTCTTTTTGCTTTCTTTTGTTATTTTTGACAACAATCTTGTGCATCACAAAATTTAAACCACAACCGATTGTATTATATTACATTATTATATATGTCGATGTAAAAAGATATTTTTTTATCAAAAAATGTTTTGATTTGCGGTTAGTTTGTGTTATAATTACAAAGTATCGCTTAATTCAAAATGGAGTTGTAAAAATGAGTTATTCAGTAAACCCGACGGTATTCAGATCGATTTTTGCCGTCCCCACATCAATTGTCGACGATCATATCCGAGTTGCAAACGCAGAGCAGCTCAAAGTTCTTTTATGGATATTGAGAAATTCACCCGAAAATCCTGATATTGAAAAAATGTGCGAAGACATTAAAATTGATATTGCAGATGCTCCCGACTATCTTGACTATTGGAAGCTGACAGGAATCCTTCAATCAAACGGAGAAACGCCAAAGTTTACTTCTCCCCCCAAAACCGCCTCGCCGAAGAAAGATGTGAATTCAACAGCTGTCACCGAAGCAGAAGATAACAAAGAATTAACAAGACCCTCAAAACCTTCAAGTTATGAAATCGCAACCCGAATTGAGGAATCGCCTGAAATCGGTCACCTTTTTCAGGAAGCTCAGGCAAAACTCGGAAAAACAGTAGGATACGAAGGTCAATGCACTCTGCTTCTGCTTCACGATCATTACGGATTACCGACAGAAGTACTTTTTATGCTTATTGATTACTGTGTATCCGTAGGCAAGGTCAATTATTCATACATACAGACCGTAGGCAAGGATTGGGGTCTCAGAGAAATTGATACTCTTGAAAAAGCCGCAGAACAGATAACAGAACTCAAAAATGTCAATTCGCTCTGGAAGTCTTTCGCTGCAGCAACCGGTATCAGTAATCCGAGACCGACAAATTCACAAATTCCGTTTCTTAAAAAATGGATAAATGATATGAAATTCTCACTTGATATGATTGTTCTGGCTTATGAAGAGATGGCAAATCATACAGGTAAACTTAATTTCAAATACATCGACAGAATTCTCACGACCTGGTACGAAAAGAAATGGACTACCCCCGAGAAGCTTGAAAACGGACTTGCTCAGGAAAGATTGAATTCCGGCCCAAAACCCGCTAAAACTTCAAAATCAAAAAACTCACTCCTTGAAATAAGTCCGTCATATGACCTCGATAAATTCGAACAACAGTCAATTCACGGTGAACTGAAATACGACAGAAAGAAGAAGAAAAAAGATGAGTTATTCAAAAGAAACACTTCTCAAGGCGACACAGATACTTGAAAGCAGACGCAATAAGGCTCAAAGGATTCAACTTGCGCATCATATGGAAGTAACAGATAAAATACCTGAAATCGCCAAATACGAAGCTAAACTTGCCGAAACAGGTCTTGCGGTCGTCAAGGCATTCGGAATGGGTCAGGATGCGAAGGGTTATATTGAAACCCTCGCCAAACTGAATCTGTCAATTCAGGAATCAATAAAAAAAGCTCTTGCAGAAAACGGATATCCGGAGAATTATCTCGAAACTCCGTATACTTGCAAAAAATGTTGCGACACGGGTTTTATTGAAGGTTATATCTGCGAATGCCGCACTCAGCTTCTCAAAGAGATTGCAAAAAACAGCCTTGCATCCGTTTCACAGAGTGCAGACTGTACATTTGACAATTTCAACACCGACTATTACCCCCTGCCCATCGATGAACACACAGGGGTTTCTCCGAGAAAAAGAATGACGGAGGTTCTTGAATACTGCAAATGTTACGCAGAAGATTTCAGCCTTGAGTCAGAAAGCCTTTATTTCCACGGTGCGACGGGTCTCGGCAAAACTCATCTTTCTCTCGCAATCGCAAATACCGTTGCAGAAAACGGATTTAAAGTCATTTACGATTCTGCTCAGAATATACTGTCATCACTCGAGAGAGAAAAGTTCAGTTATAATAACAGCGGCGAAAAAGAACATGAAATTCTCGACTGCGACCTTCTGATAATCGATGATCTCGGCTCCGAATTTTCAACCCAGTTTACAGTATCCGCTGTATACAATATAATTAACACACGTCTCAACCGTTCAAAACCTGTAATCATAAGCACAAATCTTACAAAGAATGAACTTGAAGCAAAATACTCTCAAAGAGTGATGTCAAGAATCATCGGCGGATACGTTTCAATACTTTTCCTGGGAAAAGATATCAGACAACTCAAAAAGGACTTTTAAGGTGAAATCATGGACATTATTAAAGAATTAACCGCACAATTCAATCTTCAGACCTGGCAGGTTGAAAACACAGTAAAACTTATTGATGAGGGAAACACTATCCCCTTTATCGCACGATACAGAAAAGAGGCTCACGGAACACTTGACGATCAGGTTATCAGAGAACTTTCGGAAAGGCTCGAATATCTCCGTAATCTTGACAAGAGACGTGAGGAAGTCAGAAGTCTGATTGATGGTCAGGAAAAGCTTACTGACGATATTTCCGCCGCTCTTGATAAAGCGTCAACTATAACAGAAATCGAAGATATTTACAGACCGTTCAGACCCAAGAGAAAGACAAGAGCTTCCGTCGCCAGAGAAAAAGGACTCGAACCACTTGCGGATTCCATTTTTGAACAGAATACCGATTCTGCATCTCCGCTTGAAATGGCAGCTGAATATATTAATGAAGAAAAGGGCGTTCCGACCGCAGAAGATGCCCTTAAAGGTGCTATGGATATCATTGCCGAAAACATTTCAGACGATGCGGATATACGACGCAGACTCCGCAATCTTTTCTCGGTTATCGGTGTTATATCCACCTCTGCCGTTGATAAGGATGCTGAAAGCGTTTATTCAAATTATTATGAATTCAGTGAGCCTGTTAATAAAATCGCAGGACACAGAGTTCTTGCCATTGACAGAGGTGAAAGAGAAAAATTCCTCAAGGTCAGCGTTACTCTTGATGCTGTCAAAGCATCCAACGTTATCACAAGCGCAACACTCAAGCCCGAGGGTTCACCTTGCACAGAAACAGTCAGAAAAGCCGGCGCAGATGCTTATGACAGACTGATTTATCCTTCTATCGAAAGAGAAATCAGAAATATGCTCACTGAAAATGCCGCAGCAAACGCCATCAAAGTTTTTGCACTCAACACCAAAGAACTTCTTCTTGCCCCTCCCGTTAAGGGAAAAACAGTTATAGGTCTTGACCCCGGCTACAGAACCGGTTGCAAGGTTGCGGTCGTTGACGCAACAGGTAAAGTCCTTGATACAGGCGTTATCTACGTTACACATTCTGAAGCTCAGAGAAATCAGGCAAAAGAACTTATCAAAAAACTTATCGTAAAGCATTCGGTTAACTGCATTTCAATCGGAAACGGTACAGCATCAAAAGAAACAGAGATTTTTGCTGCTGAAATTCTCCGGGAAATCAACGCAGACGTTTCATATATGGTTGTCAGCGAAGCAGGTGCGTCTGTTTATTCAGCATCAAAACTTGCAGCTCAGGAATTCCCTCAGTTTGATGTTTCACTCAGAAGTGCCGTTTCAATTGCAAGAAGACTTCAGGATCCCCTTGCAGAACTTGTTAAAATTGATCCGAAGGCAATCGGTGTCGGTCAGTATCAGCACGATATGCCTCCCAAAGAGCTTGATGCGGCTCTTGACGGCGTAATCGAAGACGCGGTTAACTCTGTCGGTGTTGACCTTAACACCGCTTCAGTTCCGCTTCTTTCAAGAGTATCCGGCATTAATTCTACCGTAGCAAAGAATATCGTAGAATTCCGAGATGAAAACGGTGAATTCAGCGAACGTTCTCAGCTGAAAAAGGTACCCAAACTCGGTGCTAAAGCATTCGAACAGTGTGCCGGTTTCCTTCGTATTCCTGAAAGCAAAAACGCACTCGATAATACGGGCGTTCATCCCGAAAGCTACAAAGCAGCTAAAGAACTTCTTTCACTCTGCGGATATAAAGCCGCAGATATCGGCACCGATAAGATCAAAGAAATCAAAACAAAGGTCGAAGAAATCGGTTCTGATTCCGTTGCTGAAAAACTCGGAATCGGTGTACCTACTCTTAATGATATTATCAAAGAACTCATTCAACCCGCCAGAGACCCCCGTGACGAACTTCCCCCTCCTATGCTTCGAACAGATGTTATGGATATGAAAGATCTCGTTCCCGGTATGGAATTAAAAGGCACTGTCCGAAACGTCACAGATTTCGGTGCATTCATCGATATCGGTGTTCATCAGGACGGTCTCGTTCACATCTCACAGATTACCAACAAATTCATTAAACACCCGTCTGAAGTACTCAAAGTCGGTGAGGTTGTAACTGTTTGGGTAATTGCTGTTGATGCGGCTAAAAAGAGAATTTCACTCACAATGAAACAGAAAAAACAGGAGAATTAAAATTGGCAGATAAATTCAGACAAGATTTAACAACAGGAAGCGTATCAAAACAGCTTATGAAATTTGCCGTGCCCTTCCTTCTTTCAAACCTTCTTCAGGCTTTTTATTCCGTTGCAGATATGATTATAGTCGGTCATTTCAGAGGACCTGTCGGTATCACAGGCGTTAATATCGGCAGTCAGATAAACATTCTCGTTACAGGTGCTGCACTCGGTCTTGCAGTCGGCGGCACAGTACTTATTGCACAATACGGCGGAGCTCACAAATTTGATGAGCAACGCAAAACAATCGGTACGCTTTTTACACTCTATATGATGGTCGGAATAATTATGTCGATTGTTATGCTTGTTTTCGGCAAACCTTTGCTCACACTGCTCAGCACACCGAAAGAAGCTTACGGCGAGGCGGAAAGCTATTATGAAATCTGCATGGGCGGTCTCGTTTTTCTCTTTGCATATAACGTAATCAGCGCCATTCTGCGAGGAATGGGCGACTCAAAAAGACCGCTTTACTTTGTCCTTATCGCTGCAATCGGCAACATTGTAGGCGACTACATTCTTTGCGGACCGTTTAATATGGGCGCAAAAGGTGCGGCAATCGCAACTGTAGGCGCTCAGGGGCTGAGCGTCGTTCTTTCGCTTATTTATCTTCTGAAAAATCAATTCTTTGCTGAGTATCATCTCAGCGATTTCAAAATTGATAAAGAAAAAACGAAAATGCTCCTCAAAATCGGTTTACCCTCATCGGTGCAGCAGGTAGTTGTCTCCTTCTCATTTCTGACGTTGACCGCTCTGGTCAATTCGCTCCCGAATGCACTTATAGCTTCAGCTTGTCAGGGTATCGGCGGTAAGGTCAACTCTTTTGCAATTCTCCCTGCATTGGCGATGAGCAGTGCCGTTTCTTCAATGGCAGGTCAGAATATCGGTGCAGGAGAAATCGACAGAGCAAAAAAGACAATGTTTGCCGGAATGCGAATTGCCTTTCTAATTTCAGCTTTTGTTTTCGTAATTGTCGTTTCATTCCCCGACTTTATCATCGGACTGTTTGACAAAACACCTGAAACAATCGAAACGGGAAGAATGTATCTCAGGCTTATCGCTATCGACTATCTGCTTGTTCCGTTTGTTTTCTGTATGAACGGTCTTGCTATCGGTGCCGGATACACCAATTTTGCACTGTTCAATGCATGTTTCAGTTCAATTGTTGTGAGAGTACCGCTCGCATATCTGGTTGTAAAGGTCTCCACTCTCGGATTCAACGGTGTCGGTCTTGCAACCGGACTCGCATCACTTGCCTCTGTTATTGTCGGAATAATCTTCATTTCATCAGGTAAATGGAAAACACCGAAAATCAGAATTTAAATTATAATCCATTGACAAAACATATATCGTATGATAATATTTAAAAGTAAAATTTAAAGATTATTTGTAACTGACGGAAACGCAGAATCAACTGCATGGAAGCAAATAATCAGTTTTCAGCCGACCGTCTGGGCAATCTTATCTTTTCTCGGATAGGGTTGCCCTTATTTCATTATGAAAGGAAGAAAAAGTATGGGTATTTACGACATCAACAACATCGGCGAGCTTATCAAGGATAACACCTACGTTGGCAGAGGTATTGTTATCGGTAAAAGCGCTGACGGCAAAAAAGCTGTAACCGCTTATTTTATAATGGGTAGAAGCGAAAACAGCAGAAACAGAGTTTTCATCGAGCAGGGCGACGAAATCATTATCCACCCCTTTGATGCATCAAAGGTTGAAGACCCTTCACTCATCATCTACGCTCCCGTAAGAGTAATCAGAAACAACCTCATCGTTACTAACGGCGACCAGACAGATACAATTTATGATTTTGTCAAAGACGGCAAGACATTTGAACAGGCACTTGAAACAAGAGAATTTGAGCCTGACGCACCCAACTTCACTCCCAGAATCAGCGGTATGATGACATTTGCAAACGGCGGATTCACTTACAAGATGAGCATTCTTAAGAGCGCAGACGCAGAAGGTACAGCCTGCAACAGATACACCTTCTCCTACCCCGCTCTCAACGGTCTCGGCCATTTCATCCACACATATAATCACGACGGTAATCCCATCCCCACCTTCACCGGTGAACCTGAGAGAGTTGAAATTCCCGATGATATCGATGCTTTCACAGAAAATATCTGGACAAACCTCAATGAACAGAACAAGATTTCTCTCTACGTAAGATACGTCGATCTTGCTACCGGCGAATACGAAGCAAGAATGATTAACAAGAACAAATAAGGAGAATTATAATGAAAGAATTTGAACTCAAATACGGTTGTAATCCCAATCAGAAGCCTTCAAGAATTTATATGGCTGACGGCAGTGAGCTCCCCATTGAAATTCTCTGCGGCAGACCCGGTTTTATTAATTTCCTTGACGCATTCAACAGCTGGCAGCTTGTTAAAGAAATCAAGGCAGCTCTTAATATGCCCGCCGCAACGTCATTCAAGCACGTATCCCCCACATCTGCTGCAGTAGGCATCAAAATGAGCGATAACCTCAAGAAAGCTTGTTTCGTTGATGACATCGAAGGTCTTGACGAATCCCCTCTTGCAACTGCTTACGCACGTGCAAGAGGCACAGACCGAATGAGCTCATTCGGTGACTGGATTGCTCTCTCCGACGTTTGCGACGTTACAACCGCTAAACTCATCAAGCGCGAAGTATCAGACGGTGTCATCGCTCCCGGTTATGAGCCCGAAGCACTTGAAATCCTCAAATCAAAGAGAAACGGAAACTATAATATCGTTAAGATTGATCCTGATTACGTTCCCGCAGTTCAGGAAATCAAGCAGGTTTACGGTATCACCTTTGAACAGGGCAGAAACAACTTCAAGATTGACGAAGAACTTCTTGCCAATATCGTAACCGAAAACAAGGAATTCCCCGACGATGCAAAGCGTGACCTCATCATCGCTCTTATCACTCTCAAATACACTCAATCAAACTCTGTTTGCTATGCAGTTGACGGTCAGGCTATCGGTGTCGGTGCAGGTCAGCAGTCAAGAATCCACTGCACAAGACTTGCAGGTAATAAAGCAGATATCTGGCATCTCAGACAGCACGAAAAAGTTCTTAACCTCCCCTTCCTTGATACTGTCGGCAGACCTGACAGAGACAACACAATCGACGTTTATATCTCTGATGAATACGAAGACATTCTTGCTGACGGCGTTTGGCAGACTCTCTTCTCCGAGAAACCCGAACCTTTTACAAAAGAAGAACAGAAGGCATACCTTGCAACAATCAAGGGCGTTGCTCTCGGCAGCGATGCATTCTTCCCCTTCGGCGACAATATTGAAAGAGCAGCCAAGAGCGGCGTAAGCTACATCGCAGAGCCCGGCGGCTCAATCAGAGACGATAATGTTATTGCTGCCTGCAACAAGC
Source organism: Clostridia bacterium (assembly GCA_017502085.1). Classification (GTDB taxonomy): domain Bacteria; phylum Bacillota; class Clostridia; order Oscillospirales; family Acutalibacteraceae; genus CAG-177. The sequence goes on along the minus strand of JAFVVQ010000052.1, from coordinate 40,110 downwards.
ACGGTATGACAATGTGCTTCACAGGTATGAGACTTTTCCACCACTAATATCAAAGGTCGGCACCGCAATGGTGCCGACCTTATTTTTATCGCATTAATCTATTAATTATAAATTCATTATCCTGAGGAGAATGTGAATGAAATGAATACCCTTTCTGAAATCGTCCGTTTACATATTTTCTGATATTCAGTCCGTTAATCAAATTCTTTTTAAGCCTGATTTCAAACTGATAGTCGTCAACGTCAAACCGGATCTTATACCCTTTGATTTCAGGAAAGAATTTAAGATTATAAATATCATTATTATCACTATTATACTTTTTAATCTTAGCTATAAAATCAATGATCAGAACAGAAAATTCATATTCTTTTTTGTTAATCGGAAGTTCAGTCATAAAAATCACCTTATCGGATTATCAAATCATCAACCGAACGTTTCGGCACGTAATGAACACCGTTTTCGTCTCGGTAATAATTCGTGCATCCGTCGTCAGGCAAATCCACAATCTTTACAGTTTCAGCAGGTTTACCAAGGGCAAGAACAAGATCAATCGAATATCTTTCCCTGTCAATTTTAAGAATATCGTAAACGTTCTCTCTGTTCACACTGCCTATCATACATCCGCCAAGACCTTTTTCAACGGCGCCAAGCATAATTGACTGAGCAACAATACCAACATCTGTTTTCATATTCTTTGCAACAGTTGTATCCGTCAGAATAATAACATATGCAGAAGGTCTTTCACCCACTGAAGGACCATTCCAATCTTTCAGAAGACCTGCCCAGGAAAGATTATCGAAAATTTTGGCATTTAATTCTCTGTCATTAACCAAAGCAAAACGAAGCGGCTGCCAATTGACCGACGAAGGAGTAATTCTCGCAATTCCAACCAATTCATAAAGCAAATCAGAAGTTACTTCAAAGCTTTCGTCAAATCTTCTGTAAGACCTGTTTTTTTTCATTAAATCATATAGCATTCAGAAACACCTCTTTCTGAAAAAGATTATACAGTATGCATTCATAAATTTCAATATACAATAATTCAACCAAATTAAAAAAAATATTGAATAATAAGTCTTAATGTTGTATAATAATTTTAATTGATAATTATAATTCAGAATTTTTTATAAATTAAAGGAGTTTGTATAATGAAAAGAATTATTTCATTGATGCTTTGCTTCTCTGTGATTGCAACAACGCTTGCTCTCGGAGCAGTTGCCGCCGAACCCTTCACTGTTTCTGGCGGTGATATGGGGATTGCAGAAAAAATAAGCGCCGAAGAATTTGCAGACGGTGTGTCCGATCTGATTGAATCAACCCAAAATGATCCGTCAATAGTTTTATCGGATAGTGAGGGTGCATTCGCTTCGTCAAGACTTATTGTAAAAAGTGCACACAACATAAATCTAAAAAATGCAATTTCCGTCGTCAATGGTTTCGATGACCTTTGGGTGCTTCAATATGAATCCCCTGAAAAAGCCCAAAATGCCTTTAATTATTACAATGGCAGACCGGGAATTCAGTTTGTTGAGCCTGACAGAAAAGTTAAACTTTGTGCCGACAACAACAGCATAGTTACTCAGGCGGTTGATTTCAAATACATTTCATGGGGTAGTTCACACATCGGAATCGACAGACTTAACGATAGTCTGAAGAGGAATCCAGAGCTGATAAAAAACAAGATTTACGTAGCCGTTGTAGATACAGGCGTAAACCATAAACACCCGTATCTGGAAGGCAGAGTTGAGCCTACAAGGATAAACACCAGCGGTGTAGGTGAAAGAAACAGTTCAATGGACGATAACGGTCACGGAACCCAGGTCGCAGGCGTAATTGCTGACGCAACGTTGGATAACATTGTAATCCGACCCTATAAAGTTCTTGATACATACGGAGTAGGAACACTGATTTCTTTGGCTGCCGGAATTAACTGTGCAATAAAAGACGGCGTTGATGTTATCAATGTCAGCCTAGGATTTTATGAAGATTCAGACGTTCTCAAAAACGCAATTGACAGAGCACATGAAAATGATATTATCGTAACTGCCGCAGCCGGCAACGACAACACAGACAATCCTTTTTATCCATCCAGCTATGATTCCGTTATAAGAGTTGCTGCAACAAACAGTCAGAACGTTATTGCGAACTTCAGCAACTACAGCAATATAGACATCGCTGCTCCCGGCGTTTCAATAATGACAACAAACTTCAACGGCGGTTATCTTACAACATCAGGCACGTCGTTTGCTTCTCCGCTTGTAGCTGCTGTCGCAGCCGTTATACTCAGCATCGCACCGGAATCATCACCTGAAGACATTCAGAATCAGCTTGAAAACTTATCAATGCAAGTCTTTGAACCCGATGCAAAAAAACGCTTCGGCGCGGGTATCCTTATGGCTCCGACTATTGAGGAAATCAATCAGAAACCCAGAACAGACGCTCCGGTTTTTTCTCATGAAACAGCACTGTACCGCGATGAAATCGAAATCAGCATTACTTGTACGACACCCGATTCAATAATTTATTATACAACTGATGAAACCATTCCAAGAAAATCAAATCCTTCTGCCAAAATCTACAGCGAACCGCTTTTAATCAACAAAACCACAAAAATTCTTGCAGTTGCATACGCTGACAATTATTTCCGTTCAAGTATATCCGATTTTTCTGCAATTATTGCACCTTATGCATCAGATGAGGAATTAACAATCGATTCAAACGGCGTTATAACTGCATATTCAGGCACCGCAACAAGTTTTTCGATACCTGAAAAAGTCAATGGGATAACTGTTACGAAACTCGGAGACGGAGTTTTGAAAAACAAAGGTCTGACCGAACTTCTTCTGCCGCCTACACTGACCGAAATAGGCAAAGAAAGCATTGCAGAAAACCCAAACCTTAAATCAGTTTTTGCTTACGGTCTGAAATCAATCGGTGAAAGAGCATTCTATAACTGTATCTGGCTGAAGAATATCTTTTTCGGAGAAATTGAACACATCGGCGAATATGCTTTTTATAACGTGTGCAGCAAAGCGTTCGAACTCAGAGAAAGTTCTTTCTCTCTGCAACTGAATAACACCGCATCCATACCTGAAGGTGCATTTATGAACAGTGCCCTTTCCGAAGCAAAAATCGATGTTGATGTCACTGTCGGAAAAAATGCTTTTACAAATTGCAATGCTCTGGTTAACATTGATTTCAGTTCTCTCAAACATATTAACGACGGAGCGTTCAAAAACTTAAGATCGCTCAGAGAGGTCAGAATTGAAAAGCTGGAAAATATACCCAAGGGTCTGTTCACCACTTGCGAAAACCTTCAGCATATACACCTCCCCGATGCAGTAACAATCGAATCGAATGCTTTCGAAAACTGCGTCTCACTTGAACTGATTGAAATTCCGAATGCCGAGATTATCAATTCAAATGCTTTTTCGGGATGTGACTCGCTGACTGTACTCAATTTGGATTCTCTGATCAGCTTTAACGAAGAGGCTTATCTTTCAGACACAGCAACTCCGTTCCCAAAAAATCTGCAAATATTTTATGCTCCTCAGCTTAAAAGAACAACATTTATGATGTTTTCAAAATGCCCGGATATTTATATGATTTATCTGAACAGCGCAACTGAATTCAGCAAAAACACTTTCTATGGTTGCAAATCAATTTTTTATATAGATATGCGCAGTGCAACAGAACTGGACTCATATGTATTCAACGAATGCTCTGCAGAAGCTATTGATCTCAGAAGTCTTGTTTCAACAAAGAGTCTTCCGAACAACAGCGGAATTATCCTGTCAAATGAATTCGTTGAGTCTCAGCAGACCGCAACAAACCTTACTGTTTACGGTACACCCGATACTTATATTGAAAGATACTGTAACCACAAGGGATACACTTTTGTCGGAATCCCTCTTGTTATCAATGAAATTCCCGAGTATATCACTGAAAACAGTGAGATGATTATACTCAACGCAGTCGGCTTTGACCTTGAATATCAGTGGTACTGGAACAGCAAAAAATCAACCGAAGGCGGAACAGCAATAAAAGATGCAACCGAAAGATCATATACCTTCACACAAGAAGACAGCGCACCTTATTATTACTGCAAGATAACACATCACGATACCGACAGAGACATTATAATATTCACTGATATAATCACAAAAGACTCAACACCTGCTGACTACACAGAGTATAATAAAGCCGTTGAAGCAGCAGCAAGTATTGACAGAAGTCAATATATAAATATTGAAATTCTTGACAATGCGCTTGCAGTTAACGTTTCAGACAGATATTCATGTGAACAGGATATCGTTGATGCACAGACACAGGCAATTTACGATGCTATAAACTCTCTCGTTGGTAAAGGTGTTCAGTCACTGAACATATTTTTATCAAAAAGAACTGACACTTTATAAATACGAAAGTTTATTTTATACCGTTACACCCGCGGATGCCGTTTATGATGAAATCAAATGGTCCAGTGAACAGAACAAAAAGAATATTCTTATAGATAAAGAAGGTCACGTTGTATTCATCGGAGAAGGCGAAGCAACTGTAACAGGAGAAGTCACCAATCCAGACGGCACCAAAATATCAGCATCTTTCACTATAACCTGTGAACTCAGTACATTTGAAAAAATATATGCGGCACTTCTTAAACCGATCTGTTTGCTTGTATATGCAATTTACAGCTTATAACAAAAAAAGACACATTATCAAAGCGATAATGTGTCTTTTTTACTTTATGGCTGATAAGGAACGGGGGAAGATTCGTCGACGTGTTCAATTGTCAGAAAATTATTTCTTTCTGCATATGCCCATTTCATACCGAAAATCTTGCATACCGAATCAATCGGCATATATAGCTGATTTTCACTGCCCCTGAACACCGCGGCATCAAGTTGAATCTCTCCGTTATCGGTAAGTGCAACATTGCTACCCTCCGCAAACTCGGCAGATTTGCCGTAAAGAGAAGTGAAAACTTTAGAACACTCTCTTCTGACTTCGCCGCCGATAAATCCGATAAGAACAGCAAGAGGAATAAACCACACACCGTCAATTCTGACGGGAGGTGTAGCCGATGCGCAGAGACCCGGATCAACACCTTTATAAAGCATTCTTGTTCTTCCATTGCCAAAAATCGGAGCAACACGGTACGGTCTGATTTCATCCTTTGATTTATCGATTATGCATTCATCAACGATTCTGCCGTCATCAAGATTTGCGGTAAGGGAAATCTTATCGCCGTCAATCTCAATCAATGCGTACATACTTACTTTTTCTTCCTGAGGATAGAATGAACAATGCCAGACTTTATCGCAGGTCTTTGTACCGGGAGGATTTGCATGAGCATTACCGAGTTCATAATGAACCGTTCCCTGAGAAGGTCTGTCAAAAATCTCCTCATTTCTGATAGGATAACTTCTGGAGAAATTATGTTCATGACCTGAGAAAAGAACGTCAAGTTTCTCCATGCATTCCCTCATCATCGGATATGCATCGTCATTGGCAAGATTCGGTCCTGAATAGTAAATCGGGAAATGATAGCTGCCGAACTTCCACGTTTTATCGGATGAATCAATCTCTTTGGCTGCCCATTCGTTGACAAGTTCAGGCTCGTTGACACCGAAAACAACAAAATGAGCATTGCCGTAATCGAACGAATAATTCTCAGTCTGCCAGCCGTCAGGACCGTTTTTGGGATATGAATATTCAAGCTGTGTATTAAAAAACTCAGCAGGTTCGGCATAATAACGGTCAACTTCCTCAGGGAAATACTGCGCAAAACCGCGGTTATCGTGATTACCGCAACACATCATATACGGCAAGTATTCTATAATCCCCTTCATGCCCTCAAACATTGCGTTCCACTGGATTTCATGCTGACCGCAATTGGTATTATCACCCGCGGTAAGAATGAATCTTGCCTCCGGATGCTTTTTAAGAGTATCCTTGAGAAATTTATTCAGCGCCGAATAATCGGGGTCATAATGATCATCGTCCTTCTGATGATCTGAGATTGCGATAAAGCTGAATTTCGTAAGATTTTCTTCCTGTGTTGTAAAGAAATATTCCTCACTTCTTTCGTTCTCGCTTCCGCAAGTATAGTAGTATTTCGTTCCCGGCTTGAGATTTTCAGCCTTTGCCCAGAAAATATGGCTTGTGTTCACATCACTCTTAAAAGGCTTTACTATGGCGTCTTTGCGGAATTTTTCACCGTTCTTCTCATAATATTCAATATAACCGGCTTCAACGTCTGTACTCGAACGCCAGGTAACCGTCATTGTTGTTTCAGGATTATCCGAAATGCTGAGCATAATATGATCAGGCTTTTCTGTTGCGAATCTGTAATTGGGAATTCGTTCCATAATATAACCTCTTATAACATATAAATTTTGAAAAGTCTTGCACCGTGACTGTTGACATCTGCAGAGAAAACGTCGGAGGTGACAGCGATCTGTTTATGAGACCACATATCCCAAACGACATAATCAAAGCCGCCTATCGCAATATCCGTAATATCAAACTCAATCTCTCTGATGTCGTCATCGGTATTAAAAAGAGCGATATATTTGCATCCGTCACCCTTTGAAGTCCAGATAATCTCGCCTTTACCGTCGGTTTCTTTTCTGCTGAACTGTCTGGCTCCGCTTGAATTCTTAAGCATATCAATCAACTCTTTGTTCTGAAGAAGTGACAGAGTGAAATCATCATTGTCACGCATTTCGCCGCCCATCATCAGAGGTGAACGGAAAATACTCCAGAGAGTCATCATGGTTATCTGTTCATCACGGGTAAAACGGGTGTATCTGGCTCTGTATTCAGGCAATTTTTCAGTAAGCTGAATTCTGCCCAAAGGAAGCATATCGCAATCAGGCCAGGCACCTTCCTGAACATAGTCCTGCCATACATAGCAACGTTCAAACATTGCATAAAGCTTATCCCAGGAATCCCAGAAATCACCTGTCATACGCCACATATTGGCATTGGCGGCAAGATGTTCATGTTCCCATACAGGCGCAGGACCGGGAGAAAGACTGAGAACCATATCTCTGCCGCATTTATCAATAGCTTTTCGGATCATTTCAATTTCTTTTCTTGCCGAATACGGGTTATCTTTAAGAAATTCGGTATTGGAAATATCATCGCATTTGATATAATCAACACCCCATGAAGCATAAAGTTCAAACAAAGAATCATAGTATTCCTGAGCACCCTTTGCTTCATAATTAACACCGTACATATCAGTATTCCAGGGGCAGACCGAAAACTGAAGGGCAATATCACGGGCAGTAACGCCGTTAGCTTTGATGGGAGTGTTTGAATGAACCGCCTGTCTCGGAATGCCTCTCATAATATGGATACCGAACTTAAGACCGAGAGAATGAATATAATCGGCAATCGGTTTAAATCCCCTGCCGCCTGCTGAAGAAGGAAATCTTTCGGGTGCAGGAATAAGTCTCGAATATTCATCCATATAAAGCGGAACAAAATTATGATAATAGTAACAGTCTGCGGTAGGTTCAGACCATTGAATATCACAAACAATGTATTCCCAGCCGAAATCCTTAAGATTTTCTGACATATAAACGGCATTGGCTATAAGCTGTTCTTCATTAACTGCTGCACCGTAGCAATCCCAACTGTTCCAACCCATTGGAGGGGTCTTTGCAAATCTTTTATGCATATTATGATTCCTTTCTGTAAATCCTGATTCCGAATTCTGCCTGAGTTACAAGCTTATTAACCGATTCAATTTTCTGCTGATCCGACTTACCTGTTTTATAGTAATAAGGCGTCATTTTAAAAAGATTCAGAATATCTTCGGAAGAATTAACAGTTATTTCTTTTTTAACAATAATTTCCTCACATAATCTGAATCCCTCTATATCCGCTGACGGAACATCATTCAGATACGGGTTATCATATATTGCTTCTTTCAAACCGAAAAGATGTTTTTCCAGAGGTATTACTCTGACAAGAACACCTCCGCTTTTCAAGACTCTGCGGTATTCATCAAATGCTTCGGGTGAAAAAATATTGAGCAAAGCGTCAACGGAAGAATCTGAAACGGGTAAATTGAAAACACTTCCGACAGCCGTTATGACACCGCTTTTTCTCTTGAATGCAAATTCAAGCGCATCCTTTGAAATATCAACACCGTAAACAGAGGCGAAAATATTATTACCTTTCAATGTGTTGATAACTGCAGACGAATAATAGCACTCGCCGCACCCTGCATCGAGAACGATACTGTCATTTTCAAGATAATTCAAACATACATTGCAAATTTCATCGCACAAAAATTTATAATAGCCTTTATCAAGAAAATCTCTTCTCGCCCTGACCATCAATCTGTCATCACCGTGACGTTTTGCAGACGACTTTGAGGACATAAGAAGATTGACGTATTGAAATTTCGATTTATCAAAGCAATGTCCCAGTGAACATCTGAGGGTTTTTCCGTCATCATTTAATCCGCCCTTGCAGACGGGACATACAAAACATTTCATTTGATAACCCTGTATTTCTCAATTTTTCTCATCATACTTCTGCCGACGTCGTGAGCAAATCTCATACAGGCAGGAAGAAGGTCTTCGGGGAATTTTACGAAGAAATTACCCGCTTCATATGTAAAGTGACCTTTATAGTTAATCTCGCCAAGTGCTTTGAGAATGGAGTCCCAATCCATTTCCATAAGATACGGAAGCACATGACTGTCATGAATATTGTCGTTATCATGGATATGAAGTGCACCGAGGCGTCTGATGCCCATTTGTTTTATCATTGTTGCGGCATCTTCACCAACAAGACCGCAATGACCGAGATCGAGACAGCAAGTGAATGCATCGGACTCAAGCGAATCATAATAATCGTTGAATTCCTCCGCAACACTGCATACATTGGGAACAATATGATCTTTATCCCATCCCCACATATTCTCAAGTGCAATTTTCACTCCGAAATCTCTGGCATAAGGCTCAAGATTTTTATAAAGCTCAATATTTCTTTCCTTCTGGCAGTTGCTGAACTGGACAGGATGAACAACACAGATTTTAGCATCAAGCAAGCCGGCAACTTCAAGCGCTCTCTTGAGCTTATAATCAAGCTTTTTGTTGTATTCGTCATTACCCTCTTTCATTGACGGAAAAGGTGCATGTGCCTGCTCGAATGTTACACCGTAAACGGTTGCAATATTACGAAGATTCTTGATATAAGAAGAAAAATTATCCTTTTCAAGTGCATTGTCATCCTCGTCCATAAAAAACATGGAATAATCAATGCCGTCAAACCCGCTTTCGCAAATAATTCTGACAGCGGCTTCGTCACCCAGTCTGGGTGCAATCGATTCGGTATGTGCAACAAGTTTCATAAAAGAGCCTTCTTTCATATTGAATATATAAATTATATCATTGAAAAAAAATGCAGTCAATAAATATAAATATAAACTTTTAAAATATTAACATTTTTTTAATTTTTATTCTATTTCAAGAAATTTATTGACATTTTAAAGCAGATAATGTAGATTAGTTTTAATAACCAAAGGAGAGAGAAAAATGGCAAAAGCAGAATACCGCAGCTCAATACGTTCAAAGACACTTATCAAAAAAGCTGTTGCAAAACTAATTCATGAAAAAGATATTTCAAAAATTACAGTTTCTGACGTAATACGCGAAGCCGACATAAGCAGAGGAACATTCTATGCACATTACCCCGATATACACAGCGTAATTGATCAGATCGAAACCGAAGAAGTCAGAAAACTCGTGAACCTTGTCAGCATGGTCAAAGAAAAAAATTCAGATATAAAAGATACAACATCATTTCTTTCAATAATTTGCAACCATCTTTATTCAGACTTTGAATATTATAAGATGCTGATGCATTCAAGCTTTGTTGAAAATTTCCTGAGCAGAATTATCTCTATATATTACGAAGAAACACTGTCCAAACTGCTGAAGCTCGACGGAAGCGACGATTCAACAAAAGCAGATATTTACCTTACATTCACAACCAACGGTGCAAAAGAAGTTTTTGTAGCATGGCTTCAGGGCAGACTTGTATGCACTCCGGATGAAATCGCATCCAATCTTGCTAATCTCCTTGAGCTCTGTCATAAGATATACGGATAAAAAAATTACCACAGCGTAAAAAACGCTGTGGTTTTTTTCATTCATCTTCAATGATGTTCTTGTTAACCAGAAAATCATGGGCACTCTGAAGAATATTGCGGTCATTGATAAACCTCAGAGTGTCAAGAGCTTTTTCGTAGCTGAGCCAGATATAATCCTCGATTTCTTCGCGTTGAATTATCGTCTGAGTATCCTTGGTTTTTGCAAGAAAAATCGTAACCGATTTTTCCACTCTGCCCTGAATTGTATATTCGGATTTCGAAGCAAACTGCGGTAAAATCTGAATATGTATGCCTGTTTCTTCAAGCACTTCTCTGATAGCGGTCTGTTCAAAGGTCTCACCCTTCTCAACGTGACCCTTCGGAAAACCCCAGTGAGTGCTTCTTCTGTTTTTTATCAGCAGATACCTGACCTCATTATTAATAAAGCGATAAACCACTGCTCCGCACGAACGCTCATAGAGACATTCGAGCTTGTAATCTCTTCCGTTTTCCGCAAAAGCAATTGCATCCTCAATCTGATAAGAAATGAATCTCATACTCTTCGGAGCAACAACATAAACTGTGGGGCTTCCGTCAGCTCTTTTGATTGCCGCGATAACCCTGCCGTCAAAAGTTCTGACAGGATGATTAATCCCCATAATGTATGCCCCCGAGGAAACGCTGTCATAACGCTTTTTGCCCTCGATCGCACCGAAATTAAGCTGATAGACAAAACCGAATTGTCTGTTTACGGAGCGGATAGGATTTGTAACCCTTACTCTGACATATTTGCCGAGCATTTTAACCACACCTTTCGAAAGGTCATTTTAACCCAAGATAAATACTGATAAATTATACAGTAATTCTTTAAACAAAACAATAGAAAAAGCAAAAAAAATTCACATTTTCTGATTTTGTTATCTTATCGGCAAAACAACATATAAATTTTATACAAATCATCAAAAACTTAATCGCTCACAGACAAAAAGTTTTTACGTTTGCTTGATTTATTTATAACAAATATGGTATTATTAAATATATATTCTTATAAGGCGGTGCTCTTATGCTTAAAATACTGGTTGCTGACGACGAAGCTCTCATCAGGCGTCTTGTGAGCGACTTTCTGCGCAAGTCAGGTTACGAACCGATCGAAGCTGACAACGGACTTGCAGCAATTGAGAAATTCAGGGCAGATAAAGATATCAGCCTTGTTATATGCGATATAATGATGCCCGAAGCCGACGGCTGGGAAGTCTGTAAAAAAATCAGAGAATCAAGCACTGTTCCCATTCTTATGCTTACTGCAAGAAGTCAGGAATTTGATGAGCTTATGTCATTTGAATCGGGTGCAGATGATTTTGTTACAAAGCCATTCAGCCCGACGGTGCTGATGAAGCGAGTCGAAGCGCTGCTCAAAAGAAGTGCCATTCGAACCGCAAACAATTCCGATGAAATTATTTCAATCGACAACCTTACGATTGACCTCCCCGCACATAGCGTTACCGTCGAAGACAAGCCCGTTGATCTGACTATCAAGGAATACAACATTCTCGTTAAGCTTTCAAAAAACGTGGGCAGAATATATTCAAGAGACCGTTTGCTTGACGATATCTGGGGAATTGATTTCTCAGGCGATCCGAGAACCGTTGATTCTCACGTTGCAAGACTCAGAACGAAACTTGGCAAATGGGGCGAAACTCATCTGAAAACAGTTTATGGAGTCGGCTATAAAATCGAGGTGAACAACTCTTGAAAAAAACACAAATCAAACCGCGGATCAGCAAAATCAGATTCAAACTGTTTGCAACAATTCTTTCGGTGCTGTTTTTGTTTTTTATCGTTATGACCGTTGTTACCTCCCCTGCTTTATTTATGGTTCTCTCAAGTCAGACTTACAGAACCCAATCAAAAGCAGCAGAAGAAATCAAAGCATGCATCCCCGGTGCAATAACATATTATTTTGATCTTCATTCAATCGCACTGAATAACAATATTGATTTTGAGATTCTCAATCCTGACGGTACCGTTTATTACACCTCATCTGATAATTCAATTCAGGGAACTGCCAATTTTGCAACTTCAGGTACCAGATCGTCCGATTACTCTAATACTGTTAAAACCACTGAATATCAGCATACTGTTAAAAGAGAAAACTTTGAAGTCAGAAAACTGATAGCCGCCGACGCGAGTTATTTTGTTTATTCCTCTCTGCTTGAAACCGGTGAAACACTCCATATTTATTCATCGGTTGCCGACGTTGAGAATATCGTAACCGTCTCGCAATCGGTATTCCTCACTCTGTTTATGACCTTATTTCTGTTTTTTTCACTTGTATTTTATCTTTTGGTTGCCAGATTCACAAAACCTCTTGTTGAAATGAACGATATCACCAAGGATATGGCGGCTCTTAATTTTGAAAGACGTTGCGGCAATTACGGTCACGATGAAATCGGACAGCTCGGCTCAAGCATTAACATTCTTTCAGATACACTCGATGTCACTCTTGATGATCTCAAAGATAAAAACGAACAACTTGAAAGAGATATTCAGAAAAGACACGCAATTGAATGTGCAAGAAAATCTTTTATAAACAACGTTTCTCACGAACTTAAAACTCCCCTTGCAATTATCTCGGGATACGCCGAGGGTCTCTGCGAAGGAATAAGCACCGATCCCGAAATAATCAGGGATTATTGCAATATCATCAAAGAAGAAAGTTACAAAATGAACGGTCTTGTTGTTGAATTGCTTGAGCTTTCAAAAATTGAAAGCGGTGCACAACCTTTCAGCCCTGATTATTTTGATTTGGGAGAAACTGCGGCATCTTTGATAACTCATCTTTCTCTTCAGCTCGAGTCAGCCGATATCAAAGTCAGAAACAAAATCCCCCAGCCTCTTGCCTGCTACGGCGAAGCTGATAAAATTGAGATTGTTCTTAAAAACTACGTTACAAACGCAATATCACATTGTTCAGGCGAAAAAGTGATTGAACTGGCAATCGAAGATATCGGCGACAGATTCAAGGTTTTCGTTTTCAACACAGGTGAACGTATAGCTTCAGAGGATTTGCCCGAATTATGGGACAGCTTCTACAGAGCCGATAAATCACACGTCAGAAATGAAAACCGCTTTGGTCTTGGTCTTTCAATAGTCAAGGGCATTATGACAAATCACAAATGCGGCTACGGAGTAAAAAACGTTAAAAACGGTGTTTGTTTCACCTTTGAAATAGCAAAGGATTCTAAATATTATGACTAAAAAAACAAAAGCAAAAAGAATAATCAGAATTTTATCAGTGCTTCTGATATTTTTTCTGATTGTTGCAGGTATTATTTTTGCGATATTTTATAAGCCATCCGACGTAAGAATAATCAGGTCGGTCAAATCACAGAATATCATTTCCGCTAAAGCTCCCACGCAGGAGTTCCATTATTCTGAATCGCAGAATTCTTTCACCGAAAAAGCCGCTGCTTCCGGTCTTATCGAGCTATATATTGACCCCGATTCAAAATCTTTCGGAATATTTGAAACGGGAAACCGCAGACTATGGAGCGCTTTACCCCTTCTTGAAACAGTTGCTCAAGGCGAAGAACTTTCTGACAGCGCAAGTATTGCAACCTTAAAAGTCCTTGGTGGAAAAGACATCTATTATCTTAATACTCAGGATAATTCCCTTGCATATAAAAAAGCATCATACAAGCTTATTGACGGCGGTGCAGAATTCACATATGACTTATTTGCCGATGAGATCACGTCACTGAAAACCGAATATGACAAAAACGATATCGGCTTCAGAATCATACTGTCAGTAACTCTCAAGGACGGCAGTATGCTTGTTGACTGCAAACATTCAAATCTGACAGGCAATCCGGATGCATATATCGAAAGTATTGATTTGCTCAACAGTTTCGGAGCATACAACGACAGCAAAGAAAACGATTTTCTTCTTGTTCCCGACGGAAGCGGAGCAATAATCAAAACATCAATATATGATGAATCGTTTGAATCGCTTTCTTTTTCGGTTTACGGCAATGATCCGTCAAATCCCGTCGAATCAACAGGATCGGCAATTGTTCCCGCATTTGGAATCAAACACGGTGAAACTGCCTTTGTTACGATAATTGAAAACGGCGATTCTTTTGCAACAATCCATGCCTCAAAGGCAACTTCTTTAAGTGAATACAACCGAGTTTTCTCGTCTTTTGGAATCACACCCGTAAAATACGCTGACAATAATATTTACGTCTCCGAAAAAAAATATGACGGCGATATTTCTCTTTGCTACAGATTCCTGACGGGTAACAACGCCACTTATGCCGGACTTGCTTCCGCTTGTCGAGAACAGCTTATCCGTAATTCCGTGCTTTCAACAAAAACTGTAAATAAAGCTGATTATATTCCTTGCTTCCTGTCACTTGAATCAAATACCTCTTTTGAACAGGCAACCGATATGCTGACTCATATGAAAAGCAAGGGTATAAACAACATCAGCCTTCGCTATAACGGCGCATTCAAAGGCGGTGATGAATCAAGAGTTGAATCCGTTCTTAAGTTAAGCAAAGAATCAGGCGGCAGAAACGGACTTGCAGAGCTTAACGAATACGCGGCAAAACAGAAGATGAGTATATATTTTGACATCAATCTCATCAGCGGCAACAACGTTCCTGATGATGAAAAAGTTATGAATATATTCAGAAAAGACGCCGAAACGGAAATCAAGAATCGGACTCTCGCATCACTGAACACACTTTCGAAAGTTATTACGTCTGTACTGAACAGCACAGATACTCAGGAATTCTCAGGGTTCTGTATTAATGATGCGGGTTCTGTTTTGTATTCCGATTTCAGCAAAAACGGTATTTCCCGTCATAATGCCGCTCAAATAATATCATCAGGAATTGCTCCGCTTTCGACCGAGAAATCCATTATGGCTGTAACGGGTAATTTCTATATGATAAAATCGGTTGATTCTATCGTTAATATGCCTATGGGAATCAGTGCATCGGCAAGCGGCGCTTATGTTTCAATACCGTTTGTTCCGCTTATTCTTCACGGAATCGTCGATTATACAGGCGATGCAATAAACACACAGATAAACAAAGAACAAGCCATGCTCAAATATGTTGAATACGGCGCTTGTCCGCATTTTGCATGGAGCTACGAATCACAATCAGACAAGCCTGAAACAGATATTTATTATTATGACAACACAATTAACGTTGCATCGGAATACTATGCAAAATCGAATTCGGTGCTCAACGATTTAAGAGATGCCAGAATGACCGATCACTATCAGGTTGCAGACGGCATTTTCTGCACAGAATACGATACGGGTTCATTGATATACGTAAACTACACCGATGAAGCTTTCGAGACACTCGGTGTTACCGTTGAAGCGAGAAGCTTCATAAGAGTAAACTAATTTTCAGGAGGAAATATTATGCCTTATATCAGAACAACTGTCAGCAACAAAATCAGCGATTCTGCCCGCGAAAACCTCAAATCCAAACTCGGTCAGGCAATTGCTCTCATTCCCGGCAAAACAGAGGCATGGCTTATGCTTGCTTTTGAAGACAATATGAAGATGTATTTCAAAGGTGAATGCAAAGAAGATTATGCATATATCGAAGTCAGCCTTTTCGGTTCAACCTCTGATGCCGCATATGACAGACTCACCGCCGCAATCTCCGAAATCATTAATGAAGAACTCGGAATTGACCGTGCAAACATCTATATCAAATATGAAGAAGCCGATCATTGGGGTTGGAACGGGAATAATTTCTGATGAACAGCGGCAGAACACATCTTCTTATTCTGCTCAGTGCAGCCATGTTCTTTATCGGGATATATTTCTTTATTCAGTTCTTTTCCGCACCGGGATTTAATGAAGTTGCTCCTTATGAAATAACAGAAGTACCGAGAGTGACAAAACCTGTCACTCCGGATTATACAACGTCTCAAACCTATGTTGAAACTTCATCAACAATCACTGTTCCCGAAAAAGAAACTCAATTCAAGGTAAATATCAATACGGCAACAAAAGAAGAATTGATGCAACTGAAATATATCGGAGAAGCCAGGGCTGATGCAATCATTGAATTCAGAGAAGTCAACGGCGAATTCAAAGAGATATATGAACTTGCAAATGTTGACGGAATAACCGACAAAATGATTGCTGTAAACCTCGGCAGAATAATCATATAAATTTCAAATCGGAGGAAATCTGATGGACAGACTGGAAATTAAAAAAATCTTTGAATCTCCTGAAAGCTACAAAGACACGACAGTTACCGTTTGCGGCTGGATAAAAACTCTCAGAGACTCAAAAGCTATCGGATTCATTGAAATCAATGACGGCAGTTGCTTTAAGGGCATTCAGATTGTTTTTGAAGCTGATAAACTCAGTAACTATAAAGAAATCGCAAAGCTTAACGTCGGTGCAGCTATAAAAGCAGTCGGAAAAGTTATTCTTACACCTGAAGCAAACCAGCCCTTTGAAATCAACGCTGATATAATTGAGGTTGAAGCACTCTCAACACCCGACTATCCTCTTCAGAAGAAGAGACATTCTTTAGAATATCTGCGCACAATTGCACATCTCAGACCCAGAACCAATACATTCAATGCCGTATTCAGAGTTCGTTCGGTTGCGGCATATGCAATTCATAAATTCTTTACGGAACAAGGCTTTGTTTATGCTCACACTCCCCTGATTTCTTGCAGTGACTGTGAGGGTGCGGGTGAAATGTTCAAAGTCACAACACTTGACCTCAACAATGTGCCGAAAGCTGAAAACGGTGAAGCAGATTATTCCCAGGACTTTTTCCAGAAACCCGCTTACCTCACCGTATCGGGTCAGCTTCAGGCTGAAACAATGGCTCTTGCTTTCGGCAAAGTATACACTTTCGGGCCGACATTCCGTGCAGAAAAATCTTATACCCAGCGTCACGCGGCAGAATTCTGGATGATTGAGCCTGAAATGGCATTTGCTGAACTTTCCGACAATATGGACGTTGCGGAGTCGATGATAAAATCCGTTATAAACTATGTTCTTGAAAATTGCGCTCAGGAGCTTGAATTCCTCAATAAATTCATCGACAAAGAGCTTATCGAAAGACTGACTGCGGTTGCGAATTCGGATTTCGGAAGAATTACTTATACCGAGGCGGTTGAGCTTCTCACTCAGCACAATGACGAATTTGAATACAAAGTCAGCTGGGGTTGTGATTTACAGACAGAGCACGAGCGTTTCCTGACCGAAAAGCTTTTCAAAAAACCTGTCTTTGTAACTGATTATCCTAAAGAAATCAAAGCTTTTTATATGCGTCTTAACGATGACGGAAAGACCGTTGCCGCCTGTGACTGCCTTGTTATGGGTATCGGT
Source organism: Clostridia bacterium (assembly GCA_017502085.1). Taxonomy (GTDB): domain Bacteria; phylum Bacillota; class Clostridia; order Oscillospirales; family Acutalibacteraceae; genus CAG-177. The sequence goes on along the minus strand of JAFVVQ010000052.1, from coordinate 22,609 downwards.
GAAATCATCGGCGGAAGCCAGAGAGAAGAAAGGCTTGAGCTCCTTGAATCAAGAATCAAAGAACTTGGTCTCAATCCCGAAGATTATGACTGGTATCTCGACCTTCGCAGATACGGTGGCGTCAAACACAGCGGGTTCGGTCTCGGATTCGAAAGACTTGTTATGTATCTGACGGGTATTTCGAATATCAGAGACGTAATCCCCTACCCCAGAACAACGGGTTCAGCAGATTTTTAATACAAGCAAAAAACGGGTGTACCGCTCAGGTACACCCGCTAAACTTATATATCAGAAGGGTTTGAATTCAATTGTAAAGTTGAAAGGTTCGAAATCCCAGATGCGTTCAGGCTCGAGTGTTTCATAAATACCCCTGCCGCTTCTTGAATCAAACTTATAATCAAGATAAACATAGGTATTATCGCTCGGAACAAGCTCATCATCGTGCTTCGCATACTCAAGCATTTTGGGAGTAAAATGCGATGCATTGAAGCAGAACGTTTCAGGATTCGAAGGAGCAAATTCGATTCCGTTACCGTCCGCATCACTTACCTTGCCGTAAACAGACGCAAAATGCGAACCGTTTTCAATGGGTCTGATATAATGAACAAAATTATCGGTTACGGTTGTTTCATACATACCGAATCTTGCGCCTTTATGACGGTCACAGTAGGTTTCAATCGGGCCCTTACCGAAGTATGTCATATCCTCAAAGCCGCCTTTGAGAGCGAAGCGGAAGCCGAATCTGGGCAAATGCATATTCATTTCCTTGAGAAGCTGACGAAATTCTCCGTTGAATCCGATTTCAGCTTTACCGTCTGAATAGAAATTATATACAACAGTACCGTTGATAATCGGCACGACTGCAGGGCCACCAAGTGAAATTCTGCATTCAACAGTAAGTTTTGAATCATCTGCTTTGATTTCTGTTGAATAAGTTTTCTGAATTGCATTGTGAATTTCGGCACTGCGTCTGTCATCGGCATCGCCTAACTGATTATATCCGTGAGCTGCCCAGGTCTCAAATCTGACAGGCTCGGCAAGAAGCTCCCTACCGCCGACTCTGACAGAATTGATTCTGCCGTATGGCTTATCGAAAACATACTCAGTGTTACCTGCGGTAATATTTATATATCTTGAGGTTTCGGTATAATCGGGAACAGAGGTCTCTGCGGATGATTTCACGGTTTCAGCTGACAAATCAAACTGTTCAAATCCTGTTTCGTAATCCGCTTCAGCCCATTTATTGGCATTTTTATAATGGAACGTCAGTGTAAGATAGCAGCGTTCGTTATCTTCAACAGAATCAAAGAGCTTATAAATCTTCGTACCCTGAGGAGCAATATCCGTATCATCGATTCTGCCTTCAAGAACGGTTTTACCGTTGACTTCAAGTTTCCAGACAATATACATATCATTGAGCGATTCAAAATATCTGCGGTTAAAAACGGAAATTTCACCGTTTGCGTAATCCGCTTCAAACTCCTGATAAGCTCTCTTCATATCATAGAAACCGGGTCTGAACGATCTGTCAGGGAAAATAACACCGTCAATACAGCAGACACTGTTATGAGGATAATCGCCGAAATCACCGCCGTAGCGGAAGCCCTTATCCGTTCTGACGGCGTGATCGGTAAGCTCCCAGAAACAGCCGCCCCAGATAGCGGGATATTTTCTGAAAAGATCACAATGAGCGTGAATATTACCCGTTGACATTGAGCAACAGAATTCACAGAAATAGAAGGGCTTCTTTGAGCTTACGTTGGTCGCATATTTCTCGGTATAATCAAGTTCGGCATACATTCGGCTTTCAACATCGGAAATATCGCTGAAGTTTTCTCCGACGGGAACTGCCTTGAATTCAAGATGTGCATTTTCATAGTGAACAACCGCTTCAGGGCAACGGCTCTTGATATAATTACGCATTGCTCTGTGATTCTTGCCGCATCCCGACTCGTTGCCAAGTGACCACATTATGATACTTGTATGATTCTTGTCTCTTTCAAAAAGACGCTCTGCCCTGTCAACGTAGGCTGCCTCCCACTCATCATCGGTAGAGAGCTTTGACCAACGCATCCAGTCCCACGTATCGCGGTATTCAAATCCCATGCCGTGAGTTTCAATATCAGCCTCATCAACTACCATAAGACCGTATTCGTCACATAAATCAAGGAATCTGGGATCATTGGGATAATGAGAAGTTCTGACGCAGTTGCAATTGCCCTGCTTCATAATCTGAACGTCTCTCTCCATAAATGCATAGTCACAGTAATAACCGGTATCAGGATTTGAATCGTGACGGTTTATTCCGAAGAGCTTGACGGGTTGATTGTTGAGATACGCAACGTTGCCTCTGAATTCAAGACGCTTAAAACCAATTCTGAAAAGAATGATTTCTCCGCCGCAATCAAGAATGAGCGTGTAGAGTTCAGGCTTTTCACTCGACCAGAGAACGGGATTTTCGACTGTTAATTCAAGACTCTTGCCCTGAGAAACAACATTTCCGTCAGGAGAAATAAGTTTATATTCAATTTCGCATTCAGCAACAATTTCTGCAGATATCGTTGCTGACTTAAGGTCATCGGAAACAACAGGCTTGATATAAATATCCCTGAGATGCTTTTCATTTCTTTCAAGAATATAAACCTCTCTGAAAATTCCGGACAAACGGAACATATCCTGATCTTCAAGATAAGATCCGTCACACCATTTTACAACGAGAACATCAAGAGTATTTTCACCGTCATAGATTAAATCGGTAATATCAACTTCAGTGGTATTATGGCTTACCTGACTGTAAGCGGCAAATTTACCGTTGACAAAAAGATAGAAGCATGATGAAACACCTTCAAAATTAATGAAATATTTCTTATCCTTTTTCTTATTAATCTTAACAATTCGGTTATAAAGTCCGCACGGATTCTCATCAGGAACAAACGGAGGATCAAGCGGAAATGCATAAAAAAGATTGCTGTAAAGCGGTACGTCATAACCCTTGCCGAGAGCATTCTGCCAGCACATCGGAACAGATATTTTATCGTTGAAATCAAGAAAAAGAAAATCATCTTCGATATCCTCAAATGAGTTATAGAATCTGAAATTCCATTCTCCGCAAAGATCGGTAAAATATGCGGATTTTTTTCTGCATCCGCCGAGAGCGGTTTCTTCATCCTGATAAGGGATAAAATATGCTCTCGGTTTTTCGCAACCGATATGAAGACTGCCAAGGTCCTTATGATAAGCAATTATGTTCATAGAATCCTCCTTAACTGATATAGTTAATTTATATCATACCAATAAGTTTTTTTCAATAGAATGAAGTTATATTTATGCAAATCACCACTTGAAATTATAACAGAATCAGTTTATACTTTTCACTGAGAAAGAAGGAATAAAAATGAAAATGGAAAAAGTTCGTAAAATAATTGTTACGGCACTTATGATGGCGATCATATGCGTTGCTACATTTGTTGTTCAGATCCCGATACCTGCCACGGGCGGATTCGTCAATCTCGGCGACTGCTTTGTACTGATTGCAGGTTATCTTCTCGGTGGGCTCTACGGCTCACTAGCCGCAGGTGTCGGCTCGGCTTTGGCGGATATTCTCGCAGGATATATGCAATACGCTCCCGCTACTCTGATTATCAAAGGTCTGATGGCGGTTGTAATATTCTGCATTTATAATGCAATGAGCAAAGCGCTTAACGGTAAATTGACTCTTGTTTCAAAAGCTGTTTCAGCGGTCACGGCTGAAGCCGTTATGGTGGCAGGATATTTCTTTTACGAAGCGGTAATCCTTAAATACGGATTATCTGCGGCGGCGAGTATTGTACCGAATATGATGCAGGGTCTTGTTGCGATAGTTGCTTACGTCGTTTTATCTGCCGCTATTGACAAAATAAAATTCAAAATCTGACCGTAAAGGATGATAACAATGGAAATATTTGAACAGGCTAAAGCAGCCGCTGAGGAACTGATTGAAAAAGCAGGTCTCAGAAACGGTGACGTTGCCGTTATAGGTTGCTCAACAAGTGAAGTTATCGGTGAACACATCGGCACAAGCGGTACTCTTGAAATCGCGATGGAAATATATAACGGTCTTCACTCTGCTTTTTCGGAGAAAGGTATATTCATTGCCGCTCAATGCTGTGAACATCTTAACAGAGCTATTATAATTGAAAAAGAAAAAGCCGACTCGCTCGGACTTGAACCCGTATGTGTTGTTCCGCACCCCAGAGCAGGCGGCTCATTCGCAACCGCAGCATACAAATCAATGAAGAATCCTGTTGCAGTTGAAGAAATCAAGGCTGATGCAGGTATTGATATAGGCACTACCCTCATTGGTATGCATCTCAAAAAAGTTGCCGTTCCCCTTCGTCTTGAAAATAACACCATCGGAGAAGCGAAACTCAGTGCCGCAAAAACAAGACCTAAATACATCGGCGGCGAAAGAGCAAAATACGAATAAATCCAATTCAATGAAAAAACCGGATTGTAAAGGAAAACTCCTCTGCAATCCGGTTAATTTTTTTCAGTTCATCAAGCCTGCTCTTTAAGCTCTCTTTCAAGCCAGATGCATCCGATATCCATAGCATTATAGATGCCTCTGCGCTCAGCCTTCTTGACAATCTTATCTTTCATTCTGACGTTGGGATCTGTGTTGACAAGCTGAACAACAACTCTGTCCGCAACCTCAAGACCTTTGACTTCCCTTGTACTTGTAATCTGCATAATTACTACGTAAGGGTCACTCATATATCCGTAATATAAGGTCTTGCCGTTTCTGACAAGCGGTCTGCCCTTATACATGAGGAAACTGTGTTTCTTTGCCATCGGGACTAATCCTCCAAATTATTTTATTCCGAGATAGCACTTGACCATCGCCTGAAGAAGCTCATCTCTGTCGAGTCTTCTGACGAGGCTGCGTGCGTTATTATGCGTTGTGATATATGTCGGGTCCTCTGAGAGAATGTAGCCGACAATCTGGCTGATGGAATTATATCCCTTTTCGTTCAAAGCCTCATAAACCGCCAGAAGATTATTTCTCATCTCGGTTTCATTTTCATCCTTGATTGAAAATTTTATTGTTTTATCAGTCATTGCGGTCACCTCCGTACCCGTTTATTATATAACACCTTTTAAAATAAAACAATGCTTTTTCAAAAAAATTAATCAGTTATTAAAAATTTTTTGAATCAGGCTCTGAGGGTAACGCCGATTTGAGCAAGATTTGCAAGAATTGTGTCAATCCATCCCTGAACTTCTTCCATTTCAAGTGTTCTGTCCATAGCGGCAAACACAAGACGAACCGTCATGCTCTTGACACCGTCTTTTTCATAAGTATCGATAACTCTTGAGCTTCGGAGCTCAGCAAGAGCAAGTTTTTCCCAGCAAGCAGAAATATCGGAATACTTTATGCCTTCTGAAAGAACAAGAGAAATATCGTAATAGGTTGACTGCTGAGTGCTGGGTTCAGAGAAAGAAATACCGTTTGCAACGATATTATTGAACTCGTTCATATCAAGTTCAATACATACAGCAGCGGCGGTCTTATCAAGCTTTGCTCTGTTTGAAGGATGCATTGCACAGAGAACACCGACTCTCTTACCGTCTACGGATATTTCAGCAGTGTTCTTGGGATGCTGCCAGTTCTGTTCGGGAGCAATCTTGGTATAATTTGCCTTCTTCTTTTTGATAACATCAACAATTGTGTTGATCATCTCAACCGCCTTGAAATAAAGAGCCTTTTCATCACCGCTCTTATCATAAAGAACAACACCAAGGTGCTTTCTTTCATTGCAGTTACCGTCTTCCTTTGTGCCCGCAACAACTCTGCCGATTTCAAAGATGCCGTATTTATCGCCGAAATCCTTGTTCTCGCTTGCCATTACAAGAAGTGTGGGAAGCATTGAATTACGGAGAATACCGTTATCTGAATTTTCAATATTGAGAACTCTTACGTTATCCTGAACTTCGATGCCGAGCTTTTTATACTTTCTGCCGTCACACCATACGTAGGAGTGAACCTCGTGCATAAAATATCTCTTGACAAGAAGATCCTGAATCTGTGCATCTTCAAGTCTGCTGTAATCATTGGGAACAGGTTTGAGAGGACTGCGTGTTGTTGTTATTTCGAAGTTATCGTAGCCGTAGATTCGGGTGATTTCTTCAATAATATCAGCCTTGATCGTAACGTCCTTTGTTGCTCTCCATGAAGGAACTTTAACTGTATAATTACCGTTATCATAGTCAACGTCAAATCCGAGAAGAGTCAGTGTTCTCATAATCTGCTCGTCACTGATGTCAATACCCGTATAGCGGTCAACATATTTCTTATCAAAAGAAAGTGAGATTTCGGGATACTTTCTGACATAAGCATCAGTAAGCTTTGATGCTACCTTTGCCTCGGGATCGATGCTCTTGACGAGTTCAACAAATCTGCCTACCGCAGTAAGTGTAAGCTCGGGATCAAGCATCTTTTCGTATCTTGCGCTTGCATCGGTTCTGTGACCGAGTCTTGATGATGACTTGCGGATTGATACGCCGTCAAAGTTAGCGCTTTCAAGAACAACTGCATTTGTGTTTTCAACGATTTCGGACTCGAGACCGCCCATAATACCAGCGATACCAGTGGGAGTTTCGCCGTTCCAGATCATAAGAGTATCTTCATCAATCACTCTTTCAACACCGTCAAGTGTCTTGAAATTAAACTTTTCTTTGGGTGTTGTGACAACGATATTCTGCATTGAAGATGCATCAAATGCGTGAGTCGGCTGACCGATTTCAAGCATAATATAGTTTGTGACGTCAGCAAGAAGATTGATACCTCTCATACCGCAATAGTAAAGACGAATACGCATATCAAGAGGGCTGACGTTCTTTGTGATGTTATCCATCTTGATGCAGGAATATCTGTAAACAAGATCCTCTCTGCCGACGGTTACGCTGATTTCCTCATCACCGTCATAGGAAAGATCGCCAAGCTTAAGGGGCTTGAGTTCTCTGCCTGCAAGAGCAGCGAATTCACGGGCAATACCGTAATGACCCCAGAGATCGGGACGGTTTGTGAGTGACTTGTTATCAACTTCAAAAATAATATCGTCAATCGGGAAGATATCTTTGAGATTTGTGCCGTTGACAAGACTCTTATCAAGATTCATAATGCCGCTGTTATCATCGCTGAGACCGAGTTCTTTTTCGGAGCAGCACATACCTTCGGATTCATAGCCTGCAACAGTTGCAACCTTGATTTCTCCGCCGCAAACTCTGCCGCCCGCAAGAGCAAGTGCAACCTTCTGTCCGACCTCAACGTTAGGAGCGCCGCAGACGATATTGCAGACCTTTTCACCGGCATCAACCTTGAGAAGATGAAGTTTCTTTGAATTGGGATGATTTTCTACGGAGAGGATTTCACCGACTACTACGTTCTGAACGTCCTCACCCTTTACAATAATATCTTCAACCTCTGCTGTTGCAAGGGTGAAGCTTTCAATAAGTTTTTTAACGTCAAGACCGCTGAGGTCAACGTAATCTTTAATCCAGTTAATTGATACAAACATCGGTTATGCCTCCTTGCTTTCTTCAGGCTTTGTGAAGGATTTTTCGGTAAACTGAGAAAGAGCCTTGAGATTGCCGCTGTTGAAAACGCGGATATCTTTGACACCGTATCTCATCATGGCAAGTCTTGTCATACCGAGACCGAAAGCAAAGCCGATATACTTTTCGGGATCAATACCCGCTGCCGTAAGAACGTTGGGATGAATCATACCGCAAGGGCAAAGTTCAAGCCAACCTGAATCCTTACAAGAAGGACAACCCTTACCGCCGCAGATAGAACACTGAATATCAAGTTCAAAACCGGGTTCAACGAAGGGGAAGAAACCGGGACGGAGTCTGACTGTGATATCTCTCTGGAAAACTTCTGAAAGCATGGTTTTCATAAAGTAAATAAGATTGGAGATAGAGATATCTTTATCAACCATCATACCTTCCATCTGGAAGAAAGTATTTTCATGACAGGCGTCAATCTTTTCGTTTCTGAAGCATCTGCCGGGGAAAATAGCTCTGATGGGATTACCGTTTTCAAGAGATGACTTGTATTTTCTGAGAATTGTGTTCTGAGCAGCTGAAGTATGAGTCTTGAGAAGCTGACCCGTGCTCAGATAATAGGTATCCTGCATATCTCTTGCAGGGTGGTGCTTGGGGATATTAAGAGCCTCAAAGCAATTGTAGTCATCGGTGATTTCGGAATAATCCTCAATCGAGAAGCCCATGCTCAGGAAGATATTCTCAACCTCTCTGCGAACAAGAGTGATGGGATGATATGAGCCGATATCGTTATCGGTGGGCATAGATTCATCATAGCTTTCACAAGCATCGATGAGCTTTTGTTCCTCAAGCTTTTTGAGTTCCTCAAGCTTTTCTGCAATGGCGTTTTCAACGAACTGTTTTGTTTCGTTGATAGCCTGACCTGCCTCCTTCTTCTGCTCGTTGGGAATGTTGCGAAGCTCCTGCATAAGAGCCGCAACCGAACCCTTTTTGCCGAGGAATTCGATTCTGAGCTGTTCAACATCTGCGGTAGCTGTTACGCCGGCAAGTTTTTCTTCAAACAGCTTTTTTAATTCTGCGGGTTTTTCAAACATTCTATATCAATCCTTTCATAATTTACAAAATCAAAAGCCCCCCGTTGCCGAAAGACAACGAGGGACGAATAATTTCCGCGGTACCACCCTGCATTTCCGATAAATCAATAATCGGACACTCTGAAACCGATAACGGCGGCACACCGTCAGAGCCTACTGCAATTTTCAACTCTGCCGCTAACGGGTGAACTTCAGCAACTAATCTCATAATCCGCTTCCAGCCGACGACGGATTTTCTCTGTAATGAGAATCGGAGGCTTACTCTCCCGATCACTGCGTTTAGTATATCTTTAGTATGATAACACAAGAGTTTAAAAAAAGCAAGATTAATTTATTATTTTATATGCTTGATTTTATACAAATATAGTATTATAATTGAGTCATTATTTTATTCAGGAGGTAAGAATATGGGATTCTTATCAGCAATTATTGGTTTTTTCCAGCTTCTTATGTGTATCTTTTTCGGTGCACATAATTACACTGAAGCAACTTGCACCGAAGCTTCAAAATGTGTTATTTGCGGTGACATAAAGGAGTATGCAACCGGTCACAAGTACGCTGACGGTGAATGTATCTATTGCGGCGAAGAAGACAACTATTACGGTCCCGGTGAGACCTGGATTGTTGACGGACAGTGGGAAGTAACTGTTAATTCAGCAAAAAGACACTTTCTTTGTGATACCTACGCAAACAACAGACACGGTTATACAGACGAACAGATTGTTCTGGTTGAATACACTTATAAAAACATTGGATATACCAGTTCTCTTGGTTTATTTGTTGCACCCGATTATTATGATGAATTGATGGTTAAAGCTCAGGATTATACTTGTTTATGCGGAAATCTTAAATTTCCTGACTGGACCCCCATCGGTGCAACATGCAAAGTTGTTCAGTCTATTGTTCTTGAGAATGACAGTGACGAAATAACTGTTGCTTTTTCCGAATACGGCAATAATACAGGCAGACTTAACGCCATGTTCACCATCCCTGTTGAGGGAGAAATAATAGATAACAACCAGAACAAGCCTGAATACAAAACATTCGGATTGGGTGAAACCTGGGTTGTTGACGATCAGTGGGAACTTACAGTCAATTCAGCCAAAACACACAGATTTTGTAATTCATACGAAAATGAGCGCGAAGATTTTACCGGCAAAAAACTTGTTTTGGTTACTTACACATATAAGAACTTAGGATATTATGACGAGAAATATGATGATGGCTTATTTATCACACCCGATAATTGTTTTGACGAGTCACTCATGGTTTGTGACACTTATATAGGTTGGTGCAACGAAGAAAAATATGCAAAGACTATCCCTGTCGGAGCAACATGTATTGCCACCGAACTTTATGTTGTTGATGACGACTGCGATGAAGTTACAATCAATTTTGAATTTCATAACGACAAATGGAATAAAAAATATATTACAAATTTCCGTGTACCTGTTGATGGTGGTAACAACAATAACAGCGGTGATGCCAACATAAAAAAATTCAAAGACCATTGCAAGAACTACGGATCATACTCCGGCGGCGAATACGTTGTCAGACAGGATATGTCTTCTTCATCATACGGCACACAGCATATCTTTAAAATGTACTATAACCCCACAACTGACAAGCTTCGCTTCGAAGATTCTTACAGCAACCCTTCCTCATCAACAAAACTGACCGTATGGGTTGACGAAAACGGTCCTACTCACAAATGGGAATATGAATATAAATTTGCAGATATTTATATGAAGGGAAGCGGTAACGTAAAGAAAAACGAAAATCTTTCCGTTTCTTCAATCGCTGAACTTGAGTCGATTATGAACGTTACCGAATTTTACGAGAAAAACGGCGAACCGCTTACAAGCCGTGACAGAGACATTTTCCTCAGTTCAAGCTCATCTGCCATTGAAACTCTGCCCTTCACCCTTGACGGATATTTTATGGGAAGAGGTATGACTATTCTCGATTCTTCCTGTTTCGGATTCGGCACAAGAAAATAATTAAAACAAAACCGCCTTTCATTATGAAGGGCGGTTGATTTTTTATTCTGCCAGAGTTATGTTTTCAGCATATTCCGTTGCACTCATCAGAGGCTTTGTGAACGCAACGTCTGTCATCTCAAAAAGCCAACATTCATATGGGTCCGAAAGCAAGGGCGATGCATCGTCAAGAAGCGATTCATTGACCTTTGAAATCTTACCCGTTACGGGCGAAATAATCTCAAAATATCTGCAGGACTCAATATCGCATATAACGTCCCCTGCTCTGAATTCTTCATCCTCATCGGGTAGATTCAACACAAAGGTATTGCAAATCTGCCTGCGGGCATAATCACTTATGCCAACAAGCACGCCGTTATCTGTTTTTTTGATCCAGCAATGTTCCTTGGAATATCTTAAGCTCATTTGATCATCTCTCTGAATTCTTCTTCTGAAATAATTGTGATACCGAGAGTCTGTGCCTTGACAAGCTTGCTGCCCGCTTCTTCACCTGCAAGAACATAACTTGTTTTCTTTGATACGGAAGATGCCGTTTTACCGCCGTATTTCTCAATAAGCTCACTCGCTTCGTTTCTTGAAAGAGTAGGCAAAGTACCGGTCAGCACAAAGGTTTTACCCTCAAATCGGTTATCAATTTTTTCCTTCTGCGAAATCATATTCACACCGTACAAAGCAAGTGCGGCAATTTCATTTTTCGTCTGCTCAAGAGCAAAGAAATCGGATACACTCTGAGCCATAATTCCGCCGAATCCCTCGATGGCGGTCAGTTCTTCAACCGATGCATTCATAAGTGCATCCATACTACCGAAATGATCAGCAAGAATTTTGCCCGCTTTCTGACCTACGTGGCGGATTCCGAGCGCAAATATCAGCTTGGAAAGGTCGTTATTTTTTGATTTTTCAATTGCATCAACAAGATTCTGAGAAGATTTATCCTTAAATCCTTCAAGAATCATAAAATCCTGTTTGCCGAGAGTATAAATCTCACTTGCTTTTGTCAGCATACCGCCTGAAACAAGTTTTTCGAGCACGGCATCACCCATACCCTCAATATCCATTGCATCTCTTGAACAGAAATGAATGAGGTTACGAAGAAGTTGTGCGGGGCATTCGGGATTAACGCATCTGACCGCCGCTTCATCCTCTTCACGGATAACCTTTGCTCCGCAGGAAGGACAAACGTCGGGAAGAACGAATCTTTCACTGCCCTCTTTATGACCGACAACCCTTATAACTTCAGGGATAATGTCACCCGCCTTACGGATTACAACACGGTCACCAAGACGGATATCTTTTTCGTCGATAAAATCCTGATTATGAAGCGTTGCTCTCGAGACGGTTGACCCCGCAACGAGAACAGGCTCGAAAACAGCAGTGGGAGTCAGCACTCCCGTTCTGCCGACAGCAACCTCAACGTCAATAAGCGTTGTTTCTTTTTCTTCGGGAGGATATTTATATGCAAGTGCCCATTTAGGAAATTTTGAGGTACTTCCGATTTCGGACCTCTGGGCAAACGAATCAACCTTGATTACCGCACCGTCGATATCAAACGGAAGCGATGAACGTATTTCGCCGATTCTTTTGAGTTCGCCGATAACTTCTTCGACAGTATCAAACTTATTGAAGAAAGGAACGGTTTTGAATCCGAGTTCCTTAAGGAAATCCAACGATTGTTTATGAGCTGTGATTTCAGCTCCTCCGTATCTCTGAATATTGAAAACAAAAATATCAAGTTTTCTGGAAGCCGTGATAACGGGATTCTTCTGACGGAGAGATCCCGCCGCAGCATTGCGGGGATTCTTGAAAGTTTTTTCGCCGTTAAGTTCCTGCTCCTCAACGAGAGATGCAAAAACCTTTTTAGACATATAAACCTCGCCTCTGACCTCGATCTGATCAACGTCGGTTTTAAGTCTCAAAGGGATAGAATTAACCGTTCTTAAGTTTGCTGTTACGTCTTCACCGACCAGTCCGTCGCCTCTGGTTGAACCTCTGATAAAAACTCCGTTTTCATATTCAAGCGCAACCGAAAGACCATCAATCTTGGGCTCGACAACATACTGTGCATCAGGGAAAGCTTCCTTGACTCTCGCATCGAAAGCTTCGACTTCTTCAAAACTGAATGCATCCTGAAGACTTTCAAGCGGTACAGTATGAGTAACAGGCTCAAACATACCTGCCGCACTGCCGCCGACACGCTGAGTCGGAGAATCGGGAGTTATCAATTCAGGGAACTCCTTTTCGATTGAACCCAGTTCCCTCTGGAGCATATCATATTCATAATCCCCTATTTCAGGGTTATCTTCAACATAATATTTATGACTGTGATAATTAAGCTGAGTGCGAAGCTCTTCTGCTCTTACTTTGGCGGATTCAAAATTCATAATGCAACATCCTTAATTCGTTATATAATTATTATATCACAAATCAATACAAAATCAATGATGATATAATTATTTATTGACCATAATATCAGGCACCGACCCGACAATTACGGTCTGAGCAACACAGAAAGATGTTTCCACAGTCTGAGTAATTCTTCGGCCTGCAAGATTCAGTATCACGGTTGTTTCTACGTTAAGCATAACGTTATGCTGAGTCTGATTCATACCCGCACTCTGAAACACATTCTCGAAATCTGTTTTTGTTGAAGAAACGTATCCGACACTAATATCAACGTGCGGACCGAATCCCGACAAAAACACTATACCGCTTGCCGTTCCGATTGAAACGGGAATTTCAGTTTTCGGATTCGAATCGAACTCCGCATCAATCGCATTAGTAACCTGAGATTTGAATACATTCATTTTAACCACATCAGTTGATATTCCCGTTATTGCATTATTGTTTCCGTATGTTATCTTTACAATATCCGAGTAAGACATGGCATTCTCAGATAATACTTTTTCAATTGCTGTATTGACCATTTCTGACGAAACAGAATATGCTTCAATTACCGCAAGTTCATAAACAGAGGGCCGTATTTTTGCATCCAGAAGAAGCAAAGATATAATCAAAACCAATACCGAACATATTATTCCGAAAAACAAAGGATTCTTTCGTCGATAAATCCGTCTGTATCTCATCACAATCACCCGTTTTATATATATGCAGAAAAAAGAAATACTGATTTACAAATATTTTACATATTTTTCACACAAGGAATTATAAGTATGATATAATACCAACGGGTGATGAAAATGAAATTATTAAAGAAAATATCCGAAATATTATCTTCCATATCGTTATTTCTTGCGTTTCTGATTCTGATTATTGAAAAAATTTCAGGCTGGGAATTTTATACGTCAACAGCAAACAGATTTACTCTTATGACAATTCTTTTCGGTTGTACGGCTGTGTTTTATCTGATTTCAGCAATAACAGTCATTGCTTCAAAATCTGAAAACAAAAAGATTATAACTTTTATCAGCAGAATTATTACCTGCGCAACAGTTTTGATTCTGGCTTTTGAAATCAATTCCGACGGCAAAGAAAGAAAATTCTATGAATTCACCTCGCCTGACGGTCAGCACTCAGTGGTTGCGGAAGAATGGTCGTATCTTCTGGCGGGCAGCGTCGAGCTTTACGAAAAGGTGAATCCGTTCTTTATCGAAAAGAAAGAATACTTTTCAACTGATGACGGTTATCGGGCGATAAGCAACGGTGATTATTCTGTTGAATGGCAGGATAACGTAATGAGCATCACAATGCAGGACGGAAACAGAAATTACAAAACAATAAACATAGTATTATAAAGAACAGAGCTTCCTCACAAAAAACGTGAAGAAGCTCTTTTTATTTTTAATCTTCAATTGCAGCCTTGCGTGAATTTATAGCCTTGAAAATATCGGGATCAAATTTGGGAGTGCGGTCATAATAATAAAGACCGTTCTGCTCCTGTTCGATATCATAGAGCTGTGTATAGCAGAACCCGAACATTCTGTAGTTATCAAGAAGCGCGTCTGTGAGACCCTTGTAGCGTTCGACAAATTCTTCAAAAGTCTTGGGCGCATTACCGTAACCCCATGCATCGTCTCTGTCACCCTCTGACCACTGAAGTCCGCCGTATTCGCTGACCCATGCACAACCCTTGCCGCTGTACATCTGTCTGTCGGGGAATCTTTCAAAAAGGACTCCTTCAGTCATAAGCTTATCGTAATTTGCCTTGAAGGTTGCAACGTCCTGCTCATAATCGTGAACGTCAAAGATATCTGTTTCAACGTGGAAGTTACCGCTTGTATCGATACAAGGTCTTGTTTTATCCATATGCTTTGTAACACGGTAAACAGTGCTGATAAGAGCATCATTCTGACGTCTGCCCGAATAGTCCCAGGTTTCATTGAAGGGACACCAACCGATAATTGCGGGATGATTGAAATCTCTTTCAACACATTCACACCATTCGGGAAGCATCGATTCAAGTGCAAACGGATTTGAATAATCGAGACCCCAGTTGGGATATTCGCCCCACACAAGATAGCCGAGCTTATCGCAATGGTAAAGGAAACGAGGTTCAAAGACTTTCTGGTGAAGTCTTGCTCCGTTGAATCCGACGGCATATGAAATTTCAATATCCTTGATAAGATCCGCTTCTGTGGGCGCGGTATAAATACCGTCACGGTAGAAGCCCTGATCAAGAACAAGTCTCTGGAACACAGATTTGCCGTTGATAAGGAATTTATAATCATCGAGCTTAACGGAGCGAAGACCGAAATAGCTTGAAATTTCATCACCGTTGAAAGAAAGCTTCAGATCATAAAGTCTGCCGCAACCCGGCTCCCAAAGATGCGATTCGGAAAGGGAAATTTCACCGCATACCGAATCGGATGCTTTCTTCTTCATAATACCGACGGATTTGCCGTCATAGAAAGCCTCGGCAACAAACTCACCCTCACCCTCAACGTTTGCAGAGATTGCAAGACAAGCGTTCTCCGCATCGGGATAGAGTCTGAAATTCTTGATATACTGTACAGGAGTGAATTCAAGCCATACCGTCTGCCAGATACCTGTTGTTCTGGTGTAATCACAACCTCTTGAATGAAGTTCTTCGCACTGCTTACCCCTGGGAACAAGAGTGCTTCTGACATCATCAACAGCATTGACAATAATTGTATTTTCACCCGCAAAAAGAAGATCGGTAATATCAAAACGGAATGAAGAATATCCCCCCTTATGATAACCTGCTTCTTTTCCGTTGACATAAACAGTTGCCTCATAATCAACCGCACCGAAATTAATAAATACTTTTCCGTCAAGGTTTTCTTCGCTGATAATAATATTCTTGCGATACCATACTGCGGGAATAAAATCAGTATATTCAATACCCGAAAGCTTACTCTCAGGGCAGAAAGGAACAACTATTTTTTTATCCCAATCTTTTTTGTCAAGGATACCTGCAGCTTTCTTGCTGTTACCGAAATCAAATTCAAAATCCCACTCACCGTTAAGATTAAACCAATTTTTTCTTTCAAGCTGAGGATTCGGATGCTCGGGTCTGGGAATAATCATATCAATACCTCCGTTTATTATTTTAAACATCAAAATAATTTTCTTCAATCATAGCGGCAAGACAATGATATACGGGCAAAGTAAGTTCCTGAATTCTGAATGTTTCTGATTCGGGAATACGGATACAAACGTCACAGATTTCGCTGAGCTGACTTTCTTTCTGACCCGTAATTGCAACGGATTTTATACCTGCAGCTTTTGCAGCCTTTGCGGCATAAACAACGTTTTCGGAATTACCTGACGTACTGAACGCAAAAAGAAGATCATTATTTTTTGCATACGCAAAGACTTGCTGGGCAAAAACATAAGATGGAGCTTCATCGTTCGAAAACGCAGTCATCAAAGCAGAATGAGCGCAAAGTGAAATCGCGGGCAATCCTTTCTGTAATCCTTTTGCTAATATAACATCATCAAATTTTGATTTTTCATCATCGGAAAGATATCTTTTTTTCAAAAAGCCTTTCATCAGTTCACCGACAAGATGATCGCAATCAGCAGCACTGCCTCCGTTACCGCAGCAGAGCAATTTACCGCCGTTATCATAACATTCAATCATCAGATTATATGCCGAAAGAACATCATTTTTGCACTCCGAAAGAGTCGGAAATCTTTCAATCAGAGTTGAAAGTAAACTGCTCATTTCTTTTCCTCCGCATACGTTTTTGCAACACCGAGTGCCGCATAATCACCGATACTGTCACCGAGGAGAGCGGGAACAATTCTGCATACCTCATAAGATCTCTTCAGTGCTTCTGTTCGGATAACATCATACATTGCATCTTTCATCAGTTTGCCTGAACGTTCAAATATACTGCCTATAACAATCATTTCGGGATTGAGAATATCGATAAGAATTGAAAGGGCATATCCGAGCTTTTCGCCGCATTTTCTGTAAATTGCGTTAGCAAGTTTATCTCCGCCTTCGGCTGCCACAGCAATGGATTTTGCTGTCACGTCATCTCTTGGGATGGTTGTGATTCCATTATATTTTGAAAGCATTTTTTTCGCCATATCAGCTATACCGCCGCCCGAACAAAAGCCTTCAAACGAACCTGATTTGCCATAACCGACGGGCCCATCCGCCTCAAGTCTGATATGGCCGACTTCGCCAGCCATACCGTTTGTTCCGGTATAGAGCTTGCCGTTAAGGATAAGACCTGCACCCATACCTGTACCAAAGGTAAGAAAAATCATATTATTTGTTCCCTTACCGGCGCCGAATTTCCATTCAGCCAAAGCACAGGCATCAGCATCATTGCAGATTTTGCAAGGAATTTTGAGTGAATCCTCTATCATATAAGCAAGCGGCACCGTATCCCAATCAGGAAGATTGGGAGGAGAATAAATGATACCCTTCTCGCTGTCAAGCGGACCGCCGCAACTGACTCCGCAAGCCAGCACGTCCTCTGCGGTAATATTGTTTCTTTCAAGAAGCATTTTTGCACTTAAAATGAGTTCGCCGATCACTTTTATACAACCGCGTTCACTGTTTGTATCGAAACGGATTTTATCCTTGACGGTTCCGTAAACATTGTCACATATAACAACGGAGCATTTTGTTCCGCCGATATCCATACCGAGATAATATTTCATCTGTCTCCCTCCCCTGATTATTTGATTATACACAGTAACGCTGAGATAGTCAACAAAAGATTAATAAACTGAATTAAAACCGAAAGGAGATACGGAATGGTTATTTCGTTGATAAGAGCGGTTATTCTTTATGCAATCGCAATATTTTTAATAAGACTTATGGGCAAACGTCAAATCGGTGAATTGCAACCGTCGGAACTTGTAATAACAATGCTGATATCAGAAATTGCTTCCCTGCCGATGCAAGACAACTCAGCACCCATGCTGAATTCAATCATTGCATTATTTGTGCTTGTTTCGTTAGAAATTCTGATAAGTGCGTTGAGTCTCAAATTTCACAAGCTGAGAACTCTGATGCAAGGGCATCCGGTTATTATAATCCGTAATGGGGAAATTGACGTCAAGGCTCTTAAAAAATTAAGAATTTCACTCAATGACTTATTAAGTGCATTACGGCAAAAAGACGTTTTTGAAATTTCTCAGGTTTCATATGCCATATTTGAAACAAACGGAAAAGTCAGCGTTCTTCTGATGCCTGATTACAGAAACGCAACCGCATCCGACCTGAATCTGAATCCAGAGGATAACGGTATGCCTTTTGCAGTTATCTGCGACGGGAATTATAATAAAAACGCTGCCAAAGAAGCAAAAATTGACCTTGAAGAAACAAAAAGGATTACAACCCGAAAGAATCTGACATTCAAAGATATTCTTCTGATGACTGTCAACAAAAAGAAAAAATATGAAATAATCAGAAAGGACAAAAATTCTTGAAAAGAGTTGTTATTGCACTTGTAATGCTGATTTTTGCAGTATCGATAACATCATGGAGTGCACATATTCTTGATAATAAGATTGATTCACTGATAAACTTAATCAGCAGAACAACAAGTGAAGATTCAATTGATGAATTAATTGCCGAATGGGAATCTGTAAAAAAGTTTCTGAAAATTATAACCGTGCATAATACCGTTGATGAAATTGATATTAAATTTACTGCCCTTAAAGGAATCATAAACGATAAAAATGAAGCCGATAAAACCCGTTCAGAATTAATTTTTCTTCTGAAATTACTGGCCAAATCAGAAAAAGCGGCATTTGAAAACATTTTTTGAAGTATGTACTGATTGTAAATTTAAGATAAAATATTGAAATTTTCAAAATTTAATGATAATATGAAAATGAGCAAACTGAGAGGAGGAGTTTTATGGAACAGTATATGCTCGCATTCTGGATTGTGATGCTGGTTGCGTTTGTCATTATTGAAGCATTAACCGCACAGCTTGCCACAATTTGGTTTGCAGTCGGCTCAGTAGCCGCACTCATTGCGCAAATTTCAGGCGCTCAGGTATGGCTTCAATGGACAATATTCGTTGCAGTATCGGCCGTTGTCGTTATTGCAACAAGACCACTTGTCAAAAAAATCACAAAACAGAAGGCTATGCCTACAAACGCAGACAGATGCATCGGCGCTACTGCGGTTGTTACTGAAAAAATTGACAACGTTGCAGGCAAAGGTGCTGTCAAAGTGAACGGCATTGAATGGAGTGCCCGTTCCGAGTCAGGCAACATTATTGAACCCGATACAACAGTCACAGTCATCAGAATCGACGGTGTCAAACTCATCGTCAGCTAAACACATCAGGAGGTATTGTTATGATTTTCGTACTTATCGGACTCGCATTATTTGTTATTATTATCCTTGCACTCAACATCAAAATTGTTCCCCAGTCTAAAGCATATGTTGTCGAAAGACTCGGCACTTACAGTGCAACCTGGCAGACCGGTCTTCACGTCAAGATTCCTTTTATCGAAAAAATCGCCAGACAGGTGTCTCTCAAAGAACAGATTGTTGATTTTCCGCCTCAGCCCGTTATCACCAAAGACAACGTCACAATGCAAATTGATACCGTCGTATTTTTCCAGATAACAGATCCTAAACTTTACACATACGGCGTTGAGAGACCTCTTTCCGCTATTGAAAACCTTACTGCTACAACACTCCGTAATATCATCGGCGAAATGGAGCTTGATAACACTCTTACATCCCGTGACATTATCAATGCTAAAATCAGAGGCATTCTTGATGAAGCAACCGATCCCTGGGGCATCAAGGTAAACCGTGTTGAACTTAAGAACATTCTTCCTCCCAGAGAAATTCAGGATGCAATGGAAAAGCAGATGAAGGCTGAACGTCAGCGCAGAGAAGCCATTCTTACCGCAGAGGGTGAAAAAGCATCAAAGATTCTTGTTGCCGAAGGTAATAAAGAAAGTCTTATCCTCGCCGCTGAAGCAGAAAAGCAGAGTGCAATTCTTGCCGCTGAAGCTATCAAAGAAGCTAAAATAAGAGAAGCTGAAGGTGAGGCTGAAGCTATTCTCAAGGTTGAAGAAGCACGAGCAAAAGCAATCGAACTTATCAATCAGGCAGCTCCCGGTCAGGGCTACCTTACCATCAAGAGTCTCGAAGCTTTTGCTGCTGCCGCTGACGGCAAAGCAACAAAACTGATTATTCCCAGTGACCTTCAGGGTCTTGCAGGTCTTGCCGCAAGCGCAAAAGAAGTTCTTTCAGACAACAAATAATCAACACAGATTCGGGGACTGTTTTCAGTCCCCTTTTTTTCATATCATCGGATATATATATCGAATATAAAAATTATATAAATGTTTTTGTAAAATATTATTGAATTTAAAATAATATAATGTTAATATATAATGGTAATCAAATCGGGAAAAGCCCGATATTTCACACTATATTCAGAAAGGACGACCTCTACTATGGATTATAAGATGAATCTCACCCAGGAAGAGCTTGATATTCTCAACGGCTCCAAGGGTGAAACAATGGCAAAAGTCATGAAAACCCTCGTTCTTTACGGCGATGCTTTTGACGCAACCAAAATGGTTTCCGTTACAAGCGAAAAAGGTCACCTTGTAACAAGCTTCGGTCTCAAGGTTATGAAACCCGTTTATGATCTTATGGCTCAGCTTATCGAAGGCGGTGCTCTTTCCGCACAGAAATTCTCCGTTGACCCCAAACCCCTTGATCCCAAGGTACCTGCAAACTTCCTTCAGAAGCTTATCTTCAACAAATTTATGTATAGTATGCAGGATATGTATGACGGTCAGCTCAACAAACTCGGACTTATCGACAACAACTCCTACACTTGCACCTGCTACATGGACGAAGTAGGCAACGTTCCCAAGAAGGGTGAAATCCTTTCATGGGCAGAATCATCTGCAGTTGTTTATGCTAACTCTGTTCTCGGTGCACGTTGTAACAGAAACTCAGGTATTATCGAACTCTTCGGTTCAATTCTCGGCAAGGTACCTTATTTCGGTCTTCTTACTGACGAAGGCAGAAAAGCAACCTGGGTTATTGAAGTTAAAACAACCAAGAAGCCTGAAGCACAGATTCTCGGTTCAGCTATCGGTATGAAAGTTATGGAAGACGTTCCTTATATCAAGGGTCTCGATAAGTGGATCGGCACAGAACTTGACGGCGATACCAAAGCATATCTTAAGGACTTCGGTGCAGCAACAGCATCAAACGGCGCTGTCGGTCTTTATCATATCGAAAATCTTACTCCCGAAGCAGTTGAATCAGGTGCAGACCTTATTACAGAAAACGCACAGGTTTATGTTATCGACGATGCAGAACTTGCAAGAGTTCAGGCAAACTATCCCGTTATGTGGAAAGACAAGGATGCAACACCCAAGCTTTGCTTTGTAGGTTGCCCCCACCTTTCACACGCACAGCTTATCGAGTGGACTGACAAAGTTGCAGAAGGACTTAAGAATAACGGTCTCAAGAAGGTTTCTATCCCCACCGTATTCACAGCAGCACCCGGTGTTATTGAAGAATTTGAAAAGACTCCTTATGCAGCAAAACTCAAGGAAACAGGCGTTGTTCTCAGCTACATCTGTCCCCTTATGTATATGAACAATCCTCTTTGCAAGTCGATGCCCGTTATCACAAACTCAAACAAACTCAGAACATACACAACTTCACGCTACTACAGAAGCGATGAAATTCTTGATATAATCACTAAGGAGGCAAAATAAGATGAAACAATTTAAAGGCAGACCTGTTGTTGCAGGCGAATGCACCGCAGAAGCTCTTGTTTCCCACGGCGGTTTCAATACACTTGCCTCTTTCCAGAACGCCCTTCAGTTCGGTGATATGCCTCTGATCGGTGATAAGAACAAGGAAACAAAATGCGGCGACCAGAATAACGCTGACCTCTATAATAAGCCTATGGCAGGTAAGGCTCTTTGCCTTCCCCAGACAATCGGTTCAACAACCGGCGGTATGGTTCTCTATTGTGCAACTGAAATGAGGAGAAATCCCAAATGTATGCTTTTCTCCGAGCACATCGACTCTCTTGCTTGTGCAGGTGCAGTTCTCGGCGCTGTCTGGGCTGAAGAAGCTATGACAGTTGTCGACTGCCTCGGTGACGAATTCCTTGCTTACGTAAAAGACGGTATGGAAATTTCCGTTGCGATGGACGGCACAGTAACAGTTAAATAATTAAACTTATAACAAATTACCGCCTCGTACGAATTTGTACGGGGCGGTTTTCTTATTGCTTTTCTTGTTCAAACAATTCAGACTTATAAATCTTATTAAGCCAATTTAAACAAAAAAACCGTCTCATAAGAGACGGTTGGATTTGTATCTTTCGAACACACCCTGAAAACTGAACAAAGATCGAAATGAATAGAAGAGAAATGATATGGTCAAGCCCTCGACCTATTAGTATTGCCAAGCTGAACGTGTCACCACGCTTACACATGCAACCTATCAACCTCATAGTCCATGAGGGGTCTTACTGGCTTACGCCATGGGATATCTTATCTTGGAGGCGGCTTCAC
>JAFVVQ010000051.1 GCA_017502085.1 Clostridia bacterium | reverse complement strand
TGTTTTCAGCATTAGCCATTGCTGACTTTAAAAGCTTCATCAAGGGTTCACACGCGGCCTTGGGCGTGTACTTGAGAATTGCCATTGCCTTATCTGCGGGCTGATTGCGGATTAAGTCAAGCACAATCTGAACCTTGCGAGGCGCAATACGAATATAAGTGGCTTTAGCTGTTGCTGTGGGCACACTCTGCATTGCCATATCTGACATTGTTAATACACTCCTTTCGCCGATTATTTACCGTTGTTTGATGTTTTTGAGCCTGCGTGACCTCTGAAGGTTCTTGTAGGCGCAAATTCGCCGAGCTTGTGACCTACCATATCTTCTGTTACATAAACAGGAACATGCTTGCGTCCGTCGTGAACTGCAAATGTGTGGCCGACAAAGTCGGGGAAGATTGTGGATGAGCGGCTCCAGGTCTTAAGAACCTGCTTCTCGCCGGCTTCGTTCATCTTCTGAACTCTTTCGAGCAGTTTAGGCTGCACAAAAGGTCCTTTTTTAACGCTTCTGCCCATTATTATCTGCTCCTTTCACTTATTTGTCGTTACGACGCTTTATGATAAGCTTGTCGGACGTTTTCTTTGTCTTTCTGGTCTTGTAACCAAGAGCGGGCTTGCCCCAAGGTGTAACAGGACCGGATCTACCGATGGGAGCCTTACCTTCACCACCACCGTGGGGGTGATCGCAGGGGTTCATAACTGAACCG
Organism: Clostridia bacterium; assembly: GCA_017502085.1. Lineage (GTDB taxonomy): Bacteria > Bacillota > Clostridia > Oscillospirales > Acutalibacteraceae > CAG-177. The sequence continues at coordinate 9,550 of JAFVVQ010000051.1, read as the reverse complement.
CGAACGGTGGGTCTCCAACCCATGTGACGCTTACGGCCGGCCTTACCAACCTTAACGTTTTCATGATCGAGGTTACCTACCTGGCCGATTGTAGCCATGCAGTTAGCGGGAACGTTGCGAAGCTCGCCTGAGGGGAGACGAAGAAGGGCATAAACGCCTTCCTTAGCCATGAGCTGTGCGGAGTTACCTGCAGCTCTTGCAAGCTGACCGCCTCTGCCGGGGTAGAGCTCAACGTTGTGAACAACTGTACCAACAGGGATGTTGGTGAGGGGAAGTGCGTTACCGGGCTTGATGTCGGCGCCTGTGCCGGCAACAACGGTATCGCCTACCTTCAGACCTGCGGGCTGAAGGATGTATCTCTTCTCGCCGTCTTCATACTGAAGAAGAGCAATGAAAGCAGATCTGTTGGGATCGTACTCAACACTTGCTACTGTTGCGGGAATATCGAACTTATCTCTCTTGAAGTCGATAACACGATACTTTCTTCTCTGTCCGCCACCGCGGTGACGAACTGTGATTCTTCCGTAGCTGTTGCGGCCGCTGTTCTTCTTGAGAGAAACAAGCAGGCTTCTTTCGGGAGCAACCTTTGAAAGCTCGGAATAATCTGTAGTCGACATATTACGTCTTGCGTTGGTTGTCGACTTATAAACCTTGATAGACATTTTTCTACACTCTCCTTATAGCGACTTTGCGGAGCAATGTCAGTCTCCATACTTTATCGCCGGATTTTATAGGAACACTGTCCTGTTGATTACATTAAGTAATCGGGATTACATCATTCCGTCAAAGAATTCGATTGTCTTGGAGTCTTCGGTAAGAGTAACGATAGCCTTCTTGCGAGAAGCTGTGTAGCCTTCGTAACGGCCGTATCTTCTGAGCTTACCGTCAACGTTGATTGTGTTAACCTTAGCAACCTTAACGCCGAAAAGCTTTTCAACAGCAGCCTTGATTTCAACCTTGTTTGCATCCTTGGCAACTTCGAAGGTATACTTTCTGTCTGCGATGCCGTCCATGCTGTTTTCGGTGATTACGGGGCGGAGGATAATATCCTGTGCTAACTTGCTCATGCGTAAACCTCCTCGATCTTGTTTACAGCATCCTTAAGAACTACAACTGTGTCGCAGTTGAGGATATCGTAAACGTTGAGTGTGGCGGCAAGGGTTGTCTTAACGCCTGCAATGTTTCTTGCTGAGCGATAAACGATATCATTCTTCTCGGGAAGAACGAAGAGGACCTTCTTGCCGGTTTCAAGTGAGTTAACAACCTTAGCCATTTCCTTTGTCTTGATTGCATCAAGCTTGATGTCGTCGAGAACGATAAGTTCACTGTCAGCAACCTTGGATGAAAGAGCAGACTTGATAGCAAGTCTTCTGACCTTCTTGTTAACATCCTTGTGATACTTTCTGGGCTTGGGACCGTGTGAAATACCGCCGTGGTACCACTGGGGAGCTCTTGTTGAACCCTGTCTTGCGCGGCCTGTGCCCTTCTGTCTCCAGGGCTTTTTACCGCCGCCGCTTACTTCTGATCTTGTAAGTGTTGACTGTGTACCCTGACGCTGATTTGCCAGATAAGCTACTACGCAAAGGTGCATAGCAGGAATGCTGGGCTCGATTCCGAAGATGCTGTCATTAAGCTCCATATCGGAAACCTTCTTACCTGTCATGTCGAATACTGATACTGTAGGCATTCTGTTCTGCTCCTTTCCTTTTAAGCTTTCTTAACTGAGTCGCGGATAACAACGATGCCGCCCTTGGGGCCGGGGATGGCGCCCTTGATTGCGAGAAGGTTGTTTTCTGCGTCAATCTTTGCAACTACGAGATTCTGGATTGTAACTCTTTCGCAGCCAAGGTGACCTGCAAGCTTCTTTCCCTTATAAACTCTTGAGGGATCGGAGCAAGCGCCCAGAGAACCGGCGTGTCTTGCAACAGGACCTGTACCGTGGGATTCCTTGAGTCTGGAGAAGTTCCATCTTTTGATTGCACCGGCAGTACCCTTACCTTTGCTTGTGCCGACTACGTCTACCTTTTCGCCGACTGCGAAGATGTCTGCCTTGATTGTGTCGCCCACATTGATGCTTGCCATATCGTCAAGCTTGAACTCTTTGAGAGTCTTCTTGGGAGCAACGTCAGCCTTCTTGAAGTGACCCATCATGGGCTTGTTCACGCGCTGAACCTTTACGTCGCCGTAACCGAGCTGAACTGCTTCGTAACCGTCGTTTTCGATTGTCTTCTTCATTACGACGTTGCAGGGGCCGGCTTCAACAACTGTTACGGGAATTACGTTTCCCTTTTCGTCGAAAATCTGTGTCATACCGATTTTCTTGCCGATGATTGCTTTCTGCATATTATGCTTTCCTCCTTTAGGTTATTGGTTGACCTCTCCGGGCCAACATGACCTGCATTTGTTGAAATTAAAGCTTGATTTCGATTTCAACGCCTGCGGGAAGCTCAAGACCTGTCAGAGCTTCAACTGTCTTTGCTGAAGGTCTGATGATGTCGATAAGCCTTTTGTGAGTTCTCTGCTCAAACTGTTCGCGGCTGTCCTTATACTTATGAACTGCGCGAAGAATTGTAACAACTTCCTTCTCTGTGGGAAGGGGAACGGGACCCGAAACCTGAGCGCCTGTTCTCTTAGCTGTTTCTACGATCTTTTCTGCTGCCTTATCAACAACGTTGTGATCGTAGCCCTTGAGCCTGATTCTGATTTTTCCCTTTACTGCCATTTGGAACGCCTCCTTAAAAATTTGGCGGGCTGCAAACTTTGTGAAAACCGACCCGGGTGTTTCAACCCGTCCGATTTAAAAACCGGAAAAACATATTTCCGGGTTAGCTTTCGCTCATTTGCACATAGGTATCCTGCAACAAGGCCGCCCGGGAATGGCAGACCTCTCGTCAGGACACAATTCGCCCGGTTTGAAATCGGACATACTCCGCGGAAATTTCCTGCCTCAAGGGGCAGCCACCTCCCGCATCAACGCATATCATGCTTGCTCTCGGTTGGGTTTTGGGCATAATTGCCCCTAATCCTAGAGCATGCTCGAATAATATAACATACTGTCAAGCGTTTGTCAATACTTTTTATCAGAAATTTTTCAGATTTTTTGCGTGCTTCAGAGCCCCCAATCCCAATGATGTCAAGGCTTTTGCGCTTTAACTGGGCAGAGTGCATCTTTCCGCATATGACATATATATAAAATGTATAGTAATATAATATATCGGCAAAACACATCTTTACACAAGATACTGTGGTTTTAATAAAAATATTACTTACATATTGATAATTCAGCAAATCTGTGATAGAATGACCGCAGAAAGTTTTGAAAGGAGTTTTATATTATGATAGGTTTAGGCAGATGGGCTTGCAGCGTTAATACAATGTTTTACTCAGGTGACGTCGATTTTGAAATTTTTGATAACAACGGCAAATACGGCTTCAAACTCAACGTTCCCGACGTAAATGTTCCCGACGTCACCGTCAAATCAGTTGAAGAAGATGATGATACAATCACCGCAACGATTGAAACGGGTGTTTTCCCCGGCAAGGATATCACCCTTGTTGTTACTCTTGATGATGACACCTTTGACGGCTACGTAAAAGTACCAATGTTCGGCAAAATCAAACTGAAGAACGGCAGAAAAATCAGCTGATAAGCAAAACGACCGCATTGCAGTGCGGTCGTTTTATTTGTTATATCATAATTTTATGGGGTAAGGGCAGATAACTTCCTTCCTTCATATCGCCTTCGGGGGAAGAAATTAATTCCTGACGTTACCGCAGCAGTTCTTGTACTTCTTACCGCTTCCGCAAGGACACGGATCGTTGGGACGAACCTTTTCTTTCTTCTTGACGGTTCTGCCCTTTTCACTTCCGTCGGATACACCGCTTGTACCCGTAATCTTTGCGGTCTGCTCACGCTTGGTTTCTTCCTTACTCCTGATCATAACGATGAGCATATTGCGGGCAGTATCCTCTCGGATTTCCTCGTTCATACCGTCAAACATATCCGAACCGACTTGTCTGTAAGCAACAACGGGATCCGTCTGACCGTATGCGCGCAGACCGATTCCTCTGCGAAGCTGATCCATCGCATCAATGTGATCCATCCACTTGCTGTCAACAGTACGGAGAAGAATCATCTTCTCAAGTTCACGCATAACAGGTTCGCCGTTTTCGTTCGTGCCGAAAAGCTCTTCTCTCTCTTCGTATCTGTTCGTTGCTCTCTCGATAAGAGTCTCACGGATTTCATCCTTGTCTCTGACATCTTCGAAATCACCGTCCGCAGCAATACCCCAGCTCTTGAATTTCTCAATAAGACCGTCGGTATTCCACTCCTTTTTCGATGCGTGATCGGAGCAGAACATATCAACTGCATCGTTGATGCTGCCCTCAATCATACGAAGAATAACGGGCTTGAGTTCTTCGCCGTCAAGCACCTGATTGCGCTGCTTATAGATAAGCTCTCTCTGACGGTTCATAACGTCGTCATACTGGAGAACGCTCTTTCTGATGCCGAAGTTTCTGCCTTCAATCTTCTTCTGAGCGCTTTCGATTGTGTTGGAAATAAGCTTTGCCTCGATAGGCATATCCTCGGGAGTTTTGAGCGTGTTGAGGAGCGAATTGATTCTGTCACCGCCGAAAAGACGCATAAGGTCATCCTCGGTTGAAAGGAAGAATCGGCTCGCACCGGGGTCACCCTGACGGCCCGCACGTCCTCTGAGCTGATTATCGATTCGTCTGGATTCGTGACGCTCCGTACCTACGATAAAGAGACCGCCTGCGTTTCTGACCTGCTCCGCTTCGGGCTCGATTTCCGCATCGTATTTCTTCTCAAGAGAAGTATATAACTTTCTTGCATCGAGGATTTCCTGATTGTCGGTTTCAGCAAAGCCCGTTGCCTCTGCAATAAGCTCCTCCGTGCAACCCATACGGCGCATTTCAGACTTGGCAAGATACTCGGAGTTACCGCCGAGCTTGATATCGGTACCACGGCCTGCCATATTTGTTGCGATGGTTACGGCACCGAGTTTACCCGCCTGAGCAACGATTTCAGCTTCCTTTTCGTGATGCTTCGCATTGAGGACTTCGTGCTTGATGCCCTTGCGCTTGAGAAGAAGGCTGAGAAGCTCTGATTTTTCAATCGAAACCGTACCTACAAGTACGGGCTGACCCTTTGAATGACACTCTTCAATCGTCTGAATAACTGCCTCAAACTTAGCCTTTTCGGTCTTATAGACAACGTCGGGCATATCGTTTCTTATCATCGGCTTATTGGTGGGGATTTCAATGACGTCAAGACCGTAAATCTGATTGAATTCGGTCTCCTCGGTCATAGCAGTACCCGTCATACCCGAAAGCTTCTTGTAAAGACGGAAATAATTCTGGAAGGTTATCGTGGCAAGGGTCTTGCTCTCGTGCTCAACGTTAACGCCTTCCTTGGCTTCGATTGCCTGATGCAGACCTTCGTTATAGCGTCTGCCGAGCATAATTCTGCCCGTAAATTCATCTACGATAAGCACCTGATTATCCTTGACAACGTAGTCAACGTCGCGCTTCATAACGCCGATTGCCTTGATTGCCTGATTGATATGGTGCTGGATTGTCATATTTTCGGCATCCATAAGGTTTTCAAGGTTGAAAAACTTTTCAGCCTTTGCAACGCCCGCTTTTGTGAGTGTGGCAGTCTTTGATTTTTCGTCAACAACGTAATCGCAATCATCACCGACAAGATCTTCAATATTTTCTTTCGACTGAACTTCCTTGATTCTCACGCACTTGAGCATAAGAGCAAAGCGGTTTGCCATTTTGTAGAGATCCGTTGATTTCTCGCCGCGACCTGAAATAATAAGCGGAGTTCTTGCTTCATCGATAAGGATAGAGTCAACTTCGTCAACGATGGCATAGCTGTGACCTCTCTGCACCTTGTGTTCCTTATATACAACCATATTATCACGCAGATAGTCGAAGCCCATTTCATTGTTTGTGCCGTAAGTAATGTCGGCGGCATAGGCTTCCTTGCGCTCGGGGTTTTCCTTTTCGTGAACGATGAGTCCGACGGTCAGACCCATAAAACGGTATACCTTACCCATCCATTCACTGTCTCGGCGTGCAAGATAATCGTTGACGGTAACAATGTGAACGCCCTCGCCTGAAAGCGCATTGAGGTATGCGGGAAGGGTTGCAACGAGAGTCTTGCCTTCACCCGTTCTCATTTCGGCAATTCTGCCCTGATGCAGAATGATACCGCCGATAATCTGAACGGGGAAATGCTTCATACCGATTACTCGCCACGATGCTTCACGGCAGGCGGCAAATGCCTCGGGGAGAATATCATCGAGTGTTTCTCCGTTTGAAAGACGCTGCTTGAATTCGGGAGTTTTTGCCTGAAGCTGCTCGTCTGTCAGCTGAGAAAACTCCTTCTCAAGATCCAGAACCTTGTTGCAAAGCGGTCTGATACGCTTGATTTCTTTCGTTGAATAATCACCGAAAATCTTGGTTAAAAAGCCCATTTGAATCACCTCATAGGTTAATTTCGGAATAAAATCTTCCGTAATAATTTATGTTTAAGTGTTGTATTATTCTTTTTTATATGGTAAAATCCGAATTGTAAGAATCACAGAAAAGGAGCAGATATTATGCCTAAAAGAGAAGACTATATTTCCTGGGACGAATATTTTATGGGCATCGCAATGCTTTCAGCCCGCCGTAGCAAAGACCCCAACACTCAGGTCGGCGCCTGCATCGTAAACAATAACAACAAGATTATGTCCGTCGGTTATAACGGTTTCCCCAGAGGCTGCAGCGATGACTGTTTCCCGTGGGAAAGAAGCGGCGACGAATACGAAACAAAATATCCGTACGTCTGCCACGCCGAGCTTAACGCCATTCTCAATAACGGCGGTTCAAGTCTTGAAGGCTGCAAAATCTACGTTGCGCTTTTCCCCTGCAACGAATGTGCAAAGGCCATCATCCAGTGCGGAATCAAAGAAGTTTTCTATCTTTCCGACAAATATGCCGATACTCCCGGCACAAGAGCATCCAAAAGAATGTTTGACTCTGCCGGAGTCAGATATACGGCTCTTACTCTCGATCACGATGAAATCAAACTCGATTTCAGAGCCGAAAACGTTTAATTAATACGTATAAATAATACTGCCTGACTTTGAGCCGTCTGCAACGGTTGCTCTGACACTCATGACGTTACCGTTATCAAGCCAGATGAAATCCGAGCTTTCTGCAAAAAGAAGAGGCTCACTGTAGGATACGGGCGCCGCAGAGCCGTCTGCAGTGCAGATAACAAGTTGCTGAACAACCGCACCGTTTTCGTTTCTGATTCCCTTTGCGGCAAAAACAAACTTGTTGCCGTCGGGCGAAACAGAAACTGTGTCAAACGCCTTGATATCAATATCTTTAAGAGTCTTTGTTGCTCCGGTCATAAGGTCGGTTGCAACAAGGCTCTTTTTATTTATAAGCCATTTGCCGTCCTGAAGGTAATCCGCAAAGTAGTCGCCGTCAAAATCCGAAAGAACTTTTTCAGCTTTGTTCTGACCGAGCATATTTGCAAATCCCTTGTCGGTCTTCTTCAGATAATGCATACCGTTTGCGTCATTGACAAACCACGTGCCGAGAATGTCTTCGACAACGATTTCGGGTCTGTATGCGTTTGAAAGCACCATAACGTCGGCTCTCGTGCCTCTTTCAGCGGCGGTATAATATCTGGATGAGAAGAAATACTTTGCACCGCCGAGATTTGCTACAAAGTCATCCGTCAGCATGGTCCAGTCATTTCTGAATGCACCGTTTTTATCGATGAGACGGGTATTGTTTGAAACGTACGTGCTTGTCTTTCCGCCCGAGAGATCGAAATTATAGATTTCGGAATAAATCTTGTCTGCGCTGTAGAAATTTTCCTTTTCGAAATCGGCAAGAAGAAGATATCCCGCGCCGTAACCGACGGGTTTGTTTATGAGCTTGACAAAAGCATAGGAATAGACCTTGACCGAATCATCCATATCGGAAGTGAAAACGCCCACACCGAATGTTTTGCCGTCTTTTTCGATATAGTTTACGGTTACGGGGATTGTTTCATACGTTGCAGAAAGCTTGGTGCTGACCTGCTTGACGGGCAATGAACTCGCGGCGAATGCTCCGTTTGCATATTCGTAGAAACTCACCTTGTTTCCGAGGTCTGCGGTAAAATAGATATTCTCAAAGTCTGTGGGCAAAAAGATTTCCCCGTTTGTACCCTTAACAGAAACCGCTTTCGTGTATTCGCTGTTTTCATAAGAATATACCACCGCATCCTTGCCCGAAGGCTTGCTTTCGGGTGATTTATCCTTTGTCAGAAAAAATGCAGCAAAAGTAACAACGGTTGTAACCGCAAGTACGGCGGCAATAATTTTAAGTGCTTTATCTTTCATACTATATATCTCCTCACAGTTCTATCGTTAATTCAACCGGGCAGTGGTCCGAGCCGAAAATTTCATTGTGAATTTTTGCATCCTTAAGGTTACTGCGGAGTCTTTCGGAAACGATGAAATAGTCGATTCTCCATCCCGCATTCTTGGCTCTTGCGGAGAATCTGTAGCTCCACCAGCTGTAAGCACCTTCGAGGTCAGGATAAAAATGTCTGAAAGTATCGACGAATCCGCTTTCAAGCATTTCGGTGAATTTGCCTCTCTCCTCGTCGGTGAAACCGGGATTGCGGCGGTTTGACTTCGGATTCTTGAGGTCAATCTCGTTATGTGCTACGTTAAGGTCTCCGCAGAAAATGACAGGTTTCTTTTCATCGAGCTTTTTGATATACTCTCTGAATGCATCCTCCCACTCCATGCGGTAGTCAAGACGCACAAGACCGTCTCTTGCATTGGGCACGTATACCGTTATAAAATAGTAGTTCCCGAATTCAAGAGTAATGACTCTGCCTTCGGTATCGTGCTCGGGAATTCCGAGACCGTAGGTGACGGCAATCGGCTCTTCTTTTGAAAAAACCGCAGTACCCGAATACCCTTTTTTCTCGGCATAATTCCAATACTGGTGATAACCGTCAAGGATAAGCTCCGCCTGACCCTCCTGCATTTTTGTTTCCTGCAGGCAGAAAATATCAGCATCAAGCGATGCAAAACTCTCATAAAAATCCTTGCCGAGACAAGCTCTTATTCCGTTAACGTTCCACGAAACAAATTTTTTAATCGCCATTGTGCACAATCCTCCAGTATAATTAGAGATATTATATCACATATTTCCGCTTCTGTCACCATTAAATATTTAATAAAATGTAAATAATATTTAATTATTAAGAAATAAAATCAATCTTGACAAACAAGGTTTTGTGTAGTATTTTTATTATAAGCGGATGTGCGGGATGCATATCTTCTGTGCATTCCGCCAAAACTATATTTTTTTCAGGAGGAAAAACCATGAAAAAGCTTCTCGCAGTTCTCCTCGCAGTTGCAATGCTCTTCTCATTCGCAGCTTGCGGCGGTAACGAAGAACCCGAAACCACAACAGCAGCTCCCGTTGAAGAATCAACAGACGCACCTGCAACAGATGC